>JAFRST010000057.1 GCA_017427465.1 Clostridiales bacterium | reverse complement strand
TATAATCTCGGCTTGAACACCTCGATTATAGGGAAAGGTGACTTCTTTGTATAACTTCTGTCGCGCACCCGCATAGCGGGTGGTTTATTGTCTCGCACGCTTCGTTCCTCGCGTACTCGACGGAGTCACGTCTCCAAGAAACAAAAAGCTGCCCCGCATAGCGGAACAGCTTCTTGCTGTAATCTATTTTCGAAGTGGGTAATTATCCACGTTCGTCCAATACTTTCTGCGCTCTGTCCTGAGCGATCGCGATTACCTCCGACAGCGGCTTCTGACCGGAGAAATATGCCGGCATCTCCTCAATGAGGATGAGATTGATCGCCGCATCCGCAACATTGCATGATGAGCAGCTTAAGACGATGTTCTCCATGTCTTCAACGTTCTTCTCGGTAAACTTGATATGGTCATCCGGATTGCCGTAAGCAATACGGTCTGCACCTTCCCCGCCGTAGTATTCGACAGCTTTCTTTCCTGCTTCTCTGAAGGCTTCACGGCTGATGACGAAATTATCCATCATCGCAAAATCCGTCTGTACTTCGTCGGATAAGAGCATCTTTACGAACTCACCGCAGGCGTCCACATTGTAAGCCTGTGCTGAAATGGCAACAGAGATATAAGGTGATACGACAGGTCCGCGTCCGTCAGAAGAAGGCAGTCCGAGGATGGCTGTGCCGCCCTGGCATTCATACATGCTGTAGAAATATGTGGATAATCCGTAGCAGCGTGTATAGATAGCAGGTCCTGCCTGATCAAGAGGCATGTCGCCCTTCATGATGGTTGCGCCCACAGCAAAAGCCGGATCCATATCATTTCCTTCGTCCCATGATCTGGCTTTCTCGGGAACATTATTCTTTACATATTCTGCGAGCTGTTCAAACTCAGGGCCGGAAAAATCGATCTTGCCGTCCTTAACGAATTTATCGCTCATGGCAGTATAGAGTTTTACAAAATAGAATGCCTGTCCGGAAGTGATAACATCCTTGCCGTTCAACTGGCTTTTAAGGAACTTCTCGTACTCGTCTGTCGTAAAACCTACGCCGGATGCACCTGCATTTCTGGCATCTGTCTGAATGCCTTCCACTACGAAGCAGATAGGCAGATTATAGAGTTTGCCGTTGACCTTTGAAGAATCTATAACATTCGTAAAGTACTTCTCGGGATCAAGGCTGCCGACATAAGGTGTAAGGTCAGCCAGATAGTTATCGTTGTTGAGCTGGCCGTATGTGCAGACATTCATAAGGATATCCGGACCTTCGCCGTTTAAGATGTCCATGGCGAGCTGGTTGCTCATTTTGGCATCCGAACCGAGCTGTATCTGTTCGTAGTCGTCATCACTGTTAATGTTGCTGTAATCTGCGTCGTCAAACTTCGAATAACGGTCAGTGACTTCAATAAAATAATCACTGCTTGTCTCATTGAACTTCAGGATCGCATCAGAGATCTTATCTGATGTATAGCCGTATGATGAATAAAGCTCGAGAATGTACTTGCCTGCATTAGGATTCTTGGCAGCCTTCGTAAACTCCACGATAGTGAAGTTCGCAATATTATTGGATGCATACGCATTTGAGTTATAGCTGTCGCCGCAAAGAACGAAGGAATCTTCATTGATCTCTGCGATCTGGAGGTTTGACAGGATATTTCTGTTCACGCCGCACCAGCTGTAATTAAAGACCGTCTCCATGCACTTTTCCTTGAAATTGATCTTTGTTATGCCGACAGGTGTTGTGAAATATACAATGCCGTCAGAACCGGTGAACGGATTGTAGCAGAATTCGAGATCCAGCCATTCATAAGCACCTGCATCTGCTTCTGTCAGATTTCCGGACTGAAGATCCATCTCGAAAAATACATAATCACCGGCGCCTCCCTTGTTGACGGGAACTACAGCCGTTTTTTCATCTTTGAGAAGAACTACGGGGATGTCATAATAGTCCTCTCCTGCCTTCTTAACCTCAACAGTAGTCTTATTGCCGTCGGGCGCTGTAATGTAAAGGATGTAACTGGACTTATCTTCCCATACCATTTCCGTATCGACTTTGTAATCGCCGAGCTTAAAGGTACGCTCGATATTCATGTTTTCAGAATCGTCGCCTAAGCTCGAAGCACTCACCTTGCCTGTGGCAGGATCGATCTCGACCGTCTTATACATCGATTCATATGTATTCTCATCATAGACATACAGTGAAGCAATGATCATGCCGTTCTCATAGACAGCGTGGTCAAAGTATTCATTCTCGCCGAATGCTTTTGAAAGATCGATCTTATTGATGCTCTCTCCGGAGGCTCTGTCGATTATCGAGATCTGGTTGAATGAATATTCCGAATAATCAAATGTTTCCCAGTTGATCTGGTCATCAGGCGGCATCTTATACTGGCCGCCGGTGAAAAGGATGACATTCTTGTCATCGGCACCTATCAGCTGCTGATATGTGTAATCGACCTCTCTGGAGGAATCGACATCGATCTCAACATCTGTGATCTTGCTGTCAAACCACGGCGTGTCTTCCGTGATCTTCTCACCGCTGCGGCTGGTATCATTAGTGATCGTGTCGCCGCCCTTCTTCTTACAGGCTGCGAGCGATCCCAGCATTGACAAGGCAAGCACCATGGAAACCGCTTTTACGGATAGCTTCTTCATTCTTATATCTCCTTTTTATCCCCTTTGGGTTTTAACTAGGATGATTGTAAGACCGCGAAAAATACATTCAGCATCAAAATCAAGGCAAAACTCAGGTAAACACGTTAAGGACATATTTCAAGTTTTTCTTTTTGCGAGAATCCTTATAAGATGCGAAAAGGGCTGCCCCTAAGGACAGCCCTTCGTTTCTATTCCTACATATCTCAAAGGATCATCCGCGCTCGTCAAGAACCTTCTGGGCTCTGTCCTGAGCAATGGTAACAACGTCAGAAAGAGGTTTCTGACCGGAGAAATATGCCGGCATCTCTTCTATGAGAATGAGATTGATCGCGGCATCTGTCGAGGTCATTTTCGAGCAGCTCAGGATAATGTTCTCAAGATCAGTAATCGTCTGCTCCGTAACATTAAGGCGGTTATCAAGCGGCTCTCCTGTAGCCCAGTCATATGACATGATCTCATACTTGCCTTCACCGTTATAGTAATCAACAGCCTTCTGGCCTACAGCCCTGAACGCTTCACGGCTGAGAACGAAGTTGTCGTTCATGGCAAGATCGAGCTGGACATCATCACTCAGGATCATCTTAACGAATTCACCACAGGCGTCTACATCGCATGCCTGTGCGGAGATCGCAATAGAAGTATAAGGTGCAACCATTGGTCCTCTTCCGTCGCTCGAAGGAATACCGAGGATAGCTGTCGCGCCGTTCAGCATTGACATATCGGAAATATAACTCGAGAATCCGTAACAATATGCATAGCATGCAACCTGTTCCTCGTAACCCCTGTCGCCCTTAAAGACCGATGCGCCTACAGCGTAAGCTGTTTCATAGTATACATCATCGGCGTATACTACCGCGTCATCCCATGAACCCGAGCTCTCAGGGACATTGTTCTTAACGAATTCCGCAAGAGATTCAAAATCAGCGCCTGTAAAGTCAGCCTTGCCGTTTGCGATGAACTTATCGGACATATTGTTGAAAAGCTTAGCAAAATAGATAGCCTGGCCCGAAGGAATTACATCCTTGCCGTTCAATGTCTCGTTAAGGAACTTCTCATATTCGGCTGTTGTAAAGCCTACGCCGGAACTTCCCGCATACTTCGCGTCTGTATGGATGCCTTCGATCGAGAAACATACCGGCAGGTTATAGAGCTTGCCGTCAACCTTTGCAGCATCTAATACGTTGGTAAAATACTTCTCCGGATCAAGGTCTCCGACGTACTTGGTAAGATCCGCAAGATAGTTCGTGCTGTTGAGCTGGCCATAGGAACTTACATTCATCAGGATATCCGGACCTTCGCCGTTTAAGATATCCATTGCAAGCTGGTTGCTCAGCTCCGAATCGACATTGAGCTGAACTTCCTCATATTCATCGTCACTATTTACATCATCGAAGGCCGAGTAATCGTTAGAGCTGTAACGGTCAGTAACCTCGATGAAGTAATCTTCGTTGGTCTCATTGAACTTCAGAAGGGCATCACTGACCTTGTCTTCTGTGTATCCCCAGGCTGAATAAAGCTCAAGGATAGTCTTGCCGGCATGAGGGTTCTTAGCTGCCTTTGTAAATTCGTAAATTATAAAATCTGATTCGTATCTGCTTGAGAATGCGCTGCTCGAGTAATCCTCACCGCAAAGGATGAAAGCATCATCTGAGAAAGAAGCTATCTCAAGTGAAGACAGCTTGGATCTGCTGACTCCGCACCAACTGTAATTGAAGACTTCTTCTGTTTTCTTCTCTTTGAAGTTGATCGTTGATATACCGGTGCTTGTCGTGTAATAAACTTTGTTGTCCGAACCGGAGAACGAGGAATAAATGTTGCTTATATCCAGCCATTCGTAATCCTTGGCATCAAGCTCCGTGACAGTTCCCGTTGCAAGATCCAGTTCGAAATAGTACTTATCCGAAGTATCAGAAGTTACGGGTACAAGAGCTTTTCCTTCATTGAGCAGGAAAATGACGGGAATATCGTAATATTCTTTTCCCGCTTCCTTAATCTCAACCTCTTTTCTTGATCCGTCTGCCGAATGAATATAAAGTGTATACCAGGCTTCATCTTCCCAGTGCATCTCTGTATCTACTTTGTAATCGCCGAGCTGGAATGTATTCTCGATATTAGAGTCACCGAATTCTTCCTCACGGGTATCTGTCTGCTTACCTGTCTCGACATCGTAATCGACTTCTTTTCTTACCATCTCGTACGTATACTCATCGTATGAGCTTAAGATGGCAGTAACCGTTCCGTTGGAATATGAGGCATCCTCGATGAACTCGTTATCTGAGATACTGTCAGTCAGATCGATGGTCAGATTGGTCTCGCAGGTTTTTCTGTCGACTACCGTGAGCATGGCGATCGCGTAATCATTGTAATTGTATTTGTTCCAGTCAAAGTCGTCGGGAATCCTGTAATTACCCGTTGTAATAACAACGAGATAATCATCGTCGGCTCCGGCCAGACGATTATATGTATACTCGACTTTCTGGCTCTGATCGAGCTCCACTTCAACATCAAGCTTTTTGGCATCATACCAGGGCATGTCGGCTGTGATCTTAACGCCGCTCCTGCTGCCGTTCTTCGCTTTCTTCTTTCCGCAAGCGGCAAGAGGCATAAGCATTGATACCGCAAGTGCCAAAGACACTACCTTTACAGGCATTTTATTCATAAACACACTCTCCTTAATTGCTTTAGACACAATTTATTAGCTTGATTGTAAATTCCTCTAATATCCAATCTGCATCAAATTTATGGCAAAAGTTAGGTAAACAGATTAAAGGCATATTACAAGGGCTGCAAGCCGTGAAAAAGAGCTCCGGGAAAATCCCGAAGCTCTTTGAGATCAACTTGATTAATCTGATATAGATTACTCGATGATTGTAGAAACTGTACCAGCGCCTACTGTGTGGCCACCCTCACGGATAGCGAACTTAAGACCCTGCTCCATAGCGATAGGAGTGATGAGGTCAGCTTCGATTGTTACGTGGTCGCCGGGCATGCACATGTCTGTTCCCTCAGGAAGCTTGATAACGCCTGTAACGTCTGTTGTTCTGAAGTAGAACTGAGGACGGT
>JAFRST010000056.1 GCA_017427465.1 Clostridiales bacterium | reverse complement strand
TTTCGAGAGTCTCGCAAACCTGTGTGAACTGAGCGAATGCTTCAGGGAACTTCTGCTCCATCTCAGCGATCTTCATAGGAGTACGAACGCCTGCAACTACGTCTTCGCCCTGTGCGTTTGTAAGGAACTCACCGAAGAGGCCCTTCTCACCTGTAGCAGGGTCACGAGTGAAAGCAACACCTGTACCGCAGTCGTCACCCATGTTACCGAATGCCATGGACTGAACGTTAACTGCCGTACCCCAAGAATAAGGGATATCGTTGTCTCTTCTGTAGACGTTAGCTCTCGGGTTGTCCCAGGATCTGAATACAGCCTTGATTGCGCCGATGAGCTGTTCCTTAGGATCTGTAGGGAAGTCTGTGCCGATCTTAGCCTTGTACTCAGCCTTGAACTGTGAAGCGAGTTCCTTGAGGTCGTCTGCTGTGAGCTCAACGTCCTGTGTAACCCCTCTTGCAGCCTTCATCTTGTCGATCAATTCTTCGAAATACTTCTTGCCGACTTCCATAACAACGTCGGAATACATCTGGATAAATCTTCTGTAGCAGTCCCATGCCCATCTGGGGTTATTGGACTTTGTAGCGATAACATCTACAACCTGCTCATTCAGACCTAAGTTAAGGATAGTGTCCATCATGCCCGGCATTGAAGCTCTGGCACCGGATCTTACGGATACGAGGAGCGGGTTCTCGAGATCACCGAACTTCTTGCCTGTGATCTCCTCAAGCTTTACGATGTACTCCATGACCTGAGCCATGATCTCGTCATTGATCTGACGGCCGTCCTCGTAATACTTGGTGCATGCCTCTGTGCTGATCGTGAAACCCTGAGGTACAGGGAGACCGATGTTTGTCATCTCAGCAAGGTTAGCGCCTTTACCGCCAAGGAGTTCGCGCATGTTTCCGTTGCCTTCGGTGAACAGGTAAACGTACTTTGTCATTCTTTTTATCCGCCTTTCATTTATTGGATTCAGTTTTTTGTTTCTCTTATGGCATTTTAGCCTGCTAAAAACTTATCAGTTTATTTTATCAGAATAATGTCTTAAAAATCGAACTTATCTGAGAAAAATTCTTCGAGTTTGTCGATAGGGAATCTGATGTTTCCGGGCTCGTACTCGACGTTCTTCATGGAGTCTCTTTCTCTGATGGTTACGCAGCCGTCGTTCTCCGAATCGAAGTCGTAAACCACGCAGTAAGGAGTACCGATCTCGTCCTGTCTTCTGTAGCGCTTGCCGATGGACTGACGGTCATCGAGCTCGCACATATACTTTTTCGACAGCTTCTCAAAGATAGGCTGAGCCTTATCCGTGAGCTTAGCAGACAGCGGGAGCACGCCGATCTTGATAGGAGCAAGGAACGGGTGGAAATGCATAACTGTTCTTACATCGCCGCCTTCGAGCTCTTCCTCATCGTAAGCAGAGCAGAGGAAAGCGAGTGTAACACGGTCAGCGCCGAGCGAGGGCTCGATAACATAAGGAATGTACTTCTCGTTCTTGGCGGGATCGAAATATGTGAGATCCTGCTTGGAGAATTCCATGTGCTGCTTGAGGTCATAGTCTGTACGGTCTGCGATGCCCCAGAGTTCGCCCCAGTCAGTGAACGGGAATGCAAACTCGAAGTCTGTCGTAGCTCTCGAATAGAAAGCGAGCTCTTCCTTAGCATGATCTCTCGTGCGGAGCTCCTCTTCCTTGATGCCAAGGCCGATGAGCCAGTCATGGCAGAACTTCTTCCAGTAATCGAACCACTCAAGGTCTGTGCCGGGTTCGCAGAAGAACTCTAACTCCATCTGCTCGAACTCACGTGTTCTGAAGATGAAGTTGCCGGGTGTGATCTCGTTACGGAAGGACTTACCGATCTGGCAGATACCAAAAGGAATCTTCTTTCTTGCCGAACGCTGAACGTTAGCAAAATTAACGAAGATACCCTGAGCTGTCTCAGGTCTTAAATAAACCTCAGATGTGGCATCCTCGGTAACACCGATGAATGTCTTGAACATGAGGTTAAACTTACGGATGTCCGTGAAGTTGTGGCCGCCGCATACAGGGCAGGGAATGTTATTCTCCCTGATGTAAGCTACCATCTCTTCAGGGCTCATACCCTCTACGGGAACGTTCTCAATGCCGTTCTCCTTGTTCCAGTCCTCAACGAGGTTGTCCGCTCTCTGACGAGCCTTGCACTGCTTGCAGTCGATGAGAGGATCGGAGAATCCGCCGACGTGACCTGAAGCGACCCATGTCTTGGGATTCATGATGATCGCAGCATCGAGTCCTACATTGTAAGGGCTCTCCTGGACGAACTTCTTCCACCATGCTGCCTTAACGTTATTCTTAAGCTGAACACCTAACGGGCCGTAGTCCCATGAATTTGCAAGACCCCCGTAAATGTCAGAACCCGGATATACGAAGCCTCTTACCTTTGCGAGTGAGACTATCTTATCCATTGTTTTCTCTACTGCCATATTGATCTTAACTCCCCGGAATTATTCTTCGTCTTCAGCTGAATCATCAGCGCCTTCGTCGTAAACGACTTCTTCTTCCTCGCCGGAAGTGCCGCCTGCCAAAGCATCGATAAGATCATCAAGGCCCTTGGAGTTGAGGCCGTTTGCAACAGACATTCTCTCTGCTCTTTCTTCCTCGAGCATCTTTCTTCTGTTCTCGGCTTCTTCTCTTCTTCTGATCTTCTCTTCTCTTGTGATCGGGATGACTGCCTCATCCTCAACGTCACCCTTAACTGCAACGACCTTGTCGGCAGCTACTTCGCTGCATGCAAGAGATACTACGTTAGCTGCGTTAGTATCGTCGATCATGGGCTGTGCGCCGTCTGTCAGTTCTCTTGCGCGCTTGCTTACGAGCACTGCAAGATCATAAGGACTTGCTGACTTCTCTTTGAGTTTCTCGATTGAAGGTTCTGTTAACATCTTTTTACCTCTCTTCTCCTTTTATAAAAGTTCTTTGGCTGTGTTAATATTCTTCGAAGCTTTAAGCTTTTCAGCGGTGATTATCGCAAGTATCTCTCTTGCTGCGGTATCAACGTCGCCGTTGGTTACCAGGTATTCGAATTCTCCTGCACGCTTGATCTCTTCTCTTGACTGCGCGAGCCTCTTGGCGATCTTCTCTTCTGTCTCGGTGCCTCTGCCTCTCAAACGGTTCTCGAGCTCTTCCATCGAGGGCGGAAGGATAAATATCGTGACCGTATCGACGTCGAATTTGCGGTTCAATGCAAGGCTGCCTTCTATCGTGATATCGAAAAGCACATCCTGTCCTTTACTGAGCATCTCATCAAGGGGATCTGAAGGCGTACCGTAGTAATTATCGACGTACTTGTCATACTCTACGATCTTGCCGTCTTTGATCATCTGCTCGAACTGCTCGGCTGTTCTGAAGTAATATTCGACACCGTCTTTCTCCTGTCCTCTCGGAGCTCTTGTCGTGACGGAAATGGAATGGCCTACGCTTCCCGGATGAGCCTGCTCCAAGAGTTCTTCAACCTTCGCGAGCACGGTGCCTTTGCCGACACCTGAAGGACCTGATACTGCGACGATCAATCCTCTGTAAATACTCATCCCAGCTTCTCCTTTATCTCAGATGTTGCAAGTGCGGAAGTAAGGACAAGCCCGCTGTCTGTAACGATCACCGACTTGCACTTCTTGCCTGCACAGCAATCGACCAGCATGCCTCTGTCCTTGGAATCCTGCATCATGCGTCTTACCGGTGAAGACTCTGCCGAAGCGACGCAGATTATGCGTCCTGCCTGTGCTATGTTGCCGAAGCCGATATCGATAAATCCGGATGCCATCTTAACTTCCTTTTCGTTATACAAGATTCTGGATCTGTTCTCTGATCTCTTCAACGAGATTCTTCATAGTGAGAACTCTCGAAGTGATCTCAATGTCATTTGCCTTGCTGCCTGTCGTGTTGATCTCGCGGTTGATCTCCTGAACGAGGAAATCCATCTTCTTACCGACGGTCTCTTCTTCTGCAAGGATCTTTCTTGCCTGTGAGAAATGACTCGAGAGTCTTGCCATCTCTTCATCTATCGCGCACTTGTCGGCGAAGATAGCAACCTCGGCCGCAAGTCTGTTGTCATCGTAGAATTCTCTCTGGTCGCTCGTTAAGATGTCGTTGATCCTTGCCGTGAGCTTCTGCTTGTAGCTCTCGACTACTTCAGGAGATCTTGCGACGACTTCTTCTCTTAACGCAGCGAGTGAATCAACCTTCGCAAGGATAGTAGCGACGAGATTGTCACCTTCACGCCTGCGCATCTCGAGCATACCGTCTATGGCTAAGTTCAATGTCTCGATAAGTTCTTTGGAAGCTGCTTCCTCATCGATCTCTTTAGCGGTGACGCTCAATACATCCTGCATAAGAGCGATCCTCTCAACACCGAAATCATCAGTTCTTCCCGTGACTGCAGCGATGGCCTTTGCTGCTTCGGAATATTCCTTCGCAAGACCTGTGTTGACCGTAACAGTCTGGCCGGATTCGCCCTGGTCTTCGTAATTGATGAAGACGTCGATCTTGCCTCTCAATAATCTGTCTGTGATTATCCTTCGTACATCGGTATCCAGATAATTGAACATTCTGGGCATTCTTATCGAAATGTCGCAGAATCTCGAATTAACGGATTTGATCTCAATGCTGTATTTCCTGGTGTCGTAGATCTTCTCGCCGCGGCCGAAGCCTGTCATCGAGTATGCCATGTGATTACCTCTGATGCTGATATAGACAAAAAAGAGCCGCCGCGTAAGAGAATATCCCTTAAGCTTTGGCTCGTGAATTATTATATATTATATATATAAAGATGTCTATCAAATTAATTTTATCTATCCCCGAAACGCCTTAATTTATTGCGTTTGCGGGCGCGAAAAAATTTTCGGGGCGTCAAAATGAGGGATCACCTTCCGAGGTACAATATCACCATCGCGAAGACCGATGCGACAGATCCCAAAGCGAAAAGAATGATGCCGGTATTTTTGATCACCCCTGCTTTGCCCGTTATCTTCTCAAGGCTCTTTGGCTCAAGCTTTTTGGCTGTCACCTCGCAGATGCCTGCAAACAGCATTACGACCAGCGGTGCCATCGGTCTGAAATATCTTCCCTGAACACCCATTATGAGCTCATATCCGACAGGTGTATCGTGCAAAAGCATGACGGGCGCCATAAGAAGCAGGAGCACGCATGCAGCTATAAATGAGACAGCCTGCTGCCTGGTAACTTTCGAGACCTTGCCGGACGCAAGGACGCACAAATAAGTTCCGATAAGGATAACGATAATGATGATGCCCGGTATCGCGACTTCATTCCAGCCTTCACTCCTGCCGACACTGTCTGTAATGAGCTCGCCTGAGAATGCGAGCAAAGTCTTAACGCACATGCCGAGATATCGGAACGGATGGTACAGGGCAAAGCTGGCAGAATAAGCTCCTTCGCCGCCGTCAAGCTGGAAGAGCTCCTCTCCCCGGGGCTTGAGCAGAACATTGTTTACGACAAGCGCCAGCAAAGACATCGCAATCAGGGCAAACGGGAGAATATTGCTCTTGCGCTTTACGGGCTTAGCCAGAAGCATGAATACCATCGGGAACAAGATGACGTACGCGCCGCCCTTTACGCTGCCAAGCAGGAAAAACCAGACTAAAGTCTCGATGATGTTCTTCCTCGTCCAGGATCCTTCGTCTTCTTTCAGGCGGAAGAGCTGTGCCATACAGCAGATGACGACCAGCATGACGGGGCCGTCGTAACTGAACGCGGTAAGATACGCGAGAGTCATCGGGAAGAGCGATACCAATGTCAGAAGATAAGCGGCGTTCTCAGACTTGATCTTCCTGATCGCGCGCCATGTAAGGATCACGAAGAGCAGGCCCTGCAGATATCGTGCAAAATTGATCATGGCCATAGGAGACAGATACACCAGCCTGCCCAAAGCCATGCCGAATGCGAGCGGCAGATAATTGAAGATGCCGTAATAGAGCATGTATGCGTATTCACCGCCGTCAGATGCGACCATGACCGACTGGCTGCGGGATACGGACATGCTCTTATTCAGTACTGCGGGCAGATAGATATCGCTTGCAGGATCAGGTCTGTATCCGCCTTCAAAAACGAACCTCTTCCACGATCCCCTGAAGAACTCGACATCGCATTCTCTGGCAGTCCATCCCGAACTCTTGCCGAGAAGGATGTTAGAGAACCTGTATGCAGCCTGGAAATGCGCGTCAGAATCGTGCGCGGTCCACGCAGGGAAAAGTATAGGATACACACCGAGTCCGAGCG
This sequence comes from Clostridiales bacterium, assembly GCA_017427465.1. Lineage (GTDB taxonomy): Bacteria > Bacillota > Clostridia > Saccharofermentanales > Saccharofermentanaceae > Saccharofermentans. The sequence continues at coordinate 6,897 of JAFRST010000056.1, read as the reverse complement.
TAACAGCACCTATCAGATAGAACTTTGAAGGTGTAAGTTTATCGGTCAAGAACGCAAAGCTTACGAAGAAGACGAACAGTGCAGTGAACATCGCCACATAAGCCAAAATCAAGCCATTGGGACTTCCCTTCTTATACAGCGCAAGATTGATCGTGCCGGTCTCATTTGTCTGTTCAATAGCCTTATAAACCAGAGGCGATGCGAGCGCCAGACGGAGCACGTCATCACCGGAATTTGTGATGGTAAGAGTATACGTTCCGTCAGAGATCTCCTTAAGATCAGAGTCAAACGTCTTGACCGGCGAATCCGGCATTATCCCGACGCTGTATGTGTCAAAATCAGTGAAAGTCTTAAAGTTGACTTCTATGCTGTCACCGGGCTCTAAGTCCAGGCATCCCACGGGGCTTAACGACCTGTAGATGGCAGTTTTCTCGGGGAACAAAGGCTTAAATACAAAGAGAAGAAGAACTGTGATCACGCTCAAAGCAAGAGAAGCAAAAACTGCTCTTGACGGTTTGCTCAAATAACTCTTTATCCCTGAAAGTTTCATAAGATCTTCACCGGCTTAAATCCGACAAAATCTGCTGATGTGCAGATGAACTTCGTTCCTTCAAAATCACCTTCAAAAGCCTTCTTGTGAGACTTGCCGTGAAGGTGTCCGTAGACGCAGATATCGATTCCGCCCTGTGCCATCTGATGAGCGAATTCAGTAAATCCCATATTTGATGTGATAGGCGGATAGTGGATCATGAGGATATGTTTTTTGGCATGCTCAGGATCGGCTTCATTAAGTTTATCGATGCACATCTGTATCCTGAGTCTTTCGCGATCGTATATCTTCTTATTATCGGAGCCGCTGATAGCGTCGCGGGTTTCTATCATCCAGCCTCTCGTGCCGGAGATAAGACATCCGTCAGCCTCTGCCACATTGGTCCTTACGAATCCAAGATCTTTAAAGCCCTTCTGTTCGAAGAACTCTTCCATCTTCTTCATCGTGGTCCACCAGTAATCGTGGTTGCCGCGTGATAAGAGCTTGCGCCCGGGGAGCTCTGAGATAAAACGGAAATCTTCTTCGGCCTTATCGACATAGGTAGCCCATGAGATATCGCCCGGAATCAGCACGGTGTCTTCAGCTGTGACAACCGCTTCCCAGTTCTCCTTGATCCTTTGGACATAATTGTCCCAGGCGGACCAGACGTATTCCATCGACTTTTCGGGGCAGCTCAAACAAAGATGCAGATCTGCCAGTGCGTAAATCGCCATTAGATCTCCCTGTGGAAATGCTGATAGATTGCGGCGGCGTCCTTTTCCGTGATGCCCTTGACCTCTTTAAGGTCTTCAACGCTTGCATTTTCCACGGCTTTTATTGTACCAAAATGCGAGAGCAGATTCCTGCGCTTTGCAGGTCCTATGCCCTCTATGGTCTCAAGTTTATATCTGATGTTGCGCTTGCCCGAGAGCTTGCGCTGATAAGTGATCGCGAACCTGTGGACTTCATTCTGGACAGTCGTCAAAAATCTCAAAAGTCCCATCTCCTGATCAGTCAGGGTCCTGCCTTCAAGCCTTATCTCGCGTCCGTCTTCGAAAACGATTCCCGCTGTCTTGTGGTGATCGTTCTTGACCATTCCCACGAGGTAAATATTGTCAGTACCTTCCATCGATCTGACGACAGAAGCGACAGCTTCGAGCTGGCCCTTGCCGCCGTCAACGAGGATGACATCCGGATACTTAAATCCGTCGTCTTCGCTATGGCTGAAGCGTCTTTCCAAAGTCTCTCTCATGGACGCGTAATCGTCCTGGGATTCGACTCTCTTCATCTTGAATAATCTGTATGACTGCTTATCGGCCCTGCCGTCTTTGAAAACGACCATGCCCGCGCAGATATCATCGTTGCCGAGGTTTGATATATCGAATGATTCCGCTCTTGAGATCGATCCTTCAGGCGCTCCCAAAAGCTCTTCAAGGTACCTTACAGGAAGCGAAGGATCCGCATTAGCGGAGCCCCCTCTTAAGACTCTCCTGACCATCATCTCGCGGGCGTTGTTTTTCGCCAGATCAGAGAGTTCACGGAGTTCTCCGCGCTCTGCGACATGGAGTCTGCAATGCTTTCCGAGCTTCTCGGTAAGAGTCTTCTCGATGACTTCAAGATCATCTTCTTCCATCTCAAAAGGCACGAGTATAAGGGGCGGAATAAACGGCGCATCCTCATAGTACTGCATGAGGAAATTCTTTAAGATCTCTTCCCTGTCGCCGTCTTCTCCGGCAAAGAAATACGTGGATGATCCGACTATTCTTCCCTGTCTTAATTCGAGCTTTCTTACACACGTCTCACCGCAGTCGGAATAAAGACCGATGGCATCCACATCGCGCTCGATATCGAGATAGACTCTCTGGTTCTGACGTATCGCACGGAGCGCATAGAGCCTGTCTCTTAAAGCTCCCGCCTTCTCGAATTCGAGATTGGCAGAGCACTCTTCCATCTGCGCTTCGATGCTCTTCTCGATGCCGTCATATTTACCTTCAAAGAACTGGACGATCTGGTCGGTCATGGCGCGGTAATCCTCGCTCCTGACCGTACCGAGACAGGGCGCCATGCACTTGCCGATGTGATAATTTAGGCAGGGTCTCTCCTTGCCGATATCTCTTGGGAAGACCTTCTTGCAGCGCTTTAAGGGGAAGATATCATTGATCGCTTTCAGCACTTCGAAGCAGTCGGAACCCATATAAGGACCGTAATACTTGGCGCCTTTTTTGCGCGCCTCAGGATCGGGCCTGAAAGCCTTAAAAACTCTTGGGTATGCTTCATTCAGTGTGACGCAGATATAAGGGTATCCCTTGTCGTCTCTGAGAAGGATATTGTAACGGGGCTGGTATCTCTTGATGAGATTGTTCTCGAGAAGCAAAGCCTCAGGCTCGGAACCGACGACCGTGTATTCGAAGTCAGCTACATGCGATACCATCGCCCTGACCTTAGGACTGGAGATCGTTCCTCCTCCGAAATAACTCTTGAGCCTGTTCCTTAATTTCTTTGCTTTTCCTACATAAATAACACAGCCCGAAGAGTCCTTCATAAGGTACACTCCGGGGCTTAATGGAACCGTGTCCAGCCTGGCATCAAATTTACCGGCGGGCATTACACTGCAATCTTAGGATTCTTGAGATGGGAGATGAGAGCTTCGCAAGCTTCCTTCTCGTCGTCGCCGTTAGCTTCGATCTCGATCTCGGCGCCGTTCTCGATACCGAGGGACATAACACCCAAAAGACTCTTTGCATTAGCTCTTCTGCCGCTACGAACAATATAGATTGTGCTGTGGTACTGTGAAGCTTTCTGGATCATGACAGCAACTGCCTTCATCTGCAAAGCGTCTTCACAATCAAATACGATCTTTTCTTTAGTCATAGTTCAGGTACATCCCCTCATTAAATACGACATAAGTATATTTTTGACCTTTTCGAAAATCAACCAAAAACGAACCGTTCTGTCTAATTTCGGCTATTTACCCCAAATGAATTAGTTTTGGCAAAACCTTTTGTTAAAATCGACAATCAAAGCGCTTTGGTCATAAGGACGGCATCCTTGCCGGGACCGTAATAATCGCTCCTTAGGCCGTACCTTGTAAACCCGTGCTTCTCATAAAGAGCGATGGCAGGGACATTATCGTGCTCGACTTCGAGGAATACTTTCGAGATGCCGTCGCGCTTAAGGACATCTAAGAGAATGCCTAAGATCTCTGTCGCAAATCCTCTTCCTCTGCAGTCCTTACGAGTAACGATATTGCCGATATTGCATTCGTCCAATACAGTCTCAGCGCCGATATAGCCGACGATCTCACCTTTAAGTTCTGCAACATAGCACTTCTTGTTCTTATCGGCAATGAGGCTCTTTATAGCCTCGCTCTCCCACGGATGAACGATCGAGCCCTGCTCTAAGGCCATTATGCATTTGATATCGGAAAGCTCGGCCGATCTGATGACCAAATCCGGATCAGTCATTCTTCTTAAGCCTCTCAGCCTGTGAGACGGCGCAGTAAGATGCCTTGAGATCCCTGGCGTCTATAAGATCTTTGCTCGCGAAAGCAGCCAATGCAACGCCCTTAGGTATGATGGCAGCTCCCGGTGCATAGTAGATATTAAGTCTTGAGCCGGCCTTCTCGAAAGCTTTCTTCATAACAACGGCGCCGCTTCCTACCACAATGATCTGACGCAGCTTGCCGTAAATGATCTCCGGGATCTTCTCGATCTTAGCTACAAATTCATCGGCATCGTATGCGTTCTCGGGAAGGAGCGGCTTTAGCGTCTCATCGTTTGCCGCCTGGGCAAAGACTCTGTTGTTCCTTGCGTCCAATGCAGGCACGATCAAGGTCTCGCCCTTAGGTGTCATAGTCACGTTCTCGCATGACCTGGCAAGAGCCTCAGTAGAAGATACCGCTATGCACTTCTTGTCAGCTGCAAGAGCCATGCCCTTAACTGCTGCAAGTCCGATCCTGATTCCTGTAAAAGAACCGGGACCTACTGTCACTGCATAACCGTCAAGATCTTCGTGCCTGATCTTTGCCTTCGCCATGACTCTGTGGACCAAGGGCATAAACGTCTCCGAATGAGTCTTCGTCTCAAACGAGAGCTCATAGCAGATCTCCTTGCCGTCTTCAAAAATGCCGGCAGAACAGTTCTTATCGGATGTGTCGCAAACAAGTAATCTCATTCTTCTATCTCAGTTCCGGCGGCCACTGCCGCCTTCTCATTCTTCTATCTCAGCTCCGGCGGCCACAGCCGCCTTCTCAACATAACCCAGGTGCTTCTCAGAACACCTGCACTCGAACAGTCTGTTGTTGCCGTCACCTTTTATTGTCATCTTAATCGTGCCTTCAGGCAACAGTTCTTCTATGATGTCGCTCCACTCAATGACGCAAACGCCGCCTCTGAAGAAATATTCATCAAGGCCGCTCATAAGGAAATCGTCAGGTCCTGACAATCTGTATGTATCGAAATGGAACAGCATCAGCCTGCCGCCGTCATACTCGTTGACGATAGTAAATGTCGGACTTGAGACATGCGCCGTCGAGCCCAGACCGTCAGCGATACCTCTCGTAAGGCATGTCTTACCCGCGCCGAGATCGCCCGTTAACGCGATCACGTCGCCCGCGCAAAGAGACTTGGCAAGCTCTCTGCCAAACCGCTCAGTCTGTTCAGGTGATGTTGTCTTAAACTTGATCATGCCGTAGTAATTTTACATTCAAGAGGGGCAAATAGCAAAAGTATAACTCACCATAAAGAATCGCGGCTAAATTTGAGGCACCACCCTCAAATCTGCCCTCAAATTGCTTCACGGCACTAAGATTTGAGGCTAAACTTGAGGCACCACCCTCAAATCTGCCCTCAAATTGTTTCACGGCACTAAGATTTGAGGCTAAACTTGAGGCTACACCCTCAAATCTGCCCTCAAATTGCTTCACGGCACTAAGATTTGAGGCTAAACGCAAGGCCACAGCCTCATTTTCGCCCTTTCATTAATTCACATCTTCTTAAGCTTGGATTTATCAGCCGGCACAGGAATCGGATTTCCAAACAAGCGCACTGTCAGGGATCATATTGTTAAATGCCGTCAAAATCTGGCTGACGAAATAATCCTCATCAAAATTGGCTTTGTCATATAGGATTACGTAAATCACTTCCCTGCCCGGCCTATATGTATCTTTAGAGAAACTGTTCATCTTTGCAGCTGTGCGCACAGAATAATCCACTTTATCATTCATGCCCAAAATCTCGAGGTAAGCACATCTGTCAATCTCAAAAAAGTTGATCAAAAAATCAGGATCAATAACTTCTTCTGTATTCACAAATGACACTTCCGGCTCATATTTAAAAGGAATGCCCATTTGCTTCAGCAGATCAGCACCCATCTGTTCATTCTTCGATTTCAATTCGCCGTGATCACTGACAGTGGGGCATTTGGGAGTGTATTCTCCGCAAAGAGCCTTTTGTCTTTTGTAAAACTCATTGTTCATTTTATGAGGGTCCGAAAATTGCACTATAGGAAAACTGACACCCGGAGGAGTTACGCTATATCTCGAATTCCACTCATTAAGAAGGTTTGTGTATGCTTGCTTAAGTTCCAAATATCTTGATACAGAATCTGCATATTCCTTTCCGCGCTTTGAATCAACAAGCAGCCTGGACGGATGCCGCAAATTAAGTTTGGCGTTTTGAGGATCATATGTAACATACACATACTTTCTCCCATTCTTCATCTTGAAATGTCCATGAGGCATTTTTTCTAACTCCAGTCTCTGATATTCCAGTTTTACAGCGTGAACCTTCATCGGCAAAACAATCTTATTCACAATCCAATATTTCCTCTCATATTATTCTCTTACGTCATATTATGTGCGCTGACATCAAATATGGAAGTAATCAGCCAAAAGTTGAGACTAGTCTTAATTGTTTTTTGATTATGTTAATTAACTGACAAGTGCAACTCACTTCTGATTTGGCATGTTATCTGAAGTTTTTTGATGCGCTGTTGTTTTAAGGTATTTGTGAAGGGACAGCCGGAATACAGTTCACCTTACATACAGTTTCATGACATTGGGATTTGAGGTTCCACCATCAAGTTGCTTCATGACGTTCGAATTTGAGGCTAAATTTGAGGCTACACCCTCAAATCTGCCCTCAAGCTGCTTCATGACGTTCGAATTTGAGGCTAAACTTGAGGCTACGCCCTCAAATCTGCCCTCAAACCAAAGAGACTTTTTCGAATTTGAGGCTAAATTTGAGGCACCACCCTCAAATCTGCCCTCAAGCTGCTTCATGACGTTCGAATTTGAGGCTAAACTTGAGGCTACGCCCTCAAATCTGCCCTCAAACCAAAGAGACTTTTTCGAATTTGAGGCTAAATTT
>JAFRST010000055.1 GCA_017427465.1 Clostridiales bacterium | reverse complement strand
CACGCATGTCGGACAGAGGCACCGTATCGCGTTTTTGCTTTTCGGATTGTAGTTCCACAGACCGAAGGTCTTCTTGAGTCCACGGTTCAGTGCACGGATCAGATAGTCGTCATCCAGGACACCGACGAACTCCAGCAGATCATTTTGATTGACCGTGCGTATCTGTTCGAGCAGAACCATAGAAGGTTTCTTCAGACCAAAACGTTCTCCGACAAAGATGTGAGAAGGCAGATACTCCTTCTTGATTGCGGTGGTCAGCGCAGCGACGATGGTTGTTGGACTATTCTCGTTGAAGCGGTCATCCTGAAGTATCAGGACAGGCCTTCTGCCGCATTGGATTGAGCCAGCATTCTCGCCAAAGTCGTAGAGATAGATTTCAAAGCGTTTTACCTTTCTGTTTTCCGTGTTCATGTATTCAGTTCTCCCTTCGTAATAAGTGAAGGGATTCAGGTCCCTTCACTTATTCGGAGATTTGGAGGGGTAAAATTCAACCCTGTTCCAAAAGTTTTTTCAGTGTCTTCAATGCACACGCTGTTGATTTCGAAATCGCCTGAAAGGACTGTCCTTCTTCCTCCGCGATTTCGCACAACGTTTTACCTTCAAAGAACCTCTTGATGATCCGATCTCTCTGCTTGGGAGAAAGCTTCTCCAAAGCAGAGTAGAGATCGTCATATTCGCCGACCGCATCTTCATAGGCGAGTTCCGGATGGTGCATCTCAGCTTCTCCGTCAACGAAGCCGAAGACATCGTATGTTTCTTCCGAACGCCTTCTGTGCTTCCTGTCATTGTTGTTAAACTCACGAACCGGAGCATATTGATCCATGCTCATGTAAAGATAAGGCTTGAACGAAACGACAACGCTCGCATATCTTGCTGCGAGTTCTTCCTCGGCAAGGGACGAGAAGATGATCCATTTGATCTCACCTACATATCCCGGATATTCGTTTGCCATGCTCACAACACGGCAGTCCTCTTTGAACTGATCTAAAAGTTCATTCTTATTCATTTTCGTAACTCCTTAAGATTTGAAATTTGGGTTGTATGCGGATTCCAAATCTCGGAGTTACGGGTATTCAGCTATGTAGCAAAGCCACTGGAGCAACATAAAAAGTCCTTTCCGCCTGCTGCGGTCCGAAGGACACAAACACGCTGGCGTATGGACTCCTGTTGCTGCATGCCTGAAAAAGGGTGCAGAAATCTTAGGGTACCAATACTGCTTTTTCAAAAAAGAATTGAAATCAGCGTATTTGTATCCTTGGCCCTTGTACTTCAGGCTGCGAATATGTATTTGTCACCAATAGAGTGCCAGAAAAAAGAAAAAGCCACCGACAGGCAAGACTTATAGGTAGACCTATAGTGTCTTATCCTGCCGGTGGCCTCTCATGTATGTCTGGTTTAACTACCGGTGAAGAGTTCGGGCATTTCTGCCGCACGGTCAAGTGACCTGGAATCGGATTTAGTGTGGCCCTGTTTCAGCCCGACCGACCCGTCGTGATGCCGTTGATTCAGTTGTTACGCTGCTATTTATGCGGGAATAGCAAACCCGTTTTCAGTAAGCCAGCCGTGAGCTTTATCGACCAGCTCCGGCGGCGCACTCTTGATACCGCAGATCGCCTTGTAGACGCCTGCCCAGAAGAGCAGATCCGGAGTGTCAGCAAACTCAGTCTCACCGTATTTGATGAGATAAGCTTCGATCTTCTTCCTGTCCAGGCTGAACAGGGCTTCGTTACGCTCTTTGACGAAACGCTCAATCATCGTCATTATCATAACCTCCTAAGTTTTAAGTCATATCGTTCTTCGCCGTCCGGAGGGTAGACGTCGATCACATCATGCCTCCGGCCGCATAAGGTGCGGACCATCCTGGCTCCGCAGTTATTACACATTACTTTTATCTGGTTCTTCTCATTTTTCAGCCCCGCAACTTCGTTCTTGCAGTTCGGGCAATACCAGGAATAAATCGTCCAATCCTCCAGCATCGCCGTACTCCTTTACGATTATTTCTGCGGAAGAGGAACCAGTACCTGACAGTCTTTCATCTGATAACACGGTATGCGCCGTGTCTTGACATACTTCATGAGCTGAACCGCATTCCCGCAATGCTCACATTCCATCCATCCGTCTGTTTCCTCTAAGTCGAGAGACCTATTCACTGTACCGCAGATAGGGCACTTCACATCAGTAGCACTCACTTCAAGCATCTCCTATCACATTTATTTCTCAGAGAGTCTTAAGAACATGCCGGGCAACACCCTGAACGGTGAAGCTCTTCACTTTTATGACCTTCCCTGGATATTTCGCTTCGTTCTCATACGCGAGAAGATAGCAGCCTTTGTTTTCGTCATATCCGGTATAGCGCTTCAGAGTGTTCTGTCCGTTAGCGTCGAGCGCAACGACTATATCCCCTACATCAGCAGGGCAATTGCGCTCGATAACCAGCAGATCATCCTCCTCGATACCGGCATCGACCATGGAATCTCCTTTCGCCCGGAGAATATAAAACTCTCCTTTGCCAAACATAGAGACCGGCAGACTGACATACTCTTCGACATATTCCTGTTCTTCCTCAGGGGAGCCACACTGAATGGAGCCTACTAATGGGGCGGAAACGTAGGCCGTCTTCATTTTGGCACTCTCGGGAGCAGAAAGGATACCTCTGTCGTAGTTAAGTACACCTCGTTCGCTCAGTTCCTGAAGATAGCGATGAGTCGTGGATCGGGCCACACCGACGCCTTCCGCGACATCTGTTATCGTAGGAGCTACGCGATTCTTCTGGTAATACTTGTTCACGAACTTCAGTATCGCATCGAGAGTTCCTTGATCTTTTGTCCTCATATCAGCACCTCAATTCCTATGTGGGATTTCAAATCCCATTATAGTCAAAACGGGAGCGATTGCAATAGGGTCAGACGCATGGTGTCAGTTGTGGCTGACATCAAATTTATTAAAAGAAAAGAGATGGCGCTCGTAAGCACCATCTCGATCGTTATCTTATTATCTCGACAAATGAGAATTTGATTGAGCCATTATCATTTTGGCATAGTGTCGTCTAATATCACCTCAGCCTCCAGCGTACAGCCTAAGCCTCGTCATCAACCTCAGACAAAAAGCATCTGTGCCAAGTGCTTTGCATCTGCCCGTCCCATGATTAAGCCCTCCAGGCAATAATGGCAGTAACAGACAACCTTATCAGTGCTAAACTGACGACAGTATTCCTGCATCAACATACTCTGCTGTTCTGGCGAATGAGGGATAAACTTTCCGACTGCACCAGCCACATAATGCTTTGGAGCAAGCTTAGGATTTCGCGGCGGCTGTGCACGATACAGGGATGCCCCGCAGAATTCTGTCCCGGCCCTATTTTCAGGGATTTCCATGACCTCAATATTCATCTTTTTAAGCAGACTCCGGACGGCATCTTGCTCATCTTTCCGATCTCTTGACCGCCAACAATCTTGAACATATGCTTTTAGGCCGTGATAATTCGAGAAAGGAAAGGAGGAATCTGAATCAATCAGCTCCCACAAAGAATGAATCTTGGCGCCAGGACGCATCTCTTCAATAATGTTATTGCAGTTATGACATAATGAATAAACACTGTCTCCTTCGGTGAATATATTGGAATCAGGAAGGCTGCTCCAGCAGTTTCTTAAGTGTCCTTCGGGCATTTTTTCTTCATACTCTCTAAGTTTATACTTAGGTATGCAGCACCTTACAACTGAAAAGCCAAACCGGTCTCGAATATAATTCTGAATCTTGAGACTTAATTCCGGAAACTGCGAAGTAAACACGCAACTTGCAATGTAATAATCAGCCATTATTGTTTCCTCGCTTTCCCTGTCACTTCTGATATTGACAATTTCAAAACAAAAACTCGGTCAACGGCAGAATCTATATAATTCAACCCTTTTTCCTTGAAGTCAGCAGAATACTTGAATAAGAGTTTCCTCAATCCTTCTTTCTTCTGTTCAGTATTCGTAATAATATCTATTTTTCCGAACACATTTACCGACCAGTATCTTGTGGAAAAGTTCTCGGGAAGAACCTCTGTCCCTGTCACAATGGTATAACACACAACAGGCTGAAAAGTTATATTCTCAATGTTCTGGCCACCGTCTGCTGTACAATGCATATAAATAACATTATTATCTTCATCATAGGCATATGAAATTGGAATGCTGTAAGGTGTTCCATCCGGCGTAACAGTAGACAGCACACCATACTCACCTGTATTCAAAACATAATGAATATCCTCTATTTCCAACTTCCTATCTTTTCTTCTCATCTCGCGCATAACTTCAACT
>JAFRST010000054.1 GCA_017427465.1 Clostridiales bacterium | reverse complement strand
CGAGTGATGGAGGTTTACCAAGCAGTATAAGTATTTTCGACTAAAACAAAGACCGGATTTGATTCCGGTCTGTTTGCCATGCCTAAAATGCACCAAAGAAAAACCTGCCAACAAACTCTTGATTTTTGTTAGCAGGTTTTTATGTGCGCGCGAAGCGTGGTGCGCTTTTTATTATGGTATTTTTCGCGAACGCAAGCGAAGTGCGCGAAAAGTGCGTTATTTGGTCTGATTTAGGCACAGTTCTACGCTAGTTTGGCGATATTTGCGTGAATCCGTGCGTTATTCGACCTGATTTACGCTCGATTTACGCAATCCGGTTTTCCGCATTTTTCAGCGCCGACGAAGAGCCCTAATCCCCGCTACCTGAAATCTTCACGAATAGGCCATTTTATTGAAGTTTTCGTGAAGAATATGCCCGCAGTATTTTCTGAAAACAGTTTTTTAGGCAACAAAACAGGAAACACCATTGATCAGATCTTAAGTTTCTTGAAGATCACGAATGCTGCTACAAGCAACAATGCAAGAACAACGACAGCAGCCAGCGCAATGCCTATTATCGTTGTTATGCCCATGCTGCCTCTTTCTTCTATCGTAATCTGAGCAGATACTTCACCGTCGTCAAATTCAATGAGGACTGTCTGCTTGCCTGCTTCAAGCGTTCGCAGATATTTATTTTTTAATGTGATCTTTAGGCTGTCGGAAACCTCATATTCGGTATCTTTATCCAATGTCTTGCCGTTGACTTTGACATCTGTAAAGTGATTCAGGCTTGATTCGTTATCTTCGCTTCTTTCAACGACAATATCAAGATCTGCAAACGAACCGTTCTTCCAAACGATATCTTCACTGACTACGGTGTACGATATCGGAACCGGAGTAGGTGCTGCAGTTGGCGTTGGTGAAGGCGTAGGGGTAGGCGTGGGCGTCGCTGTTACAGCATTAGGATCGACTTCCTGTCCGTCACCTGTGATCTTTGCAATGATATTTCCGTCTTTGTCGGTTACGAAAAGATCTACCTTGTCAATGTTAGTGTCTGGAGTAAGCTCGCATAAGAAGGTTTTGTCAGTCTCAAGAGCGATGTCGACGAAAGAGGCAGAGGAATTACTAGTTATATCCAAATCCTGAATGACATAGTTCATAGTACCGCTGTTAGTGGCAGTTATATAGATTTGATAGTCAGAATCATGTGGAATAATAAGTGTCTTGCTTGAGTCTTCAACATAGGCCGTTATGGACGAATCTATGCTTACTATTTCATCTGAAACAATTTGACAGACGATATCTTCTCCATGCATTACTGTTACATCAACCGGGCATCGGATGATTACTCTTATTTCCTTTTTCGTAAAGTCAATAGACGTAGTGTGCAGCATTCCGGTTTTCACCGCATATACATATCCGACTATCTGATGTGTCCTGGAATTAGCAAAATGTTTAACAGGACCATCCATATCACTTCTGAACGTATAAAAACGACCGAATTTATTATAAAAAGATTGGTCACCATTTGCTGGTTTTATATTAAATAGAGCATCGCCTTCAGGTCCAAATGTATCAAGTTCATTAAATATATTTACTATGTTGTCGAAACCTTTTACAGGCGTATCCACAGGCTTATCGTTCCACATTTTTTTGATGATACTGTTTAATGCCCCAAATGTAAAAGCGTAAACGTCATCTTTGGATATGTTCTTGCAGAACAGATAATCTTTTCCTGCTTCCATATCAAATTTTGCTGCAACCAGATTTGCAGCACCTCCACCCAAACTGTGACCAGTTACCAAGATTTTTAGAGGTCTTTTTCCTATATCAGGATGGTCATTATAATAATCTGCCAGACCTGCAAAAATATCTTCCTCGAATTCCCAATTCCAATCCCAGGCAATATAGTTATAGAATTCTTTGTTTGCAGACATGTTCGCGTCCATAACAAATTCAGCATTAGAGGTTGTTCCGCGGGCGACAATTACCAAAACATCACTATCTACTCCATTAATCGTCATAGTACGGGAAGCTATAGAGAAAGCCAGATCAGCATCATCAGCAAACTTTTTACCATTTCGTGTTGCATTAGGTCGATTATGCGAATGATCTTTATAACTATAGAAATAGATATCTTCATCTTTAAATCCTAAATCAAGATATGCCTGCAAGAGATAATCCGGTTTAGTTGCAACTGTGCAAAGGCAACCGCTTAGCATAGCCAAATTATAAGTTGTTGTATCTGAATGTAATGTCGAAGACGATTCAAGCTGAGTTGAGGGTTGTTCGAAAAGTTCCGGTCCCCAAAGAACGTCCTCATAGTACCCGTACAATCCTAATGATGGAGCTGGCCTGGTTTTTTTATCAAAGGATTCCGCAGTATCTTTAGGAGCATTTTCGGGATTTGAATCAGAATCATTATAGATGCGGACGGTGCCGCTTCCAATCAAGTCATCCTGCAATTCACCGAAAGTAAAATCCAAATCCTCCACATTTTCCACAGCATAAAAAGTGCTTTCTGAAGAAGCCAGATCATGTGCTGTTAGTCTAAAGAACTCTTTTACATTATTTAATGTGCTTTTGTCAGGTATAGATGCTTCTATCGGATTAAATAATCCGATTACATAAATAGCTGTGTCAGTTTCTTTTAGTGAGTTAGCTGCATCAATTGCGACATTTGCGTAAGCATAAAGCTTTACTCTTGTGTCAATATTCTGCCAAGTTGAAGCTACGGTGTTTTTGTTATACTGACCGGAATAACTATAATTCCCGCAACTTGTAAGACCTGTGGTGCATAGCAATATGTTTTTAATTGCATTGTCTGCTGTTACTTTGTCCATCAAGTCTTTGGCGCAGACCAGACCCGCTTCAATGCTTCTTGCTTCCTTTGTTTTCTCTTGGATATCATCTAACTTATTAATCAAAGCGGAAATATCATCAGTAAAGTCAGATACGATTTCGGCTTCTTCTGCATAAGTAACAATAGCTATTTGATTATGTGACAGCGATGTATTTGCTGCGTCTAGGAATTTTTTTGCTGATGATTTTACGTCTTCTATGGAGCTGTCTGAAATATATGTTTCGGTATTATTATTAATAAAAAACTCTTCCGGTCCGGACACATCCAAAACCAGAATCGTATATCTTTCTGACGGTTCGTAGTCCTGACCGTTAATCTTGGAATTGTATTCTTCCGTTGCATCTACAGGCACAGACATGATCGGTACAGCAACGACTACCATCACGGCAGTAAGGATAATACTTATCAGTGATCTTAATTTCTTACCCATATAAGCTACCCCGCTTTAGCGCAAATATAGACATTTTTAGTATATCCGAATATACAGAGATAAGAAGAGCGTTCCTTTGAATTATTAGTGAATTATATAAAGTGTTGTAAGGACACCTCTGCTATTCTGAAAAAAAGTTGACTTTTTTTGGCATTTTTCGTAATATTTGCCCGTTGGAAAACCAAAAACAAACGGGGATATTCGGAAATTCAATTCAGAGACCGTTCTTTTAGGGGGAGCGTTATCTGTAAGACGGAATCACTCGGGACAAGGTAAAGGAGAAAGTATTATGCGTAAAACACTTGTTAGCATTGTCGCAGTATTTATGTGCATCTTCATGTTTGCAGGATGCTTTGCTAAGACAATCGAGCAGAAGATCAGCCCTGCTGAGATCGAGAAGCTTTGTGATGAGATGAAGGAAGATTCTTACTTCCAGACTTATTACAGAGACATCGAGATCGAGATCGAGGACAATCACGTAACTTATAAGTATTACTACAAGATGGATCTTGATGACGATCAGATCGATGCAGTTAAGGACAGCCTCGAGAACAGTGGTCTTCAGGATCAGATCGATGGTCTTAAGGATACGTTCAAGAAGGATTGCGGAATCCGTCCTGACAAGCTCTCTTTCAGCTACTACACAAACGATGAGAAACTCATCGCAACGATCGAAGAGTAATCCGGATCACAAACCAATACTCAAATGGTGTCTCGTCTGAGACACCATTTTTATTTTTCTTAAGATTATTATTCAAATTTCATTGACACAAAGACAGACAATCAAGTACCATTGAGCTGTTGGGGTAAAACTTATTTTTTCGGGGAGGAAAAAACATGCGTAAAGCGGCAATCAACATTGTATTAGTATTCATGTGCATTTTTATGTTAACAGGATGCTATACGGGCAGCACACTTGAGGAAAGAATCAGCCAAAGAGAGATTGAATCTGTCCTTGCTGAATTTAAGAGCGATCCTGAGATCTCATCAAATTGCAAAGATATAACTCTCGAGGTAAAAGGAAATTCGATTTATTGCAATTTCTATTTCAAGAAGAATTTTAACGACACAGAAATGGTTGCTATGAAGTCGGCACTTCTGCAGGCGGGTTACGAGAAGCAGCTCATCGAACTTAAGGACAAGTTCGAGAAGCAGTATAAGATCCGTCCCGATCTCATTTCCTATGCTTTCTATAATGGAGATGACAGACTGATAGGCAAGGTCGAAGGATAATTCGGTATTGATCTGAAATAACAAATACCCGGAGTTCAAAAGAAGCTCCGGGTATTTTTATGCCTTATTAATGAAAGCTGCCAAGGATAAGCACCCTGGAGTCTTTATCGTAAACAGGCTTTATCGGGTGAATGAGCATAACAGGCCCCTGGATGTTTTATCAGTAATCTCCCAGGTACGACCAGTTATCCGCATCGTAAATATCCTGACCTTCGAAGCAGAACCATGAGCCGGGCAGGAACTTGTTGCCGTCGTTATCCGTCGTGCTCCAGATCTCGGAATAGAGAACATGCTGAGGTCCGTTCTTGGGATCGGAATTGATCGGATTGCCTGTAGCCGGATTAACGGGATTATCGATGAGATCTTTGAATGCAAGAGTCGGAGTGTCAGCGTTGGTCATGAATTCCTCGTCTACCGTGAAGCCCTTGGCGTTGAAATCTTTTACCAGAAGGGCAGGCATGTAGTCCTGGACATCGTAACCGTTGCAGGTAACGCCGAACTGGTGCAGGCCTCTTCCGTGGTCAGCGACGATAATGATCCTGGTGTTGTCATAGACACCCATTTCGCGCAAATAATCGAACCACTCTCCGAGCTTAAGGAATGCAGCCATGTTTACGTGATAGTGGGAGACCTGCTTCTCGTTTTCGAGCGGCATCGTGATGCCGTTAACCGTGTAGCGAGCTTCCATATCGACGTCAAATGCAGTGTTGTCGACTGTGAGGGCAGGAACATAATCAGGCTCCTGCAATAAGCACTGAGAGTGGGCCGTGTTATTAGCCATCATCAGGAAAGTGTTCTCTGAGCTGTCATTAACGACTGTGATATCAGGAAGCTTCTTGAGCACGGCATATGATTCCAGGAAGGACATCGAATATCCTGAGCTCCTGGTGGCGCTGTAAGTTCTCTGCATAACAACCGAAGCTGTTGAAGATACGTTGTACATACCGCCGTCATAGAGCGTCTCCTGCAAGATCAGTGGAGCTGTCTTCATCATTGAATAGCAGAAGAAATTACGGTTGCGGACGGAATCAAGGCTGGAAGCTATGTCGCCGACATTGCCGCTGACGTTCTCGTCTTCAAAAGCACTGAAATATCCCATTGTGTTATAGCAGTGGAATTCCGGATGATCGTCGTAGATCGACAGGTCAGGATTCCACTTGTAATTTGCATAAGAAGGATCGAAAACAGTTACGTTGTAATCGTTCTCGCCGAAGATGACAGGCATGACCCTAAGAGCTTCGTTCTGCTTCTCGGCAAGGCTTACCGTATCCCTCTCGTTGATATTCTCAGGAGTGTAATCGTATCCGCCGTACAAAGAAGGTGAACCGACATTGGTGAAAATACCGTAAGAGATCGTATTCGGATAATAGGTGAAGCCGTCGAACTGCTCTGCCAATTCAGGCTTTTCATTCATCATATACGGCACGAAGGATCCGATGGCGCGGTCTATCATGAGCACTACAACGTTATGACCGTCCTTGCTCAACGGGATCGTAGGCATATCATCTTCTGAAGAACTTGTGTATTCGGCATCGCCGAGGAAGCTTTCTTTGTATGATCTCGAAATATCCATGGCGTACTTTACGCCGATGACAATTATCGTAAGGATGCCGATCGCGAGAAGCGACTTGGCAATCTTGGGGAACTTCTTATAAATGAAGTAGAAGGCGGCTGCAATAGCAGCGATCACGAGCAGGTTAAAGCAGTACTCTCTGACTCTGAAAGAAGGAGCGCCTTCAAACTGCAGAGTGGTCGACAGCATTCCGAGATCCGTACCGACCAGCATGTAATTGAATAAAGATATACCGCATATAGCCCAGATTCCCACACTGAACAAAGCTTTGACCTTGTCGCTCATGAAGAAGTAGAAAACGCCGCCCCAGAGGACCCAGCTGCCGAACGATAAGAGCATTGAATTGACTACGTATACGAAGGGGTTAGCAGGGTTTAAGACATTGCAGAACTCTTCCGGAGAAGCACTGATAACAGAAGCCGGGATCAAAAGACCTGTGATCAAGGCCATTAACACAGTGCCTGCGAAGAAAGCACCTGCATCCTTTTTGACGGGCGGGATGATCTTCTCGAATTTAATTATGCGGGAGATAAGAGGGAGCATGAGGATGATGCAGCCGAATGCCAGAAGCATCTTTTCTCTTAACTCATAATCCGGTCTCTTGATCATTGCGGTAAGGACAAGACCTATAACTCCGGCTATGGCAAGAACGATGCTAAGTACCTTCTTAGGGTTCTTGAGCTTATAGAAGATATTCTTAACGAGTGAGAATACGTTATTTAAGAGCCAGTAGAAAACAAGGCCTGAAGGTGAGTGGTAGAGCAATACGAGGAATACTGCAGCAAGACCGTACACCTGGATCTTCGATCTTAAAGGATGGCCCTTTGTATAGATGACGCCCGATATGATGTTTATGAGAGTCATGAGTATCGGAAGGACGTTTACAGGGAAGCTCCCGATCATGAAGAGAGCATCTTCCTTGCCTAAGTCGGAAAGAACGCCGAACTTCATTCCCTGAAGGCTCTGCATGTGTGACAGCAGGTTGTAGGCTGCCATGAAGAACGGGATCTGAAGAAGGAGAGATACCGAGCTCTTGAGTGCGTAGACCGGCTTATAGTGATTGATCCTGTAATACTCCTGGAGCATGAAGAAGCGCTCGTCGCCTTTGAACTTCTTCTTAATGTGCTTGACGTGGGGAGCCATTATTGCCTGGATATCACGTTCTTCAGCCTGGAGCTCATCGGCTCTCTTGTACAGCGGAAGAACGAGGAAGTTAACTGCAAGGCTTAAGAAAATGATCGATAATCCTTCGTTGCCGATAACTTTATTTGCGATCGTGAATATAACTTCGAAAAGAAGTTCAAGAGGTGTGATTAATAACGTGTACAGACTTGATAGAAATGACATCTTTGATCAACTCCTGCTTTTTGCCAGAGTAAATTTTCTTTTGCCGGCTTTTTTGGCGTTTCTAGCCTTGACCTTCTCTGCCTGCTTTTTCTTTTTGACGACTTCGTTATACTTTTTGATAACGTAATCAGCAGACCTCTTGGCGCCTTCGCCGATATATCCCCAGGACTCGGAGCGCGCTATTTCGCGTCCTTTCTTGAAGGAAGGATCTTCGATACATTTATCGATGATATCTTTGATGTTGTCGACATTGTCTTCACTGAGTTCGATTCCGAGTTCGGGCAGGATCCTGAATGTCCAGGGAGTCTCCTTGATCCAGTAAGCATCGAAAACACCGGTGTCGATCGTAGAAGGATCCGTGTAGATAACGGGCTTGTTGAATACCAGCGCAAAATCGAAGATAACACCCGAGAAATCAGAGATCAGGATATCCGACATCCTTAAGACTTCGAAGTTATCGTTATCTCTGTTCCACTCTACCTTTGAAGGATCATTGTATTTAGATGTAAGTCTGTCGATGATCTCTTTTTCTGTAGTGAAAGACTGCGGGTGAGGTCTGACAATTACTTTGTAACCTGTTGAAACCAGCGCATCAATAAGTCTCTCGCCATACTTTGAGAGTATTCCGTTCTCACCCCATGTAGGCGCCAAAAGAACCGTTCTCTCGTGCGGCGGAACTTCGCCCGATGCTTCAAGTCTTTTCTTCATCTCATCCATATAGGGAATACCGCAAAGCACCATGTCTCTGGGCTCCATCTTGCGGATCTTTTCTAACTGTCGGAGAGGCTCTTCCTGATAAACACCGGGAAGAATGATCGCGTCAAAGTGATCTACGCTGAACATACGGTACAGGATGATATCGCTGGCCATATGAGGAATGTGGATATAGCAGTCAACATTTTTCGAGCGCTTCCACTGGAAGACATCAAGGCTCGGTGTCGATGACAATACAACGGATGCATTCAGCAGGTTGAGTGTCGAGTATGCTTTGTTGCCCTCGCCGATGAACTGTCCGGTGATGTATTTGTAATCCTTGGTGAAGACCGGATCGTCCTTGGAACATGTCATGTAAACGATCTTCTGCTTTTTCTTCTCGAACTCGTCGAGAATGGGCTCGAAAGTATTCCAGTATCTCTTGCTCTCGGCAAAGATGACGATCGGAATCTTCGTGTTATAGAGCTTAGCATTTTTCTCGCCGGTAGCTGAGTATTTCAGCTTCATGATAAAGGCGCGGACCGAGAAAATGACCACACCGAAGATACCGAACAGAACGGTAAAGAGCATTCCGCCCGTGCCGGGATCGATATACAAGTTCTTTAAAAACATCATATGACTTCTTTCCTGCTTTATTTCCCCTGAAGTGAACGCAAGAACATCCACCGTGTAGTATTCTAATACATTTTTTCTAAAATATTATATTAAATTTATATTGCCGCGTATTTTCACCATAGTCCGGATAAAATGCCCGAAAACCTGCCGCCATTTAGTAGTCGCCGAGATAGCTCCAGTTGTCAGGATCGTACGGGTCGCTGCCGTTGAATGTGAACCAAGAACCCGGGAGGAAAGTATTTCCCGTGCTGTGCGCGACTGCGAAATCGGAGGACAAGAAAATGGTTTGCGATCCGTTCTTATAATCCGAGATAATGGGATTGTGCGTGAAAGGGTTTTCGGGATTATCAATGATCCCCGAAGTTGCGAGCGCAGGTGTATCAGCGTTGGTCATGAAATCTTCGCAGACCGTAAATCCCGTGGAATTGAAGTCCTTTACCATAAGAAGAGGCATGAAGTATTCCATATCGGTCTCATTGCAGGTGACACCGAACTGTCCCATGTTTCTGCCGTGGTCAGATACAAGGATGATTCTTGTGTTGTCGTAAACGCCCTGCTCGCGCAGATAATCAAACCACTCGCCGAGTTTCAGGTAAGTTGCCATGTTCGAGTGATAGTGAGAGACCTGATAAGCATTGGTCATGTTCATGGTCACGCCGTTAACAGTGTAGCGTGAGATCATATCGGTATCGTATTCAGTGTTATCGATATAAAGTGCAGGTGTGTAATCAGGCTCCTGCAGAAGGCATGGAGCATGCGCAGTGTCGTTGCTCATCATGATGAAAGTGTTCCCGGACCCTTCGGAGATCTCGGTCAGATCGGGGAGCTTCTGGAGCACGGCATATGCCGTAACAAAATCCAGGCTGTAACCGGTACCATTCGATATGGTCTCCATCTTCTGGTAAAGCGTCGAGACAGAACCGGCATCCTGAGTATCGTAAGATATGGATACAGATTCATTGTAATAGCCGTCATCATAAAGAGTTTCCTGCAACAGAAGCGGAGAGATCTTCATGAGCGAATAGCAGAAGAAATTGCGGTTGCGGAGCTCTGATACACGAAGCGAGAGCTTGAGCGATGATTCATCATCAGAGCCTTCAGAGAAGTAATTGAAGTGACCGTTCAAATTGCTGCATGTAAATTCCGGATGATCATCGAAGACCGACAGATCGGGAATGGATTTATAACCTGCATACGGCGGGTCATAGATCGATACGGAATAACCGTTATTGCTGAATAGAACGGGCATGACTTCCAATGCCTCGTCATGCTTGTCTACAAGAGCTTCTTCAGATCTTGCATTCATCCTTTCCGGAGTGTATTCATAGCCGCCGTATATCGGAGGCGCACCGGTATTCGTACATGCTCCGTAAGAGATGGTATTCGGATAGTAAGTAAAGCCGTCGAACTGTTCTTTAAGCTCAGGCTTCTCATCGAAAATATAAGGGACCTGAGTTCCCAGAGCGCGGTCGAGCATAATGATGACCACGTTGTTGCCGTCCTTGCTCAAAGTGATCGGCGGAATGTCCTCGGAATCACCGTCCATGTAAAGGTTCTGGTCCTTATAGGTATTGCACAAGCTGTTGATCAGGAAACAGTTAAGTAAGCCGATTCCGACCACAGTGAGAATACCTATTATCAGAACATATCGCGTGTTCTTGCGAAGCTTCGAATAGATGAAGTAGAAAGCAGCTCCGATTGCAATAACGACAGCGGTATTTATCAGATATTCCGTCAGACGGAAAACAGGCGTTACCTCATATTGCAGAGTTGATGTTAAGATGCCGAGATTCGTTCCGAATAAAAGATAGTCTATAACCGATATTCCGCATATCATCCAGATCGCTTTGCAGAAGATATTCTTCAGTTTATCGCTCATGAAGAAATAGAAGACTCCGCCCCACAATACCCAGCTGCCGAACGATAAGAGCATCGAGTTGATTATGTAGTTGACCGGGTTCGATTTAAGCACGACGTCCAGGAATTCTTCAGCTGAATCACTGATTACGGTAGAAGGGATAAAAAGACCCGTGAATGCAGCCATGAAAGCCGCGCCGGCGAAGAAAGTAAATGCATCTTTCGTGGTGGTTGTCTTATGCTTGAGGCCAAGCTTTATCTTGCTCGAAATGAGTGGCAATGCAAGCAGTACACAGCCGATGGTAAGCAGCAACTTCTGTCTCAAATCGAGATCAGGTCTGATAACTGCCAGGATAAAGATGACCGCTCCGGAGATTGCCAGAACAATGCTCAGTACCTTCTTAGGATCCTTGAGCTTATAGAAGATGTTCTTAACGAGTGAGAATACATTGTTTAATAGCCAGTAGAAAACAAGGCCTGAAGGTGAGTGGTAGAGAAGAACAAGGAATACAGCAGCAAGACCGTAAACCTGGATCTTGGATCTTAAAGGATGGCCCTTTGTATAGATGATTCCCGATATGATGTTGATAAGAGTCATAAGTATCGGAAGGACGTTAACAGGGAAGTTTCCGATCATGAAGAGTGCATCTTCCTTTCCTAAGTCGGAAAGAATGCCGAACCTCATCCCCTGAAGGCTCTGCATGTGTGACAGCAGGTTATAGGCGGCGATAAAGAACGGGATCTGAAGAAGCAGTGATACTGAACTCTTGAGAGCATATAGTGGCTTATAGTTATTGAGCCTGTAATACTCCTGGAGCATGAAGAAACGCTCATCGCCTTTGAACTTCTTCTTGATGTGCTTGATGTGCGGGGCCATTACAGCCTGGATATCGCGCTCTTCCGCCTGAAGCTCATCAGCTCTTTTGTACAAAGGGAGAACCAGGAAGTTAACAGCTAGGCTTAAGAAAACGATGGATAATCCGGCATTTCCGATGATCTTGTCGGCCACTTCAAAGATAACTTCGAAGAGAAGCTCTAACGGTGCGATTATCAATGTATAAAGCATAGAAAGGAACTGCATCCTGCGACTTCTTTCATGATCATCTTCTTAAGAAAAACGAATCTGTCTCAACACTTCATTATATTTTAAAAATAGTATACCGCAAGAGAATTTGATGGGGCCTGACCCCGTCAAACGGCGATTACACTCCATTCTCTCACCAGCCTATCCATCTGCCAGGCTGCGTTAGCGGGACTCGTTGACGGCAGGCAGATGCCCTCGCGTCCGGTGACCGGGAGCATATGCTTCTGATAGAGCAGGAATGCTTTTTTGCCATTGAGATAGATTGCCTGAATATCGGCTGTTTCCAATATCATTTTTATGTCGTTGACGGATACGTTACGGATACTCGAATCAGAGGAACCGTCGATCTCGCATGAACCGATGACATCCCATAGTGCGATATGATTCTTAAGAAGGAAGGATTTCTTTTCATCAATTGTCTTAGGTACATCCTCACCGAAAACACTTGCGGTCACTTTCCAGAAACGGTTCTGCGGATGGCCATAAAAGAACCCCTCTTCTCTGGACTTCACGGACGGGAAACTCCCCAGAATAAGAACTCTGGAATCTTTATCAAAAACCGGTGCGATCGGGTGTATGAGCATGTTCTGTATATCCTAAAATGTGTTTTTGAGATGCTGATTACAAATTATAATTCAGCATTTTCTATACTCAACCACGCTTACTTTCCCTAATCGAAAATAGTATTCCGGCTAAAAGAAGCGGAACCCCCAAAATATATAAAACTATAGGAATCACCACTCTGGGATTGTTAGCGCAATCTCTAAAGCTATAATATGACAATTCTGAATCTATAATGCCAGATGAATATCCCAGGCTCTTAAGTCTTTCGACTGCATTATCCCGGTATTCGTTCTCCTCTATTTCGCCTTCCACATGAACTGTTTCCCCACTTATTTTGATTTGTTCGTTAAAGAAGAGATACCTCTCACTCCAAGTAGATATGCATATTATTGATCCTTCAGAACTTCCATAATCATTTATCTTAGCAAGGTAATAATAATGCTTATAAATATCCGTGGATGGTACTTCTACCTTGCCGATTATTTCTGCATCCATACATACATATCTACTGCTCCTGCGACAAGTTTCTATATTGCTTGAATCTAACTTGACCGGTTCGTTCAAATAGACTATCAGCTCAATTGAAGCATATATACAGAAAAATGCTGCAAAAGCAAACAATGTAACTAATTGGCCAATACGTCCAAATTTACTATGAGAAGTTGAAATATGGGAAAAATTATGAGGCATATCTCTTTACCCCGTAAAAGTTCCGGATATCTTGCCGTATGCCAGCATCGATGCACACAGAAATATTGCAGCCATCTTTATCTTCTTCATTCGCATTTCCTCACTACTATCACCACGGGAAATTCCCGGGATCAAATCTGCTGAATGTAAAATCGTCAATGCCTAAGACGGTCTCTTTTTCATCTCTCCAATTCTGTAATATGATCTTCTTTTCGTTATCGTCATATTCCATAGCGTATTCGTAAACATTTAAGTCCGTCTCGAACACCCCAAGTTCAATTATGCCATTGTTATTCCTGTAAACAAAGATACGCGCAGCGCCATCACCACCGTAAATGCAGTAGCTGATCAGTTCATCTGTGCCGTCGCCATCCATATCTGCGGAATATAATTGTGGTTCATAATCGTTGTACCCGAACTGCATGGCTATCATTTCCTGGTCTTCATTATAAAGATTCCATATAAACCCGTTTCCGCCCATAGAGATCAATTCGCAATAACACCTTTTATATCCCAAAGCATTTCCGAACGAGATTCTTCTGACAAACGATTCATCAGTATCAGTAATTTCTTCACTGTCCTCATCGGTAAGCGTTATCCAGACAGCAGGACGGATACTTATTCCCTCGGAAAAGACTAAGCAGCCATCAACCCTGTCATCATTAATGACGGTGTCAATGTTGCCAAAGCAGTCGACTTCCGCAGCTCTGTTGGCAGATGAAGCCGGTGTGCGAAGCCACCACCAACCTGTTTTCATGCCGTTTTCGAGCTTATTATCTTCATTTACCGATGCGCCGCGGGAAATAGCATAATCAGTAAGAGCGGCCATTCGGTCATTGGCATCAGCGAAATAGATCTGAACTTCCTCGAGGCTTAAACAAAACACATTATCCTCAGTGTCATTGCCACCAGGTGTTCCATATAACGGGTTGTCAGGATTCTTGATCGTTACAGTCTGTATATGACTCTTCTCACTTGCGGAAAAGGCAGTATTGTAAAAATCTCCGTTCAGCCATTTTCGCAGGGAGCTGTCTTCCCAGGTAATATCTTCCATCTCAATGTTATATACGTGAGGCTCAAGAAGATATTCAGAGATAATAAGAGCTTCATCATCCTTTATCTCAAGAACACGCCATTCAATAGGCTCGGGACCGGCATCTGTTTTTTGCTGATAATTACCGAACATGATGTGATCGCCTACTGAAATGTTGTCATCTTTCTCCGGAGTTTCAGAGGTAACAGTCTCAGATTCAGTTTCTGAGGGCTTGTCTGAGTTTGAGCATCCGGCTGACGCAAAGATCATAGCGCATACAAGGCCTGCGGCGGCCAATTTCCTAAGCATTTTCATATGATTACACCCCGTTTCATATCAAAGCATCCTATTCCCCCGAATAAGAGTTAAATATATTTTAGGTGCGTATAACATAAAAACGGCATCAATTAAATGTCATTTCAACAGTTGCCATCTTAGTACTCTATTAATCTCAATATTACATCTTTCCTGATGATTATCTGTACTGAGTTTTTGCCGGCTTAAAAACGAAAGCTCCTGAAAGACCCAGGAGCTTTCTTAGTTCATATCTCATTCATCTGATAATTTACAATGAGATCTTGTTGCCGCAGTTAGTGCATATTCCGGCCGCGCCGATCACCGTTGTTGCCCCGCACATCGGGCAAACGACCTGAGATCCTATAGCAGGTCTTGCAGCCGCTTGGGGCATCTGCTGGAATCCGGGCTGCATAAGCATCTGATGCATCGGAATAGCGCCGCCGCTTGTGTCAGTCGGGTCTAATGGTCTTGCCGCTCCCATTGCTCCCGCACCCATGACAGCGCCGGTTTCCATTGCACCATAAGCACCCATGGCGCCCATGCGAAGTGCATTAAACTTCAT
The DNA here is from genome assembly GCA_017427465.1 of Clostridiales bacterium. Taxonomy (GTDB): domain Bacteria; phylum Bacillota; class Clostridia; order Saccharofermentanales; family Saccharofermentanaceae; genus Saccharofermentans. The sequence goes on along the minus strand of JAFRST010000054.1, from coordinate 72,934 downwards.
GACTGCTCCTTCCGCGTTGATCCTCTGCGTCAGCAGTTGATAGCGTTGTGTATCCTGAGGATCTGCCGTTCCGGCCTGCATCTGTGCATCTATCTTAAGTGCCAGACTGTGTGCTTCATCAAGCAGGGCATTAAAAGATGCATTATCCGGCTGACGGAGTGTTTCCATAGCGATATTCTGCTGCAGTGTCATATAACGCGCCATTTCGGTCGGATCAATATTGCCTGTTGCTCTCTGCGCATCTATCTTCTCACGCAATTTAGCAGCTTCTGCTTCAATAGTATCCATTATCCTCGTATCCGGCTGGGAAGCCTGAACCTGTGAGGCGCTTGTGCGCATCGCATCCACAGCTGCTTTGATCTCATTGCCGCAGTCAACGCACTTGTAGTATTCATCGATCTTATTTCCGAAGAGATTAAAGCCAGAACGTGATACACTCCAGCCGCCGCTCTGTCCGGGGTTTATCGGCTGCTCACCGACATCGATGTAACCGTTCGAGAGCGCAAATCTCATATCATCGAAATACGGATGATTGACGCGGATGATCGCGAAGAATTCATATGAATACTTGTAGCGCGGCGGATTATAGCTGACAGATTTTCCACTGCTGTCAGTCTGTCTGATCTCGATCCTGTTCTCCTTCACATCTAGGTCACAGCCTGCTGCCTGTGAGAAATCCAGGACATCAGGATTTGCCTCATTGAGATTCTTTGCGGAAGTAACCATAAACTTCTTCGCGTTATCGTCAATCAGAAGTTTTGTGCTTGCGGTTCCCAGAGTTCTCATTGCTGAGAAGGATGCTACTGCAGCCTTGTTCTGTTCACGATACTCCAGCTGCTTCTCAATGTCAGCCTTCGTGCTGTGGTGGCGCTCGGAAAACCAAGGTGACAGCTTACTTGCGCAGTCTTTGCACATGTTCGCATCCTCAAGTTTTTTGTTGCCCAGAAGGCCGATCTTGTTGCCGCAAAAATCACAGTATTTTTTGTCGAAAAGTCCCATAATAATCCTCCCTTATTTTTCAGTTTTCCTTAGTAAGAAACAGGGAATTTCACAACCTGTTTCCGGAAATTATTTTACCATAAATATCAAATGTATTTGTTTATTTTCGAGCAGGGCAAACTCCGTTATCCTGCTCTGACAAATTGACAGCCCTTTTAGGCAAAATTGGGGTTATATCTCCAATACAGTTGACAGTTGTAGCCTGCGAATGCTAAATTAAGCATGTTTAAGCTACAATTGTAGACCGCAAATATGGAGGATAACTATATGCTGGATAATCTTGCCGGCAAAATCACTGATTCCGAACTGGAAGTCATGAAGCTGCTGTGGTGCGCAAAGGACGCTCTGCCCGTTACGGCGATTCGTGAAGAACTTCAGAGAACAAAAGGATGGGAGCCTGCGACGATTAAGACGTTGATCTCCAGGCTTGTGTCAAAAGGAGTCGTGCGTCAGGAAAAACGAAATGTTTACTACTATTCTCCCGTTATTACGGAGAAGGAATACAGTTCATGGGCTACTAAGGATCTCATTACCCGTATTTATAACGGGAAGGCCCGCGATCTGATAGCTTCTCTTGTTAATTCGGATGGTCTTTCTCAGGATGATATTGCCGAACTGCGGGAATTGTTCAAGGTGGAGGAATAGAAATGTATTCATTGCTTGTAATGACTTTTAGCGGAAGTGTTCTTGCGCTTCTTCTCATATGTCTGCGTTATACCGTCTTGCGGAAAATGCCCAGCACGGTTTATTACTACGCATGGCTCGTGGTGCTTTTGCGTTTCGCATTGCCCCTTCCGGGATTTATTCCCACAATGGGAGAGGCGGAAGCTGCCACACCCGTTTCTGCAGTTCACGCTGATTACAGCGAAAAATACGTTCAGGATAATACCGGTTACGTTCCTGAAACAGTTCACAGCGATGTTGCGATAAGTGATACAGTTGAATCTGACATCACCGTTACTGCAGCAGAACCTAAGGAGATGACAGTTTCTGAAACTGCTCCGAAGGCCCCACTTTCAGTTGACTGGCGATCACCCAAGCTCTGGATTACGATCTGGGCATTAGGAGCATTCGTGAGTATGGGGATTACGGTGTTCTCTTATCTTCATTTCAATTTCAAACTGAAGAAAAAGCTCATGGAACCCGACAGCTTTACCAAAGCGGTATATGCTTCAGTTCCGGGCAGAAAACCTGCTCTCTATTTCTCAGCTTCAGCCCGTACACCTATGCTGTTAGGCGTTTTCAAACCGAAGATCGTTCTGCCTATACGCAAGTACAATGAAGAGCTCCTGCTCAACATTCTCAGTCACGAACTTACACATTACCGACGTTTTGACACGCTCTACAAGTGGGTCACGTCAGCAGTTCTTTCTTTGCACTGGTTCAATCCCGTAGCCTGGTTTATCCGCAGGGAGATCAACCGTTCATGTGAATTGAGCTGCGACGAGATGCTCCTGCGTTCTATGGACAGAGATGAAAAACAGTCTTACGGCAACTCACTTCTTTTAATGGCAGCTCCAACACCTCTGCCTTCTGCCATTGTTGCAACGAGTTTTGCAACTGAAAAGAAAAATCTTAAAGAAAGGCTTACTCAAATTATGAATTATAAAAAGAGCGGAAAGCGCTTGCTTTCATCTATTATTGCCATAGTGCTCCTGACAGGCTGCGGAGTCGCTGCCGGCCCTGTTTCCGAGAAAACTTCAGAAACAAAGGATTCCAAACCCGGTGCAGACGGCGGCGTTGTCCGGGTAGAGACCGTTGATGAGTTTCTTGCCGCAATCGCTCCTGACACCGTAATCGAACTTGCTGAAGGCGTTTATGATCTGAGCACGGCATCGGATTATGGCAGGGATTCTGAGAGTGACTATTATACATGGAACCGCGAAGGCGTGGATGATGTAAACGATGTAGATGCAGAGCTGGTCATCCATGATGTTAAAGGCCTTACGATCCGCGGTGCCGGAACAGACAAGACAACTATTGTGGCTGTCCCGAGATATGCATACGTAATGAGTTTTACAGGATGCAAAGATATCACAGTATCAAATCTCACAGCCGGTCATACGAAAGCCGGTATTTGCACAGGCGGCGTTATTCTTATGGAGAACTGCACTAATGCTAATGTAGACACATGCGGTCTTTACGGATGTGGTACGACCGGTGTTGATGGATATTGCACGGAAAATCTCAAAGTAACGAACTGTGACATCTATGAATGCAGCCAGGGAGCAATTAATGCTTTCGGATGCGATGAATTTCTTGTAAGTGATTGTGACATTCATGATATCGGAAAAAGCAAAGACTCGTATGGTGCATACTATCTCTTCTGTAGCAGTTCGAGCACGGGCTTTACGGTCTATAACTGCAAGATCCACGACAACGTGGTAGAAGGCCTGCTTTACTTGAACGGTACGGAAGATGCAGACTTCCTTTCCAATGAGGTAACGAAAAACTCATTCTCTGAAAGCGTTTTCAATCTCGAACAGTATGCTGCGATTGTTGACGGCTGCCGTTTTGAAGATAATAGCTGTACAAAATGGTATCCGATGGACGGATATATCAGAGCAACCGATATTGCCGGCAACAAGCTTGAAGAAGATCAGTTCACATCCATGGAGTATCGTGACATCGATCCTGAGACAGTAGCAGGACCTGAAGCCGTCCCTACTCTGGCGGCTAAGGACGTTCCTCCCGGAACCGAGGTCAACGTAACAACGGTTGATGAGTTCCTCGAAGCCATCGGACCTGACAGGACCATTGTTCTCGACGGCACAAATTTCGATCTGACCACGGCAAGTAATTATGGAGGTGTAGGTACTGCGTACTACAATTGGGAATATACACCGGACGGTCCTCAACTCGTCATCCACAATGTAGATAACCTTACCATTACGGCCAAAGATCCGGATCCTGCTGCAACAACACTTGAAGCACTCCCGCGCTATGCTACCGTGCTCATATTCCAGGAAAGCACGAACATTACTGTCTCAGGTTTTACGGCAGGCCATACGAAGGAGAAAGGTTTATGCGCCGGCGGAGTTCTTTATTTCAATGAATGTGAGAAGATTAAGGTCGAAAAGATGCGCCTTTATGGATGCGGTGACATGGGCATAGATACTTTCATGTGCTCTGACATTGACGTCATAAACACCGAGATCTATGAGTGCACCAGCGGAGCGATATACTTCACATGGACCGATGGAATCAACTTCAAGGACTGCAATATCCACGATGTTCCTTCTCCGGCCCTGGAATTCACCGGTTGTACGAACATTACCTGGAACGACCAGAAACTCGAAGGTGATGAGTTGACATACGATGTAAAAGCCGATGCATCGCTCATAGTCGTGAATTAAACGTAACAGAATATCTTTCATTTAGGAAATAACAGGGGCTTCGGAAATTCCGGAGCCCCGTATTTTGCACTATTTCAAGTAATGATTTAATAAAGAATCAAAAGGAGATCTTATTGCCGCAGAAATCACAGTATTTCTTGTCGAAAAGTCCCATAATAATCCTCCCATATTCTTAAATTTTCTAAGTCAGAAACAAGGAATAACACTAATCCTGTTTCCGGATACTATTTTACCATTAATGTCAAATTTACTTGCTATTTCGAAAAAATTGAAAATTCTCTTATCCGACGCAGATACAGGCAGGGATATTCTGCTCTCAGTCTGCAATCACGCTCCAGGCTCTAACCAGTTTATCCTGATTCCAGGCTGCATTAGCAGGACTTGTTGACGGCAGGCAGATGCCCATGCGTCCGGTGACAGGGAACATATGCTTCTGATAAAGCTGGAACGCTTTCCTGCCATTAAGATAGACAGCCTGAATATCGGCTGTTTCCAAGATCGTTTTAATGTCGTTTGCTGATACGTTCCGGATACTCGAATCAGACGAACCTTCGATCTCGCATGAACCGATAACATCCCAAAGCGCGATGTGATTTCTAAGAAGGAATGCTTTCTTTTCATCAATAGTCCGGGGTGTTTCTTCACCGAAAACTAGGGCGGTTACTTTCCAGAAACGGTTCTGCGGATGGCCGTAGAAGAAGCCTTCTTCTCTGGACTTCACGGAAGGGAAACTTCCCAGAATAAGAACTTTGGAGTCTTTGTCAAAAACCGGTGCGATAGGGTGTATAAGCATTTTCAGTCCGTTCTGAATAATCAGTCATATAATAACCGGTAATCCCGGCAAATATGGAGTTCCTGTTTTTCCGCTGCATTCATTTTTATCAGTTCGTTTCTTGTATTATTTCTGATAATTATCCTATGTCTTCTTTAAGTTCCATATCATCCACCTGTTTAATCGTTTAAGTAATTTTACGATAAAAACAAGCATATGGATCATTGGTAAAGAAAACGTATATGGATGACCGGTAATGAAAAGGGCTCGGAGATGTAAGCCCCGAGCCTTGTTCATTGTTCTTGTAACTGTTCTTTAGCCTTCAATGGCGATCGTTGTGTTGGAAGGAAGAGCCTTAAGTTCCTTCTTAGGGATGCAAAGCTTTAATACACCGTCTTCGTACTTTGCCTTAACGTCTTCGGTCTTTACACCTTCACCGACATAGAAGCTTCTCTGCATCGATCCAGCGTATCTTTCCTGACGAATGACCTTGCCATGCTTCTTTTTCTCACTGTCGTGCTCCTTAGCGGCACTGATAGTAAGGTAACCATTCTCAAGATTGATCTGGATCTGCTCCTTCTTGAATCCCGGAAGATCCATATCCATCTCATAATCTTCTTCGTTCTCGTGGACATCGGTCTTCATGAGGTTCTGTGCGTGTTTTCCGTAAAGCTGCTTGTCGATATTAGCAAGCTCTCTCGTAGGGATACCCCAAAAATCATCAAACAAATCTTCTCCAAATAAACCGGACATCAACATACTGATCATCTCCTTTGAATTGTTGTTATCCGAGCAAGAGGTGGAGGTCTGATCTCTTCTTTGATCCTCGTTCCTTTGTTCTGACTACATTATAGTTCGTCAATTAGCACTCGCAAGAGGCGAGTGCTAATTATTTTTGACCATCTTTGACTTTCATTTTTGTGCAGTTTTTGATGGGTCACTCTTTGATAACGGGACTATAATAATGGGGGTTGTGTATTACTTACCTGTTTAACCAAATCTAATGAATAGCTAACCACAATATTTAATCCCGAGATTTGCTCCCGGGCTTAGTAGGTTTTATTCAGTACTAATTATTCTTCATGATATTGATATAGCCTTTTTTTGTTTTGTATGGGGGTAAGAACTCACAGTCTGACCCAATTATGTCAACCCGGACACCATTGCCACAACAAGATCCCGCGGCGCTACTCCGGATCACCTTTCTCACGATCGAGCCTGCTTTTCAGCCACTCATATATCTCACCATATCGTCTGTGTTTCAGATTAGGAAAGGCTTTCAAGATCCTTCCACGTCCGTAGAAGGCATGAAGCGTCATATCTTTGCGCAGTTCCTCCAGCTTAATCTCAAGTTCAGCCCGGCGCTCTTCCACCTTCTCCTTACTCTCATCGAACTTGCTGACTGTCCTGATGGTACCGCTTGCGATCACCTCGCTCATTCCGTCGCTCACCTTGAGGATAGCATTTCGCAGGTCTGACATCTGCTCTAGCTGCTTATTGAATTTCAGCACAGACAGCGTCGTCAGGATTATATCGATCACAAAAACAATATATAGTACAGCCAGTATAATGTACCCAGCCACCGGAGGGATCTTCGCCACCAGTCCTGCCACCACAGGCTGCACCACCCTCAGCACGAAAGCGATCGCCAGCCCCCAAACAATACTGAACGACAAGCAAATATACCCGTTCAAGTTGAATTTCTCATTGCTGTAATCCCACCACCTAGCATGAAAAAGCTTATCCAGCAGGAATCCCGCGACCAGCTCGGCAAGCGTGGCGAGCACTATCCCCACAGCGAAAAGGACCAGCGGATTACTCGTCTCGATATTCTGTCTGGCCAGCCCCTGCATAACGACCAGTACCAGAGACACTCCCACTCCATAGACAGGACAAATAGGGCCGTTAAGGAATCCCCTGTTAACGACTTTTCCCATTGTGACAGCATGATAAGCAACCTCTATCACCCAGCCTGCAAATGAGTAGATCATGAAATAGAACAGCATTGACCTAAAGTCCATAGATCAGTCCTCCCGGAGTTTATTATACAACTGAATTTGATGGAGGTTTTGTATGGGCCCATTAATGGCGTGATGCCGTTATCTAAACCTGCTATACTGAAATCATCATAAAGAATGCGTGAGAGACAAGCTCGATGATCGTACAGCAACCTGCTGAAGAAACAAGGTGCTAAAGCTTGAACGTAAACATTACCTCTTAATGATCCTGTCGTTTAAGCCGCCAGGATCATTTTATTATTAGCCATTATGATTGAGTCTTAGTAAATTATATTCATGATTTTGTTATCTAAACTTGATTATCTCGAACATGTAGGATTTGCCATATTGGTAATTGATGAGGATCGCCTTGCCGTTCTTCTTAAAGCAGCAGTAAGTATAGTAATCCACCATAACCGGAATCTGTCTTTCTGCCGCATCCTCAAAGTCCAGCAGATAAACGAGAGAAGTCCAAAAATGCCGTTTGTAGGTGCTTTCGGACATTTCGAGGCTTTTGTACTTCCTGCGGAAAGTCACTTCTCCGTCTTTTACGGTGTATTTCCCACAAACATAAAGCAGGAGCATGAAGTACTCATACCTGTAAGTAAGGATTGCCATTAACGCCGGAAGGATATAACCGATCACCCCCAGGAGATTCACACAAATAAGGAAAATCACAGCTAATACTATGTTGCCGAGTACAAAAGCATAACCGAAGAATGCCCGGTCTCTAATATCGTCTGAAAGTGCTTCCCGCTCGCCGAACTGCAGAGGCGCCCTGAATTCCATATAGTAGATTAGAAGCGGTATTGAACTGCATGTTACGGTAATGACTTCTGCATTAAGCGATAAGCCCAGATTCCTAAGCCATATAAGCAAATACACATATCCCGAAACCAAACCCGATAACAGTAATAGCCTTAGAAATTTCCAGACCATTGCAGAGTTCAGCTGCTTCAATTCAGCAGCGATAGGCTTTTCCCATGTTAAATGAGAACCGGTTTTCTTAACCTGTTCTTCACCCTGTTCCTCCACCTCTTCCTTGCGGGGTTCGTATGTATTTAATCTGGTAACTTTAGCTTTAGTCATCGATTACTTTTCCAGTATGTTCTGTTACCGTCATTATACTGTTGATTTTCTGTACTAAGGGATCACTTCCTCAAACAAGGTAATTATATCATCCAAGCAAAGAACTCATGGCATAGAAAAGCTCCTGAACAATCAGGAGCTTTCAAAGTTTATTACTTAATCCAGAGAGTAATATTGTTTGCGAGCGATTCCGCACAAGCGCAGCGCGGAGGACCTTAGCGAGCAAATAATATTACTCGTACTCAACTGTAGCTGTCGGCTTAGGTGTGTAATCGTAAAGCACGCGGTTGATGCCGGGAACTTCGTGAGTGATACGGTCTGTGATGCGGCACATGAGGTCGTAATCGATGGGTTCAACTGTGACCTGAACTACGTCAGTTGTGTTGATCGCACGTACGATGCAGAGCCACTCGAAAGCTCTCTTGCCGTCCTTGATGCCTGTGGACTTGAAGTCGGGTACTACTGTGAAGTACTGCCATACCTTGCCTGCAAGGCCTGCCTTCTCGAATTCTTCACGAAGGATAGCATCAGATTCTCTTACTGCCTCGAGTCTGTCTCTGGTGATGGCACCGGGGCATCTTACGCCAAGTCCGGGACCGGGGAAAGGCTGACGGTAGACCATCTTGTCGGGGAGACCTAATGCGGAACCGACTACGCGGACTTCGTCCTTGTAGAGATACTTAACGGGCTCAACGAGCTCGAAATCAAGTTCCGGAGGAAGACCGCCTACGTTGTGGTGAGCCTTGATGCCCTGCTCACTCTCCAAGATGTCGGGGTAAATCGTACCCTGTGCGAGGAAAGCAATGCCGTCGAGTTTGGCTGCTTCTTCTGCGAAGACTTTGATGAATTCTTCGCCGATGATGTGACGCTTCTGCTCAGGATCTGTAATGCCTTCGAGAAGATCTAAGAATCTGTCTACTGCGTCAACATAGATGAGGTTTGCACCGAGCTCGTCTCTGAAGACCTTGCATACCATCTCGGGTTCGCCCTTACGGAGAAGTCCGTGGTTAACGTGGACACAAACGAGGTTTGTTCCGATTGCTTTAATAAGGAGAGCTGCGACTACAGATGAGTCAACGCCGCCGGACAAAGCGAGGAGAACTTTCTTATCTCCAACCTGTTCCTTGATAGCTGCGATCTGATCTGCGATAAATGCGTCAGCCATTTCTTTTGTTGTGATCCTTTTTAGGGATTCGGGTCTTACGTCTGCCATATGCAAAGCCTCCAATGTATAAAATATTGACTTAAACATTTTACAATATTGTGCAGAAGTTTAGGGGCACAAATGATACAATCAGGCAAAACTTTTTAATAGGCTTTTGAGGAGATACAAGTATATGCGCAAAACTAAGATTATATGTACTATTGGTCCGGCTTCGGATAACGAAGAGACTTTGACTAAGATGTGCGAGGCGGGAATGAATGTCGCAAGACTCAACTTTTCGCACGGCACACATGAACAGCATCAGGCTAAGATCGATCTCATCAAGAGCGTAAGAGCCAAGATGAATCTTCCAATTGCCATAATGCTCGATACAAAGGGCCCCGAGTACAGGATCAGGACCTTCAAGGATCACAAGGTGGAGCTCAGGGATGGTGCGACATTTACTCTCACGACAGATGAGATCGAGGGCGATGAGACACGCGTATCCGTTACTTACAAACTCCTGCCCGAGCAGCTTAATCCCGGCGACAGAGTCCTTATCAACAACGGACTCGTAATCCTCGAAGTAAGAGAGATCAAGGGGGCAGACGTCATCTGCGACGTAGTCGTAGGCGGCACATTATCCGACCAGAAGTCCATGAACTTCCCTAATAAGATCATGCAGGGTGATTTCTTAAGCGAGCAGGACAAGAAGGATCTTCTGTTCGGTATTAAGAATGAGGTTGATTTTATCGCAGCTTCCTTCGTATCACGCAAAGAAGACATGATCGAGATGCGTGAATTCTTAGATGCCAACGGCGGCGAGAATATCGAGGTAATCGCAAAGATCGAGAACCGCGCCGGTGTCGATAACATCGATGAGATTTCAGAGAAATGCGCAGGCATCATGATCGCAAGAGGCGACCTGGGTGTTGAGATCCCGTTTGTTGAAGTGCCGAGTGTACAGAAGCAGCTTATCAAGCGCTGCCGTCTCCTTGGACGCCGTGTTATTACAGCTACAGAGATGCTCGAGTCCATGATCAACAATCCCAGACCGACGAGAGCCGAGATATCCGATGTCGCAAATGCCGTTTATGACGGTTCTTCCGCGATCATGCTCTCCGGAGAGTCCGCTGCCGGCAAGTATCCTGTTGAGGCAGTCAAGACAATGTCACAGGTTGCAGAATATACAGAGAAGCACATCAACTACAAAGAGCGTTTCTCCAAGCAGGAATTCAAGATCCGCAATAACCTGGATGCCATCTCACACGCTACATGCCAGATGGCTATTGACGTAGGCGCAAAGGCTATCGTTGTTCACTCCAGAAGCGGTGTTACGGCAAGAATGGTATCCCGGTTCAGATGTCCTATCGACATCATCGGCATGACGACATCCGAGAGGATATGGAGAAGACTTAATCTCTCATGGGGTGTTGTCCCGATACTCAATGAGGAATTCAATTCAACGGATGTTATGTTCTATCACGGCCTTAACGTCGCAAAGGATGTCCTTGAGCTTAAAGAAGGCGACAACGTTGTCATGACGGGCGGCCTCATCAACGGCAAGGCCGGTAATACGAATACCATCAAGGTTGAGACGATCAACTGAGATTTTCGAGATCAATCAATACATTCTACGACCAGCCACCTGTAACTTAAGTCCGGATCACGGACTGAGGTTACGGTGTTGTCGTATACGACTTTATATCTGTCAGAAGCGGCGTAGAGATCGTCGGCGAACCATTCGTCCGTCGTGCCCGGCAGGAGATCCAGCACGAGGGCGTCGCAGTCGTATTTCTCTACAAATCTGTCCATATCTGAGATGTTATTGATCATCATCTGGCCTGAAATATAATCAGTGCCCGAGAAGCTCGCCATATAAAGGTCAGAGCGGTTGTCTATGTGGACCTTCACGTCATAGAAGGCGAGCCACGTTCCGGTATTAAACGAATTGTAGATCTTCTTATAACCGTTCTGTTTCACGCAGGCAACGGCACCTTCGTCGTATGCGGCTATGGCGCTGGCATCTGACATGGTATTGGTGCGGATGAATCTTGCGATCGAGAAAATCGTGATAAAGAAGAAAAACAGCAGGCAGAATACCGTGAGAATGTAATAGGAGATGTCGCTAAACTTTATCTTGTCTTTCTTGATGCGGAAGATATTTGCGTTGATCCATTTCACGAGGCTCTGCATCTCTTCAGTGCAAAGCGCGAGGATAAACAGCGCAACGAAGTTCATAAAGCGGCAGTATTTGCATGAGATGACGATGAACATGCAGAAGATGCAAAGTCTCGTTATCGCGTTTTTATCGAACTTCTTGACGCGTCCGTCGACAGCGAATGCGACGATTATGAGAAGAAGGACCGCGATCTCCCAGATGGCAAATGTCTTGGGAGCCCACTCGATGTTGTATTTCCAGACCTCAGTGCCGTCAGACTGTACTAAAGCGTATGTCCATACCTTTATGCCCAGAGGATTAAGAAGCGAGCATACGAAGGCGCCTGCTCCCGTAGCCAGATACAGAAGAGCGTTCTTGAATTGCCTGAATATAAGCTCGATCACGATGAATACAAAGAAAACAGCGAAAAGCAGCGGTACCATGCCGCCGTGGATCCAAGATAAGAGGAAAGCTGCTCCGCAGAAGAAAAGTGATTTAAACAAAATGCTCTTCTTGCCAAGCATTACATAGATAACCAGAAGGAAAGCCAGCTCTGAGAAAAGATGAGGCCTTGCGTTGTAGTTAGGGAAGGAGAAAAGCCTTGCGATAGCGGCAACGCCGACGATTATCAGAGGATGGACCTTGTCCTGATATTTTTTGAAAGCAATGGCGGCGATCGTATAGTTGAAGATCGCGGTAACGCCTATGACGCCGGCAAGTCCGAAGATCTTGTAAGCGATACCTACTATGTAGTACCAGCCGATCTCGTGAGGCCACCAGTTAAGGCCTTCGTGCCAGCTGTAGATCTCGACGGGGATGAATCTTCCGCTCGACAAGCAGTCCAGGCCGATCTTGATCTGGATGGCTGCATCGCCTGTGTAGTTGCCGATCATGTCAGTGTAGAAGAACGGACAATAGATCAGGACCAGCGCGCAGATCAGAAAAACTTTCTTCGCGTCGATGGTCTTGCCGTGTTTATAATTAAGAGAATTCTTAAGCTTCATGTCCGCTCCACATCAAATCTTAACCAAATCTTATCAAATAATTATACTATCCAGACGCTTACAAAAGATATACTCTTATAAGCGGAGGGCAAAATGCCCGAAAACCCCTTAATTGATGCCGTTTTGATGCCGGTTTGCCACAGTTTGCACCAAAATGAGGAATAGATATAATTAAACACGAGAGTATAATTTTATTGAAGTGTGGGGACACTGTATATTTGTATGGATAATAGGAAAAATAATAAGAATCACTTAACTGACAAAGGTGAAGTCAGCGGCATGCGCCCGGGGTCTGAGGTCTCTCAGGCTGAGTTTAAGGTTGCAGTAAAGCCGGAGACGAAGCCCGTGACAAAGGCCGGGATCAAGCCCGGTGCTGCTATTGCTTCGCAGAACGGAGCAAAGCTCGAGTATATCGAGAGACCGAAGCCGAAGAACGTTACGCCTCTCGCAAGCCAGAAGCTCACTCCTAAAGATATCCCGGTTTTTGAGGATACTCCCGAGAGGAAGATCCAGCTCGAGCTCCGCAAGAAGAGGCACTTTAAGAGAAAGCTCCGCGACTGGGGTATCTTTACGGGTTACCTTACACCTAGCTTTGTAGGCGTTCTGATATTCTTCTTCCTGCCTTTGCTCCTTCTGCTTAAGACTTCATTCTCGAAGTCTCCTACGAATTCAGACTTCGTCGGATTCCGTAACTATGAGAGAGTCCTTACTAACGAGGCATTCATTTCAGCGTCCAAGAACACACTCACATTCGCTATTATCTCAGTGCCGCTCGCAGTAGTACTCGCTCTGCTCGTCGCACTGCTTCTTAATTCGGGCCTTCCCGGAAAGAGCTTGTTCAGAAGTTTCCTTCTTAACCCTATGATGGTTCCTGTTGCGTCCGTCGTTCTTATCTGGCAGGTATTTTTCAGCTACAACGGCGTAGTCAACGGCATTACGGAGAAGCTTTTCGATTCGGCCCAGAAGATAGACTGGCTCAAATCGAATTACGCGCAGGTGGTTATCATGCTGCTGTTCCTATGGAAGAACCTGGGATACAACATGGTATTGTTCCTTGCGGCTCTCAACAGCATTCCTCACGAGATCCTGGAATCAGCAGAGATGGACGGCGCCGGCCCTGTGAAGAGATTCTTCAAGATCAAGCTTCACTATCTGTCACCTACGATCTTCTTCGTAGGCATCATGTCGCTCATCAATTCATTCAAGATATTCAGAGAGGTATATCTCTTAACGGGTGACTATCCGTTCAAGAACCTCTACATGCTGCAGCACTTCATGAACAACTCGTTTACGCACCTAGATTACAGTAAGCTTTCTGCAGGCGCGATAGTAATGTGCGTTGTCATGATCATAATAGTCGGAGGTCTGTTCTTCGCAGAATCCAAGTTCGATAAGGATGTGGAGGAGTAAGATGGACGAGACCAAGAGACTGGAAAGAAGAAAACAGGCAACACTGGCCCGCCGTCACGTTTACGTTGAGACGGTCCAGCCTGAAACATTTATCACTTCGCTCAGTGACGAGGCAAGAGAGAACTTTTTCGCGGGCGAGAAAAAGAGAATCGAACTCAACTTAAGAAAGCGCAAGATAACAAAGGGAATAATCACCGGCTTCGGCGTTATGGCAGCCGTCCTTATCTCTGCCCTGGCACTGGTTCCGATCTTCTTTACATTCCTTAACTCATTTATGTCTTCTGATGAGATCGTGTCCAACTACCAGGTCGTATTCCAGAGTATGTCAGGACACGCCAGCCAGGGCGCGACTTATATGTCGAGGACACCTGTGTTAAAGCTCATTCCGGAAGAGGTTACGATCAACCAGTACACGACACTGTTGTTCATGAACCCCGAGTACCTTTTCAAGTACTGGAATTCGATCGTACTGACACTCCCTATCGTTGCAGGCCAGATGGTCGTTGCATGTCTTGCGTCTTATTCATTCGCAAGATACAGAAGGAAGAGAAGAGAGGTTTTGTTCTTCTCATACATCATCCTCATGCTCATGCCGTTCCAGGTAACGCTCGTTCCTAACTACATGATTGCCGAAAAGCTCGGTATCCTCGATACGATATGGGCTATCATCCTGCCGGGTATCTTCTCGACATTCGCGATCTTCCTTCTTACCAAATACATGCGTCAGATCCCGTCGGGATATATCGAAGCGGCAACGCTCGACGGCGCTTCGGAATGGCAGATATTCACTAACATAGCATTACCATTGTGTAAGAACGCGATCTTCGCGTTGACGATATTACTGTTCATCGATTACTGGAACATGGTTGAGCAGCCGCTGGTCCTCCTGACCGATGCGGACAAGCAGCCGTTGTCAGTATTCTTATCACAGATAAACGAACCGGAACTTGGAATCGCATTCGCGGCATCAAGTGTATACATGATCCCGCCGCTGCTGATCTTCTTCTGGGGTGAGGATTATCTCGTCGAAGGAATCTCAAGATCAGGTATTAAGTAATAATTACGTCGCGAAAAGCACACGCTAAATATGGAGGAGTAAGAAAATGGCAAAGGGAAGCAGAAGAAGAACAAAAGTTATAAAAGCGATGATCGCTTTTGTAATCATACTTGCGTTACTGACGTTCTTCTCGAACACGATAATGAACCTGACGATACCGAAGGTTATGGGCTCATATGCATCAAGAGGAAATCTCTCATATTCCAACAGTGCAAGGGGACAGATCACCGTTGATAACCAGACCGAGGTCAAGGGTCTTGATAACAGGACCGTTGAACAGGTCATGGTTACAAATTACGATCTTGTCCAGAAGGGTGATACGATCTGCACGCTGAAGACAATGGAAGACTCAGAAGAACTTCAGGCAAAGAGAAACGAGCTTGAGGAACTTGAGCGTACTGCTGAATATGAAGCAAGAAAGCCTTCAGATGAACCGGACTACTCCTCCAATTACGATATGATAAACACGTATAAAGAGCAGCTTGCCGCTGCTAAGGATACTTTATCCAAAGTCCGCAATAAGAGCTCTGTAGAATCCGAGAACCAGGCGATAATCGACGAAGAATCAGTTAAGGCCGTTTCCCTTAAGGCCTCAGTAGACGCTGCTGCCAAGACAGTTGAAGATATCACGAAAGATATTGATGCGATCGATGCGGCAATTGCTCCTCTCCAGTCACAGATCGAAGTTTATAAGGCACTGGGAACTCCCACGCCTACTCCCACGCCCGGCCCGGGTGACCCGGTAGTTACTCCGGATCCTTCTTATGTCCCGAATCTTGACGGCGACGGATTAGACATGAACTCTCCTACATATGAGATGGATAAGCTTTTATTTAAGATTGCCCAGTATGAAGATCAGAAGACAGCACTTAAGTCACAGCTCTCTTCAGCACAGGACCGTCTTGATGATGCTTCTGCCGCTCTTGCCGAGTGCCAGGGAAAGATCAATGAAGCCCAGGGAGAGATTGATGCATTGGCATCTCTTCCTACTGAAACTGCTGCTCAGAATGCCGTAACTTCTGCTCAGAATTCACTTAACGCGGCTCAGAAACAATTAAGCGATGCCCAGATAAATGCAGGCATCACAAGGGATCAGGCTCAGGATGCAGTCGATAAACGCAACAAGAGTATTGAGAAGCTTAAAAAAGAGATCGCCGATATGGAAGCCATGTCCAAGATCAAAGAGATCAAGGCTCCCGTATCAGGATATATCTATAACATTTCAATATCAAAGGATGATGTCCTTACTGCCAAGCAGATCGTCACATACATCCTTCCTGAGACAGACAGAGCATGTTCCGTAACATTCTCTTTCTCCGCACAGGCTGCACAGAACATTTATATAGGTATGAGCCTTGAAGTAACATCCGGATTCATCGAAGGATGCACGGTAGCTTCCATGAAGCCCGATCCGAATGACCCGAGAGGCACAAGACTCGTTAAGTGTATTGTTGAAGGTAACGATGCATGGCCGGGCGAAGAGATCACCGTTAATGCAGGTAAGGGTAACGACAACTACAAGTGCGTTGTACCCGCAAGCGCAGTCAACCAGGATAACAGCAACGACTTCGTCTATGTCATCGAAGGATCTTCCACACCTTTGGGCGATAAGTACACAGTTAAGAGAGTAGACGTAACAGTCGAAGCTACAGACGGTGTAGCTACCGCTATTAAGGGCGAAGGACTTGATAAGTACGATGTAATGATCGTCATCAGATCCGAGAAACCCTTGGAAGACGGACAGCGCGTAAGACTTGAAGATTATAAGGCAAAATGATCCTGAGTCTGATTTGAGAGACCGGATCCGTTAAAGGAAACATAATGCGAATAATAGAAAAGACAAAAACGTTCTTATATAAGGAAAAAGGTAAAGCCAAGGCAAAACTGCTGAAGCTTATGCTTGGAGCGCCGTTCTGGATCATAGTCGCAGCGCTTATCCTGATCGCGTTTGGAGCAGGAAGGGCTATCTACCTGACTGATACAAGAACGGACCAATACATGGCTGAGGCATGGCAGAACGGTTCTGAGACATCCTTCAGACATATGGCAGTATATGCAGGTGGTATCAGGACAGGCGGTGACACTACACCCATGGTCTGTGCCGAAGGCGGCAAATCGATAAGACTTGCGGATATTACCGAGATAAGAAAATCATTGCAGAGTTCTGCTTCCACAGGCTCTGACAGTTCGGGCAAGAGTTCCACGTTCCGTGAAGACAAGCTCAAGGGCTGGGAAGACTGCTATTCTTCCACTGTAATGGCCAATGTCGATGCCATCGAAGTAAGAGAAGGCCGCGAGATAGTCAGCGGTTCTGCTGACGTCCAGCTCGTAGCTGTCGGAGGCAATTACAAGGCATTCCACCCCTTCAGATTCTTATCCGGCGGTTTCCTTCCCGAGACACCGGTAGATACATACCAGATCGTTATCAATGACGTTCTCGCGTGGAAGTTTTACCGTTCTTACGATGTAACCGGCAATATCCTCATCATCAACGGACAGATGTTTACCATCATCGGTGTCGTTGAGGAAAAGAATACCAAGGTTGCAGAGCTCGCAGGTGAGCAGAGCAACAGGGCATTTATATATTTCGCTGCACTCGAGAAGATCTACGATGGCGGCGCTAATCCTTCAAGCGTAAGCGATTCGTCCGGTTCAGGCGATTATGCTGATTACGGAGACTATGGTAACTACGGAGATTACAGCACCTCCGGTACAAGCTCCAACACAGGTAACGGCTATATCGATTACGCAATCCAGTGCTACGAAGCAATGCTTCCCGAGCTGGTAAAGGGCGTTGCGGTATCAGATTTCAAGAATGCTATGCCTAACTATTCACTGACGAATCCTCAGGTATATATAGTTAATGATACCGGTCGTTTCGGTGTGACCAGGGTATTCGATACGGCTTTCCCTTTGGGAGAGACTGACAGGGAAAGATTAGGCTATGAATTCCCGTACTGGGAGATCGCTGCCCAGATGACAGAGCAGAGACTTCTTTATGATTACATCATTATCGGAGTCGGCATCCTCCTGATCTTTATAGGAGGCGTCATGATCGGCCTTAAGTTCCGCGCCAAGAAGTCAGTAAGACCTGAAGAAATGGATGGCGAAGAAGAGGAAGAAGTGCTCGAGACAGAGACAAAAGAACTCCTCTTAAGGTAATTTGTTATCCGGTTTAGGATAGAATAATTGTCAGGATTAACTTATAATTCCCTTTAGGCACATTGGCCTGAAGGGAATTTTTGTATGCGCGGAAAACTTGCGAAGCTGATATCGCTGATAATGGCTGTAGCCTTATGTTTATCACTTGCAGGGTGTTCGGGAGGTTCGGACTACGCTTTGTCAGCTACCGATACTTCAGGCTACAGCGATATGCCGGCAGTCCCTTCCACATCTTATGTTAGGACTGATTACGACAACAACAAGTATCCGTATTTCGCGATGCTCACAGAGACTGAGAAGAATGCTTACTCTTTGATCTGCGAGAATCTTACCAAAGGCAATAAGGAGTTCGAGTGCGTGGTCAGCATCAATGCCGACCAGCTCACAAAAGTTATCGATTCAGTGCTGAACGACCACCCCGAGCTCTTCTGGGTCGATAACACATACGGTTATTCCTATGAGCCTAATACGGGTGATATCAAGGATATTACGTTTAACTTCTTTGATTTTGCTGACACGCCCGAAAAGCTTAACTCCGCCAAGACCCAGTTCAACGCTGCAGCAGACCTTATAGTCGGGCAGGCCATGACTTATCAGAGAGCCGTCGAAAAAGAACTCTATATTCACGATTACATCTGCCAGAATACCGACTACGATACCAGTGCGCCCTACAACCAGAGCGCTTACTCGGTCATCGTGCTTCACGAATCCGTTTGCGCAGGCTATGCTAAGGCCTTCCAGTATCTGGCGCAGAAGTGCGGAATTACCTGCTACTACGTGACCGGAAGAACAGACGGACTAGGCGGCAGGCTTGTCAGCGGAAGCAACGAAGACGGAAGCCATTCATGGTGCATGATAAAGATCGATGCCGATTACTACAATCTGGACTGTCTCTGGGACGATACGGCCAGTGATACTTACGGCAGTCCGATCTATCCTTTCTTCAACCTGACAGATGATCTGTTCGTATATCATGCAAGGATCAATCTGGCTGTATCGCTTCCTAAATGTACCGCCACGGAATTTAAGTATTCCAATCAGTTTGGCCCTACGGTCGAAGCTTCGAGCATCACTTTTGCGGACGCAGCCTGAATCATACCTTTTCCACATAAAAGCCATATAATATTTTTTATTTAAAGGCGCCGCGATTTGTCGTATAATTAGCAAATCTATGTATAAACTCACATCCTAGGAGAAGAAATCATGAAAGAACTAATGCTTGGAAACAAAGCTGTTGCAAGAGGTCTTTATGAGGCCGGTGTAGCAGTCGCAAGTTCGTACCCGGGAACACCCAGTACAGAGACTACCGAAGAAGCTGCCAAGTTCGAGGAGATCTACTGTGAATGGGCACCCAACGAGAAGGTCGCTATGGAGACCGCTTTCGGTGCATCAAGAGCAGGCAAGAGATCTTACTGCGCAATGAAGCACGTCGGACTCAATGTCGCAGCTGACCCGCTCTTTACAATGAGCTATACCGGTGTCAATGCCGGAATGGTCATCCTTGTTGCAGACGATCCGGGTATGCACTCTTCACAGAACGAGCAGGACTCAAGACACTATGCCATCGCAGCTAAGATGCCTATGTTAGAACCCGCTGATTCCCAGGAGGCAAAGGACTTTGTTATCGAAGCTTATGACATTTCTGAGCAGTTCGATACACCTGTGCTCATCAAGATGTGCACAAGAGTAGCTCACTCACAGTCTGTAGTTGAGCTCGGCGAGAGGATCGACGTACCGGTCAAGCCTTACGAAAAGGATGTAGCCAAGTACGTAATGGTACCTGCAAATGCCAAGAGACGTCACCCCATTGTTGAGGAGAGAACGAATAAGCTCATCGCTTTTGCTGAAGATTCCAAGCTCAACCGCGTTGAAGAAGGCTCTGATACTTCTATGGGTATCATCACTTCTTCCACTTCATACCAGTACGTAAAGGAAGTTTTCGGAGATAAGTATCCTGTCTTAAAGATCGGTCTTATTAATCCGCTTCCCGTTAAGAAGATCAAGGACTTCGCAGCTAAGGTAGATAAGCTCGTAGTTGTAGAAGAGCTTGACCCCATCATTGAGACACACTGCAAGACTTTAGGCCTTGAGGTAACAGGCAAGGATGTATTCCCGCTTATCGACGAGTTCTCACAGGGCCTCATCGCTACAAAGCTCGGACTTCCCGAGAAGCCCGCTTGCAAGCCTATCGAAGGACTTCCCGGAAGACCGCCGGCAATGTGCGCAGGCTGCCCTCACAGAGGAATGTTCTATGTTCTTTCCAAGCTCAAGCTCACTGTCATGGGCGATATCGGATGCTACACATTGGGAGCTACACCTCCGCTCTGCGCTATCGATACGACAGAGTGCATGGGTGCTTCCATCAGCTCTCTCCACGGCTTCAATAAGGCTTTGGGCGCAGATGCTGAGAAGAAGACTGTTGCTGTTATCGGCGATTCGACGTTCATGCATTCGGGTATGACAGGTCTTGCAAATATCGCTTATAACCAGACAAATTCCACTGTCATCATCCTTGATAACTCCATCACGGGCATGACAGGTCACCAGCAGAATCCTACGACAGGCTTCAACCTCCGTGGTGATCCGGCTGGCAAGATCGATCTCGAAGCTCTCGTCCGCGCAATGGGCATCAACAGAGTAAGAGTAGTAGATCCTTATAACCTTGCTGAGGCTGAGGCAGCAGTTAAGGAAGAGCTCGCAGCAGAAGAGCCTTCCGTAATCATCTCCAGAAGACCCTGCGCACTCCTTAAGAAGGTTAAGCGCGGTGAGCCTATCCAGGTCAACCCTGACAAGTGCAAGTCCTGCAAGGCATGCATGAAGCTCGGATGCCCTGCGATCTCCTTTAAGGACGGACATGCTCACGTAGACACGACACAGTGCTTCGGCTGCAAGGTATGCAGCGAGCTCTGCAAGTTCGGCGCTTTCGAAGATTTGAACGGGGAGGCAATCACATGGTAACAAGCATTATGATAGTTGGCGTAGGCGGACAGGGTTCGCTCCTCGCAAGTAAGTTATTGGGCAGAGCCGCTATGGACAAGGGCTACGACGTAAAGGTCTCAGAGGTTCACGGAATGAGCCAGAGAGGCGGAAGCGTTGTTACTTACGTTAAGTTCGGCGACAAGGTCAATTCCCCCATAATCGACAAGGGTGAAGCTGACTACATCATCTCTTTCGAGCTTTTGGAAGCTGCAAGATACGTTCAGTTCCTTAAACCCGGCGGACAGATCGTTACAAACTCACAGCAGATCGATCCTATGCCCGTAATCGCAGGCACAGCCGAGTATCCTTCTGAGCTCATCGCTAAGATGGAAGCAGCAGGCGCCAAGGTCGATGCCATCGATGCACTTACGATCGCAGAACAGGCAGGAAACGCAAAGGCTACGAACATCGTGCTCATGGGCGTTTTCTCCAAGTACATCAAAGAGATCAGCAAGGAAGAGTGGGTAAAGGCTGTCGAAGCTTCCGTTCCTGCAAAGTTCCTTGAACTCAATATGAAGGCCTTTGAAATGGGCCTCGCAGCAGAATAAAGGCAGTACATGGTAAACATTGAAGCAGTAAGAAAGTTTTTCGAGGGCGACAAATACGCCACGGAAGCTACAGGAATAGTAATCGAGAAGGTTGAGAAGGGTCACAGCGTTGTGAGTCTTGAGCCCGACGGAAGGCATCTTAATGCTGTCGGAGGTCTGATGGGCGCAGTCTATTACACGATGGCGGATTTTGCTTTTGCCGTTGCCGAGAATTGCGAGCTTGATTCCGATACTGTTACTGTCACCCAGGCAACACAGATGAACTTTTTGAGGTCATGGCACGGCGGCAAGGTAACTTGCACAGCTGACATCGTCAAGGACGGAAGGTTCATATGTCTATACGAGGTCAAAGCCTTCGACAAGGAAGGCAAAGAGCTCGCTCTCATTATCATCAACGGTTTTAAGACCGCACGGAAATAAAACCCTAATATCAGGAGGGCACCATTTATGATTTGGAATGAAGCAAAGGAGTGCATGTCGCGTGACGAGATCGAAGCGCTGCAGAGCGCAAGACTCGTCAAGGTAGTAAACCGCGTTTACCACAACGTTGAGTATTACCGCAAGAAGATGCAGGCAGTCGGCCTTGAGCCCGGAGACATCAAGGGTATCGAAGACCTGGATAAGCTGCCTTATACGACCTACGCAGATTTAAGAGACACATACCCCTTTGGTTTGGCAGCAGTTCCCAGATCAGAGATGGTCCGTGTACACGCATCATCCGGTACGACCGGCAAGCCCAAGATCGCTGTCTACACAAGACGCGACATCGACATCTGGGCTGAGTGCGTTGCAAGATGCCTTTCGATGGCAGGGATCACAAGAGACGATATCATCCAGATCGGTTACGGATACGGTCTCTTCACCGGCGGTCTCGGTGCCCATTACGGTGCTGAATACCTGGGCGCTTTAGTTCTCCCCATGTCCACAGGCAATACACAGAAGCTCATCGACATGATGATCGACTGTGATGTAACGGCTATCGCATGCACACCTTCTTATCTCCTGCACGTTGCAGAGGATCTGGAGAAATTGGGTCTCGTTGATAAGATCAAGCTCAAGTCCGCTATCTGCGGCGCAGAGCCCTGGACTAACGAGATGCGCGACCAGATGGAGGCAAGACTCCATATCAAGGCTTACGATATCTACGGCCTTACAGAGATGATGGGTCCGGGCGTTGCCTGCGACTGCGAGTATCACAAGGGTCTGCACATCTGGGAAGATCACTTCCTGCCTGAGATCATCGATCCTGCAACTTTGAAGCAGCTTCCTAAGGGTTCTGACGGCGAGCTCGTTATCACCAACCTCACCAAGGAAGGCATGCCGCTCATCCGTTACAGAACTAAGGATTTAACATCCATTGAGTACGATAAGTGCGAGTGCGGACGTACGATGGCAAGGATCCAGCGCTTCAAAGGAAGATCCGATGACATGCTCATCATTCGCGGCGTAAATGTTTTCCCTTCACAGGTAGAGGCAGCTCTTCTTACGGTCGAAGGCACGACACCTCACTACATGCTCGTAGTCGACCGTGTTGATAACAACGACACTCTTGAAGTACAGGTTGAAGTTGCAGAGAATGCCTTCACAGACGAGATCTCAAGCCTTGAGAAGCTCTCCAAGGAGATCCACGCCAAGCTCAAGCAGGCGATTGGTCTCAATGCTAAGGTCAAGCTTGTTGAGCCCAACGGTCTCGAGCATTTCGACGGCAAGAGCAAGCACGTTACAGACAAGCGTAAGCTTTATCAATAATTGACAGGGAGGTACCACTTATGTTCGTAAAGCAGATTTCGATTTTCCTCGAAAACACTGAAGGCAGACTCGATGAGGTCTTAAAGATCCTCGCACAGGGCGGTATCGACCTGCTCTCTGCAAGCCTTGCAGACACAACTGAATTCGGCGTTCTCCGTCTCCTTGCTAAAGAACCCGATAAGGCTAAGCAGATTCTCAAGGATGCAGGCTTTGCTGCCCGCATAGATGAGGTCATCGCTGTTGTTGTTCCCGATGCTGTAGGCAGTCTTGCAAAAGTAATTGGCATGATCCATGCTGCAGGCATTAACATCAGCTACATCTATGGTCTTTCGATCGACGGCGAAGGCGCTCCGATCGCTATCAAGACTGACGATAACGCAAAGGCAGAGGGACTTCTCAACGCAGCAGGCGTAAAGACTCTCGGCATGGAAGATCTGCAGTAAAAGAGTAGCTTTTCGCGAATCGATTACGGGCTGTCTCAAGAGCATTGAGGCAGCCCTTTTTGTGATTGCTTCTTTTTCGACGGGCCCCGGTGACTGAAATGGTGACTATTTTGCTCGAATTAGTCATCAAAAGAGTTATTTTCGCCTCTTGGTGACTCAAATGGAGACTATTTGAAGGCAAAATACTCTCCAAAAAGTCATTTTCGCTGAAAAAAGACTAAACGGAGACTTTTTGAGCCCCAAATAGTCTCCAAAACGTGATTTACGGGTAAAGAAAATACGCTTATCTGTCAAAAGAGAACATCTGCTTATTATTTGATGCGGGGTCTTCGCGGGCACCTATCATGTGCTGTGCATATGCAATGACAACTGTGTCGTATCCGTTTTGAAGGATATGTTCTTTCAGATGGAAGTCCTCTTCCGCATCTCTTAGGATGATGACATCGATTTCGTGCACACCGAGCGAGAGGAAGCATTCGGTCACGTGATCGTAGGAATCAGCGATAAGCAGAACCTTTCCGGAATCCACATTATTGTTGATGCAGTTGATCAGCTGGTATGAATAATGCCAGCTGGCATCAACATAAACATTGTCACTTGTAACGTAAAAATCCTCGTTAATAAAGTTCGAGAAATCACCGTTATAAGTCGTTTGATCATTATTAATAAAGGTGTAATCCGTTTCAAAAGCAGGTTTGATCTCAGTATAGTCATCAAGGTCCGAATATGCTCCGGTCTTTCTGCCCTGTTCACCGAGCCAGCATGAAGACCAGGTCTTATATTCGTATCTGTCCTCGTCATAGATCGACAGATCTATATCATATCCGCAGTACCGGTTGAGACCGTCTGCCATGATCCTTGAAGCCCAAAGACCGGCTCCTGTCGTCCAGTGATGGTCAGTATTATAGAACAGATTCTTAACATCGATCCCGTCTGCGGTTAAGTTGTCCCTAAGGTCTATGGTGCTGACTCCGGCTTCACGGATCCTGCTTAAGAACAGGTCGGCATTGCGGTTGCTGTATGATTCAACTCCCAAAGATTCCCTGAATTGCAGATCATCAACGTACTTAGTAGGTTCGTTTACATATAATAAATTGATGTTGTTCTCTTTAAGAAAATCACGGAATGCCAGGGTCTGTGAGACCTCATAATCCGTTGATGTCTTTTCTGTGATACTTACATAGTAATAATCATCAGTAAAATAAAGTCCGATCTCGCTGTTGTAACCTTGCATGTGAATGATCTTGCTCATATCCCCGTTGAATTCCACCAGCTTATAGCCGATACCCTTAAATGAGCTTCTATATAATCCGCTGGTTATAAAGACCGCTCCGAGAGACAGCAGGAGAATGATTGCTAAAAGACGCACCAGGATGTTAGCTGTTTTACTCATCTTCATTTCATCACCTCAGAAGTTGCCATATGCGAACGGATTATTAAGGCCCGCCATCACGAATGAAAGAGACCAGATAAATGAGAAGATGATTATGACTGCAGACGCTGCTTTGAACACAATGAGCGCAGCTTTTTTGTCTTTTAACTTCTTTTCGAGAAACGGCACAAGAGGGAAACAAAGGATAACGGCTGCCAGAATGAAAATACCGTAATTCCTTATAAAAAATAATGTCCTCAGATCAGCAAGTTCATTATGCGGGCAGACGAACATCCGCTTAATGAATCCGAGGCCTGACCCGATGTTATCTGAATTAAATAATACCCACAGGAGATTGATAAACAAAAGCGAGAGGATCCTGTATATGAACTTTGCCCATTTATGCTTGAACCTGTCAGGAAGCCCGGTCAGTCTTTCGAATGAGATCGCAGCAAAATAGCCCAATCCCCAGATCACAAAATTCCATGTGGAGCCGTGCCATATGCCCGTTAAGACCCATACGACGAGAAGGTTAAAGTAAACTCTCCATTTATTCTTTGTTCTCGAGCCGCCCATAGGAATGTAGATGTAATCCCTGAACCACTGGCTTAGTGATATGTGCCATCTTCTCCAGAATCGGCTCACGGATTCAGTCATATAAGGATAGTCGAAGTTTTCCATGCAGTGATAGCCAAACATCTGTGAGATGCCTATGGCCATATCCGAGTAGCCCGCAAAATCGAAAAGCAGCTGTAGCGAAAAGCAGATGGAACCGATCCATGCATATGACACCGAGAAGCTTTCCAAAGGTGCAGAGAAGACTTCTATGGTTATTTTGGAAAGGACATTGGAGATCAGTACCTTCTTGCAAAAGCCGATGAGGAAACGGAAGAACCCGTCAATTATCACTTTGGAGTTTATTCTGTCAAAACGCGAAAGACCGCTGTATCTCGTTATAGGTCCGGCCTGGACCTGGGGGAAAAAGGACAGGTAAAGCGCATCGTGGACCGGATTAGCGGATAATTCGGCTGTGCCCTTATAAACATCGGTTAAGTAAGATATTGCCTTAAAAGTAAAGAACGAGATGCCGAGCGGCAGGGCAATAGACGGGATCTCATCACCGGAAGCAAAAAGCCCCATAATAGAGTTAAAGTATTTGTAGAAGGCAAGAAGGACCACGTTGAGAACGATGCCTGTTATCAGCAATGCCTTCCCCGAAGAAGAATTCTTATTCCTGTTGATAAGCCGGCCTATGGTGACAGTAAGGATGATCTCGATAACGAACAGCGCAATATATTCGAGCGAGAACATCGAATAGAATGCCAGGCTTATAGCCAGCAAAGCATATTCTTTAGCCTTTTGGCCCGCAATATAGTAAATCGCCAGGGACAGCGGCAGAAAGAGAAAAATAAATGGAATAGTCGTCATTGATTATCCTAAGCCCTTGTTCGCTGTGACTTTTTCCGGTTGCTGTTGTTACACTAAGATAGTTTACATTATTTATATTTAAGGTAAAGCGGATGTCTTAAAAACTCACTTAACAACTTAAAGAGGCTGCCTCTTTAGCGGAGACAGCCTCTTGTGTGCTAATAAATTGCGATCGCCTGATTACTCTTCGCCGGCAGGTGCTTCCTCGGGAAGTGAATATTTCTTCTCGATTGTGACCTTCTCGTCGTAACACTTAAAGATATCATCGACCTTTGACTTGGAAAGCTTAGGTGTGATAAGGCTTACGACAGGAACGATAACGAGGCCTGCGAGCATTGTAACCGCACCTGCGTTAATAGGTGAAGCGATAAACTTCAGGAACATGTTTGCAACAGTGAAGCCGACACCGAAGATGAAGCATACCCATACGGAGAGCTTCGTTGTCTTCTTCCAATAGAGACCCCAGAGGAACGGTGCGAGGAAAGCTCCTGCGAGCGCGCCCCATGAATAACCCATGAGCTGGGCGATGAACGTCGGCGGGTTGAGTGAAAGAAGAACGGAAACAACGATGAAGAATACGAGCAAGAGACGCATAGTGATGAGCTGGGTTCTTTCTCTCTTCTTATTGTCTTCATTCTTTTTGGGCTTGATCTGTTCGATGAGGTCCAGCGTAACTGTCGAGCTCGATGTGAGAACGAGGGAAGACAGGGTGGACATTGAAGCAGAGAGCACGAGAACGATTACGACACCGATAAGGATCGAAGGAAGATTATTGAGCATCGTAGGGATGATGGAATCGTACATCGGCTTGCCGTCGGCATAGCTGATGCTGCCCTCATAAAGCCTTGCAAATCCGCCTAAGAAATAGCATCCGCCTGCTACAACGAAAGCGAAAAGCGTGGAGATGACGGTGCCTGCCTTAACTGACTTCTCGTCCTTGATGGCATAGAACTTACCGACCATCTGGGGAAGTCCCCATGTTCCGAGTGAGGTAAGAACGATAACGCCAAGGAGGTTCAGAGGATCAGGTCCGAAGAAAGAAGCAAATGCGCCCTGCATTCCGGAAGGAACGGTAGCATCGGGCTGAGCCTGTGAAAGCTTTGAGAGCGCATCGATAAAGCCGCCGTTGTTATTGATTACGGTAGCGATGACTGCCGTAATACCGAAGAGCATTATGATGCCCTGTACGAGGTCATTTACGACAGTAGCCATGTAGCCGCCGAGGATTACATAGATGCAGGTAAGAGCTGCCATGACGATGATGCAGATCTTATAGTCGATGTTGAAGGCCATGTTAAAGAGTCTGGAAAGACCGTTATAGACCGAAGATGTATAAGGGATAAGGAAGATGAAGGAGATGAGCGCAGCTGTGATCCTTAAGGCCTTGCTGTCATATCTCTTTCCGAAGAAGTCAGGCATTGTCTTGGAGTTCAAATGCTTTGTCATGACTCTTGTTCTTCTTCCGAGAATGATCCAAGCGAGAAGTGAACCGATGACTGCGTTGCCGATACCGATCCAGGTGGATGCGATACCGTATTTCCAGCCGAACTGTCCTGCGTATCCGATGAATACTACCGCGGAGAAATAGGATGTTCCGTAACCGAAAGCCGTAAGCCAGGGGCCTGCGTTTCTGCCGCCCAGTACGAAGCCTTCAACGCTGTTTGCTTTCTTGCGGGTCATGATGCCGATCGCGATCATAACAGCGAAAAAGACTACCAAAAAGATGATCTTAATTGCCAGATCCATGTGTGTTCCCTCACTTCTCGCTTCTTCCACCCTCGAAAACGTTTAAGAAGCGTTTTTATTCAAATAATAAGCCTTGTGTCTAAAAAATCACAAGGCTTACATTTTAAGACTGATTTTCCTGTTCGACAAGTCTTTCAGCGCCATATCTCTTACGGAGAACGGGCTTTTCGATCTTACCGGTGGCGTTTCTCGGAACGTCAGCTAAGATGATCTGCTTCGGTCTCTTGTAACGGGGGAGCTGATTGCAGAACTTCTCTAATTCTTCAACGGTGCAGTTGCTGCCGGGTTCGATCTCTACGATAGCGCCTGTGATCTCGCCTAATCTCTTATCGGGAAGGCCAATAACTGCAACGTCTTTTACCTTCGGATATTCCTGGAGGAAGTTCTCGATCTCGACAGGGTAGATGTTCTCACCGCCGGATACGATAACGTCCTTCTTACGGTCTACGAGGAAGTAGAAGCCGTCTTCATCCTGACGTGCCATGTCGCCTGTGAAGAGCCATCCGTCTCTTAAGGTCTCCTTGGTTGCTTCAGGGTTTCTGTAGTATTCGAGCATTACGCCGGGACCCTTGACGCAGAGTTCGCCGACCTCGCCCTGAGGTACGATGTTGCCTTCCTCGTCAACGATCTTGCACTCCCAACGGTAACCGGGAACGCCGATAGCGCCGACCTTATGAGTATTCTCAAGCCCAAGATGAACGCATCCGGGGCCGGTCGATTCGGACAGACCGTAGTTTGTATCGTACTGGTGTTTGGGGAAATAATCCTTCCAGTGACGGATCAGCGAAGGAGGTACGGGCTGGGCGCCGATGTGCATAAGACGCCACTGGTCGAGCTTATAATCTTCGAGCTTGAGTTCACCGCGGTCCAATGCATCGAGGATGTCCTGTGCCCACGGTACAAGGAGCCATACGATGGTGCATTGTTCGTCGGATGCTGCCTTAAGGATGACCTCAGGCTTTGTGCCCTTGAGGAGAACTGCCTTGCTGCATGTCCACAAAGAACCCATCCAGTGGAACTTAGCGCCTGTGTGATAGAGAGGCGGGATGCAGAGGAAGCAGTCATTCTTTGTTGTCTCGTGATGTACGGCTTCCATCTCTGCAGCCTGTGTAAGGCTTCTGTGAGGATGAAGGATCGCCTTGGGGAATCCTGTCGTACCTGATGAGAAATAGATAGCAGCGTAGTCCTCTTCCTTGAGCTCGATCATGGGATCTTTGCTGGAATAGTCAGCTACCTGCTGCCAGTAATTCTCTGCGAATTCGGGAGCCTGACCATCACCTACATAGAGAAGGAGTCTGTCTTTTGCAAGCTCTTCCGCATTGATATTAAGTCTGTCAACGAACTCGGGACCAAAGAACATAACTGAGATCTCGGCCAGATCCGCACAGTAAGATATCTCATTAGCAGTGTATCTGAAATTAAAGGGAACTGCGATCGCACCTGTCTTTAAGATACCGAAATAGATAGGAAGCCATTCGAGGCAGTTAAACATAAGGATAGCGACTTTATCGCCTTTCTTGATCCCGCGTCCCAGGAGCATATTTGCTACTCTGTTGGACTTCTCATCGAAGATCTGCCATGTGATCTCGTGGCGGTAAGGCATTGACTTTGTCTGCTGGACAAGGTCGAATTCCTTGAAGGAGATCTTTCTGGTGTCTTCCATTGCGGGATTAAGTTCTACAAGAGCTACTTCATCGCCGTGTTCACGTGCGTTGCGTCTCAATAAATCTGTTACCGGCATTTATATTCCTCCCTTGCTTTATTTATCAAAATAAAGCCAAAGACAATAATAACATCGCAACTGATGTTCGTCAAAAATATAAAATAATAAATACAAATATTTTTAATCGTGTTTTATAATATATTGTCCCAGCTATGATCAGGAGGAAGATCCTTTGATACGAAAACTGATGAAATCTATCCGGCAGTTCAAGAAAGATTCGATACTGTCGCTTATCTTTATAATCGGAGAAGCGGTTCTCGAAGTAATAATCCCGTTTTTCACGGCGGATATGGTAAATAAGATCCAGGCGGGCGCCACGCTTGATACCGTCCTTAAGCTCGGAGGCATAATAGCAGTTGCCGCCATCTTATCTCTTGTATGCGGAGCATTTGCCGGCAAATTCTCGGCAAGGGCATCAGCAGGTTTTGCCGGGAACTTGAGAGCCGACATGTTCTCAAAGGTTCAGAAATTCTCTTTCGGAAATATCGATAAATTCTCCACGTCATCTCTCGTCACCAGAATGACGACTGATGTCACGACTGTTCAGAATGCTTACATGATGATGATAAGGATCGCCATAAGGGCACCTATGATGTTCGCTTTCGCGATCATTATGGCTTATGTTCTCGGAGGATCTCTGGCTACGACGTTCGTTGTTATCGTCCCGATCCTTGCAGTAGGACTTATCATCATCGGACGTCTTGCAATGCCGGCTTTCCGTGCCGTATTCAAAAAGTACGATAAGCTCAATGAGTCGATCGAAGAAAACGTCCGCGGAATGCGCGTGGTCAAAGGCTTTGCCAGGGAAGATCACGAGAAGGATAAATTCGGCAAGGCATCCGATGACATCAGGAAGGACTTTACTAAAGCAGAAAAGATCGTAGGACTTAACTCTCCTCTCATGGAGCTCTGCCTGCACTTTAACGTCGTTTTCCTCCTTTACATCGGATCCAAGATGGCTATTACGAGTCATGGTGTTGAGGTCAACATCGGACAGATCTCGGCTCTCATGACATACGGCTTCATGGTCCTCATGTCGCTCATGATGGTCTCCATGATCTACGTTATGCTCACGATGTCGGTTGAAGCCGCAAAGCGTATCGTTGAGGTCCTTGATGAAGAACCTTCGATCAGCAATCCCGCTGAGCCTGTCATGGAAGTGGAGGACGGATCCATTGACTTTACTGACGTGGCCTTCAGATATTCGGAGAAGGCTGCACGTGATGCACTTTTTGATATTGATCTTCATATAGACAGCGGAATGTCCGTAGGTATTCTGGGCGGAACAGGTTCTTCAAAGACCACCCTGATCCAGCTTATTCCGAGGCTTTACGATGTTACCGAAGGCGAGATAAGGGTAGGCGGAGTGCCGGTCAAGGACTATGACATCAAGACTCTGAGAGATGCCGTAGCCGTTGTGCTCCAGAAGAATGAACTGTTCTCCGGGACCATCGCTGAGAACTTAAGATGGGGCAACGAGAATGCCACAGACGAAGAACTCGTTGAGGCATGCAAGATCGCACAGGCATATGAATTCGTGTCTTCATTCCCTGAAGGTTTTGAGACGCATATCGAACAGGGCGGCACCAATGTATCGGGCGGACAGAAGCAGAGACTCTGTATTGCCAGAGCACTTTTGAAGCGTCCTAAGATACTTATCCTCGACGACTCAACATCTGCTGTCGATACAAGGACTGATGCCCTGATAAGAAAGGGCTTCATGTCTTATATACCTGAGACAACAAAGATCATAATCGCCCAGCGAGTCGCTTCCGTTCAGGAATGCGACATGATCATAATCATGGACGGCGGCATGATCGCAGGCAAGGGAACTCACGAAGAGCTCCTCAAGTCTAATCCGATCTACCGTGAGATATATGAAGAACAGACGAAGGGAGGATCTGACGATGAGTAAGAAAAACGATGCTCCCGAAAAGAAGGTAGAAGCAGCTCCCGCACCGGGTGGAAGACGCAGAGGTCCCGCTTCGATGTCACAGGTCATCGGATCCATGGGAAGCCTTAAGCGCGTCATAAAGATGTACATCAAGATCTTCCCGGTCCTTTCCTGGGTCGTAGTCCTGTTTAACGTCTATAACGCTGTTGCTGCAGCTCTTCCTATGGTCTTCCTCCAGAAGGTTACGGTAGTCCTTGAAGAATCCCTGGAATCAGGCGATTGGGAATATGCGAAGATCAAGATCATCTCGTATCTGATACCGCTTATCTGCATATATGCAGGCGCTGCTATCGTAAGCATTTTGAATTCACAGCTCATGGCTTACATGACGCAGAAGTTCCTGCACAGGTTAAGGACAGATCTGTTCAACAAAATGCAGACACTGCCTTTAAGGTATTTCGATACCCATAAGCACGGCGATATCATGAGCCACTACACAAACGATATCGACACATTAAGACAGCTCGTATCGATGGCAATCCCCAATATCATCAGGGCAGGCGTTGTCGTTATCACCGTGTTCGTTACCATGCTCAATTACAGCATCTGGCTTACCCTTATCATGATCGCCGGCATCATTGCCATGATGTTTGCCACAGGCAAGGTCGGCGCAGGTTCTGCGAAATACTTTATCAGGCAGCAGAAGGCTGTAGCTTCCACTGAAGGCTTTATCCAGGAGATCATGAACGGCCAGAAAGTCGTTAAGGTATTTAACCACGAAGAAAAAGTAACAGAGGAATTCAACAAGCTTAATGACGGACTTGCCGAAGACAGCAGCAAGGCGAACACCTATGCGAATATCCTGGCTCCGATCATCGGCAATATAGGCAATATCGTTTATGTCCTTCTTGCCGTAGGCGGCGGTCTTATGACCATATTGGGAGTAACGAATGTCTCGTTCTCCGGACTTCCCATGGGAATCGACATCATCGTTCCGTTCCTCAACGGAAGCAAGCAGTTCATGGGCAACATCAACCAGCTCACGATGCAGATGAATGCTATCGTCATGGCAGGTGCCGGCGCTCAGAGAATCTTTGCCCTGCTTGACGAGGAACCTGAGACCGATGACGGTTACGTCACGCTCGTAAATGCAAATATCGCACCCGACGGCACAATAACCGAGGCCGACCACCAGACAGGTCACTGGGCTTGGAAGCATCCTCATAAGGCAGAGGGCACGATCACTTATACAGAACTTAAGGGCGACGTAATGCTCAATGAAGTAGACTTTGCCTATGTTCCCGAAAAGCAGGTCCTTTTCGATGTATCAGTCTTTGCAAAGCCCGGCCAGAAGGTAGCTTTCGTAGGCGCGACCGGTGCAGGCAAGACCACTATCACAAACCTCATCAACCGCTTCTACGATATTGCAGACGGTAAGATCCGTTACGACGGCATCAACGTCAATAAGATAAAGAAGAAGGACTTGAGAAGGTCTCTCGGCTTGGTATTGCAGGATACGAATCTTTTCACTGGCACCGTTATGGAGAATATCCGCTACGGCAAGCTCGATGCATCCGATGAGGAGTGCAAAGAGGCTGCAAAGCTTGCAGGTGCTGCCGACTTTATCGAGCGTCTTCCTGACGGCTATGACACGATGCTCAACAACAACGGTTCCAACCTTTCCCAGGGCCAGAGACAGCTCATTGCGATCGCAAGAGCAGCGGTAGCTAATCCGCCTGTCATGATCCTTGACGAAGCTACTTCTTCGATTGACACGCGTACTGAAGCTATCGTTCAGCGCGGCATGGACAAGCTTATGGAGGGCAGAACGGTATTCGTTATCGCTCACAGATTGTCTACCGTCATGAACTCCGATGTCATCATGGTTTTGGATCACGGCAAGATCATCGAGCGCGGTTCACACGAACAGCTCATCGCCGAGAAGGGTACGTATTATCAGCTCTACACAGGTGCATTCGAACTCGAATGATGGTTTTTCCTCAGCTCTGGGCCGACGCCTCCGGCGTGCCGAAATGAGCCTCGGAAAAACATCACTCTCGCGTCGGGAGGAAGAACCGAAGCGCTTGGGAATAAACATCACTCTCGGACGGATAATAGAAATTCAGGGGGCGTTTCCGGTTTGGAAGCGGCCCCTTTTTTCGTTCCTTAAAAATCACTCAAATGTCAAATTATTAAGATGGTATAATTAGATAGGTAAAGTTGGGGATAGAGGTACGAACAAGGAATAAGTATTTATATGAAAAAAGCATTGGCAACAATCCTGAGCATTACTGTTTTATCGCTGTCACTTACGTCATGCTTCGAGCATAACATTGACCCGACCGGTGATAACTCTAATGTGTCCGGAGATGATCCGACGGGATCTACTACAGAGGAGTCACACGCAGTACTGGATACCAGCGAGCTTCCGCCTGTTGATGTCACTGAATCATTCGGCGATTATTATGTCGCAGATTTTGACCAGGCCTGGGCTGCTGATAAGGAACTCCGCATGGCGACCGGAACGGTCAAGAATTATTTCCGTCAGTATTCTTTTAATTCACGTGACGAGCTGGTAAACGAGAATCTCAATACCATTGCGACAGTGAGCAGGCCGGTCATCACTTTGTTCGATTCGCAGGACCCCGGATACTCTGTGTACGAAGTAACTTATTCGCAGATGTTCCCGATCATTTCGAGGGAGCCGGTAAGCTCATATAAGTCATTCTTCTCTTATCATAATGTCGGATACGTTGATTTCTATACGGGAGCGACGTTCCCTTGCGTCAACCTTTCCACACAGATCGACAGTTTCTGCGTATCAGGCAACGTTATTTATGACGGCAAATCATATCACGTCAGCTATTACGAATACCGTTCGACTGATATCATGGACAGCAGCTACGAGGCTGATCCGGTCGATCCTGATAACTACCATATCGAGAGATGCACCGTCAAGGTAAGCACAACAGCTTACTTTGTAGTTCCTAAGGGCTATGACGGGATCCTCATGTATGTCTATGTCGCAGATGATACCGACAGACCGATCGAACAGGTTTTGGAAGAAGATAATCCTTACTTCCAGGAGCCCGGGATCTTCGGTGACGACGAGATAATAAATGAGCATGTATTCTTTGGAATAAACCAGCCGAAGTAAAAAATCTAAAAAGAGCTGCCTCCCGTTGAGACAGCTCTTTTTCATACTTTATTCTTTTTGTCCCGGCTGCTCTAACCCCGATGTCAGGAGCTTGACCGCGATCGCGCATTCGATCCTCTTGCGGAAGATGTCGCAGCCCATCTCGTATATGCCGTTGATGTCGCCTGATGCGTGATAGGAATTGGCAGCGCATCCGCCGGAGCAGTAAAGCTTTGCCCAGCAGTCTTTGCATTCGGGACGGCTGTAAGCATTGCAGGATGCGAACTTGCCCTGGAGTTCCAGGTTTTGGACGCCGTCGTAGATTGAACCCATCTTGTATGCCTCGTCGCCGACGAATTGATGGCAGGGGTAGAGGTCGCCCCAGGGAGTGACGGCCAGGTACTCTGTGCCCGAGCCGCAGCCGGCGATCCT
Source organism: Clostridiales bacterium (assembly GCA_017427465.1). Classification (GTDB taxonomy): domain Bacteria; phylum Bacillota; class Clostridia; order Saccharofermentanales; family Saccharofermentanaceae; genus Saccharofermentans. The sequence goes on along the minus strand of JAFRST010000054.1, from coordinate 37,333 downwards.
CTTGTAGATGCACGGGCCGCACGTGAGGTCTAACATATAGTGATAGAAGGTGAAGGGCCTGCCTTCGTTATAGCGCTTGACCATAAGCCTTGCGAGCTCTTCGTACTGATCGAAGATAACGGGCAGGTCTTCTTTTGTGATCGCAGAGGGGCTGGAAGGGTCTGTTACGACAGGCTCCATCGAGAGCTCATTAAAGCCAAGTTCCAGCATCTGCTTGATATCGTTAAGGAAATCCGTGTTAAAGTGCGTGAAGGTACCGCGCATGTAGTAGCTGAGGTTGCCCCTTTTCGCAACGAACTTCTGGAAGTTAGGAACGATCTTGTCATAGGAGCCATGGCCTGCGTAGTCAACGCGGAAGCGGTCGTGAACTTCTTTACGGCCGTCCAGGGAAAGGACAACATTGTGCATCTCGCGGTTAGCGAACTCTGTGACCTCGTCGTCTAAGAGGACGCCGTTGGTGGTGAGCGTGAAGCGGATGTTCTTGTTATGGATCTTCTCCTGCTCACGGCCGTAAGCAACGAGCTTTTTGCAGACATCCCAGTTCATGAGAGGCTCACCGCCGAAGAAGTCGATGTCGAGGTTCTTGTGGAAGCCTGAATTCTCAATGAGGAAATCGATAGCGCGCTTGCCGACTTCGTAGCTCATGACAGCGCGCTCGCCATGATACTTGCCCTGGCTTGCAAAGCAGTAGGAGCAGTTGAGGTTGCAGGTGTGTGCCACGTGGAGGCACAAAGCCTTGATCTTGATATTCTTTTTCCTGAAATCCTTGGCCAGATGCTCGTACTTGTCGGGAGCATAGAGCTTGCCGGCAGTCTTAAGGTCATCTATGTCAGCTATGCATTCTAGGGCGTCCTCTCTGGAGATACCGTGTTTAGCGATAGCTTTCTCAATAACTTCTTCAGCAGGCTCAGTCTCGTACCACCTGATCATGTCATAGGCGACTTCGTCAACCATGTGAATGGAGCCCGAGTAGCAGTCGAGCACTATGTTAAGGCCGTCAAATTGGTAACAATGGATCATGGAATATCTCTTTTCATAAAAAAGGGTCCCACATAAATGAGACCCTAGAGTTTCAGAATAAGATCAGCTTATTTAGAAAGCTGCTCGCAAGGCTGGTTAGCAACACCGCATGATGTCTTGCATGCAGACTGGCAAGATGTCTGGCACTCGCCGCATCCGCCTTCCTTAGCTGACTTCTCGAGATCTCTTGTCTCAACAGTTACGATTCTTGTCATATCAATAATCTCCCTTGTTTTTAATATGAGAATTATACTTGCTACTCCCAATAACGTCAAGGCAGAACGGGTATCAGGCCCTGATAGGTGCGGCCGCCGCCCAGCATGAGACGGACATCGCCTGAAGATAACAGCCTGACGGTATCCTCCGTGATGACTTCACCGGGTATAAGAAGCGGGATCCCGGGCGGGAATCCGTAGATGAATTCGCCTGCTGTGCGGCCGATAGCGTCCGCCGGCTCGATCTCTTCGCAAATAAGCCTGTATTTGGAGGCTTCCCTTAAGGTCATGGCAAATCTCGGATAAGGCCTGAAGGTGAATCTGGCAGGGATGTACTGCCCGTCTATTGCATTGTCCGTAGCGATGACTGCATCGCAGAATCTCTTTAACGAATCAACTGTGTCGCCTATGCCTGTCATGGCTATCAGGTGAGAAGGGAAGCTCGCTTCGCACTCGATATTAAAAGTTCCTCTCAAGTACTCGAAAAGCTGATTGCCCATTCCCATCAAGACGAACTTAGATCTCTCCCTGACAGGAGCTTCCCAGAGCCTGAAATTGCGAAGCCCCCTGAGATTTGTCTCTGCGTAGGCGATGGCTTCTTCCCAGGGTTTTAAGATCCCGGGTCCCTTGGAATTAAGGAGCGCGAGGCACTTTGAGATGCCGCCCAGGAGAATATAGGACGGGCTTGAAGTCTCGAAAATATCAAGACCTCTTCTTATGAGTTTTTCTTCGATAGGGCATCCCTCGTTAAGGAGCATGACCGCGGTCTGGGTAGGCGAAGACAGCGTCTTGTGAAGGCTCTTTATTACCAGGTCTCCCTTAGCGTCGGGACCGAAGAAATTGTCATCCAGGCCCAGGTGTGCGCCGTGAGCGCTGTCGGTGATGAGGACTGCATCGTATTTTCTGGTGATGCGGAAGATCTCATCTGTATCAGAAAGGACGCCCTCGTATGTGGGAGATGTGATTATTACCGTCTTGATCGAAGGGTCTCTTGCAAGATTCCTCTCAATATCGGAGGGTGAGATATGGCCTGCAAATGGCAGTTCGGGATCGAAAGCGGGCATCAGGGGCACGATGGTGCTGCCTGTGAGTTCTAATGCGTTCCAGACTGACAGGTGGCAGTTCATTGCGGTGAGGATCTTCGTGCCGGGATTAAGGATAGAAGCGCTCCAGATGGCCGCAAGGATCAGGGCTGAAGAACCGTTGACCGACAGGAATGCTTTTCGCGCGTTCCAGAGGGAAGATGCACAGTCTTCCATGTCTTTAATAAGACCTTCGGGGGAGTGGAGATTATCGAATCCGCCGATCTCGGTGATGTCGCGCATGAAGGCCTGCGATACAAAATCAGGATTGCGCTTGCCTCCCGGCATATGCATCGGAAGCGGATCGGTTCCCAAGTAGAGCTTTAATGCCGCTCCGAGCCTGTCGTTGTCGTATCTCATTCGCGTGCCCTCCTCTTGATTTAGGCTATCACAAAAGAAGTTTATAAAAAAGTTGACATCGGGATTCTACACGTGTAGAATTATGGCAAATTATAAAAGGGGAATAATGACTATGAAAGAGAATTCAATAGGTGACAGCGAATATAAGTTAATGGAGATCATTTGGGATTATGCGCCTGTTGCTTCAGGCGACCTGTCAAGCATATGCGAGATGGTGCACGGATGGAAGAAGACCACCGTTTATACCATGCTCAAGAGACTCCAGGATAAGGGCTTCATCAAGAGTGAGAAATCCACCATTACTTTTCTGGTGGGCCGCGATGAGCTTCAGAAGCAGCAGAGTGAAGAACTCGTTGAGAAGAACTTCAAAGGTTCACTCCCGATGTTCGTTAACGCATTCCTCGGAGGCGGCAAGAAGATGAGTAAGGAAGATGCCGCCAAACTCATCGACATGATCGAGGAACATACAGAGGAATAACCGTTATTTATGGGAGATTTATTTTATAAAATCCTTGAGATGAGCATTTACGGCAGTATCGCGTTCCTTGCGGTACTGCTCTTCAGACTTGTTTTTAAGAAATGCCCCAAGCGTGTACTGATCATTTTCTGGCTGGTCGTTGCGCTGAGGCTTATTCTCCCGTTCAATTTTAATTCGCCTACGAGCGCGCTTAATATCGGAAAGTTATTTACTTCTAAAACAGAAGTCTCAGAGACCGTAAAATACGATCCCGAGACAAGGATAAGAGAAGCGACCACTGTCGACAGATCTGTAGGGCAGACAGCACAGAGCCCGGCTCCGGCAGGTGCTGATAATGCTGCCCCCGCAGACAGTCAGGCAGAAGAAGCCATGCAGGATCAGACGGAGAATAAGGCATCAAAGGTATACTTAAAGACCATTATCCCTATCGTTTGGCTCAGCGTGGCAGGAGCGATGCTGATCTTCTCTGCCGTCAGATATGCGATGTTCTATTCGAAGGCCAGATGGAGCTCCCGTTCTTTTGACGGAAGATACTATATGGCAAATAACATCGATTCGCCGTTCGTCGTAGGAGTGATCAAACCGAAGATATTCTTCCCTATCAACATGGATGACGATGAGAGGGAATACGTACTTAACCACGAGTGGACACATATCAAGAATAAGGACGGCCTTACCAAGCTCTTAAGCTATATCATCCTTTGCCTCCACTGGTTTAACCCGTTCGTCTGGATAGCTTTCTTCATGCTCTGTGCAGATATCGAGATGCGCGTTGATGAAGAGACAACGAGCAACTTCAACCTGGCGATGGTGAAGGAATACTGCAAGTCTCTCGTAAGACATGCGGCTGACGATAACAACAAGGGCGGCGCATTCATGCAGAGCACCGCATTCAGCGGCCTGGGATTCGGCGGCATGGAGACAAAGCTCAGAGTGACCAATCTTTTGAAGAGCAAGGTTACTTCCAGGGCGATCCAGATAACATCCGTCGTCGTTACCATGATCTTTGCCGTTCTTGTATCGGCATCTTCAGTAGATCACGAGAGAAAGACATATGAGAAGGTTTCTGATCCCGAACCGGAAGTCACGGTGACAGAGAGTGCCGCAGTGATCGAGTCCACCGAAGAGTCGGGCCTCTGGAGCGATGACTATATCAGTGCTTATTGTACATTTATTTATAATTTCGAACACGAACATCCGGGCTCGTCTTATTCTCTTATCTATATCAATAAAGATCTTATCCCGGAACTTGTAGTAGATAATCCCGACTGCGGACGCGAATATGCTTCCGAAGTAAGCGTTTATACTTTCAGGAACGGTGAGATAGTGCCTGTCTTTGAGGGCTGCATTTACGATGCAATAGGATCAGAAGCTTACGGTTATGTGCCTTATGGAGACTTCCTGTGTCATATGATCGTCAATTCCGAAGACTCCTTAGAGTTCTACGGTTATTCGATGTCAGATCTGATGGCAGGCAATGAGCCTTCAGTTACGTTGACTTATGAATACAAGAATTATTACCTCGACGGTGAGATCGTGGATTATGATAAAGCAAGTGCCGCAATGCATGAGCGCGAAATGAAGACGATCTACGGCGAACAGACCGCTGATGAAGTCATATCCACGCTTAACGGTACAGGCAGTCAGACCAGTACAGTGGCAACAACGACATCGGAATCCACTACGGAGTCTGAGACTTCCGAGTCCACGTCTGAGACCACCGTGGAAACTGCTCCTAAGTGGATGCCCGTAAGCCAGATGCAGGATGAGACGGTTTTTGAGTTCAGCGGTGAAACATTCAGAAAGCCCAAGCTCGATTGTACATACGGTTCATTCATCATCGAGGCACCTGCAGACGACAGGCTCAGGATCACATATAACGACAAGGCTTATGATCTTTCGGTAAAGAGCGCAAGGCTTGAGCTGTATGTTTGTGATGCTTATCTGTTTAAGCACAGCGGACAGGTATATATTTATGTCGGAACATCACGTGATAGTATTTACGATATTAATGTCTATAAGGTAACCGATGATTCGGTCAGCTATGTCGGTACAGCTGAGTACATGTCAATGCGTATCTTCTACGGAACTGATAAGATCTTGTGTTATGAGATGAATCGTTCTAATGATTTCCCGCATACAAGCAGATATTACAAAGTCGGTTCCGACGGAATGCCGTATACGGACGATACTATAGTTAAGCTCGAATGGTATGGAGCTTTGACGGCCAAGAAGGAAATGACGGGATTCATAGTCAGGGACGGTTCAGTAACCCAAGAAACAAAGACTATCTATGCCGGTGATAAGGTTGAGGTAATTTACATAGACGAATCGGACCATATCGATTTCAAGGATGCTGATAATGAGATCATCAGATACTACATTATCGTAGACAGGAACAATTATTACGATCCGGGCAATCCTGTCTGGGTAGTAGATCTTTTGAAGACATTGCTTGAGAACCCTTAAATCCGGGTTGAATTCAAATGCAGAGGGCTGTTTCAGTTGATGAGACAGCCTTTTTTATGTGCGTGCGTAATTCGTGCGTTTTTGAAGCACTTTTAGGCACGGATTCACACTAGTTAGAAGAAAAATGCGTAAAACCGCGCGTAAAATGGCCATTTTTACTGCACTTTTTACGCACTGGGCAGTGCCAGAAAACCCCGCTACCTGAAATCTTCACAATTTGAGCGTTTTTCGTGAAGCTTTTGTGCAAATCAGTGGTCATTTGCATTTTTCCTTCACGAAAAAGGTCGTTTTTGTGAAGCTTTCGTGAAGGCAATCCGCCGGCAGGCGATATGCCCGCAACCACACTCTTGATTCAGCGCTTTTCTCCGGCACAGCACAGAAGCAAGATTCAAGAAGTCACCTTTTCGCTTCCCTCGAAAAATATTCTACAAATGTAGAAAAATCTATTGACATTCGTTTTCTACAAATGTAGAATGACCGCGTGAAAGGAATTCTACAAACGTAGAATCAGCACGCAAATAAAGGAGAATTTAATATGAAAACTATAAAGAAGGAAACAATTACAGGAAGAAGCACTAAGGCTTATTCAGTGGCAGCAGCTCTTCTTACAGGCGCGATCGCATTTACGGCAACAGGATGCAACGCTGAGATCAAGGCAGACGGCATTACGATCGATAAGCTCGAGATCAGCGGATCCGATGTTGACGGAATGCTCGACGGAGCAAATATCCAGGTAAACGGAAGCAATGTCAATATTCCTGACGTAACGCTGCCGGGATCTGATTCTGATGAATCCAAGCCTTCCGATATCGGAAACGCGAATATGGATCCTGCAGTTAATACTCCCGTGACGACCAAGGCGCCGGAGAATCAGGAGCCCGCAAACACCGATTCAAATAAGCCCGCTGACAATACCAATAAGCTTTCATCAGATAAGACCCTCTATGAGTCTTTCCTGAACAACAAGGCCGGTGCAGGAAGAAGATGGGATGGTGAGAACCATGACGGTAATGAGACTTTGTCAGACCTTTTGGACAAACTGGAAGGTGATGAGATGACGGGCGCTGTCAACAGAAATAACTGCGTATCTTACAGCTATATCGATTGCGGCAATGACGGAGTTCCCGAATTGCTGCTGAATATCTCTTTCGATAGAATAGGTGATGCTGCCAACCGTTATTACATCATCAAAGAGTTTAACGGCAAGCTCTATATCTGCTACGAGACAGACAGCTGGTACAGAAGTTATGTAACGATCTCCGACAAGGGACAGGTGCAGTGTGAGGGCTCAAACGGTTCACACGCATATTTCTACAGAAGAGGCTTCGTAGACGGCAACGGTGACTATAAGTCCCTGTTCAGCTGCGAGAAGACCCGCATAGAAGTCGATTACAGCAACTTCAGTTATATGGATTCGTCCTATGATTATCACTATATATATTGGTATACAGACGGTCTTGAAGTTCCTTATACTGACTGGACGATAACACAGTTCTATATCGACGATAACCCCAACTACTATACATACAGCGTATGGGATTCCAACGGCAAAGATACGACAACAGATGAGAACTTCAAGAGCACGAACGAGGTCGTGAGCGTATTAAATTACTATGGCCTCAAGGTTTACGATCACTCACAGCTTGAAGAAATGATCTTCGCCAGAGCTGAAGCTCTCGGCGGTCTGGGCCTTGTATCCACAGATATCGATGACATTCTCTTAAACAGATAACAACAGCACTCTTTTGAAGGGAACATGAGGGACCGGAATTGCCGGTCCCTTTTGTTTTTTATCTCGAAAACATGAACCGCAAATGCCTGATTTACTGGGCATTAAAAAGATTTTCAAAAAATATTCTACAAATGTAGAAAAAACTATTGACATTCGTTTTCTACAAATGTAGAATGACCGCGTGAAAAGAATTCTACAAACGTAGAATCAATGCACAGATAAAGGAGACACTAATATGAAGTTCATAACAAAACCGATCAAGAAGGGAACGATTACAGGAGCTTCCGGAAAAAAGACTGCTGTGCTCGGAACAATAGTAATGACAGGAGCTCTCGTTATGGCAGCCACCGGCTGTACGACAGAGGTCAATGCTGACGGCATCACGATCGAAAGCGTTATCGTTAGCGGTTACGACATGCCGGAAGGAGCTGACAACAGCGGCGCAGGAAATGAGGCTAATGACGTAATTGCAGCGCCTTCTGTAAGCGGTGAGACAGAGATCGATAATCAGAACGTTATTCCCTTTGAAGGCACAGAAGAGAGCAATCAGGGTACGGTAACACCTGCCCCGACATCCGAAGTTACGGCAACTCCCACACCTGCACAGAACAATAACAACAACAGCAGCAAGGCTACTTCTTTTGCGAAGATCCCTGACGGTACTGTTTATGCAATGGATTATGATAACGGCTTTGCTCTTAATGAAAGCTTCGGCAAGGTAAAGCTTTATCCCGACGGCGCAAAGATCGCATTCGTTACTGACGGAGCTGTCAGCAAGGCTGACATTTCTTCTGTAACGGGCTTCAGCGATGCATGGCTTATCAGAAGCAACGGAAAGACATATATCTATATCGGAGTTGTGCGCGGCTGCTACAATAACGAGCTTAATGTATACGAAGTCACCGAAAACTCGATCGAGCGCATCGGTGTTGAAAACCTCATAATATCAGGTCCTTCATTCAACAACACAAAATCTTTCTGGTGCTATGAATATAACGGCACAGACTGCCAGACAGACGTTATCTCTTTTGAAAGAAACTACAAGGTATCTTCAAACGGAATGCCTATTCCTGCCGATAACTACAGTGAACTCGGCGCATGGATCCCGGTCTGGGCAAAGAATGAAATGACAGGTTATGTAGTAAAGGACGGTAAGGTAACTTCAGAGAAGTATACGATCACAAAAGGCGAGAGCGTTGAACCTGTCGCAGTAAATGAAGTCGAATATATCGATATCAAAAATTCCAAGAATATGATCATCAGGGTGGATTTCACGGATCTGTGCTGCACATATTATGACCAGAATGACTACCGCTGGACATATAAGGCCGTTATGAGCCTTTTCGATTCCTCGAGTGCCTCATACAATAACGACATCAGCAAGCTTAATGACAAGCAGGTCGTAGCATTCTCGCCGGTCAAGAACGGAACGACATGGGCAGACGGCAATTTCGGAAGCTTCTATATAGAGCCCTATGGCGATCATCAGCTCAGGATCACATACAACTCCAAGAGCTATACGGTACAGTGTGATTATACGGATACAAAGGATGTAACTATCAACAAGGCATACCTCACAAAGGTTGAAGGCAAAGCATTTATCCTGGTACAGACCATTCTGGAAGGCGACTTGAAATTACTTAATATCTACAGCGTAACTTCTGACTCGATCAAATCAGCAAGCTCTTGTGCTTTGGCCTTTGACGGAGAGGTCAGGACCCCCGCTTCGATCATTTGCTACGATTACGATCATATGAACGGAGTCATCAGCATCAAGAACGCTTACAGATTGACAGGCAACGGTGTATTAACTCCCTGCTCCGACGAATACATACTGAGTTCTTCCTGCGAGGTAAAGCTTACGGAACGTTCTAACGGTCAGATCATCAGAAACGGCAGTCTGGTTAACGAGTATAAGACCCTTAACAAGGGAGAAGTAGTCGAGTTGTTATACACGGACAAGGCCAATTACATCGATGTATTAACAAAAGACCAAGTTGTCGTAAGGATCTACTGCAAGTCTGTTTTCGACAGCTTCTATAATGCGAACGAAGGCGATAAGCCGTTCGAAGCTATCCTTTCCATGATCGAACCCGCATAAACGGCACGATCCAAAAGCATAGATACACAAGGAAAAAGCTGCTCTGTACAGGGCAGCTTCTTTCTTTTGCAATTCAGAAAAATAAAAGAGGTTGCCGTAAAGACAACCTCTTAACTGTTAATTTGTCACCCGAATCAGTTAGCGTTGATCACCGTGAAGCTGTAACCTGAAACAACATCAGAATCCTCATAGATCGACTTCTGCATCTGAAGAGCTGTAGAGAGGAGGAGTGTGTAAGGTGAGAGCTTGCCGCCTAAGAGCTCAACGTCAGAACCATAGCTGATAGCCTGAGCTTCATCGTCAGAGAGCAGCATATACTGCGAAACGAGGAAGAGGGATCTTACACCTACGTTCATGTGAACGAGCTTGTTGTTGATGGTGTAAGTAGGTGTTGAGTTGGAGGATGCGCCTGACAATCTGCTGGAGAAAGAAAGACCCAGAGTAGATGTGCTGCCCAAAGAGCTTGACTCTTCCTGGATGAAGAGAGGCTTGCCCTCGATACCTACCTTACCGACTTCGTGGAAGAGAGCGATGATGATAGCGGACTCTTCGTCGAGCTGAGGCATGATCGTATCCTTGATTCTTAAGAGCTGCTTGGCAACTGCAACGCTTCTGATAAGAAGACCCTTCTCGCAAGCGAGGGAACCCTTAACTTCTGCAGGAGATGTGAGCCATGATGTTCTGTTCTCGAGGAAGTCGATGAAGTGATCGAACTCTGTCTTTCTCTTAACGATAGCTGCCTTGAGCTGTTCATAGAGAGTGTCAACGTTGTCCTTGTTAACCTCGATCATAGGCATAATGCCGGCAACCTTATCGGACTTGCCTGTAGCTGCTGCTGAAACAGCTGCTGCCTGAGGAGTAACTGCAGCAGAATCACCGCCGCCTGCACTCTCGTCTGCTGATGTGAATGTATACTTACACTTAGGGCATCTGATAGCCTGATTGGCAATGACCATACCGCAATCGGGACATTTCTTCATGATTGTGACCTCCTGTATCACGGATGTTCGTAGAAAATCCGCAAATATAATTTCTATTTCATTTTACAACTTGATTTTTACATTATCAATAAGAAAAGAAGTCATATAAGTAGGTTTTATTGTTATTTTTACTATCAAGGATTTTTATGCTTTCGAAAAAACCCGAAAATAAAAGACACTGACGAGGGGGTGTCAGTGTCTTAAGGAGGGTGTTATGAAGTAAGGAACAATTACTTTGAACAACCATATCTTACCATGTCAATTATTTACTTTAAGATTCAAAAAAGGCAAAATAGTGGCAAAGAAATCAATGTTTTGGGGAGGAAACGGGGTTTGACTCTTGAAGGCCGTCTCTTTGTAGCGAACAGAATGACCGAGATAAAAACGGTCACAACGGAGGACACAGACACATCTTATTCAAAGTGTCTGGAAAAAGCCCTCATAGAGCTCTGCAGGCAGCTCGACATCCCCGTTCCCATGTGGATGAAGAAAAATACCAAGGAATTTGCGGCTTTCGGCCAGACCATCTTCTTCCGTGAGCAGTATACGGAGAAGGTCAGGTTCGACAGATTCCAGATAAGGGTTACTAACGAGGCCTGAGCTTTATGAACACTTGCGCGATTCCGGATAAGGAACGCAGTGCCTATTGGGATAACATCAAGGGCTTTTTGATTATCCTGGTGGTATTTGCCCACATCCTGTATCAGATCCAGCACACTTCAGCTGCCATAGATGCGGTAGTTGACTACATATATCTGTTCCACATGCCCGCATTCATTTTTGTGTCAGGTTATTTTGGCAAGAGCGAGAAATCGGGGACGGCCGGATCCATCATCAAGCTGATATTCCTGTTCTTTATATTCAACAGCATAACCGTATTTATCGAAGGCTATACGTCATATCTTGAGCCGATCTATTCTTATTGGTATCTGGTAGCGCTCATTGCGTGGAGGCTTACGGCTCCCAAGATCGCAAAGCTTAAGGGGATCACCGTCATACTGTTCGCGCTGGCATTTATCGTCGGATATTTCCCGGCGATAGACAATCAGTTCGCAGCAGCAAGGATAATAGGATTCTATCCTTTCTATATGCTCGGCTATAAGTATAGTGAAGAAAAGAGCAGGGAGATCATCAATACAAGATACGGCAAGCGCTTTGCGATAGGCGCCGTGGTGCTTTTCGGAGCAGGCTCCGTAGCCTTTGCGGCACGCTCAGTACTGGGATTTAATGACGGAGACATGAAGATCTTTGCCTACGATGATCCGAAGGATATCATCCGCAGGGCGATAATGTTCATAATCGCTTTCCTTGTAATATTCTCTATAGGTTGTCTTGCCATCAACAAGAAAGTGCCGTTCCTTACAATGTTCGGGCGTAATTCGCTGTGGATATTCGTGTTCCAGAGGATGTTTACCATATGGACCAGCCGGTATCTTATGAAGCCGCTTTCCACACCGTTGAAATTTGCGGCCGCAGCGGTTATTGCCCTGGGATTATGTTTTATATTCGGAAATGACTTTGTCGCTAAATATCTGAACAGGTTCCTTTCTGCCGGGGCTGACATCTTCCTTGCCAATAAAAAGAAGATCACGCTTGCCAAAGTCATAACGGTACTCGTGCTCCTGGGCTTTGTTACCCTGGCTGTTTTTAATGCCGTAAAGGGGATAAAGGCAGCCCGTGAGGCCGAGAATACGGCTGATGAGAATATCATCTACCCGGTAATGTCTGCAGAACAGAAGGAAGCATACGATAATTCGTTAAGGATCACTTTCGCAGGCGATCTTTTACTTCTCGAAGACCAGGTGGCGCTGGGATATAACGGCGAAGGCTACGATTACAGTGATGTTTTCGAGTACGCGGCACCTTACATATCATCTGCCGACCTGGCTATAGGAGTTCTCGAAGGACCGATGGCGGGAGCAGACAAAGGCTATTCGACGGGCAACTTCAATGACGGCAAGCCGTTCTATATCAATTTTCCCGATGAGTTCGGGGCTGCGATAAAGGATGCGGGCTTTGATCTCGTGACGACTGCCAACAACCACCTGATGGACAAGGGCGAGGAGGGCGCTTTGAGGACCATAGATGTTTTAGACAGCATTGGTCTTGAGCACACGGGTTCATATAAGAGCTTTGAAGATAAAAATCAGAACAGGGTAAAGATAATCGAATGTGACGGCGTTAAGATCGCTATACTCTCATATACTTTTGGCAGCAACTACATCGATACCGAGGAGCTCATAGACGGTCAGTATTCTTACATTACATCAGTGATCGGCGGAACGGACGGAGCGAAGTTCGAGAAGCTTAAAGCTGATGTGGAAGAAGACTTCAGAAGGGCCAAAGATCTGGCCCCTGACCTGATACTGGTCCTTCCCCACATAGGCACACAGTTCTCGAACGGTATCGACAAGGAGCAGGAAGTCTGGTTTAACATTTTCAAGGAAAACGGCGCAGACATCATATTGGGCGACCATCCGCATGCCGTTGAGCCGGTCACGATAGAGGAATATAACGGCAGGAATGTCTTTACCGCATACTGTCCCGGGAACTTTGCGAACATATACCGTAAGGATCAGGGTGACACCAGCATGCTCGTAGATGTATATGTCGACCGCGATTCGAAGCAGGTGACAGGCGGAAGCATCGTTCCTCTCTACACTTATGCTCCCGCGGACGGCAATTATCGCGCCGTTCCGATATATGAGATCATGACTGATCCGGAAGTCAGGAGTCATCTTACGACAGATGACATCGCGCGTGCTGCCCTTGCTAACGAGACTGTAACTGAAGTGGTCTTCGGTCATAAGATGGATATCACTTCGGTTACTGAGAGATATTACTTCAATGGCGACGGATTTATGAGGACCAAGACAACCGGCCTTGTCCTGACTGATGAAATGACAGACGGCACCTGGTACTGCGCCATGGAGAACGCCGGGACCATCTGCTTTATAGGCGACAGCGTGACGGCCGGCAACGAGAACGGCGGATGCGGGTGGTACGAACCAATAGAAGAATTCTTCCCGGATAAGACCATCATCAATTATTCGCTGGGCGGAGTCTGCGTAGGATACATGGTCGAATTCGCTGATGAGATCCCTTTGGCAGACCTTTATGTAATTGCTCTCGGCACGAACGACGTGCGTTACCGCAACCCTGATGTTTGCGCCATGACTTCGGAGGAATTCGTCACGCAGATAAGTGTTATAAAGGACGCGCTAAAGTCAAGAAATCCCGGTGCAGAATTCCTTTTCGTAGCGCCCTGGTATTCGACCGAAGCAGATCCTTACTGTTCTTTGTCTTATGAAGAGAAGACTGCGCTTAACAACGAATATTCGGATGCGCTCGAAAAGTACTGCGCTGACAATTCTCTGATGTTCATTAATGCGAACAACTATATAAAAAACACACTCGATAAGGCTCCTGACGGAGTTTACATGTTAGATCACATTCACCCTAACAGTTCAAAGGGCGTCATAATGTATACTGAAGCAGTATTACTGTCTGACGACGTATAGTTAAGACCGGTCAGGAGGTCATCAACTTGAGTGAAGGGAAGATAAGAGCAGGAATAATCGGAGGCGGCGCGGCAGGGCTTTTCGCGGCGTGCCAGCTAAAGAGGCTCTCAGGCAATAGAGAACTTGATATTACTCTCATCGAGAAGAATCCTATACCCGGCAAGAAGCTGACTCTCACAGGCCACGGACGCTGCAATATTACTAACCGGAAGGACCCTTCTGTACTCAAGAACTGTTATCACGAAGCAGGCAATTTCATTTATCCCGCTCTTAAGGAATTCGGCCCTGAGGATACGGTCAGATTCTTTGAAAACGAACTGGGATTAAAGACCAAGGAAGAAGACAACAACAGGATATTCCCGGTCTGCGACAGTGCCGTGACGGTTAGAGATATGCTCGTATCTTACATAGCGGACCGTGTGAAGATCATAACAGATGCCAATGTGCTTGATATTAAGAAGAGTGAAGCATTTTGGGTAAATACCTCTAAAGGCGCATATGAATTCGATTATCTCGTCTTATCATGCGGCGGCAGCTCTTTTCCGAAGACAGGCTCTGTAGGAGATTCATATAAGTTCGCGGAAAAGCTGGGACATGTGGTCGTTCCTGCCAGAGGCGCACTTGCTCCCGTGAAGGCTGACGCTGAAGCAGCTTTGTTAACCAAATCTTTGAGCGGTGTATCTACGGAAGCCAAAGTGACGCTGTATCTTTCTGACAGACCGGAAGCTTCAACCGCAGGTGAGATATTGTTTGCTGACTTCGGCCTCACAGGTCCTGCAGTAATGGAGATAGCTAGAGAGATCCCGTCTGACATCACCGGTTTGAATGCTTATCTGGAGCTTGATCTTATCCCGGCAATGAGTGACGAACAGTTCGACAGGGAATTGATAGGTCTTATCGGCAAACACCCTGATACAAAGGTCACTAACCTTATCGCAAGATTCGTCCCTGCTTCCGTGGCATCAGAGATAACCGCACGATGCGGATTAACGGATGTCTATGCCCAGGGATTTCCGAAGGATAACCGTAAGCGGCTCCTGCGCGAGATAAAACACTTGAAGATCGGTATCGCAGAAGCGGTATCTATGGACAAGGCTTATGTGACCAGGGGAGGCGTATCGCTCAAAGAAGTTGACCGCAAGACCATGCAGTCCAAGGTGGTATCTGATCTTTACATAATAGGTGAAGCCCTTGATGTTGACGGTATCAGCGGAGGATATAATCTTCAGGCCTGCATGAGCGAAGCTTATCTGGCGGCAAAGAGCATTCTTTCCAAGCAATAAAAAAGGTGACGGCTAAATAGCATCACCTTTTTTAATTCCATCTGACTTAAAACTTAGTCGTACTTCTCGCCGGAACGTCTGAAGACTACTTCACCGGGGTAGACCATGTCGAGCTGTGTTCTTGCGACACTCTCGATATAAGCATCGTCCTGACCGAATTCTTCCTGTGCCCTGATCTGCTTAAGCTTATCGGACAACGCCTCGGACTGGGCGATAAGGGAGGAGTTCTCAGCGGCAAGACGTTCCTTCTGCTTATGGATGTTGGCATACTTGGTAACGCAAAGAATAGCGACGACAACAAAGCAGATGCCGATCATTGCCGTAAGGAAAGATATTCCGCCTGATTTGCGTCTGATCTTGCGCAAGTTATGCCTCCTCAAAGATAATGATATACAGTTACTATTACATAACCCCGAGTGCAAAACAACAACTCGGGGTTAAACTTAAAATACTTGTAATATTGTGGCGTCCTGATGCCTTGTAAAGCCTTATTCCAGGAGTTCGTACATTGAAGCTGCTTCCTCTTTGCGGACTGTCTCAGGAAGGGCTGTGACCTTGAACTTGACCTCGCCGCTTCCGAAAAGAATACTTACCACATCTCCTATCTTTAGCTTGACCGAAGGCTTGGCAGGCTTGCCGTTGACCGTGACTCTGCCGGCCTGGCAGACATCGTTGGCTACGGTCCTGCGCTTTATTACTCTGGACAGCTTAAGGAATTTATCAAGCCTCATTGTTGTCCCCCGATAGCATTACTCTGCCCTTTAAAGCGGACAGGAGAGTTAAGTCGTCCGCATATTCGATATCAGAGCCCATGGGAAGGCCTGATGCAAGTCGTGATACCTTGATGCCGGAAGGACCGACCATCCTCGACAGATAAAGCGCTGTCGCATTACCTTCGGCTGTCTGGTTTGTCGCAACGATCACCTCAGTGACCTCGGGGTGATCTGCCAGCCGCTTTATCAGATCCGGAATAGTGGTATCTGAGATGCTCATGGACTTCATGGGGTTAAAGACACCATGAAGCACATGATAGAGTCCCTTATACTCATGAGCCCTTTCAAATGTTGATACGTCTCTGGGTGATTCAACTACCAGAATGGTCGTCTTATCCCTAAGAGGATCAGAGCAGATAGGGCAGGGATCAGAGTCAGTGAAATTCTGACAGCAGGTGCATCTTTTTGTAGAACCCCTTGCCGATGAGATCGCAGATATAAGCGCCTCGGCATCCTTATCTTCCATAGCGAGGATGTGGAATGCCAAGCGCTGTGCAGACTTGCCGCCAATACCCGGAAGACTGCTTAACTGTGATATAAGATTCTGAATTGAGGGTGAATATCTTGCCATTATCAGAAGGGCATCTTCATGCCGCCTGTGATAGATCCGATACGCTCCTGATTGGTCTTGTCGATCTGCTCAAGAGCCTGGTTGGCTGCAGCGATGATGAGGTCCTGGAGGCCTTCGATATCTTCGGGATCTACGACATCCTTAGCGATCTCGATGCTCTCGATCTTGTGCTCGCCTGTAACGACGACCTTAACGAGTTCGCCGCCTGCAGTGCCTGTGAAGCGCATCTCGCGGATCTCGGCCTGAGCCATCTCGATCTGCCTTTGCATTCTCTGAGCCTGAGCTACTACCTGGCTCATGTTGCCGCCCATTCCCATTCCGCCGCGGAATCCTTTTGCCATTGTTATAACCTCCGAAAAATTAATCTTTCAAATTATATACTTAAACCCTTTTGGTCCAAATATCGTATTTAATCGCCGAAATGAACGTCAGTCGGAACGCCCATATTCGCTGAACGCTCGCTTAAGCTGTCGAGCTTTCTGTCCTGTTCGCTCGCGCGGTTCTTCTTCTCCTGGTTGGAATACTGGGTAACCGTGCAAAGATAGAGATGATCTGCTCCGAACTCGTCCTTTATGCTCGCTGATATCTGCCTGAACGACTGGGAATTCTTAAGGTTCGACAGAAGCTTCATGTCATTATCTTCGAATACGACGTAAGCAGAATCGCCTTCCTTCCTGAGCTTGGTGCGCTCAAGGATGACCGCAATGTTCTCATTGGTGCCGTGAAGCTTTGATGTGACACTATTCCATCTTACTGCCAGATCGGCATCCTCACCCGTGAAGGAAGGTGCTCTGACAGAATCCTTCGAAGGACCGTCAACGATAAGACCGCTTCTCTCAGTCTGTGCAACCAGCTGTGAGCGGGGCTTTTCCGGTACGGTTCTTTGAGGTTCTTCAGGCTCGGGTTCCTTAACATCAAGATCACCTGCAAGATCTGCGAGGAAAGATGAAGAAAGGCCTGAGAATATGCCCTTTGCAGGACCTTCGTTCTCATAAGAAGAGGGAGCTGAGGGTTCATCGGGGTCATCAAGACCGAAGTTTAACTGTGCCTCAGGTTCTTCCGGAATATAAGAGAAGATCGTGGGCTCGTCAGGCTCATCAGCTGGATCTGTTGCCGGGATGTAAGCATCATCGGGATCATCAGAAGGCTCATCCTCGGGCTCTGCAGGTGCCGGAACAGAAGGTTCATCCTTCTTGACGGCAAAAACAGACTCGACAGAAGGCTTAGCATCTTCAGCCGAAGCTTCTTTAGCAGCTGCCGTAAATGAAAATACGCTTGAAGGTGCAGAAGAGGGCTGCGGTCTGTAAGGAGCAGGTGCTGCTGACGGCTTGGGCCTGTAGGGCTCCGGTGCCGTAAAAGCAGGCTTAGATTCATCTTTATGAGCCTCGTCAGCGGGCTTTTCCTCTGGTTCTTCAGACTTAACAGGCGCTGCTTCAGTCTCGGATACGGCTTCGTCCTTCTTGCTCTCGTAAGAAGGTGTTGTGTCACTTAATGTGATCTCTTTAGCTTTCTCAGCCTGCTTCTTCTCAAAGTCAGGAATGACTATGGGGGTTACAGGGAGAGAGGACTTCCTTCCGCAAAGGCGCATAAGCATAAGCTCGAAGCTCGTCGCGATATCCGGTGACTTGCGGAGCTCTGCATATTCCTTGGAAAGGTAGCTGATATATCCGGTCAATGTATCGGCGCTGACCTTTGCGGCAGTCTGATACATATCCTTTATGGTCTCTTTGGGGTAGGGCAGATAGATAACCGGATCTGCCTTAACTCTGATGATGAGAAGATCTCTGAAATAACTTGCCAGATCGAGCGTGAAACGGACCTGGTTCTTGCCTGAGTTATTGAGGATCTCACAAAGATCGATCAGTTCGTCAAAGCGCGCATCGATAAGGCAGTTAGCCATCTTAAAGAGGAAGGAACTGTCTACCGTGCCGGTGATCCTCTCAACGTCCTGGGAGCTGATCTCTTTGTCTCCGCCTGAGATGGCAGATATCTGGTCAAGAAGTGACAGCGCGTCTCTCAGAGCGCCGTCGGATCTTGATGCGATAAGTCTTAACGCATCTTCGGAAGCCTTGATGCCGGACTTGCCGCAGACTTCTCTTAATCTTCCCGAGATGAGGTCTATGGGAATCCTCTTGAAGTCATATCTCTGGCAACGTGAGATGATGGTTGCCGGAATCTTGTCGGATTCTGTTGTCGCGAAAAGGAAGATAACATGCTTCGGAGGCTCCTCGATAGTCTTGAGGAGGGCATTGAATGCGCCCTTGGAAAGCATGTGGACCTCGTCGATGATGTAGACCTTGTATGTGGTCCTGGTGGGAGCAAAATTTACTTCCTGAAGAATCGGTCTGATGTCATCAACTCCGTTATTGGAAGCGGCGTCCATCTCGGTAACATCCAGGATAGAGCCGTCAAGGATACCCTTACAAGTGGGACACTCGTTGCACGGATTGCCGTTAACGGGGTGCTCGCAGTTGACCGCACGGGCAAAGATCTTGGCGATCGTGGTCTTGCCGGTACCATGCTGGCCGCAGAAAAGATAAGCGTGAGCGAGCTTCTTTGCAATAACTGATTGCCTTAAAGCACCGACAGCAGCCTCCTGGCCGACAACATCATCAAATGTCAGAGGTCTGTACTGTCTGTAGAGAACGACATGATCTTCCATAATTAATCCCTTGAGCTGAATACTAAGCCTAAAACTAAAAAAGCCCGTCCCGCCCGAACTGCCGTCGGTAAGGCTTGACCCGCGGCGCACTCCGTAAACCGCTTACTGCTGCTTCCTTCCGGACCTGACAGGGTTCACAGCCCGAAATCGCACGGGACCTTGGCCGG
Source organism: Clostridiales bacterium (assembly GCA_017427465.1). Taxonomy (GTDB): domain Bacteria; phylum Bacillota; class Clostridia; order Saccharofermentanales; family Saccharofermentanaceae; genus Saccharofermentans. The sequence goes on along the minus strand of JAFRST010000054.1, from coordinate 17,919 downwards.
CGGCAGACCGCGCGGGACGAACTTCTCATTCATCAAACATAAGGATTATATCATAAAAGAAAATAATGACTATTCAATTAATAGGACACATTCCCAAAGAGCACATAATGATCGAGAACGCTTTTCCGCACAAGCGGAGCGCGGAGGACCTAAGCGGGCGAGATTATTATGTGCTATAGCAATTTTCAATAAATTCCTGCGTATAACCGCCGAGTGTTGCTATGGCCGATCCTGCCGAATCGGGAGAAGCTGCTTCGACGTATATTACGAGGGCGATGGGCTCCTTGTAGTCGATTACCGCACATTCAAGGTATGCGTTCTTATCGGTGTTACGTCCGAGAATGTGAAGGATCTTCGTATCCTGAGGGAAAGCTGCCTGAAGAGGGGATTCGATCTCGTTTACGGACAGGTCGTTGATCAGACGCTGGTTGACCTGGGGATTGTTGATGAACTCACGGTACATGTATGAGAGGTAATTACCCATGTCATAGCATGAGATAGTGCCCTGAATACGGTGCTCCCTGTTTTTGTAATCCTTGTAGATACTGGAATCGGTATATGAGATGTATCCGCTGATGGCATTGATCTTTTCGACTGCCGCATCCATGCCGCCCAACTGGTCGATCAGATAATTGAGAGCGATGCTGTCGTTTTTGGCAATTGCATAATGAAGGATCGTTCTCATATAGAACTGTTTGCCGTAGGAGTAAGTCTGGGCGATATAAGAGGAAGTGCGCGACCCCTTGTAGTTCGAGTCATAGGTTACGACTTCTGAAAGTGAGCCTGTCCCGCCTGACAGCTGATCGTAGTATGCGATCCCGAACGGTATCGCCATCGCGCCTGAAGGGAGGACCGGATCGAGTTCATCTATGCCGAGACGTTCGCCTGAAGAGAGCGATATGAACTCGTAGCAGATCCTCATGTCGGGATGGTTTTTTTGATATGTCTCGACTTTTCCCTTGAGGTCTTCAAGACCGACGGCGCGCTGCTGGTAAGTAGCCGTTTGGACTTCCATGGGCTTGAAACTGAAGGTCCAGTCCTCATAGAAAGGGTCAGGTGAATTATTCTGTGAACCCGTCGGCGCACGGTCGGTCGAGATGATCGGAGTAGGTGTGGCGGCGAGGATCGCGTGCGGAACTGTGGTCGTCTCTTCCGTCGTGGTTTCTGTAGTCGTCTCGGTCGTTGTGTGTACCGGCCTCTGGTATTTTGAATACTCGGTAGTCGTACTCGTCGCGGCACCGACAAGCTGCGGGAACATGAGACGGTAGTTATCCTGGGCGGACGCTATTGAGCTGATGAACACTATGATAAAAGTGATCACCAGCAAAACAAGGATGATTATCAGCGTGCGCTTTTTACGGGATGTCTTTATCCCCTCAGCTTTTTTCAGAAATGTCGGATTCGGACGCTTCATCAAATATCAGAACAGTCCTGTAATAGTGCCGTCATTGGCGATGTCGATATCCATAGCCGCGGGATGCTTCGGAAGTCCGGGCATCGTTACGATAGTGCCTGTGAGGATTACGAGATAACCTGCGCCTGTGGACAGATAGCAGTCCCTGACTGTGAGAGTGAAGCCTTCGGGATTGCCGAGTTTCTTCGGATCGTCGGACAGTGAGTATTGTGTCTTAGCGATGCAGATGGGGAGATTGCCGAATCCCTTGGCAACGAATTCGTCGATCTTAGCCTGTGCTTCGGGAAGGATGTCAACGCTGCCTGCGCCGTAGACCTTTGTAGCGACCTTGTTGATCTTCTCTTCGACTGTGTCTGTGAGTTCATAAGAGAAAGAAGGCTTTCTCTCGTTGTTCTTCTCGAGGATGGCAAGAGCCTTGGAAGCGAGCAGTGTGCCGCCTTCGCCGCCCTTAGCGAAGATCTCTGCAGGTGCGAACTCGGCGCCTGTAGCCTTGCATGCTTCTTCAACGATGGCGAGCTCTTCCTCAGTATCTGTAAGGAATCTGTTGGATGCTACGAGAACCGGTACGCCGAAGCTCTGCATGTTCTTGATGTGTCTTAATACATTGGCAAGACCGTTCTTAACAGCTTCCGGATTAGGCTCTGAGAGCTGGTCCTTCGGGATGCCTGCGTTGTACTTAAGTGATCTTACTGTTGTTACGATAACTACGAGATCAGGCCACAGCCCTAAGTCTCTGCACTTGATGTCGAGGAACTTCTCAGCACCCAGGTCAGCGCCGAATCCTGCTTCGGTAACGACGATGTCACTGAGCTTCAATGCTGTCTTGGTAGCTATGCAGGAGTTGCAGCCGTGTGAGATGTTAGCGAAAGGTCCGCCGTGAACAAGAGCGGGAACGCCCTCCAATGACTGTACAAGGTTAGGAGCCATGGCATCCTTAAGGCATGTTGCGAGGGCACCTGTAGCACCGAGCTGGCCTGCGGTTACGAGGTTGCCATCCATGTCGTAAGCTATGGCGATCCTGTCTAATCTGACCTTGAGGTCATCCATATCCTTAGCAAGGCAGAGGATAGCCATGATCTCGGAAGCTGCTGTGATCTGGAAGATCTCGGGACGTGTGACGCCCTTTGTGCCGCCGCCGACACCTACGGTTACTGCTCTTAAGCATCTGTCGTTCATATCAAGGCATCTCTTCCAAAGGATCCTGTCCTTATCGATGTTGAGCTCATTGCCCTGAAAGAGATGGTTATCGATCATGGCTGCAAGGAGATTGTTTGCAGTTGTGATAGCGTGAATGTCGCCTGTGAAATGAAGGTTGATATCCTCCATAGGAACTACCTGGGAATAACCGCCGCCGCAAGCCCCGCCTTTGACGCCGAAGACAGGTCCCAGTGAAGGTTCTCTGAGGGCGAGGATGGGGTTCTTGCCGATGAGCTTTAAGCCCTGTGCAAGACCGATGCTGACGGTTGTCTTGCCTTCGCCTGCGGGTGTGGGGTTCATTGCCGTAACGAGGACGAGTTTTGCGTCAGGTCTATCGGGAAGGCTTTCCACATAATCTAAAGGGAGTTTTGCCTTGTACTTGCCGTAAAGGTCGAGTTTATCGGGGTCGATTCCGGCTTGTACGGCTATCTCGGTGATGGGTTTGATCTTCGCGTTCTGGGCAATTTCGATGTCACTAAGCATGGTTAAACTCCTTTAGATTTTTTAATAATGATACGATTTTATTGTAAAAGGTCTGCCTTTTCAATCAGGGCGAAAACGGGAAATGTAAGAAATGTCCTCAAAATCGGTATAAAATCGGGCCAACACTACATTTTGTAGGAAACATGGTGTTTTTTTACTAAATGTTGTGTTTTTCGTTGACAACTTATCAAGGAAATGTTAGCATTGGTGCATGTTGGAAATATTTTCGTAATGTTCCTTTAAGGAGTCTGAAATATTTAACAACTAATATCTCCGGGGCAGGGGGAATACTTATGATTATCAGTTCTGATCTGGAAATGTGTAAGGCTAAGTTCGAAGAACTTATCGGCAAGCGCATCGTTTGCAAGACCAACGGCGGTCGCAAGAGGATCATCACTTACATCGGCACGGTTGAGCACTGCTATCCCAATGTTTTCACAATGCTTTGCAACAACGAAGCAGGCAAGCAATCGATAGTATCTTTCTCTTACATCGATGTTCTTACAAGAACAGTCAGAGTAGGTATAATGCCGGAGAAGTCACAGGAAGAAGTAGCCGTTTGATTCCTGTTTAGATCGAGATCAAGAAGACATCGTCAGAACGCAATTTGAGTTTTTGGCGGTGTCTTTTTTGTTGGATAAAGTCAGTCAGTAAAGCCGTTTGCTTTTCATTGTTCTGATACTATTGTAAAATAATAAGTGGTTTTTGAGTTTTTTTGAGAAGATGATTTGGAGTCATCATGGATTCTTACGAGATAACAGCTAATGCCAAGTTAAATCTCTTCTTGCGTGTAAGAGGGATTCTTCCCAACGGTTATCACAGTCTTTATTCAGTCATGCAGGAGATCGATCTTGCTGACAGTCTTACTATCAATATCTATCCCGAGCGCGAGAGCGGCTTTGATATAAAGTGCATCGGCAGGAATGACATTGATCCGGATAAGAACCTCTGCAGCAAGGCAAAAGACAGGTTTTTCTCTTATCTGCGCAAGAAGGCTGGTGTTGATCCTTCCATCACTGACTGCAAGATCCCTTATATCGAGATGGTGCTTACCAAGCGTATTCCTTCCGAGTCCGGAATGGGCGGCGGAAGTTCTGATGCGGCTGCAGTGCTTATGGTGCTTCAGGAACATTTCGGTAATCCTTTTACAGATGAAGAGCTTAACCAGCTGGCAGTAAATGTCGGTGCGGACGTGCCGTTCTTCCTTTACGGCGGAACATGTATCTGTGAGAGCGTCGGAGAAGACATAAGACAGCTTGAACCTCTTGCAGGCATCCCGCTTCTTATAATCAAACCTTCTGCAGGAGTATCCACTCCCGAATGCTTCCATGCCATAGACAGCAAGCCGTTGCCTGAGTTTTACGAAGACAGGTACGAGAACTATATATCCAATCTTATGAGCGCCGATAAGGCTCCTTTAGACAGATTCCTTGAAGGTGATGATCTTCTTACCAATGACCTTGAGCTGCCCTCAGTTGAGAGTGTTCCTGAGATCGAAGCAGCAAGGAAAGCTCTTATTGATACCGGAGCTAAGTATGCGAGAATGACGGGATCCGGAAGCGCTGTTTTCGCTATGTATGAAGATGATGCCGCAAGGGATGCCGCCTACGATAAGATAAAGAACGATCCGAAGTTCTCAGGCTGCGACCTGTTCGTATCAAAGACTATCTGATCTGCTCGCGAACAGACCTCTCATATATCCTCTTGAATTTTCCGAATCTATAAGATCGAATCCGCGCTTGCCGTAGAATTCGACCATATTGCTGTTTGAAGCTGCGGAGTGAAGGAGAATGAGATCGATCCCTGACCCTCTGGCCTGATCGATGGCTTTTGATATCAGGTCAATGCCAAGGCCTGTTTTCCTGTATTTTTCCTCTACCGCGAATCTTGAGATGTAGCTGCATTTGCCGGCATCTTTCAGATATTCATAAGTCTTGTTAGAGAAGCTGTAGACAAGCGGATTGGGGCATTCTTTTATGCAGATAGTGCCGACGATCTCACCGTCTTTGACGGCGATAAGGCAGTTCTGCCGCTTGATCCTGTCGGCGACGCTCTCTACGCTCTCTGTCATAGCCTCGAGCATCGAGGATGATATGCCTGAATCCGCGCAATAAGTAAGCATCGCGCTTCTTAAGAGGCGCGATACTCCGGGTGCGTCAGCGACGCTTGCTTGTCTTATTACGGGACTGTTCTTCATCAGTTGAGGAAGCAGTTAACCAGGATTGCCTTGTGGGCATGAAGTCTGTTCTCAGCCTCATCGAAAACAACGCTCTGAGGTCCGTCGATGACGTCTTCAGTTACCTCATAGCCTCTGTAAGCAGGGAGGCAGTGCATAAAGATGGCATCCTTGTGAGCTGCGCCCATGAGCTTGGAGTTGACCTGGTAGTTCTTGAAGATCTCTACTCTCTGGGCCTTCTCAGCTTCCTGACCCATGGATGTCCATGTGTCGGTATAGATAACGTCAGCGCCTTCAGCAGCTTCAAAAGGATCTTCCGTCATGACGATCTTGGATCCTGTTACCTTGGCATCTTCCTGTGCTTCGAGGACATACTTGTCAGGGCATGTATAAGCCTTGGGGCTTGCGACGGAAATATCCATTCCTGCCTTTGCGCAAGCGTGGAGAAGGGAGTTTGCCATGTTGTTGCCGTCGCCTAAGTAAGCCATCTTGAGGCCCTTAAGAGTGCCCTTGTGCTCCTTGATCGTAAGGAGGTCAGCAAGGACCTGCGTAGGGTGCTGGTCGTCTGTAAGACCGTTGATAACGGGGATCTTGCCGTAGTCAGCGAGGTCCTGGACATCCTGATGCTTGAAGGTCCTGATCATGATGCCGTCGACCATTCCGGACAATACGTTAGCCGTATCGTATATGGTCTCGCCTCTGCCGATCTGGATGTCGTTGTTGCTTAAGAAAAGAGCCATGCCGCCCAGCTGATACATGCCGACCTCGAATGAGACTCTCGTTCTTGTGGATGACTTTGTAAAGATCATGGCAAGAGTCTTGCCCTTGAGAAGGTGATGCTCGATGCCTGCCTTAGTCTTAGCCTTGAGGTCAATAGCCGTATCGAGAAGATAGTCCAGATCCTCAAAGCTTACGTCTCTGTGAAAATCTATATAATGCTTCATTGTATTTCTCCTTATGTGTCGTTATCTCATTAGTCGTCTTCTTCATCAGCGTCGGGTTTGCTGTCCGGCAGATCGAGCTCATCGAGCCTGTCGATCTTAGCGGATGTGATGCGGGAAGCAGAGTGCTTTACCTGATTCTTGGTAGGGAGCGCATCCTTGATCTTATCGAAAACATTCTTAGGTCCGGATACATTCTTAAGGATCTTATCGAGAGCCTTAACGAACTTGCCTGCCTGGTCCTTGGTCAGGATTAGCGGAGGAGCAAGTCTGATAACGGATTTGCCGATAGCGCTTACGAGGAAGCCCATGGCTAAGAGCTGTTCACGCATTCCCTGCGCCGTGATCGTATCGTCGAATTCGATACCGATGAGAAGGCCCATGCCCCTTACCGAACGGATGCAGTTATATTTTGTCCTCAGCTTGTTAAGCTTCTCGAAAAGCTCTGAGCTTACTTCCTGAACGTTATCAATGATGCCTTTTTCTTCGAATTCTTCCATTACGGCAATACTGGCAGCGCAAGCTAAGGGATTGCCGCCGAATGTTGAACCGTGGTCGCCTACTCTGAAGCCAGTTGCAACCTGATCGGTGCAAAGCATTGCTCCGATCGGAACGCCGCCGCCCAAGCCCTTTGCGAGAGTCATGATGTCAGGTGTAACGCCGAAATTCTGATAGCAGAACATCTTACCTGTACGTCCGACACCTGTCTGTACTTCGTCAAAAATTAGAAGGATGCCCTTCTCGACACAGAGCTTTTTGACAGCCTGGATGTATTCCTTGTCAGCGGGATGAACGCCGCTCTCACCCTGAACGAGCTCGAGCATGATAGCTGCCGTATGAGGATTGACCGCATCGATCAAGGCTTCGATGTCATTGTAGGGAACGTGTACGAAGCCCGGAACGGAAGGCTCGAAGGGCCTTGAGAACTTAGCCTGTCCAGTAGCTGCGATGGTGCCCATGGTCCTTCCGTGGAAGCTCATGTCAGCCGTGATGATCTCGTACCTGTTTACGTCCTTATAGTAAAAATAGCTTCTTGCGAGCTTGATGGCTGCTTCGTTAGCCTCAGCGCCGGAATTGCAGAAGAATACCTTGTCGGCAAAGCTTGCGCGGCAGAGCCTGTAAGCTAATTCGGACTTCTGCGGAATATAGTAGTAATTACATGCGTGGATGATGTTTTTCGCCTGCTGGGAAATAGCGGAAGCGAGCTTCGGATTGCCGTAGCCCAGGCAGTTAACGGCGATGCCGCCTATCATGTCCAGATACTTTTTGCCTTCTGTATCGTAGAGATAGCAGCCCTTACCTTTAACGAAAGCAACGGGCAGGAGAGAGAATACCTGCAGGCAGTAATTCTGGTCGAAATCTTTAATTAATGCGAAATCATTTTCTATACTCATAATGTTCTTTCTTCTCCTTTACTATCATTGTTCCGATTCCGTTCTTGGTGAATGTCTCAAGAATGATGGAGTGCGGTATCCTACCGTCTATTATGTGTGCCCGGTCGACACCGCGCAATACCGTATCAAGGCAGCCCTCGATCTTAGGGATCATGCCGCCGCTGATGATTCCCTCATCGACAAGATCCTTGATATCCTTCTCATCGAGTACGGGAATGATATAATCACTGCCGTCTTCGAGCTTTCTTAATACGCCGCCGACGTCTGTCAGAGTGATGAGCTTGGATGCACCCAATGCTACAGCGACCTCGGCTGCAACAGTATCAGCGTTGATGTTGTAACTCTCACCGTTCTTTCCTACACCGATAGGAGCGATGACGGGAATGTACTCGTCATTTGCGAGCATTGAGATGACCTTGGTATTGATCTTCTTGATCTTGCCGACATAGCCGATATCGATGGGGTTGCCTTCGGCGTCTTCAGTCATCTTCTCGGCTTCGATGAGATTGCCGTCGATACCTGAGATACCGATGGCCTTCGCTCCTTTGCCGCAGAGTGTGGATACGATGTCCTTATTAGTCTTGCCGATAAGCACCATCTGGGCATAACCCATGGTCTCATCATCGGTATATCTTAAGCCGTTGACGAAGTGGGACTCTTTGTTGACTTTCTTCAGCATGTCGCTGATGTCGGGTCCGCCGCCGTGAACGATAACGGGGTTGATGCCGATGTACTTAAGAAGAGTGATATCGTCCATGACAGACTGCTTGAGTTCTTCGTTGATCATCGCATTTCCGCCGTACTTGATAACGAATGTCTGACCTCTCATCTTCCTTATGTAAGGAAGTGATTCGATCAGGATCGAAGCCCTGTCTACGTTGTTCTTCATGTCACCCGTGATAACGGGATTCTCTTTCTGTCCTGCCATAATCAGATACCTCTTACGATATTCTTAAGTCCGGCTGTCTCTTCGAAGCCGAACATTACGTTTGCTGCCTGGATCGCCTGAAGAGCAGCGCCTTTGCCGAGATTATCCTGTGCGGTGAAGAGCTTGATGACTCCTGTCTCAGGATCAAACACACCGTTGACATCGATGTAGTTCGAGCAGGCAACTGCCTTGATATCAGGTAATGTCTTGCCTGGGAGGACTCTTACGAAAGTCTCACCCTTATAAAACTCATTATATATAGCGTTGATCTTCTCGGATGATACATCCGCGAAAGCCTTAGAGGGCTTTGCATAGACCGTTGCGAGCATTCCGCGCTTGAAGGGAGCTAAGTGGGGAGTGAAGGTTACGTTGATGTCTCCGGGATTCTTTCCTGCGAGGAAAGAGCACTGCTCGGAGATCTCTGTCGTATGACGGTGGCCTACAGCTCCGTAGGGCTTGAATGATTCATCAAGTTCGCAGAAAGCATATGCGAGATCTGCCTTTCTTCCTGCGCCGCTTACGCCTGATGTGGCATCGATGATAATCGAATCTTCCTCAATAAGGTGTTCCTTGAGGAAAGGAGCCAGAGCGATAAGTGAGCATGTGGGATAGCATCCGGGATTTGCCACGAGGTTAGCTGTCTTAAGCTGCTCCCTGTAGAACTCGGGAAGTCCGTAGACTGCATCCTTCAGAAGATCCGGATTGGGGTGGGTAAGCTTATATGACTTCTCATATGTTGCAAGATCCTTGTATCTGAAGTCGCCGCTGTGGTCTATAACCTTTACGCCTTCAGAAAGAAGCGTGGGAACGATCTTTGCGGATACTCCGTGGGGAAGAGCCGTGATGACAAGATCTGAATCTTTGGCTACTTCCTCATAAGGGAGATCTTCGCATTCGTTATCTACGATGCCCCTGAACTCAGGATAGATGTCTGAATAAGGCTTGCCTGCAAATGTCTGGCTTGTGAGGTGTCGGAATCTGAAGAAGGGGTGGCCTGCAAAACCTCTTACGAGTTCTGCTCCCACATATCCTGTTGATCCGATGATAGATACGTACTTTACAGATTCTTCAACTGCCATAATTTAAGCCTCCGGTAGGGGCAAAGGAAATCTGCCCCGATGTTAGTTTATGCAATATAATGCATAAAAATTCAAAAGTCAATATATTAAATACATATATATATCCGAAGTATTCACCGTGCTTATTATCTCAAAACTGTCCGCAAGATCTCCCGGTTAACCCTTTTAGTAATCAAAAGGTAACAAAAATAGTAGGTGTTCAGAGCCCGGAAAGATATATTGCACAATGCCCAAAACACCGAAAAATGCCTTATTTTGCTTAATTTGCCGCTTTTTCTTGTACAACACACACAAATTGTCTCCAGCTTATTTGATATATTCGCCAAGCAACGCAAATTACTATGCCAAATTACTCAAATCATTTTTGGGAAATGTGTCATATAGTAAACAAATAAGCGGTTTGATACTATTCTCGTAGTTATCTTGCCCCTCGGGTGGGCACAATTTTGGAGGTTAATAAGATATGGCAAGTTTATCTTTCCAGCACGTTTACAAAAAGTATGAGGGCGGCGTAGTTGCAGTTTCAGATTTTAATCTTGATGTAGCAGATAAGGAATTCGTCATCCTCGTAGGACCTTCAGGATGCGGTAAGTCTACAACACTCCGTATGCTTGCCGGTCTCGAAGATATTTCAGAAGGTGAGATTTACATTGACGATCGTTGCGTAAACGACGTACTCCCTAAGGACAGAGACATCGCAATGGTTTTCCAGAACTACGCTCTCTATCCTCACATGTCAGTTCGTGACAACATGGCATTCGCTCTCAAGCTCAGAAAGATGCCTAAGGACGAGATCAACCGCCGTGTTCAGGAAGCAGCTAAGATCCTCGAGATCGAGCACCTCCTCGACAGAAAGCCTAAGGCTCTCTCCGGTGGTCAGCGTCAGAGAGTTGCTCTCGGCCGTGCTATCGTACGTGACCCTAAGGTCTTCCTCATGGACGAGCCTCTCTCCAACTTGGACGCTAAGCTCCGTGTACAGATGCGTGTTGAGATCACAAAGCTCCACCACAGACTTAAGACAACATTCGTTTACGTTACCCACGACCAGACAGAAGCTATGACCATGGGTACCAGAATCGTTGTTATGAAGGATGGTTTCATCCAGCAGGTTGACTCTCCTACGGAGCTCTATGACAACCCGGTTAACACATTCGTTGCAGGTTTCATCGGAATGCCTCCTATGAACTTCATCAATGCAGTTATCAACGTTGAAGGTTCTGATGTATTCGTTTCTTTCGAGAACGTTACAATCAAGCTTCCTGAGAGATATGCTGTTGAGGAAGTTATGGAGCGCGACGGTCAGGAAGTTATCTTCGGTGTAAGACCTGAGGCAATCACAGACGATATTACATACGTTACAGATCACCCTGAGTCTGCATTCACAGCTGACGTTGACGTCGTCGAAATGCTCGGTGCTGAGACATACCTCTATGTCACAGTTAACGGATCACTTCCGCTCACATGCCGCGTTGACCCTACAACATCTCAGTCTGCAGTTGGTCAGGTTGTTGACCTCGCAGTTGACTCTAACCGTATCCACCTCTTCGATAAGGATACAGAGCAGAGCATCATTTCCTAATAGAAATAATCTGGAACCTCAAATAGGGACCGTGAATTCTTCAAAAGAGTTCACGGTCTCTTTTTATGTGGCAAATAAGTGTCAGATTGCGCCATTACTTGCACCTTTTTAAGAAAAATAATATGATTTAGTGTAGCGTTTTATGTGCGTTTGTATTTATATCTTGAAGAGGTGGAAACCATGGAAGAGATAAAGAAATGTATGCGTCAGGTCAAAACCATCATTCCCGCCAATTGCGGAGTTATTGACACGGCCGGAAGAATATTGGCTGCCACGAATGAGATCGGGGAAGAAGAGAGCGATCCTTCCTTCAGAGCGGTTATATCTTCAGATAACCTTTTCGCTTCCACAGCAGACAGAACATACCTCAAAGTCTTTATCGGCGAACAGTTAAAGTACATTCTTTATATTGAGAGCACCGATCCTGATGCCAAGATCTCACTCCAGCTCATTGCAGAATGGATGAAGACTCTTGTTAAGGAGAAGGGCACCGATGCCGAGAAGGCTATCTTTATCCGTAATGTATTGCTCGACAACGAGATCCGCAATGAGATCCCGATGATCGCAAGAGGATATAAGATCGACTGCAATGATCCCAGACTCGTTATCGTCGTAAGAACTGCTTCCGAGCAGAGCGCTGAGGCATTCGAGATCCTGCAGAACCTCTATACGGATTCTGATGTTGCTACTGTTATCTCCATGGATGACACGACTGCGATCGTTATCATTGATGCTCTCGAATCGCAGGTAAGTGAAGAATCCAGAGACAGCTTCATCGAAGAGACATCCCAGTCCGTACTGGCATGCCTTACTTCCGAAGGCTGCAAGGCGAAGGTCGCAGTAGGTTCTGTCGTAGGATCTTTCATGGATATAAGCAAGTCTTATTCTGATGCGATGACAGCTCTTAAGGTCAGCAAGATCTTCGACGGCGAATCCGATCTGTCCAGATATGACAAATTGGGTCTCGGAAGACTTATCTACCAGCTTCCTAAGCCTCTTTGTGAGATGTTCATCAGAGAGGTCTTCCCGAACGAAGCATTCAAGCAGCTCGATGAGGAGACCAGAACGACTATCGATACATTCTTTGCAAACGACCTGAACGGTTCAGAGACTTCAAGAGAACTGTTCGTTCACAGAAATACGCTTGTATACAGACTCGAAAAGGTGAAGACCAAGACAGGTCTTGACTTGAGAAAATTTGATGACGCGGTGCTCTTTAAGATGGCGACCATGGTAAGGACCTACATCGACTATCTTAACGATACCAATGACAACAAGATCAGGTAACCAAATTGATAGATTTTTTTGACGTAGAGAAAACATATAAATCAGGAGTTGAAGCCCTCAAGGGCGTAAGCTTTACAATCGAAGACGGCGAGTTCGTCTTCATTATAGGTAAATCAGGATCAGGCAAATCGACCCTTCTTAAGTGCATCACTTGCGAAGAAAGGCCCACTTCAGGCAAAGTTACAATCGATAACTTCGACATTTCACATATGAGCCGTGCGCTCGTACCTTATTTGCGACGCAAGATCGGCATGATCTATCAGGATTTCCGTCTGATCGAGACCAAGACAGTAGCCGAGAATGTCGCTTTCGCAGGCGAGATCATCGGTGTCCCGAAGCAGAGCCTCATGAATACTGTCCAGATCTGCTTATCCGTTGTAGGTCTTAAGGACAAGGCTGAATGCTACCCGCAGGAATTATCAGGCGGTGAGCAGCAGAGAGTCGCTATCGCAAGAGCGATGGTAAATAACCCGAGCCTTATTGTTGCAGACGAGCCTACGGGTAACCTTGACCCTGAGACATCAGAAGCCATCATGGCCATGCTCCTTGAGATCAACAGAAACGGCGGCACTACGGTTATCATCTGCACACACGACAGCGCAATGGTTGACCGAATGAAGCAGAGAGTTATCGAGATCGAAGACGGACTTATCGCAAGAGACGAGAAGAAGAGCGGATACAAGGGTGAAGTTGAAAATCATGAAGCCTACATGCCGCAAGCTTCCGTTGTTACTAATCGCGAAGTTTCCAACAACGGTGTTGCCTTCGGTGATGACGAAGAATATAACGACGGTTACGACGATCCGGGTTACGGATCTGCTGCTGTCGTATCACCCGTAAGAGGTGTTGTTTTCGGTGAAGACACATCCTCAGCTCCGGCATATGCGCCTGTAGAACCCGCAAACATTCCGGAAGAATCGTTCTTTATAGGCGAAGAAAAACCGGTTGTTGCTCCTTCTGAACCTGTAGAAGAGATCACGGATCTTCCTGAAGAGATAATCACAGAAGAAGCCGTAGAGATCAAAGAGGAGCCTGTTGCGGCAGAAGAAGTGACCTTAGAAGCGCCTGCTGAAGCCCAGGTCACAGAGATCAAGAATCCGATCGAAGAGAGCTTTGTAGCATTCGGAGATGAGAAGCCCGGGAAAGCTCCTGTCATTCCGGCTGAAGCCTATGAGAGCAGGCCCGCTGATCCTGATCTCGATCCTGATATCACTTCTGACGGTGATGATGATTTCGTTGATGAAGAGACTGACGATTCCAAAGAGCTTAGGCGTGACCAGAAGCGCAAGATGCGCGAGGAGAAGCTTGCCCAGAAGGAAGCAAAGCGTCAGGAAAAACTTGATAAGAAGAAAAAGGTCAGAAGGACTGATTTCCAGCCCGGCAGCGATATAGACCTTTTCCCGGAGGATGAAGAATAATGACCGGAAGAGCATTTATTAATTCAATCAGGGAAGGTTTCCGCGGAATCATCAGACATCCGCTTGTTACTATCGCTTCCATCTCAACGATTATGCTCATGCTCGTTATCATGGGCGCGTTCTACATGTTCTCGGTCAATGCGAGGACCATCATGACCAAGCTGTCCCAGAGACCGCCTGTCGAAGTCTATATGAAGCTCCAGTGCTCTGAAGAAGAGAGGGCGTTCGTAACGGAGCAGCTCGCTTCCAATCCGAATATCCTCGAGTACACGATGGCTACTCCGGAAGAGAATTACCTGAGCTTTAAGTCCAATCTCGGTTCTTCTGCTTCCATCTTAGATGATTTCGATTACGACCTTTATCTGCCTTATACATTCAGCATCCGCCTCTCTGATCCGGGTATCGCGAATGAAGTCTGCGCGGAGATCGCAACTTATACAGGCGTATCAAAGGTATCACAGGAGAGCAACGTTATGGCTTTCCTTACCAAGGCTTCCAGGATAGTTAACCTGACTACGGCAGCCACATTTATTGTTTTGTTTGTAATTGCTTTGTTCATCATATCCAACATGGTACGTATCTCGGTCTACTCAAGAGCTTCCGAGATCGAGATAATGAAGTTTGTAGGCGCTACCAACAACTACATCAGATTGCCTTATATTACTGAAGGCGCGATCGTAGGTTTGTTCAGCGCTCTTTGTTCGTGGGCCATTACGATCCTTGTATACAGACAGATCTATTTTAAGGCCATGAGTTCCATCGGTTATTCGAGTTTCTATGCTTTGGTGCCGACTAGAACCATCGTATGGCATGACCTGTTTATACTGGTAGTAATGGGATTGATAATAGGTGCTGTAGGAAGCGGCATCTCAGTCAGAAAGTATGTCAAGGTGTGAGGCGGATTATGCTGCAGCAGGAAATTTCTTTGGAAACCAATAAAAAGAGTTCCAAACTTGTACGTAAGCTCGCGATGTTCTTTGTAGCATTGCTTGTATGTCTGATCTCCACGGCTTCAAGCTCGTGGCTGTCTTCCAAGGATGTAATAGCGGTCGGAGGAGTTCCGATCATCACAAACGCTGTTACCAAACAGGATATCGAAGACGCGAAGAAGAAGAGAGACGAGGCCAGGGCACAGGCCAACAAGGCATCCAACATGGTTTCCGAGCTCAAGGATCAGAGATCCGAGCTTAACGGAGAGCTCGAAAAGCTCAACGCTGCCAACGAGGAGCAGAAGGCACAGTATGTTATCATTGCCGGCCAGTTAGAGGCTGCCCTCGAAGAGAAGGCTGCTGCATTAGATGAATTTATCGAAGCGCAGGAGAATCTTGAAGCCCAGCAGAAGCTCTTCACTGACAGAATCACCATCATGTTCGAATTCCAGAACAAGTCCACTTTGGAAGTTCTTCTCGAATCCGATAATATTGCCGGATTCTTTACGAATATGGAAGTTATCACGCTTATTGCCGATGCTGATGCCCAGGCAATAGACACGCTCAAGGTCGCTCTTGACGATGCCGAGCTTCAGGCTGATATCAAGCTCCAGTATGCTGAAGAGATGCAGGCAATAGCTGACGAGAAGCAGAGACAGCTTGACGAATTGGCTTCGCTCATAGGCTCTACCGAAGAGACTCTTGCAGACGTTAACACCGACATCGCTTCATGGGAAGCAAAAGAAGACGAGCTCGAAGAATATGCCGCTTCCCTTGATAAGGAGATTAAGAACCTTCAGGCTAAGTACGACGCCGAGCATTCTTTTAAAACAACCGGCGGAGTTTCCTTCAGATGGCCGACATACTGCCAATCGATCACATCTTATTACGGTAACAGAGTACATCCTGTATACGGCACCACGAAGTTCCATTCCGGAATTGATATCGGTGCAGGTTATGGCGATACGATAATGGCTGCAGCCGCAGGCATAGTTATCTATGTAACTGAACCTTATGAAGGATGCAACAAGGGCGGTTCCGGATACGGCAACTACTGCATTATCGATCATGGCAACGGCTATACAACTCTCTACGGTCACGCAAGAGATATCTATGTTTATGAAGGCCAGACTGTAAGTGCAGGCCAGTCTATAGGTGAAGTCGGAAGTACCGGTACATCGACCGGCGCACACCTCCACTTTGAGGTCCGACAGAACGGCAGCACCAAGAATCCTTTAAACTATCTGCCTTAAGTTTTCATGGACGATAGTTTCTACGACATACTTGCCGAACATTACGATGATCTTCAGCTGACAGGTGATACTGATGCCTGGGGGCCCTATATTCTCGGTCTCATCAATGACTATTGCAAAGCTGAAGATAAGACGGTAACAGATCTCGGCTGCGGCACGGGAGTGATCACCGACTATCTGGCAGCCCAAGGCTTTGAAGTAACAGGTGTGGATCTTTCTCCCGACATGCTCGCCATTGCTTCTTCAGGTGATGAGACAGGCACGGTATCCTGGATATGCGCTGACATCACGGCCTATGAAGGTCCGTCATGCGGATGCTTTATCTCAACAATGGATACGATAGGTCACATTACCGATAAGGACAGTCTTGCGAAAATGTTCTGCTCGGTATCAGGTCTCCTGGAAGAAGGCGGCGTCTTTATCCTCGATGCAACGACAAAGCACCACTTCGAAGATACTTTAGGCGGGAATGTTTTCTATGAAGATTACGATGACTTCACGCTGTTATGGGTCAATCATTACGACAAAGAAAATAAGATCAATCACGCTGAGCTGACTCTTTTCGAGCTTACAGAAGATGATCTTTACGAGAGATATGACGGCGAACTGACCGCGAAATGTTATTTGCCCGAAGAGATCGAAGAGATGGCAAAGAATGCGGGACTTAAGACTCTGGCGATGTTCGGAGATCTTAACAGGGAAGAGCCGTCAGATAACGATGAACGCATCTTCTATGTGTTCGGCAAGTAATTCTATATAAGGAAAAGATATGTCTGATAATCCGTATTATGTTCCGGGCGCGCCCGAAGACCTAAAGAAAGACCACATAGTAAGAGCCGAAGGCCTGGGCGGTCTTGTTAAGTGTCTTTGTGTCAGGACAACGGCTGTGTGTGAGACTGCAAGAGTCAAGCATCAGATGTCACCTGCTGCGACGGCTGCTTTAGGCAGGTTCATGACGGGGTCCCTTCTTATCTCCGAATCCATGAAAAATGAGAAGGATACCCAGACCACGATCATCAGAGGCGACGGACCGCTTGAAGGAATGACATGCGTTACAGACTTCGGATTCAAGGTCAGGGCATATCCCATCGAACCCGTTATTCCTACCGAATATCATAAGCCCGGCAAGATCAATGTCGGAGCTGCCGTAGGTAAGGGAAGTCTTACTGTGGTAAGAGATATCGGCCTCAAGGAACCCTATGTCGGCGTATCCGAGCTGGTATCAGGTGAGATCGCAGAAGACTTTGCGTATTATCTTGCCAAGTCAGAACAGACCAAATCGATCGTATCCCTGGGCGTACTCCTTGAAGAAGGACATGTCAGCGAAGCCGGCGGCCTTATGGTGCAGCTTCTTCCCGGTGCAGGAGATGATGAGATAGATTACCTCGAGAAAAGAGTTTCCGGGTTCCCTGAGATATCTTTCCTTTTCAAAGAAGGTTTTTCGCCTGCCCAGATCATCGATCTTTTCATGGGCGATCCCGATCTTAAGTATCTGGACGGCTGCGAAGTGGAGTTCAAGTGTAACTGCAGCAGGGAAAGAATGCTCGCAGGCCTTGCAGCACTTGGCAAAAACGATATCGAAGAGATAACAAAAGACGGCAAACCTATTGAAACTGTCTGCAGATTCTGCAATAGTAAGTACGTTTTCGAGCCTTCGGAGCTCAAAAAAGACTAATACTTGGCAAAACGCTTGAAATAGAGGTTACTATTCACAGTCCCCAGAACTCAGGACCTCATCAAGTGAATAAGGATTTCCGGCCATAAGTCTTGAGAGCGCGTCAAAAGGGCTTATGCCGTTGCGGGAAC
This sequence comes from Clostridiales bacterium, assembly GCA_017427465.1. GTDB lineage: Bacteria > Bacillota > Clostridia > Saccharofermentanales > Saccharofermentanaceae > Saccharofermentans. The sequence continues at coordinate 35 of JAFRST010000054.1, read as the reverse complement.
AAGTCTCTGTGTAAGTTCTTATATCGGCAAAGTAT
>JAFRST010000053.1 GCA_017427465.1 Clostridiales bacterium | reverse complement strand
TATCCATGATCGCATGGGAGAACCTTGTATACTCATCCTTCGTCCAGAACAGCATCTCTTTGCCGCCTTCCTTCCCCATATTCCCTGCTATGGCGGCCGGGTTCTTGGAAAGGTGATAGAACCTTACGGCGAAGTTAAACGACGCTGAGAGCTGATTGTGAATCGTTTTAAGGTATACAGACGATAAAGGTTTCCCATTCGCGCTTCTCTTCTTCATGATCTCCTTCTGCCATTTGGCGACATCGATCGGCTCGATCTCATTAAGTTTGCGCTTACCGAAGTACGGGAGAATGTGATGCCTGAAGATGTTGTTCTTCGTTACGAGAGTATCTTCCTTCAGGTGCGGACCGATGGCATTCATATACTGCTCTACAAAGGATCCGTAGAGCATATCCAATTCACCGCTGTCAGTCTTCAGGAATTCGCTCTCCCAGTCCAGCGCCTGTCTCTTGGTCCTGAATCCCCTCTTACACTTCTGTTTACGGTTACCGTAGACATCGTCATAATAGACCATCGAAAACCATTTCCCGGTTCTGTTATCTATGTGTACGGACATATCAGATACCTCCTTCGGAACAGCAGCTTGGTGCGATCTGGCCGTCACCCGTGAAATCCATACCGGAAATACCGTATCTCACTTCGAAATAACGTCTGTTGACTCTGCCGGTCTGAACCACAAGACCTTTCTTCTGAAGCTCTTCGTTGAGTTGTCTGATGATCTTGTATCCTGTCTGAACGGATACGTGTAATACCATTGCGACTTCGTCTGCTCTGATAAAGATGTTGTTGTTTGTATTAATTGCTGTCTGCATATTGTTTACTCCTTTAATTATTTGTTTTTTCAAGCGTATGCACGCTTCGTTCCTGTTGGTTGCTTGTGTGTTCTTTGTAACTATGGTGGTGATCTTGTCTTGGACATAGTGGTTCCTCCTTATTGTTTTTTTGTTTTCATAAAATTATCCGGCTCCCGTACTGCTACTACGGGACATGAGTCTCTTGCTCCGGGGATTCCCACCCCGCTGCGCTCATTGGGTGCGATGCTTCTTCGCGGGGACTAATCCGTTTCAACACTCAGCCTGTGACTACGTAGAAGTATCGGCCTTTGTACCTGTCATCGCCTCCCTCAGGGTGCAGCCCTGATTCTGACTCATCCCCCTTTATCGCTCTCGGTCTTACGGCCGGTCTTGGCGAGGTCGGAGTCAACTTGGCTCGGGATACAAGGAACGTACCTGATAGTTTGTTTATTCAGTTGTCAAAGTCCTCGAAGGGTTTTATTTGTCCCTTCACTAAGAGGGACTGGGAGAGGCCAAAATTATGGGGGCAACCTAAACAAAAAAACATTTATTGTTTTGTTTAAGTTGTCTTCCCGGTTAAATTTCCCTTCATTACTACTGGACATTGACCTCAGTTTTGCGCGGTGTTTGCGTAAAAAAGAAAAACTCCAGTTAAGCCAGTACGGTTACAACTGAAGTCCTGTATTCTTTCTTTTTGCTGTCAAAAGAGATTGCCGATATTGTGTGATCTGATATCACCTCTCACTATTAAGGAATGGGAGATATCGATATTACAGGCTGATGGTGAAAACAGTCTGTAATTTGATACGATTCAACAAAAATCTGACATGATGATAAATGAATTGTTCCTCTCATTATTAAGGTGTGGGAGAAGGCCAAATGGGACAAGATTTTGAATATTTTTTCAAATAGCCCTCCAGTTGTTAACTGTAGTTAACAACTGGAACGATAATAGAGAGAAACATCCTTCTACCATTAAGCAGTGGGAGAGGTCGATATTGTGCATGATTTTTGAAAAAAGTTCTATATACGATATAACTCACCACAAATCTGACATGATGATAAACGAACTTTACCTCTCACTATTAAGGAATGGGAGAGGGGCAAACTGGACAAAATAAGTAAAATTGTAATAATCTTCGACAAAAGTAACAATCCAAGCAATACCGCTTTGTGAAGAATAAACGAAACAGAGACTAGTAGCGTATTGAGTTGTCAAGATCCGACCGGCGGCGGATCCTGCTTCCGGTACTTCCGGACAATAAAAACGCTGCCGATCTTGTAAGACAGCAGCGCTCTTATAATATGTAAACCTGTTGTTACTCGGAATAATTCGGTTTATCTCTATATTATCCGAATCTTATCCCAAATGAACTCAAATTCTCGAAACGCCCTATTTTATTGGCTTTCAGAGCCTTTGCGATTATTCGAGTTCTGTGCGGACTTCTATATGTTGTGTTTATCTAGTTTCAAAAACACAACATCTCGTGGCAAAGATCCATCTATTCTTTGTATTCCGTTTCGTTTTCGGTTCTTTTGGGAACATTTTGGGAACAATCATGTTCCTGTCGATTACATCCGCCAATTGCCTTAGATGGACTCATTGAATAGTATAAACCTTGTGCACCAATCATGTGTGTAACAAGGTATCTATTCAATTATCAAGGTCCGATGTAATTATTTTACACCAAACCATCCTAACTCGAATAGATTAAAGTCTAAATTGCGTTCTTATATGCAGATTTAGACTCCTATTATTTTCGAACAAGTCATCAAGAACCACTTGGTTACCAATAATTCCGCTAAACTACGAATTACTATTTACTCTCGTCATCCTGTACTCATTTCCATCTGGACCGGTCAGCACCAGAACATCATCTGACAGGAAATATGTATAACTTCTGTCTTCCGCCTTTTCATCCGTAAAATCAATGCTTAAAACCCCATCTCCGACTGTATAACTGAATTCATATGTATTCAGCGGCAGAACAAGCGTGCCGTGACCATTATCATCAAACGTATAGATCGTTACATCGTCATAATTCCATGTGCCATATAAAGATTTGACCTTCTTATTGCCATTGCTAAAGAACAAGATACCTGCAACAACAAGGATTACAGCTACAATCAGAACACTGCAATAAATGAGTAACTGCCGCCTCTGAATTGTATGTTTTTCTCTTGCGTTACTCATATTGGGTACTCGCTTTATTGTTTTCCTGATTTGTTTTAAATCTTCTTCCTTGAGTTCCGAGTAATTGTTGTTATGTGCTTTGTTCTTCTTCATGATACAAACCCTTATCTTAATTAAGGGGTGATAACGAGATTTCGTCACCACCCCTTGTTATCACGTCATGGTGTCACCAAATGACCCTTAACGCTGTTCAGTCTTTTTCTTTCTCTGAACAAGAATTACAGCGAAAAGCATTCCTGCAACTGCAATAAACGCAATTCCAACGAACAATGTAGGTGCCAGTGTTTCACCGGTAGAAGGAACAGCAGAAGAGTTACTGTTATTATTGTTGTTACTTGCAGCTTTTGCGGTTACTGATGTTGTAGCCTCGCCGTCATCGAATATGACTTTGATCGTATGGCCTCCTGCAGAGAGATTATTCAGTGTTGCCGCTTTGATAGTAACAACTGTACTGCCGGCAACTGCCGTATAATCCGTTCCGTTCACAAGAGCGACACCATCGATCTCAACACCGGTAAAATGGCTAAAACATGTCTCATCTGCTTCGCTACGCTTTACTGTAACAACAATATCAGAAGCGTTTCCAATAGTAAAAGAACTATTTCCGCCACTTACTACTGTGTAATAAACCGTTCCCGGAGTAACTTCTGTCCACTTAGCGTAAAGCACAATGTCTACCGTGATGGGAGTCGCGAAATCAAAAGCTACACTGCAGGTAGCATCCTGATACCATCCGCCGAAATTCCAACCTTCTGCTGTCGGGGCTGTCGGCTCAGTAGCAGTACCGCCGCTTGTAATGGTCTGTGCAGCAGGCGCTGTTCCGTGTCCATTAGCGTTGAATGTCACGGTATATTCTGTTGCAGAAGTGTCTTCTTCAAATATCGCCTTAACTACAACATTTTCAGTGCCAATGGTGAACTTGTTGTCTGTTACGGTAACACCACCTGATACTACCTGCCATTTCTTGAACTGGTAACCACTGTTAGGTGTTGCCGTAAGTGTTACTTCTGTTCCTGCTGTACCTGATGCAACATTTGCTGTTGCGGTTCCGTTGCCATCGTTCTGTACTGTTACAGTATAGACACTGGCCTTGAATGTCACATTAACGGTTACCTTCGCCGCAGGCATCGTGAAATTCAAAGAACCTGTAATGTCTGTCTCACTGCCACCTTCGGGTGTATATGTGACCTTATCGATCTCATAGCTGCTGTTCGGGGTGGCGGTGACGGTAATGGTCTTACCTTCCTCCGAAGCACCCGCAGAAGCATGGGCAGAACCATGTGCTCCGACATTGACTATGATGTCATAAGAGGTCACACCCAATTTAGGAATGCTTCGCGTTTCCGTTTCATGGCAGCGAGAGCAGGTGCGCGTTTCCTCGCCTTCCTCGGTGGTGGTGGGTGCTTTCGCCTGTACCCATTCGCCCCAGTCGTGGCCGAGAGCGTCAATGATCACATCATTGTAGTCCGTGATTTTCACTGCCCCTGTAGCATCCTCGAACCAATCGCCGCAGACGGAGCACTCATAATATGCGTGATTGCCGTCCTCGGTGCAGCTTGCCGCCTTTGCAGGGACATGCGTCAGCGTATGCCCCGTCGCCGGAATGTCTGTGTGCGTCCTGCTTAGCTCAGTATGGCAGACGGAGCAGTACACAACCTCGTCATAACCGCCCGCCTCGGTGCAGGTCGCTGCAATTTCATGCTCCTTGACCGCTGTGCCAGGCGTATGACCTGTTGCGGGAATAATGTAATAGTCCGCCGTCGGCGCTTCAACGCTGCCGTCCGCATCGTCAAATTCTTTTCCGCAGACGGTGCAGTAGTAATGCTCAGCATTGCCGTCCCATTCGCATGTGGGTTCAAAGCCTGGAACAAAGACCATGTTATGCACATGGGTAATCCAATTTGCTTTGATTACCGTGTCTCCCTCAATGATAATGCCTTCACCGACAGCTCCCTTGTCCCATCCGTCGAAATCAAAATCGGAGGGCTTTGTGAAGCTGCCTGGCAGCTCCGGCAGGATAAACTCGGAGCCGATCTTCACGACCTGCGTTATATTTTCAGCCGGATTGCCGTTGTTTGCGCTCAGCGTAACGGTACACTCATCGGAAATAACTGTCACGGTCAGACTGTCAGTAGCGGTTCCATTCTGGCAGGACACGTTAAATTTGTATGTCCCCACACTTGCCCCCTCCGCGTTCACCGCAAAGGTGCGGTTCTCCGGGTTAAATGTGATGACGGGCGGCGTTCCGGTTCCATCGGTCAACTGAGCCGTCATGGTGCCGGTTGTCGCCATTTCCGGCGTTGTGGAGAAGGAGAAACCCTCCAGTATCTCGCCTTTCCGGATGGTGATATTGGATTCCACATACAGGTTATCGGTTAAGTATTCGCCTTCCTCAGTGCCGATATTGAGCTTGATTTCAGCATATTTATACCCAATGCTGCTGCTAAAGAGCGAGGCAGACAATGTCACCCCGTTTTTCGGCTGGTTCGGCTTAAAATATACTGTTTTATAACTTTCGCTCGGTTGAATCTGGTCATACGTTCCCGACGCTGTCTGGAAATATCCACCATAGGTAGACTGTCCGGTTTGCTGATTATCAACCAGCCAATTCTGCCCAGAAATCCCCCAGTAATTCGTTGCGTCAGACGGAACGGGCACAGCGTCGATCTTCAACACATCGCCCTGCCGGATATTGTAACGTCCCATCTCATCCCGTTCAGGCGTGTATTCCACTCCGCCTCTCATGAACGTTACGTCCAGATAGAAATCTTGCAAATAGGTCGTGCTTCCCAGATAGATGCTCGATGATGCAACCGCTCCGGCATAGGAGTTTTCCGTTTCCTTGACACGGGTATATACGTAATTAACGCTGTTTGCCGTGCCGCCAAGATACAGGGCGGAAACCGTGTCGGGGGTTTGTGCGCTTGCCCAAGCGGACTCCGGGATAGTGTTCTGCTTGGAGCTGAAAATAAGATACTCCTGATTCGGCTGTGCATCCTTCACGCGCACCTCGCCGCCTGAAATATCGAGATCAGGCGCTATAACGGCAGCCGCAGCACGTTTCTTGACCTTCAGTGCGGGTCCGTTTACCGTGCCGGTATATCCCTGAGCGGACACGACGACGCGGATATACTTGCCGTGGTCGCCTGCTTTGGGTGTGTAGGTCGAACTCGATGCTCCGCTAATATCAGTCCAATCGGTGCTGCCGTCCGCGCTGGTCTGCCAGGCAAAACGCAATCTGTCATACGGGACGCCCGACGGCGTCAGATTACTGGTTACGGCATGGATTTGACCTGCAATGTATGCGCTGCCGTACCCGTAGCCGGAACCGCTGTAGGACACGCTGCCGCCCAAGGTGGGCTTGACAAGGATGGTGCAGGGGTTTGAGAATTTCTCGCCGCTGTATCCCGCAACAGTTACCCTCACGCGGAAGGCGCGGCCCTGATCTGCGGCCTTTGCCGTGTAAACCGCAGTTGTTTCTCCCGGTATATCCTCCCAGGTGCCGCTGACATTCTTCTGCCACTGGAAAGAGCGGCCGCTAAACGGGAAATCATCGCTGAACTTCAGCGTTAATACATCGCCCACCTCAGCCCCCGCTCCGTTTGCGATGGAAACAGAACCGGGAATGGGACGGTTTTGTATCACGACCTCCGTTGCGGTCTTACCATCGGAGCCGACAATGGTCTTTCCGCTGACTCTGCCGCCGTCGGGCGTTGTAATCGCAAGCGGAGAATGAATCGTAATGGTTCCGGTATTGGAATATACGGCGTTGCTGCTTCCCTGTGCATTGACAGTTCCGCCTTCCACTGTTATGCCGCCGGCTGCATAAAGGCCGTACTTTCCGGTAGCTTTGATCGTACTTCCGTTCTTGATAAGGATATTGCCGCCATCTAATGTATTGACGGCAGCACTATCTGCAGACGAAACGGTTATGTTGCCGGATAGTTCAATATCTCCAGCGGTTCTGACGGCAATGGTTTTGGATGATATGCTTACCGTTCCGCCTGTAAGTGTAACTCCATTGTTTCCGACAACGCAAATGTATTTGCCATTGGTGGTTTCAGCTGTCAAATCGCCATTGACCGAGATCGAGCCCTTCGGCGCATATATAGCAGCTTGGGCGGCATTGACATTTATCGTACCATTCAGGGTAATGTTCCCATTACCGGCTTCTATTCCAGCATGTCCAGTTCCGGTAACGGTCAGCGTTCCGCCTTCCCCCATAGTTACATTCTGAGTGGCATAGATGCCATAGTCAGCACTGGCCTTGACAGTACTCCCTTCTTTGATGATCACGCTTCCTTCATAGGAATTGATCGCAATATCTCGACCTGTGACGGTTATGTTGCCGGATAGTTCAATATCTCCAGCGGTTCTGACGGCAATGGTTTTGGATGATATGCTTACCGTTCCGCCTGTAAGTGTAACTCCATTGTTTCCGACAACGCAAAAGTATTTGTCTTTGGTGGTTTCAGCTGTCAAATCGCCATTGACCGAGATCGAGCCCTTCGGCGCATATATTGCAGCTTCACCAGAAGAAATCGTAGATTTGCCGCTGATTGTAATACTTCCATTCTTTGAATAAGCGCCTACACCATCCGAAATAATAAACAGGCCGCCCGAAGTATTGATATTCTGTTCTATGTTTAACGCATATTTTGAGGAAATCAGTCTTAAAAACGCTGCGCTTGTCAGCGATTTAACGGAGATCGCATGACCGGCATTATTGTTGACTTCCAGCGTATTACTGCCCTGTATGGTCAGTGCATAGGCTCCGCTAATAGATTTCAGCGACTTGTTAACGTCCATAACCAGCGTTGTGTCGCCGGTCAGGACAAGATTGTCATTATCGGTAAGACTGCTCGCATAAATCGTGCCGGATACATTGCTATCCGTTACAATGATCTCATAAACGATTCCATTGATGGTAACCGAGAGTTTTTCTTCTGTATTGAATGGCTGGTGGGAGTGGATCATCCACTCGCCGCTTTCCTTGGTTACGGAAAAAAGCTCGTCGTTGCTGCCGCTTGCAACCGTTACTTCACCTGACAGTCCGACATAACTCAAAACATCCGACAGTTTTACCTCACTGTCGCCGGGGAGCACATAGGTCATTGTGCCGTATGTAAACTCTACAGTGTAGAAAGAAAACCCGTCCGTCACGGCTTCCACAGCGTCGCCGTTCACGCTGGTATCCAGCGCCTCAGCATTGCCTTCATCGGAAATATGATAAACCTGCGCTTCCAGATTGTCGTCCTTCGCTTCCGCAAGCCCAAAGCTCACCTTCACGCTTTCTGAGTTGGCAGGCTGCACTTCATTGTCTTCCGCATCCAGCACCTTGATGTCAAAGGTATAGGAGACTGCAACATTTGCGTTTGCGTCGCGTTCGTTTTCAACAGCCTCGTTCATCATGCTCTGGGCCGAAACAGGAACGCTCTCCACAGAGAGATAGGAGCCCTTCGGGAATACCCCCTCCGGTGCGCTAACGGTAACCGTAACGCCGTTTACTGTCTTGGCGTCCTTGAAAGCAGGCTGCTCAGCTTCGATCTCTTCCCACTTGGCATAGACCTTTACATCCGCAGTAATGGGCATGGCAAAGTCAAAGACCGCTGTGAAGGTGGCATCCTCATACCAGCCGCCGAAGGTGAACCCGTCTTTTGTAGGATCCTTAGGTTCTTTAGCAGTGCCGCCGTTATTGACCTGTTGTGACTCAATTTCAGATCCGCCGTTAGTGTCAAAAGTAACAGTAAAATTTTTATTATCCTCATTTCCGTCAGTATTCTTTGACGTACCGTCTGTTGTTGTCTCTGTCGTTTCCTGATTATCTGAAGTATCAGAAGGAGATGATTCCTGATTGTCATCGGTTGCAGGTGCCGGAGTTGAAGCATCTGTCGGCTTTGGTGTAGATGTCCTGGCAGTTGTGCTGTCGGTTTCTTCGCTGCTATCGTTTGGCGTTTCCGTCTCAATCGCAGGATCCTCTGCAGCATAAACAGTTTGTCTGATGGGCAATGTCCCTGCTATCATCACAACAACAAGGACTATGCTTAAAATCTTTGCAATCTTGTTTTTCATCTAATCACCTCTAACTTCTATATGTTTTATATTTTTTGTATGTTCATCAGCCGAATTCAGATAATGCTTACATTGATCTGCTTTAATCTGTGCGCATTATAAAAATCATTAATGAATGCATTTTCATTCGGCGTTTCTCCCACGGATTTTTCGTAGGAGAAAACTACCCTGGAAACAAGCGGATTAAGCTCCGGAAGGTCAATCAATCTGTAACCGCTACTTTGTTTTTCGACTTGTACAGTTTGGTTATCCGTCCCAAGCACTTTGCCGATTTCATCATATTGAGTGAATGATATCTGATATTCGACAGTTTGATTTGTAGCATTCAGCCAAGTTATTTTACCTGTGAGTTTTTCGTTTTCACGGAACGTATCCACAGGAATATCACGATATGCATTAGTAGCTCTGTTAACTATACTGATATCTACACCGTCGCTCTCACGGAACAATTCAAGTTTCTCTTGCGACTGTGAAAAGTAAACCTTAAAGCTCTGAAGCTGAATTGCTTCATATTTCCAAGTAGCATCGGCAGGAGAGATCAGATACATGGAATCAATAAAATTTTCGGTCCCATTAGGATTGGAGAATTTAATATCCCTGTTATCTTCGTAGATCAACTTCTCATGAACCGCATTCTTATTAAGAAGCCACAATTCATATCGTACCTTGGCCAAAACCGGATTGCTCGTGGGCATTGATGTCAGGTTAACATAACAGATCAGTTCATATGTACTGCCTACAACCAGTTTTTCCTTGCCAACTTTTAATTTTTGAGAACCCTTAAACGTAGAAATTGTCAGTCCGTCTCCATTGCCTAAGAGATTTCCAATCGTTAGAGCAATGTGCTTCTCATTTTTAGCTGTTATGTTTGTGCTAAATCGGTCAGACCATAATAACTTTGCAGAACTCTCTACCGGATTAACAAGTTTAAATCGCAAAGAATAAGTTTGAAGTCCTGGAGTCTGACCAAAAAGAGTATGCGTATATAAGTATGGGTATCTTATCCCGTATTCATTCATTTGACAGCCGGCTAACAAGTTCCCCGAGCGAGTCTCCGTACAAAAAACCGGATGCATCTGATAGTAGTCATCTTTTGCTTCAAGCAACGGACTTGTGCTATCAGGGGTTTCTATCCATATGCCGAACCCCTGATTGTTCTCAGCAAGCACCTTCCCTTTACTAAAACGGATCGATCCAAATCTACCGACAGAGATGCGAACTTCTCTGGTGTTTTTGGATACCAGACTGTCATTTAGCTCTTCGTCAAATGTTATCCTCCATAGAATCGTTCCCTGATTTCTGACACCGGAAATAACAAACGGGAGATCTTCATCGGCAAGTTCAGATACAACTGTCTCAAGGTTTGTGTTTGACAAACGGGAATTAATCTCTGAAAGGACTTCCTGAAGTTCTGCATAACTGCTTTGATAGTATTTTGCTACCACGTCACTAACATCAGGATTTCCATAAGGGAAATAATAATTGTCCTGTTTTCTCTGATAATTCCTCTCTGCAGAAAAATAAGCATATATCTTATCCGGGCAACTTAATACCAGATGGTAAAGAAATTCCTTATAATACCTCTGTGAATCACGCAGAAGAGTATTTGTAGCCGTGAGATTATCATCTTTAACAAGATAACGGCTTACCCAAATATTAAAGCTGCTGACAAATGCAGTATACTTCCCGTTTGGATTGTGATCATCCCTGCTTGAAAGCAACATGCTTCTCGTAGAGTTGACCGCATCCATAAATTGAGAGTATAAGGAATAATCATTGGGGAAAACTTTCCGGTTATCCATACATAATTTCTTATAATTCAAGGTTCCGACCCCACCGTAAGATCCACCGCACGAGTAAATATCAGACCCTTGAGAAATGCTTCCGCCCAAGTAGGATTCAAATAGTGCAGAGTGATTTATGTATCCCTTTTGTGAACCTCTTGCACATATAGTGCACTTTGCGTTTTTAAAGCTTTCAAGTGCAGGATCAATAACATATTTGGAAAGAAGCTCGTTTTCATAGCTCTTCATTACAGCATTCCAAATGTTGATATTCCGCCTCTTCTCAAGAGATCTTCCGGCACTGATGCCATATGGCGCCAGATAGGAATTGTAATTATCGCCATAGTTATGTATCTCGTCATAAATGTTGATCTGAGACAAGTCCAATCCTCTGTGAAGCATCTTTTCGTAAATATCTTCACGCTTCTTGAGTTCTGAAGAAATCGTACTGTTATAAAAAGTCTTTAAGCTTGATGTTCCGTTTTTGCCGTTAAGCCATCTCACATTAAATCTTCGCGTCCTGAGGCTTGCGGCATCATTCCAAGGTCCTTCTATATCGCAACAAATGTAATCTATATTAATCCCTATCCTTGCGATACCCTTGAAAAGTAACGAAAGCATTTTGCGAATCCTCTCACATCCGTTTGAACCGCTTTCGATCCCGAGAACATTCTTCAAATAGTAAACAACTCTACTATCGGTATTAGAATAATATGTGATCGGCGAATCCCAAAAGAGATAACTATTGTTTGCTTTGAACAACGAATCTATCTGTGTTTTCTCATCTTCGTTGGTTGCTCTATCTTCACCTATTGCCGTCACTACCAGTCTTTCAGCAAAATAAACAGCACCACCCATAAGAAATACAAGGTTATTCCCGTCAATAGAGAAACTCCGTCTCCCGGAAGGTTGTTTTGCAAGCGTCTTTGCTACATACAAGGCTGAATTTGCGGCTGTAAGTCTGGTTAAGGCCGGATACGAGAAATAGAGCGTGTCAGATGACAGACTATCGTCAAGATATGTATATGCATTATACGGATACTCTCTTGATAAGTCATCTACAGAAATTGCCTTATCAATCTGTTCTCCTTTCAATGTTGGCTTGGGACCATTAACATATGACTTCTTGATCCTGTCATCTTCATTCCCGCTTGCCCATACAAAGGCCCTGATTGCTTCTTCTTTCTTGTAGACATATATTTCTACAGGAGAACATAAATATTTGACGCTTCTATAGCTATAGTAATAATTCGCCGTCTTTAGGATCTTAAAATTCTGATCTTTGGATAGTGATATACGAGTTAACGGCTTTTGCCACTGATATTCACCATCACACGGCACATATCCCATATCAGAACTCTTATCTGCGATCCTAGGGATCTCATATCTCATGACCATTCCGCCAACAAAACGAGAGTCTGCATATGTCTGACCCGAATAAACAGATGATACAGTCGGAATATCATAAAAGAACAGTCTGTCTCTTGGGAATGTAAAATAACGGATTTTGGGCTCATATTCTCTTCCGAGTGTGCAAACACAAAGATAAACATAGTCGCAGATATTAGAAAACAATTCTCTGGGAACGTTTATCCAATCTTTCTGAAGATCTATATCGGATTTTCTGATCATTCCGAAATGCCATGCCAGATACTGGGTTTTATATATCTCTTCTTCCGAAGTTGTCTTGTTTCCTGCTACAGCAAGATACTCCTCCAAGCCCTTATCATAATATCCGAATACAACGCTGTTTTTCCCACCCGTCTTTGGTTTGTAATATTCGGAAACACTTAATGCTGCTATACTGCCCTTCACCTTATAAACAAATATAGCTCCAGAAACCTGCTCTCCTTCATACTGATTAGAAAAAAGACCTGAACTAATCATCATATTAGGAAGAACTGCAACTTTCTCCAGTACCGGAGAAGCATTGAGAACGGCATTCCAAGCAGTTTTTGTCACTTTGCCGCCTGCACAGTAACTCTCTTTGAGATAAGGATTGAATATCTCATTTATCGCTCTTACATCTATTATTGCTTTGTCTACGCCAGCTTTTTGAGTTGCCATACTCCTACCCCCTTTTTACGAATCCTTCCCTATTCTCTCGACGTCGCTTACGACCAAGCCGATGCTCTTTGCGCTCATGGCAAGGTCAAGACGGCTCTCAAAGCCTGTCTTCTCCATAATGTTCTGGATATGTCTTTTTACAGTGTTTACTGAAATCTGGAGTCTATCGGCTATTTCTTCGTTAGTTTTACTTGCCGTCAGTTCTCTTATAATCTCCAATTCACGGTCTGTAAGATCCGCTCTTGTTATCTTGCCGAAAGAGACTTCAGGTGCTTGGTCAGGATATACAGACTCGCCCTTTACGGTACGTTCCATGATATCCATGAGACCGTGATCATCGTATTCCTTGTACCAGAAGCTATCGATACCGGCATCTTTCGCCTTTTGCTCCCAGGTAGTCTCAGAAGCGGATGTTGTGAGGATGATCTTGATCTCAGGATGGTCTTTCTTGATCTTTTCGGCAGCTGACAGGCCGTCAATACCGTCCTGCATCATGACATCCAGGATAAGAAGATCAACTTCGTGATCTTTCACATAATCCAATGCAGCCTGTGCGGTGCGAAGTCCTGCCACCAATTCATAATCTGCTGAAGCACGGACATACATCTCGAAGAATCCGCGTGAAATATTCTGATCATCTGCTACAACGACTCTTATCTTACTCACAAGGCAACACCGCCTTCCGATAAGAATCCCGGCAGGAGCGTGAAAAGGGCAGACTTACTGCGTAAATAAATAAGTATGGCATTGTCACTTTAACCGACATACTTGTCAACCCTTCCTCAAGCCGTAATTATGTGCATAATGAACCCATTTTCACAATTTCACGACTAAATTTTATTTTAATGATAGGGAAATTCATATCACCCATTTGTACCATTTTTTGAAATTAATACAAGAAAATTGAGATTTTAATCGTGTGTGGTTTTGTTAATCAGCGAAACAGCCAGCTTGAACTCAGGCGTACTCTCAATCTCCATAACTCCGCCTATTGCCTCGACATTTCTTCGCAGCGACAGAAGTCCGCCGCTCTCATTTATCTTGCTCTTAGGCGGTTTTCCGTTATTGGTGATAAGCATCCCTGAATCATCTATCTCAACAGTGATTTTATCGCCCTCTGCATGCTTGACTGTATTGGCAGCACATTCTGTAATTGCCTGAGACAGGATCTTCCTCATGCTTTCATTATTTGGCTCGACACCTCTGATATCCACCTTAACACCGATGACATTTGCCATTGCTAATGCCTGCGACAATACATCATCTTCGCCGCTATACGGATCTTTAGCTTCACCTAAAAGGAATTGATTCATCTGAACAGTTGCCGAATATACCATCTTCGGATCCGTAGTATCCTGATGATCAATATAGTAACGTCCCATCAGAAGCACCTGACCCAACTGATTATGAAGAGCAGTTCTTGCATTCGCTTCTTCCTGTGCAACAAACATGTCACCTGAAAGATCCGCCACTTCTTTCATTCGCCTTTGTATATCCTGAAGATGCTCGTTCTTCTTCTCAAGCTCCTCTACGATCGCATAACGCTCGGTAATATCTGTAGCAATAATCCGGACATACTGCTCACCTTTTACGATCAAGTTTTCCTTCTCAATGATCCACACGCTGTCAGGATTACTGCGTATAAGATATTTGCCACCCTGCTCTTGCCCTTCTTTCTCAACATGAAACCAGAATTTATTCGCATCCGTTAATACCTTGCCTGTCAGGATTCTGCACAACTCATTTATCTTAAGGTTCGAATGCCGCACGGTTCCGTCAACATCGCACACTGCTATCCCTTCAGGAAGTGCATCTACAGCATACTGCAGGGAATCTATCGTAATATTATCAGATCGGTATTTTGAACCTTCAAAACCTAAGATCAGTAACACGATGCATGACAAAAGTTCACTAAGTATATAAACAAAATAAGGGGTACCAAACAGCATCTTCTGAAACTGGGAATAGTAATGCGTCGTTGTAGGTCTTAAGGCATGTCCACAGTCCATGAACACAATATTTATCACGGCTATAAGGATCAGGTTAATAATACCGGCCAAGATCAGGATCCTGTTTCTCTTATCCCTTAAGGAACGGAATAAAACGGCTACTGCTCCGACGAAAAGTGTCATAGCACATATGCATAATGTATACCATATCCATGAGTCTGCGATAGTTGATAAACTGCTCATACTTTACTTTCCTCCTTGTCATTCAGGATCGTAAAATACAGCAACCCATCACTTTCCTGTCTTTTTATCGGCAGAAGTGTTTCAGGAAGATCTGCACCTGTCTTTGCCTCCATGGCGATACGAACGCCATCAGGCAGGACAGATACGGTCATACGGGAAACAGAATCCAGATATGTCTCTATAACAGCCTCAAATGTATCGTAAAGGTCGTTTATTACATTGAGCGGAAGTCCGGAATACTCTTCTCCGACAGCAGCCGCTTCAATACCGTAACACTTAAGGAAGCGGCAGGATTCAGCCAGCGCCAAGTATAATTCCCGGTTATTTTTCGGAAGTGTTTCTTCCGAAAGCAACAGGAGATTTGTCTTTCGTTTGGAATAAGCATTATAAACACAGACTTTACCGAGTCTTTCGGCAAAATCTCCCGATTCTGGATCTGCGCTTTTCAGAATATCTTCGATCTTTTTCTGTTTAGGATAGATCGCTTCGGTGATCCTCTCGTATACTTGATTCTGTGCATTAAGATGCGCCTTTTGTTCCCTGAGTTTATTCTCTACGGCTATGAGATCGTTTTCCTCGCTTAACAACTCATTGGCTTCATTCAGTCTTTTCCTTTGTTCATGGAGCTCATGCTCGTTCTCTGTCCAGAAAACGTATCCTGCTCGTATCTTCATAGAACACAGCTTAATATCCTTATTCAGATAACAAGGTTCTTTTGCTGCCTTTTTTAGAATATCCTGCGGGATATTCATGGATTCATCCGATCTATAGACTGTATGAAGATCTCTGTCGGTAATGAGGATCGGCAGCTTCATTTTCTCCAGGAGGTCTTGATAGTTTTCATTATAGGGAATAAGCCTGCTTCTGATACAACATTCAAAGATCATTATCATGCAAAAACAATCGATCTCCGGTTTGAAAAACGGTCTGGGAATACTGAAACGTTCGAATATCAAGGCGTGTATCATGGCTAATACGATCCAGATTACGATCGCGAATGCCAAAGTGATGATCGCCTTTTTCCCCTTCTTTCCGACTATACGAAGAAGGATAAAGGCACCGCCTGCCAGTGCAATTATCATCCAGGCATAAATGAAATAGAACCCTATACCCCATGAATACGTATTATTGCCCATATCGAATACTGACAGCTCTACCGTTGGAATATATACAAGATGGTGCAGATCGTTTGTCAGTGCTATTACCGAGACTGTGGCCGAGATAATGATGATCACCTTCTCAACGATCCTGCCGGATCTTGTATTGCCGGCTCTCAGACTAACCGCTACCGCAAATAAAAGCGAGGGGATCATGACAAGCGGAATGTAGTAAATGTATGCCATCGAACGATAGACAAACAAAGAATCTATGACAGCTCGGTATCTGAATACGCGCTGGAGCATGTATATGATCATAAACACCGATGAAGCGATCATATATGATCTTGTCCTGTTCGGAAGGATCCTGTCTCTTACCGTCTGCGCCCAGAAGAGGATCAAACCGATATAGATCATGAAATTTGCACAGAACATCACCGTGTTAAATAAAGCATTAGTTGTTTTTATAAGCAGATTACAGATGCCTGCAATAATCACAAAGCAAATAAAAACAGTTGTGGTCTTGTGCTGTTTAATAATCCTCACTCAATCCTTTATCCCTTCAGATTTAATGTGGCCCCTATCTTAAGACAAGCGCCGGATTGCCCAACAAAGCTTTTATCGTTGCTTTATAATCATCTATATCCATTATTCTCGTTATAGTCGTTATCCTGTTACCGGCATCCTTACTCGATGCTCCGCAGTGATATACCTTCATATCCTTTGTGCCTTCATCCAGAACGATATATCTGTCATGCGCACGATGCAAAGATTGCAGAAATGTTATTGTCCTTCCGGGATTTTCCGTAACAAAATCATTGTACTCGGCAAGGTTGAGTCTCGGTCTTGCTGCATTATCGCTAATCACCGTGATCTTCACGTTTTTCTTGGAGTGTGCTAAGTGATGAAGTGTTTTCGTACCGATATAATCATCAACGATCAAGAGCTTACTCTTTGCGCTTCTGTATATCTTCTGATAGGCCTCATCTGCCTTAAACGGCTTTCCGTCAAGGATCAGTATCTCTTCATTGCCAAGACCCTGATCAAAGAGCTTCATGATATCAGACAGTTCTGCCTTTGTAACCATATTCTCCTGCATCGCTTCAATTCTTTGTGTATTCTTCTCAACTTTATCAACAAGTGCGAAGTAGTTCTTCTGAGTCAGAAGCGGCTGATTCTCTATCAGATAGTCCTTCATTGACTTGAACAGACGGACGAGAGTTCTACTCTGTTTTATTGCCAATTCACCTTTCAGGACTGTCATCAGTAAATAGATCCCCTGTTCGGTGAAGGCATATGGAAGATACCGAGATCCGCCCCAACTTGAGGTGAAATTTCTGCACCTCAAGTTATCAAACTCTTCCTTTGTAAGACGAAACATAAAGTCTTCGCCTTCGAAACGCTCAATGTTATTCTTAACCTGGCGGTTAAAGTTCTTTGTTTCATATCCGTATATCTCCGCAAGATCAAAATCCAGCATTACCTGTTGACCGCGAATGGTGTATATCTTATCTTTCAGCGTAGTTTCATCTACGATTATCAACTTGTTATCGTCTGACATAATCCTTGTTCTCCTCAAATTCGTAACAATAGTAAGTATAATTCAGGATGATGTATTCCTCAATCAAAAATCAGGGTGAATGCCTTGTGAATGTTGTATCCATGCCCTTATTCCCGAATAACCCAGAAATATAAGGATCTGCATCAATATCAAGTTTACAGGCACCATACTCCTGATCTCGCCGGCAAGGAACATGGTAACTGCAAGATCGGCAACTACCGACATAACAGTATGCCTGTCCCATTGGTGCTCTTTCATATAGGTTGCATATCTGTAAATCACATATACTATGCCTGCTACGACAACACCGATTATCGTAACGATCACAAGAACAAATATCACCCAAGACATACTGCAACGACATAAAAGACGAAATCAAATTATTCTCCCATTGACCTCAAGTTCAAATCTTGGGAACATTTTGGGAACATAAAAAAGTGAAAGCCCCGTAGATTGGGGCTTTCCAAGGTTTATAGACTATTCAAGCTCTTTGCAGACACTTATATCTTGTGGTTGGCTTATTCCGAAAAGCACAATATCTTGTGGTTATTTTCCATCTATTCCATCACTTCTATGACTATTTAAGGGAAGAAAGTGGCTTTTTAGTGGCTTTATTCTTCTGCTCTGACAGCTCCATCTCCAAAGTCATCATCATCATAAAAAGAATTAATCGTATGTATTTTCCCGGAATCAATACCAAAAATGATGCATTCAGCCCATTCTCCAGCTTCAATCTTGTTAAATAAGTCCTTTCCTTTTCTCCACTTGTTCCAATCTCGGTACATATCTTTAATCTCACGCGATTCAAAAGAATGATCATTCATAGGAATAGATATGGTATCTCCTATCTTTATGCATTCACCTTCTTCTGCTCTGATATCAATATGCACTTCATTTGGATCATATGCTGATGTAGCTGCACCTGTAATTATCATGATGGGTTCTCCTTAACATATAGCTGTTTCTCGCCGTCACAATATGATTCAACAAATTTACAGTCATCTCTCTAGCTTATTCAGTGCCTTTTCTTCCAAATGCCATCCTAAGTAATAGTTAATATCTGTTATGGCATCGATAATCCGCCATCTGTTCTCGATGTTTTCTCTCAGTTCCTTTACAAGTAAAGGTTTTACTAAATGCTTTTCAAGTTGGCCTTTAGTTCTGGCGATGTATGCTAATCCTAAGGCCGCATTTGCCTTAACTCTACTATCATCAGACTCAAACGATTTAATGCAGATTGTCTGTGCCTGTTTCCAATCAACCATCGTTTCTCCCGCCCTAAGAGGTAAGAGTATCCTTTCCTCAGGCGTTCCAGATTCAAGTATCCTTAATGCTTCATCATAAGTGATATCTTCTAATGGTCTGTATATAGATTTCATAGTCATCTAATACCCATGTGTTAGTCCCTTGTTCTTAAGGAAAGCTCATCTTTTCTAACTATAAACTTTGCTCCGCTCAAGAAGAATACATCTTCTCCTTCGTAGCAGAATATGAATTCTCCGGGGACCTTGCCAACAAGACCATTAACAATTATTTCTTCTGATTTGTCATTGTAATAGTATATCGGCTTGTCCGTTGTTACCTCACACTCAAAAGTGTCAGCATATTTATAGCCATCTAACTCAGGATAAATCAGGAATAGGTTTTTATACTCGCTCTTCTTCGTAGTCTTAAACTTGAATCTGTAGCGGTTCTCGCCTATTTTCTTTATGGAGATCTTCAGTTCGTGTTCATCATCGAGAAGATCAAACAGGTTATATGGATGAGTTATTTCAAGCTCATCAACAAAGAAACCGTCAGACATCAGTGCTTTAACCTCATCTAGAGATTTAGTTATGTTCTCCTGAACCTTAACATACCCAAAAAAGTCATTCTTTTTGAGTCTTTTCTTAATGGCACAGTCTGCTTCAAGATAGTGTTTATATGCATTATAGTAATCTTCATATCTTTGTTTGATTGAAGCTTTCCTCAGGGCGATATCTGCAAAATTGGCATCCTCCCCATTAAGGAATCTGGGTCTGACATCTGCATAAAGCTTTTCGATTATATGATCAGATGTCCGCTCAGACTTTATGCAGCCCTTTCCACCTTTGAACATATCGGCCAATTTGTACATGGATTCCAAAAGGTCATTAGCTGCTCCGATTGAATAGTATTGGAATGCTTTCTCGTATTCAGGTACTCCTCCATTGCATCGTCCGTAGTAGTAGATATAGCCCAGTGTATTGGCATACTGCGGATACTCGGTAAGTTCAAACAGTCTTGTTATCAGTTTCCTGGACTCTTCCCAGTCACATTCATATAAATCATTACCACCATAACAGGAATAACCCTTAAGGCGCATTGCCTCAATCTTTTCCTTCTCACATTCCTCATTGATTATGCTTATGTAGCGTGCCTTTTGAGGAGCTGTCATATGCTTAACTTTTTCATCGAAAGCACGGATAAGAATGTTTCTATGCAACTGGCTTATTCTCCATTCGCTTACATCACGACCTTTGTTATACTCGTGGTCTTCTGCAAGACCTACTATCTGGGATAACATATCAGTTAAAGTACTGGGATACTCAAACAAATACTCGTCATAACTTACCGCTTGCAGCGCATAGTAAAGGATTTGAAGCATATCGGTATCAGTTTCACCCCAAAGGGCAACACGCCAATGCTCTCTGTCAGAAGCATTTTCATAGTTTTCACTTAGCGTTTCTGTGACATAGTAGTACCAATCGTCGTAGGTCTCAAAACCAACTTTAAGTCTGAGCATGTTTTTGCATGCTTCAATAAGATCTTGATAGGCAACTTTATATACACCTTCAAAGGAGTCCTCGCTGTAATCACGATCGAAGTATCCGGGTTCAATCTCAAATCTGATAATATCTTTTAATCTCTCCACATCACTCATATGAGAAAACCTCCTTCTCTATGTCTTTACTCTTTACTCTTTAATAATACTACCGAAGGCGTGACATTATTTGGACAGATTTGAAAAACACCACTTCAGAATTGGTGGCTTTTTGGTGGCTTAAAAAACTAAAACGCCCTATTTTATGGCGTTTCCAGCGTTTTGAGATTATTCGAGTTCTTTGCTGACTCCTATATCTTGTGGGCGATATGTTCCAAAAACCACAATATATTGTGGTTATATTCTATCTATTCCACCTGTTCTATAGCTTTTTGTGAGCGGATGTTGGCTTTTTAGTGGCTTGACGTTTATGATTATTCCAGTATCTCCCAATGACCAAATCGCTTGCCACCGGTTCTGATAACTTTTCCAGATTCTACCAATTTTTTCATAGCACGCTTAATGGAAGGAACAGATACTTTGGTTTTTTCCGCCAGATCATCCTGCGTCATATACGGGTTCGCCTTCAACAATACAATAATCTTTTCTGCCAAAGTATCATCCAAAGTATCAAAGTGATCCTTTGGTGCTTTGGGCTGATCTATAAGCGCACTTTCAAGAGCTTTAAAGTTAATCCTGAGCGTAGTTCCTATTAACTCATACACAGGCAATTCAGCACCTATCTTCTTGCATTCGCTACAAATTTTCTGAATGCCCTGACCCCAGTTCTCAATAAAACCGGCACGATAGAAAACATTTGCAATTTCAGGATTGTACGGCTTTGAGTCGTGCTTTTCCATAAGGGTATCTACGGTCCAGTTTTCCGGAAGGATACAGCTATTACTAATAGTGATAGAGTCTTCCTTTACCCTTATCTGAATCGGAACACCGTACATATAACAATTATGGGCTATAGCATTATATACAGCCTCTCGGATCGCTTCTCTTGCAAACGGATAATCTTCTACGCGTTTATCATGCTCATAACTGATCTTAGCTTTAAGGTACATTTGGAAGATCAAGTCGATAACCTTGTTTGCATTGACGATCAACGACTCTTCAAGATCGTTATGATAAACCACGATATCGTTTTCGTCGAATTTGCCAACTTTAATAAAACTTCCAACCTGAACTGCACCCGGATCATGATAAAAGAGTAACACTGCCGATCTTTTCAGCTTGCCGTCTTTGATCAAATGTAATTTCTGAAGAAGTTCTTCGTTTGATACATTCAGTTCCGCTTCAGACATCCTCTTCTTACGCATTGCTTCCCTGCGGAATATCTTAAAGCTCTCGTCATCAAGCTCATCGACGGATATATCATCCACAGTAACGTCTTCCCATCGAAAACCTGTTTTTCGCATTATAAACTCAGACAGGGCTATACCAGTAAGTTGCTGCTTTGTGCTGCCGCTCCTGTAATGATATTCACCATGATAACTAATCGGGAAAGAGCTGGGATCAACCTTAATCTCCAGATAATACTTCCCATCCTTTTTCAGTTTATTAACATCTGCAACGATACCAAGACCGGATTGAATCTTGTTCGGGATATCTTCCATGAGCTTCTTAATGTTTTGCACGCCGACAACATTTCCGGAATCATCAATACCAATATAGATAGTACCGCCTTGTGCATTTGCAAAGCCACAAATCCACTTCAGATACTCATCACGCCAAGACTCTTTATATTCAATGTTCTGGCTTTCAGCCATAAACAAATCCTCCCGAATCAGTATATCAAGGTCCCCCCTGAACGTGTTTATTATATCATGTGGTCAATACACATAATAAAAAGATTCTCTCGCCAATAAGTTTTAACTGTCTTTTGTTAACTTTGGTGTGAGAATATCCTTTTCTAAATCGTAGTGTTAGTGAGATCTCAAATATACAAACAGGAGGTTCGACTTTGAAGAAAGATACTGTAATGAGACTTTTTTCTCAATACGGAAATGACCTTTACAGATTTGCTTTATCTTATGTCGGCAGTAAATGCGAGGCTGAGGACATCGTTCAGGATGTTTTCGTTAAGCTTATATCAAGGCCTTTTGTAATCAGGCAAGGAACAGAAAAATCATATCTGCTTAAGGTAACTGCAAATAGATGTAAGGATTATCTAAAATCTCCGAGATACAAAACACACGTTGATATTGATGACTACGCCGACGTGATTGGAAGCTCTGAAGAATACACATCAGATGACAATTCATTATTCAATGCGCTCAATCTAATCGACGAAAAGACCAGGATGCCTATCTTTCTTCATTACTATGAAGGCTATTCCTACAAAGAGATATCCGCAATTCTCAAGGTATCGGAATCAGCTGTAGCAATGAGGATCAGCAGAGGCAAAGAAGAATTGAAGAAGTTACTGGAGGAATAATTATGGAAAATCGATTTAAAAGTACATATAACAAGATCCAGATCAACGAAGGCCGCAAATCCGAGATCGAAGCTGTTATAGGAAAAACAAAGAACAAAGGAAAGGTATGGACTGGCACACTTGCTGCAGTTGCAGCAGCACTTGTTGTTCTGATGATAATCCCTGCTACCAGGACACAGATAGTCAATGCAGCAACTAATCTTATCAGAGTATTTACAGCTGGCGGTCAGGAGATCACGGTTGAGCAGCATCCGGATGAATCTGTTGTATCAATTGACTACGATGAAAACAAGAGCTATTCACTGGTGGAAAACGGAAGATTATACCTTGTCGTTGGAGATGTTAAAATTGATGTTACGAATCAGTGTAGCGACACTGAATATTATCGCTATGAGATCGTGAATAACGATGGCTCGAGAAATGTTATTTTTATCGGCGGTACGATCAATAATCCCGGTTGGGTCGAACTCATCTTTGACGCTTCAGGAAATTATGTGGCAAATCACATGTGTATTGCCGGTTATGATTCTTGCATCTGGCAGGAACAGGCTATGCATAACGAAGGTGTTCCTTGCGGTAACTGGGAGCTTGATAAGGAACTATACGAATAATCCAAATCATCATTTCAGTTTCATGAAAGATGATGCCCACGCCATTCTTCGGCGCGGGCATTATTGTTCACTGTCTTTTTACACATTTTTTTATTTGGATTTTTATTCCATTATTGCTTTTTTGATTGCTGAATAATTCCACTTTTTGGAACCGTTTTCCCAACTGTATCCAGCAATGTGAGTTCCTTCATCAACCACTGCATCTGGGCAGCGGCTCTTAAACACATATGCAGAATTATAGATAACGACTATCTTCAATCCATCTCTTACAGCTTTGTCGCATTCATATTCAATAAAGCTCTTTAAGCTCGTTGACCAGCCCTTATCACAACCTGAAGAGTAGCTGTAGTGGCTGCAATACGAGCAACTTCCAGCTCTTACGGACTTTGTTTTTTCACCGACTATCAAAACAAAAGTCTTGGAGACATCCATTCTATCGCCCAGATTATCTTTTATTGAACAGTTCAGGCTGGAATCGCTTGATTGCATTAAATCATGTGCATCTTTGAATGATAAACCCCAATAGTCACTATCGTTCCATGAGCGTAATTTATCTATAACCTCTTTATCGTTGTCCCAATCTGCGGCTAAATATGTGTAAGTTCGATACGACATGATTACTACTCCTTCCTAATTTTGATATTGTTCATAACTTCGGGCTGAACAACTATATTTATTTTACCTTGTATTAGTTGCTTATTCAAAAGTATAGTATCAACGATCATATCGAACGCTTGTTGATATGAAAGTCGAGCTCTGGACATGCCGGTCCCGATCAATGGCATATAGAGATCATAGCCTTGACCCTTTTTATCATAATAGTCCACCATGCACGAAATTGCTTCTCGAATCTCTTTTTTGGAACTGTGGGCATTGTTGTGTTCATCAAAATGTGATACAGCAAGTAGATAAATCGTCGCATTATCAAAGTCAAGCGTAGCTATAGAACCTATAGGAAGTGATATGTGGTCTGTTTTACTGTCAATCAAGCCGTTAACCGAAAGATCATTTGCTATTCTTCTTTTAATATCATCTTCTGTAATTCCACTTTTATACACGCGAATCAGGAATTGGCCATGCAGAGTTGTATTTGATACTACCGGAAGATTGTTACATTCAAGTTTGTTCGACACATGTGTGTCAAAAGCAGTATTTACAGGAATGACAACTATTCTTTGTTGCTTTAATCTTCTACCTAACGCATAGTTAAAAATATCGCCTTCAATCACCTTAATATAGTTATCACCATTGCTCCATATAATAGAATCATCTGTATTTTTAATCCCGTTGTACTCCTTAAGAGATTTGATTAGGATCTTTTCAAGAAATACTTCTGGTTCATTCGAATATGATTTGATACATGATATTTCTTTCTTGGAGAATGTAGCATCAGACTCAATTACTGTAAGAAAATCATCAATCATATCACCAATCAAATTCTTATCGATGTTGGTATCGTAGAATGTACAAACTGCAGATGCTATATGATCTTCTATCTCAGGAATCTTAAGGGCGTCTCTGATCTTTGGTGATATGTCGAGTCGATTATTGATGATTCGACTGGATTCTGAAATCTCATAGTAAAGCAACTCCCCCTTAAAATCCCCCTTTTCTTTTTTGATGTTTGCTGCTTTAACAATTGGTTGCAACAAGGGATTTACAAGGTCTTCGTTTTTAATCTTTTTATTAATGCAGTACTTTTTTAGCTTTTTTAGGAACTGTCCGTAATTCATATCTTAACGCCTCCTTTTGCAATCGTTTGCAATGTTTTTGCAAGGCTGTCATCAAGTAAAAGATCTTTATATCTTTTATTCTACCATCAACAAAGAAATTTACTCTTTGTCCCTTGAAATAAAGTTTGTCAAGAAAGGATGGTAATACTCATGCCAAATAAAGATTGTAGTAATAAGAGAAGAACAGGCCTCAGGGACATTTGGAATGCATATATGTGCAGAGGAGCTAGATTTGCAAAATTCGATATTCCTGTATGTCCGACGATTGTTACCAATATCCCGGAAAGTATTCTTACATGGGAGGAAGCAAAGCAACTTCATAAAAAGTTTGTTAGAAAAGATAGGAACTATCGAAGTGAAGCATATGTTTGCTTTTATATTGATGATTACAAATTTGACAGTGTTCGAACAAGCATTTGGCTTTATCCATGGCTTGCATTGAGGATACTCAAGCATTTTAGAGGAATAATAACACCTGATTTCTCTTTGTATCAGGATTTCCCATATCCCATTAAAGTCTGGAACATTTATCGGATGAGAGCCTTTGGATACTGGTCTGGTAAACAAGGCTTGGAAGTCATCAACAATGCTCGGTGGGGTACAAGTGAGACATATGACTATTGCTTTGAAGGGATTGAGAAGAATTCAATTGTTGCAATAGGTACTGTTGGCGGTAGTCCTAGAAAACTGATTGATCGATCACGCTTCGAGGAAGGTCTTGAGGAAATGATAAGGAGATTGTCACCTATTGCAATAATCGTCTATGGTTCTTCAAATTACCCATGCTTTGACAGGTTACGAGATGCTGGTATAACAGTCATTTCATTTAAAAGTTCAACTGCGGCTTATTACGAAGGGAGGAATGATCATGAGTAAAGGAAGCTCGCATTTATTCTCCGGTACTAGCGGCGAAGGCAAGGCTCTTATCGATGAGGTTATTTCTAATGGAGATAAAATATCACCTGATAAGGTCGTAATGATTACACGAGATCCCAAAGGAAGAATCGTATGGTTAGAAGAAGGAAACAACAGTTCCGGATTACAGCATATAATCAACGAGCATGGTCACGAATTCAACGGGAAAGGAATTTCTAATGATGAAATACCAGATTATGTCCTCGAGGCTGTTTACCAAGGTAATATAGTTGGGACCCAAGGAAAAAGAAATCCGCGTACAGTATATGAGTTTGTATATAATGGAGTTACACAACGCATAGCAGTCCAGGTTGGCAGTAATGGTTATATTGTTGGTGCAAACCCCAAAAGCATGAAGGAGTAATAAAGATATGATTAAAAAAATAAGATTGATGCTTGAATATAATACTTATTGTGTATGGCTTTATAACGAGGATGGTGAAATCATAGATAATGATAATCCACCGGAGTGGAACGATGATAAGGACCTTACAGATGCCTTTATGGCTGTGAGTGACCTGTACGACACATTCTTCATTGATAATGAGAAAGAGTTTAAATATGTTGGATGCCCCAATGAAAAAACACGACAAGAACTAATAGCTTTAATAGATAAAGCTGTAGACATAATAACTAGAAAGAACAATGGCAAGTACGTGATTCAGAACGATATTCATAAGGATTTTTAGGGCTGACATTCATAATAGCTTAAATATATCGTTAACAAAAATGACGCCCATGCCGGAACAAACCGACATGGGCATCATTTTTTTGATTATCGTATTGCGTATCGTTTATCCACTGCCAAAGCCCGCACTCCTGAATAAGCCAGGAACAGGCCTATTTGGATCGCGAAGAGATTTATGGGTGCAATACCCTTTATCACATTCGCAAGGAATACGGTGAACGCCAAGGCCGTTATAGCGGCTATCACAGTGTATCTGTCGAACTGGTTCATCTTCAGATATCTCACATAGGTGATAATGAGGCTGTAGATTGTCAGATACACGATTCCGATCACTATAACGGAAATGAGTATCAGCAGCACCCAGAAGACGATGCCGGCCGCCGTAGGGTTCGGAATAAGGCTGCTGATATTAGCAACCTTGTGACCAAAGCCGATCACGTTCGTATCGAAATCAACGAGAGCCTGAAACCAGTATGCGATGAACTTAATGGCTCCTTCCATTAACTTCGGAGTGGCGATAACCTGCAGCGCAGTTACGATAACACCATAGAACAGGAGTATCGTGAATTCCACTTGATACCTTATCGTCAGCTTCTTGTACTTGTCTGCGGTTGCCTGCTCTCTTAATCGAGACATTTCCCAGATGTGCTCTTCCTTACGCTTGTGCTCCTCATTTAGCTTATATCGGACATCGAAGACACGCTTCATAGCTTCTGTCTCGATCTCTGCCACAAGATCGCCTTCCTTGCGCTTGATCTCGGCCTCCCGTTCATCGAGCTCCGCCTCTCTGCCTTCCTGGATTGCCTTTAACAGGTCCGCTTCCCTTAGGGCTTTCTCTCCGGCTCTCTTCGCTTCCTCGCTCTTCACGAGATCCGCTTCGACTATCGCCTGATCTTTCAGTTTCTCGTTCTGAGATATTATCGTGTCGCTTTTCTTCTGAAGCTCGCTCCTTAGCCTCAAGTTCTCTGAGGAAAGAGCCGATGCTGTCTTGTGTGCTTCGGAGTTCTCCTCTTGCAGTGCTTCCAATCGAGCCTGCTGCTTCTCCAGTTGCTTCTGCATATCCTCCATCTCGGAAAGCAGCACGTCTGGCTTTAAGTCGTTCGAATCTTTCATAGATATTATCCTTTGCCTCCTTGATCATTGCTTTAAGTTCGATAATTCGTTTATCTGTTCTTTCAATCGCTTGTTCTGTGTCGTCAGCTGCTCGTTTAACTTCAGCGATTCTTCCAGCTGCTCTTGCAGAGAATCGATCTCCGCCTGCTGGTGCTCCAAGATGTCCTGCATCTGCTCTTGCGCCTTCAGGATCTCCAAAAGTTCTTCTAAGTTTTTCAAATCTTCCATATATGGACCTCGCTTTCTCGGTGATAAGTTTTGTGATCTCTCCGGTTATTTCCCGGATCTGTTGTCTGATAGAGTTCCGTTCACGGATCTCTCTGTTGATCTGGCATCTGTCAGCAACTTTGCCTTTCGCTTCCATCTTTCTGGCGGTAACGCCTTCGTGGATGGTCGGCTCTTTATCTTTCCCCTGCCTGGCATAACTTCTGTGATCGATCTGCTTGTCTTTTGCAAGATATCGGTTACAGTGTTCTGCCCAAGATGCTCTCCAGATTTCAGCCTTGCTGTGATCGTTCCAGTTGTTCTCCGGGACTGTGATCTTCTCCCAGAGATATTCCGTTCCCTTGCCCTTGCGGACTCTGACTTTTTGCTTGCCGTTTTTGTCCAGCTGCGGGATGCGGTACTTGGAAGTTTCTTCTTTCCTCTTGGGATCGTAGGAAGGTTTCGACGGATCAAATATCGCCCTGC
Organism: Clostridiales bacterium; assembly: GCA_017427465.1. GTDB lineage: Bacteria > Bacillota > Clostridia > Saccharofermentanales > Saccharofermentanaceae > Saccharofermentans. The sequence continues at coordinate 77,794 of JAFRST010000053.1, read as the reverse complement.
CTTTTTCATCTCTCCCGTTTGCGAAAACAGTTTTCTGCTTCTTGAGCCACTGCTCATGCTCATCTATTCCTCTGAGAGTTAACATGATGTGTGCATGAGGGTTGCCGTCACCTTTATCGTGAAGGGCCCAGTCAGCAATCATGCCCTCTTTGACAAAGTTCTCTTTGATAAAGTTTCTGACACATTCGATCTGTTGATCACGTGTCATTTCGTTCGGGAGAGCAACTTCGACCTCACGTGCGAACTGTGCATCAGAACGCTTCTCGATCTGCTGCACTTCGTTCCATAAGACTTCGCGATCTAGATACCGTCTCGGAGCGTTGTCCGGAAGGATGACTTCGTTCATTACGACGCCGCCTTTGTGTGTGAAGTCATGGGTCAGACCTGTCTCTTCGTTATGGAGCTTCTCACCTGCTCTGTAGGCGGCGGAGGCAACAGCAGAACGGCCACCAGCGCGGCTCACGACTTTTATCGAGCAATGGTATATCGACATGATCCACGCCCTCCTCTATTGATGCTGTTGCGGACTGCTATAGCGTCCGCAAGACTCCATCCAAGTGAAACTTGGTCGAGGTCAAGGAGCGAAGCGTCCTTGTGGGTTTCCAAGAGGGCAAAGCCCTTTGGTGCCGTCTGCATAAGACCCCTCGGAGAGCGCACTGTAATGTGGGCACCGCCCACATATAAGTGCGCCCTTAGTAACCTAAGGGATAAGGAATGTGTTGGATAAGGGTCAGGCATCAGCGTCACCTCCAACGTTGTCTTCGTTCATTGCTTTGCTAAAGAAACCGCCTCTCTGCTCCTGGAGTTTGAGGAAATACATGAAGCGGACTTTGTCCTGGTCAGTAAGAGGCCTGCCTAAAACAGACTCCGTGATTCCGCCGATCTCGATCAAGCGTCTCGTTCTCCTCTTACGTTCCTCTGCGTTATGCCGCTTCGTAAGCTCTCTCTCCCGAGCCATAAGCTGTTCACGCTTCTGCTTAAGTTCCTGCATTCTTTCTTCATATGATCTTTCTGCCATTGTTTTGATTTCCTTTCTTTGAAATAGATTTTGTTTTTGGGAATTAGAAAAGGCCCGGGACAATTCCCGAGCCTCTCCAAAGTGATTACTATCAATACAGATAGTTTAGGATCTCCAGTATCGTTTTCAGACGTTCCGCATCTGCCGGATCTAGTGCTGTCAGATCAGGATTCATATCGATCTTCTCCGACAATTCCCTGACTGTTGTTCTGATCGCTGCAAACGTGCGGATGTTACCTCTTACGAGTATCTTCTGAAACATACATGACTGCCTGTAGTAATCCTGTTTGCTCATACCGGTTGCAGCGATCCTCGCATCGATGACGGACTTCTCTTTCGGTGATACCCTGAAGTTCACGATGATGTCGCGGAGCCGGTTGTGCTCGTTCTTTTTCTTCTTCGGTTTTGGAGTAACCTTCGTTTTTCCGTATATCTTTCCCATGATCATTCTCCTTCCGAGTCGTTGAATTCCTGATCCAAACGGTTGGCCATATCCTTCTGTACGGAGGGATAAAGGTGCGCATACCGCTGGGTAATTACGGCGCTCTCATGACCAAGTCTTTCAGCGATCTGAACCGGAGCATATCCGAGATGGATCAGAAGTGCGCAGCAAGAATGTCTGAGGTCGTGGATCCTGATCCTCTTAACACCGGCCTTCTTACTTCCTCTGTCCATTTCGTGATGGAGATAGTGTTTTGATATCGGGAAGATGCGGCTGTCATCATCAAGGCCGTAGATCGAATCGAAATAATCCTGCATCTCATTACACAGGAACTTCGGAAGATCTATCGTGCGGTTACTCTTCTCGGTCTTAGGAGAAGTTATCATCTCTTCACCGTTTACGACCTGATAATTCTTGCTGATCCTTAATGTGCGCTTCTCAAGATCGAAGTCCTTCTTCGTAAGAGCCAGAAGCTCTCCGCACCTGATACCGGTCCAGTAAAGAACTTGGAATGCGTAATAGGAGATCGGTTTGTCCTGGACCGCCTCTGAGAACTTCAGATACTCGTCCTTCGTCCAAAAGAGCATTTCTTTACTGCTCTTCCTTCCGATTTTCTTAAACGCCTTACAAGGGTTCTTTGGAAGGTCATAGTAGTTGACCGCATGGTTGAAGATAGCCGTCAGCTGGTTGTTAATCGTTCGGAGATAAGTCGGAGAATATCCCTTACCGTCATCGTCCCTCTGCGTCAGAAGTTCATTCTGCCACTGAAGGATATGTGTTGAAGTGATCTCTGATAAAGACAGTTCCTTGAAGTAAGGTCTGATGTGCTTATCGATGATCTGGATCTTATTAGCGACCGTACTTTTCTTAAGCTGCGGCTCCACATCCCTAAGGTAGATATCAACGAAGGCGTTAAATGCCATATTGATATCCTTCGTCTGCTTGGCTAAAAAGGTACGCTCATACTCAAGTGCATCATGTCTTGTTTCGAATCCGCGTTTCTCATGGCGGACACGCTGTCCTCGCCAGTCAGTGTAGTAACAGAGAACTCTCCATTTTTTACCTTTATAAACGCTGCCTATGTCTTTAAATACTGCCATATCACACCGCCCTTCTGAGTTCCGTGACTTTTCTTGCAGTTGCCCTGGTCAGCATGCCGCCAAACTGTTCCTGATCTTTATCAACGGCTCTCTGAACTTCAACGGGCAATCTGCAATAGACGTTCTGATACCCTTCATATCCGGTTCCCATAACGGTTTCAGGTTCTACAAGTGTGTGGTTATCCCAAGACTTGAGCAGTTTTCTCCAGTTCCTTATGGGTTCACCGTTGATCACGCCCTTAAGATCTCTGTAATAGTGTTCAAGGAATGCTTTGGCTTCCTCTTCCGACATATCTACTCTACGGTTCTTAGAAGCTTCTATAACATCAGCGACGGACGGAACATCCTGCCCTGACATGACAGACATATCAATATCATTATCAGACTCATTATCATAGTCATTACCATTATCATTGACATAGTCATAGTCATTATCACCATCCCGTTGCATTGCGTCCGTATGCGAACGCATACCGTCCGTATTACTCCATCTGCTCTGGGCTGCTGCTCTGTTCTTCTCACACTTTGCCTTATACGCTTCAAGATCCTCTTTCATCGTGGGTTCTATTGCGTTAAAGGCTGTTCTTACCTTGTTGTTCGTTATAACAACTTCCTCGCCTTCAGCGAGGCTGAATACGGCAAAGAGAAGCTCCTTAACGAGCGCCGGTTCATCCAGCAGCTCGAAGAAGCTCTTCCATGCCGTATAAATCACGAATGATTTCTTACTTCCCATAATGCCTCCTGTGTTTCTGATTGATTAATACGCAAAAAGGCACTATAATTAAGTTGCTACATTTAATTCGCGCCTTTGTGTGCGTATTCGCCTCTCTTAGGAGAGGCTTTATTTTTCCCGTGTTCTTCTCATAAGCTGCCATTGTTCGAACTACCTCTCTGGAGGCAAGCTTCTTCATACCAGAAGCGGTTAACTCTGCCTGATACGACAAGAGCGCCGGGATTCTTCTTCTTGAGTTCTGCGTTAAGATCCTTGATGATCTGATACGCCTTTGATCTGGAAATACCCCAGTCTCTCTGGATCTGAGCTACTCCGATAAACATAGTGTTGTTGTTTTCTGCCATTTTGTTTTCCTCCTTAATTTGTTTAGATTTTTGTCTTCCGGGAGAGAGGACAGACTCCCCCCAGGAATTTGTTTTCCCCTATCAGAGGGTAGAGTACCCCCTGAAAACTTTTGGGTTTTTGTTTTTGGTTTCTCTACGTCTTCAGGCGGGGCTTTGCTAGAGCCCCACATTGGGTTTTTCCACCGGGTCTTTCCCCCGGCCCCGCCCATTGGGTTCGACGGCTCACCGGTCCGCTTACCGGCTTCAACGCTCATCCTGTGGCTGCGTGATGCATCCTGTTTCCCCGTACCCATCGAGGCCCGACGGGAGCAACCCCGCCTTTGCCTTCATCGGCTTATCGCTCTCTCCATTTCGGGAGGTCGTTGCGACCGGAAGGTTCGGCTTCGGATACAGGGAGATACCTGAAGATCGGGTTATTAAGTTGTCAAGGTTCGGTGTACCAGTATGGTTGCGAGCCATACCTTACTGTCTTCGCATTTTATTTTACAAGGACAGATGTGTACTTCATAACTATACAATAGTCCGTTTCGTTTTGCAAGTACATTTTTGCTATTTATTTTCATTTTTGTCTTACAATTCCGCAAGTTCTATGTTAAAATGCACTTACGGAGGTGTATTGCATATGACAATTGGAGAAAAAATAAGGTACTTTAGACTTCTTCGTGGATATACACAAGCTGAATTAGGCGATAAATTGGGACTTCAGGCAGACAGAATAAGGCAATATGAGAACGATGTGCGCACACCAAAGGCTGATCTTCTCAAGACTATTGCTGATTCATTAGATGTTGATGTAGAAGCTTTGTCTGATATAAACGTCAAAAATGCAGCCGATATAATGCACATTCTCTTTGAGCTTGAGGATAAACACACTATTGATATTGAAAGAATTGACGGCAAGACTGCTATTATCATCGATGACGAAGATACGCGTAATAATATCCTCAACACATACCTTAATTATTGGTATGACAAGCGGCAGGTCTTCTCCCTGGATAGGTACTATGATAATAAGGATCCGCGTGTTATCGAGTACAAGAGCTGGAGAGGCAGATTCTCAAGCAACGAGACAGATTTTGAAAAAGACATTCTGCAAAACATTAGAGAAGTCTATGATGATGAGCTTGGAAGACTATCCAAAGCTAAGACCAAGCACTGTGAGACTATAACCGATATAATCAATATGCTGTGTAAGATACCCACTGAGCTTCTTCTCGATATAGTAGAGGTTTCAGAAACTGGAATATATGGATTTATCTTCGATGCAGATAAACTTTTGGATCCTGATGCTTTTTCCGCTGATTTCGCTTATTTACTGTACGAAAAGGATCATTTTCTTAACTTAGGTATTGCCGGGTTCCCGGAGATCAAATACACCGGATCTGCTCTTAAGATTACATACTATACCCGATTTGGTGGCATGCACATTGTCTATAAGATGGTTAATGATTGGCTAAATTACTCACGAAAGAAGGATTCCTATTCCGTGCTGGCTAAGAAGGAATTTGAGAAGGCGTTTGATGAAGACCTCAAATTCTATAGTGGCGCAACCATCAAAGAAATGAATGAACAGTAAGGAAGTAACTAATAATATGACAATCGTTTGGGGCGGAACGCTGGCGCTTCTCCTGGCTAAGCTAAAAAGGAAGCCTTATAAGGTGACTCACATCAAGCATGATGTAAAGGCCCAGATCAAACGGCTCGGTGTCTATTATATGTGCATCGATGATCTTCCGCTGTAAAGCATCCCTTCACTATTAAGCAGTGGGAGAGGGTCAAATCGTACAAGAATTCGAAAATAATAAATTAAAGGATCTCAGTTGTACACTGTAGTGTACAGCTAGACCCTTTTTGATACTCTTTATGGGTTAAAATTATCTCTCTGTTTGTCGACTAAATTCATAATTTTCCTTACTATAACTCACTTCTTTTTCTTCGGCGCAGGTAGTTCTTCATACATAGCTTCTAACATATTGCGAAGAAACTCTTTGTTCTCAACATTATCGACAAGGAGCATCTCCTTCGCTCCCTCGTATGGAAGTTCCAGACCGGCTTCCGGCATCATTTTCACAGCAGACTTTACAGGCTTCACAAGAAAACGGTCATCATAAATGCCACCGACAACTTTTCCACGATAATAGATGATGTATTCTCCCATCATCGCCCTGTAAGTTATATCATCCAACTCTGAAAGCTGTTCTGAAATGAAATCCAAATAATCTTTACTCGATGCCATTTTTACACTCCCCTTGATTTATTATGCTGATATTATTATGATCTATCGCTCATCCCGACAAACTGGAATTTGGTGGTCTATTTCCTATATGTGATCACCATTGTCTGTGAAAGCTTCTTTCCGACTTGATATATAAGCCAACCTATGACTCGTTTAAAAGGCGTCATTGGTATACCCGGAGCATATCTCATGCCTTTGTATTTCGGCCAAAAGTTATTATCCTCAGTCGGATATTCTTTTTCTCCCTTATTATCAATGCACATGGCCTGAAATAGATTAAACGGTATCAGCACGCCCACTCCCGGAACATGTGCTTTTCCGGATTTCACATCAAGGTAAAATCTCTTCGTGATATCATATGTTCTTCGCATATCCTTTTCTGTTGGCTTGTAGTCGTTCCAGCTCAGTGCAGTTATCGGAAGCTGGTAACACTTATTAAAGCCCCACCCGGGCAACGTTGCTGCCAAAGCTTTTGTTGTACTCTGAGCAGATACCCCTCCAGTTGTACTGATTATAAGAGCCTTCTTTTTGAAATATCTCGGCCTATGCAGCATAAATGCCATATGATCTGTAAAATTTTTCATAATTCCGGGCAAATGCCCCTGAAAACAAGGAATAGAGAAAATAACCGCATCGCATTCTTCTATCATATCTATTATTGGCTGTATTTTATTATGATGCGGACAAGTTTTATGTCCTTTGCGAAAACAGTTACTGCATCCTGTGCAGAATGGGATATCTATATCTGATAAATGCACTTCACAAAATTGAACTGTCTTATCAATTTTCTGAATATAACTCTTTGCAATCTGAGTTAGCCGCCATGTATTTCCTTTGTGTGGCCCACCATTGAAGATCAGTATTTTCATATGCTCATTTTTATACCTTACAGACTTGAAAACTGAAGATTTACTATTCTATACCAAACAATCTACCTTGATCTTCCGTGTATGTGCAATCATCAAACAGGCACTCGCTAAATGTACAATTCTCGAATTCAGTATCTGAGAAGTCTATGTCTTTGAAATAACATTTCACAAACTTCATCTCGGCGAACTTCACATTTTCAAGTTTGTCTCCAATGAGTTTGCTATCCTTGATACGTCCGTGACCGATACTAACATCACAAAGAATATTTCTTTGGGAGTATATGAATTGTCCAAATATGTGATCCACTTGCAGATCCGTGAGCTTGTTTTCAGTAAGTTTAAGCGTATTGATCGAAAGATCATCCGCCTTGAGCATCTCTCCGGTACATTCCACCAAACTGATATTATGGAGATACACTCTTTCTTCGAGTTTGCTTCCAATTATGGTACTGCGATATATCGGCATATTATGTATACCGAAATTCCTGATTTTGCCTTTCTCCATTCGGCTGTCCGCAATACCCTCGCCATAAGATAATTCAACTTGTGTAAAAGAACTGCCTAAAGCATTGCAGCCTGCTATCTTTATATAGTTCAATTTGCCCCAGCTGACTTTAACTTCTGTCAGCTTACAGTTTTCGAACGAATACATAGTCTGGAATTCTTCCTTGATCTTCGAGAATTTTTGCTTCTCTATTTCCAGATCTTTATACTCAAGCCGCTTGTTACATGATTCCGGTTCAAGTTTATATCCTCCAAGCAAGAGAACATTATCGTAAAACGGCGGTATATTTCTCAATTTGTTAATTTCAGAATCATCCACTGTTAATTCTCCTTAGTTCTGATTACTGTCTATTATCTCGACAAAGGATCCCTTCCTCTGTCTTCTCAATTATAACATCGTAGTTAAGTTCTCTTGATAACTTTTTATGCTACAGATCCATCAATTGAATATGGTTCTTCTACTGTCTCCAAAATATATGAGTTCAGATTTTAGTGGCTTTTTGGTGGCTTAAAAAAATGAAATGCCCTGTTTTAGGGCATTTCCAGCGTTTTTTCATTATTCAAGCTCTATCGTTGACGGCGGTTTGCCCGTGCAGTCGTAGAAGACGCGGCTGATGCCTTTGACTTCGTTTACGATCCTGTTCGTGACCTTGTTGATAAGTGACCAGGGAAGTTCTGCTGCTTCGGCGGTCATGAAGTCTGTGGTCGTAACGGCGCGGAGGAGGCATGCGTAATCGTATGTTCTCTCGTCGCCCATGCAGCCAACGGAACGCATATTTGTGAGTGCTACGAAGTACTGATTTGCGTACTTATCAAATCCTGCAAGCTGCATCTCTCTTCTGAAGATCGCATCTGCATCCTGAACAAGCTTTACCTTCTCTGCAGTCACTTCACCGATGATGCGGATAGCAAGTCCGGGACCGGGGAACGGCTGACGGAAGACGAGATTCTCGGGGATGCCGAGCTCAAGGCCTGCCTTTCTTACTTCGTCCTTGAACAGGAGTCTCAAAGGCTCGATGATCTCCTTGAAATCAACATAGTCAGGAAGTCCTCCGACGTTGTGATGAGACTTGATAACGGCGCTCTTGCCGAGGCCGGATTCGATAACGTCAGGATAGATGGTGCCCTGTACGAGGAAGTCGACGGCGCCTACCTTCTTTGCTTCTTCTTCGAAGACTCTGATGAATTCTTCGCCGATGATCTTACGCTTTGTCTCAGGATCTTCAACACCTGCGAGTTTGGAATAGAAGCGCTCCTGGGCATTGACTCTGATGAAGTTAAGATCGTAAGGGCCTTCAGGTCCGAATACTGCTTCTACTTCGTCGCCTTCGTTCTTTCTAAGAAGTCCGTGGTCGACGAACACGCATGTGAGCTGCTTGCCGACTGCTTTAGAAAGGAGTACTGCGGCAACGGATGAATCGACGCCGCCTGAGAGGGCGCAAAGGACGCGGCCTGAGCCGACCTTCTCGCGGATCTCCTTGATGGATGTCTCAACGAACGAATCCATCTTCCAGTCGCACTTGCATTTGCAGACATCCTTAACGAAGTTAGCAAGCATTGTTGTGCCTTCTACTGTATGAACAACTTCCGGGTGGAACTGTACGCAATAGAGGTTCTCTTCGACGTTCTCTGCAGCTGCAACAGGGCATACTTCAGTATGTGCTGTGATCTTGAATCCGGGTGCGGGCTTAGCGATATAGACCGTGTGACTCATCCAGCAGACTGTCTTGGGAAGGACGCCTTTGAAGAGCTTAGCTTCTGTATCGATAGTAACATCAGTGTGGCCGTATTCTCTGACGGGAGCGGACTTTACTTCGCCGCCAAGCAAGTAGTTCATGAGCTGGGCGCCATAGCATATTCCGAGGACCGGGATGCCTAACTTAAAGAGTTCGGGAGAACACTTGGGAGCATCGTCTTCATAGACTGTACTGGGACCACCGGTAAGGATGATGCCTTTGGGATTAAGCTCTTTGATCTCTTCGAGGCTCATGGTGTGCGGTCTGACTTCACTGTAGACAGAGAGCTCTCTTACTCTTCTTGCGATAAGCTGGTTATACTGTCCTCCGAAATCGAGGACGAGGATCATCTCCTTGGCCATGGAACTTCCTCCCATAATCAGTTGGAATTATATGCGATTATTATACTCTGCACATTAATATTTTTCGTTTGTTTTTTAGTGCAAATCACGGACAGTTTCAGTGCTCAAGTTTGGGAAAGCGATACATATGCAATGACGTGCATGTGGTCTTCTTCCCAGAGACGGAATTCGTACTTGCTGTATCTGCCGATCTGCATATTGGGTATCTCGAAAACAAATTCATCCGTATCATCTTCTTCAACGGTAAAGAATACGGAATCTCCTACCTCTTCATCATCGACATACCAGTCGTAGACCAATGTGGTACCTTTTGCAAACTTGTTATCGTACTTGAGCATGACAACGACTTTATCGTTATCAATATAGTAGCCTGCCGTATTAAGCCACCCCGGTTCCGAGCTGTAAAAAATGTAGTAGCCGTTGCTGTCGTACTCTGATTCTCCATATAAGAGTTGTCCGTCAGAAAAATCCGGAAGCACTTCGACAACATCAACCGCCTGATTAACGTATTCTCCGGTACCTTCCCATTCCACATTTCTGATGTACTCATATTCAGGGACCGTTCCGCCCGAATTGATGTATCGGTCGCGTTCTATGGCCAGCATGTAGATATCGTATTTCTCCTGAGAGATCTCGCCGGAAGCAAGCAGGTCTTCGCAGGCCTTTTCGCGGCATCTGAATTCCTGTTCGGGAGTACGCTCGAGCGCTTCTTCTGCTTCATACCAATCGATCGGAATGATCAAGCCGGTGTTTTCATCGGAGACCTCCAGACGTTCATAGGTCTTGCCCGAATTCAGATCGTAATCAATTACTATCCTGAGATCGACTTGGAAATTATCCGGAGACATGTCCGGGATCTTCTTGGCGAGATTCTTATAAAGATCTGCATCGATAGCACTTCTCAAAGTGTCCGGCTGGACATCTCGTCTGTTCGCACTGACAAGCCTCATGCGGACTATGTAATCTGCTTCAACGCATTCATCGCTTGAGACATAATCAAGTATCTCGTTCTTTGACGGAGCATACCCGTAAAGTACTGCCCGGTAATGGTTATCAGAATCTATGTGGATAGTATATCCGTGATCTGCGATGTACTTGAAGTATGCTTTTGCATATTCTCTTGCCCCTTCATTCACGACTTCATCATCAGTCAGACAGGAATCGAAATATCTGATGGTATAGATATCGAGCGGACATTCGGGGCTGTCAAAATCACCTTCGGCAAAGCGGTCTATTGCTCTATCGAAGAGAAGGCTGGCATCATATTCGCTCATCATGATCATATTGACCTGGGAAGCAAAATCAAACAACGCTTTATATTTTTCAGCCGACTCTTTAGCGATAATCCATTTTCCTTCGGACGGGATGTAAAAAAAGTTGAACTTCAGCGTTTTCGTCTGCAGAACAGCTTTGTCGATCAGTTCAAAATACTGCTCCTTGGTCTTGCCGTAGTTATCGTAATTGAAAATAATATCCTCGGCATTGACATAAGAAATCTTAACCTTTGCCTTCGCTTCGTGTGCCTTGTTGTCAACATCGATATTAACTATCTCGCGGATCTCCGTCCTGGACGCCATCTTCAGCATGACTTCTTCTTTGGGTCCTGTCTTGAAATCACATTCGAAACCTTCTTCCACTAGAAATTCAACACCGTCCGCATCGCCTTCGGCAAAGTCTTCGATGAAATAGTTAACCAGCATCTCGATCTGTTCGGGATCACCGGGCCTGAAGTTCAAGCACCCTGAAGGCAAAAGAAAACCCAGTAACATGACTGTAGTTAACAATAGTCCTACTGCCCTGTTACCGGATTTTTTCATTTTCAGTACTCCTGTTGCGGGTATGACCCCTAAGAGACTTTATCTTCTGATGATCTCTTCTCTGACGGGTCCTGTTGATACGATCGAGATGTGGACACCGATCTCCTTTTCGATGAACTCGACATAATCCTGAGCTTCCTTAGGGAGCTTATCGTATTCTGTGAGTCCTCTGATCTCGCCCTTGCCCTTCCAGGAAGGCAGGTATTCGATAACAGGCTTAGCTCTATCGAGCTGTGTGGGATTCGGGAAATCCTTTGTGATAACGCCGTCGATCTCGTAAGCAGTGCATACAGGGATCTTATCGAGGTAGCCCAATACGTCGAGGTTTGTGAGGGCAACGTCTGTACCGCCCTGAAGTCTTACACCGTAACGTGTAGCTACGCAGTCAAACCAGCCGACTCTTCTCGGACGACCTGTTGTAGCGCCGTACTCACCCTTGTCACCGCCTCTGTCTCTGAGCTCTTTTGCAACTGCTTCATCGAGGATCTCAGATACGAAGGCGCCGCCGCCGACTGCGGAAGAATATGCCTTTGTAACTACTACGATCTTCTTGATCTCATAAGGCGGGATGCCTGCGCCTACGCAGCCGTAGCCAGCCAGTGTGGAAGAAGATGTAACCATCGGATAGATGCCCATATCGGGATCTTTCAAAGTACCGAGCTGACCTTCAAGGAGAATATTCTTACCCTGCTTCAATGCTTCGTAGAGATAAGCATTGGTATTTGTAACAAAAGGCTTGATAAGTCTTCCCTGCTCGAGCATCTCTTCAAGGAGCGCGGCAGGATCGATCGGATCTTTGTGGTAGAGATTTACGATCAGGGCGTTCTTTATCTCAAGCACGCGGTTGATCTTCTCTTTGAGTGCTGCCTCATCGAAAAGCTCTGATACCTGGAAACCGATCTTTGCAAATTTATCGGAGAAGAAAGGAGCGATTCCTGACTTTGTCGAACCGAAAGCCTTGCCGCCCAATCTCTCTTCTTCATACTTATCGAAATCAACATGGTAAGGCATAACGACCTGTACTCTGTCAGATACGAGAAGCTTTGGATCTAATCCCTGCTCCTTGAGCTCGTTATATTCTTTTATGAACTTCCTGATATCCAAAGCTACACCATTGCCGATGATGTTTACGATATCCTTGTGACAAACGCCGGAAGGCATAAGGTGAAGCGCAAATCTGCCGTAATCGTTGATTATGGTGTGGCCTGCATTTGCTCCACCCTGGAATCTGATTACGATGTCAGATTCGCTTGCGAGAAGGTCGGTGATCTTACCCTTGCCCTCGTCGCCCCAGTTAGCGCCAACTATTGCCGTTACCATATAAAATCCTCCGAATATTTATTGCCTTAATAGTCGTTATTATTTATAACCCGCGCCAATTATAACAGAATTATTCTTTTATGGGATATTTTCTGAAGTTGTTTCCGAAGACTCCTCTTGCTCATCGGGTGCCGGTGTGGTCTCCGGTGTGGACTCCGGGGTAGTTTCCGGCGGCGGAATCGTAGGTTCTTCAGTAGGCTCAGGGATAGTATCCGTGGGCTCTATAGAGCTTTCAGCCGTAGGTTCGGGCTGTGTCACGGCAGGAGCAGACTCCGTTGTAGCGGCTGTCTCCTCTGTCACATAAGGCAGACAATCTTCAGAAAGTTTACATATGACTACCCTTCTCCAGCCGTATCTACCGTACTCGTAAGTGCAGGTCACGAGCGTCAGCTGCCTGTCAGTCGTGATATTGCCTGATGCATAGTCCAAAAGATCGTCAGCACTGATGATCTTGGACTCCGTAACATAGAAAGTAAGCACGATGCCGTCAGTCCTGGTGAACTTTACAGCATCTCCGGCCTTAAGATTACCGAGCTTATGGAACATTGACCCGTCCCTGTAGTTATGTCCCAGAATAGTCGCATTTCCTATCTCTCCCGGCATTACAGAATCAACGTAATGACCAAGACCGTATCTTAAAGAGACCTGTGACGCCGTGTCCCAGACTGAATATCTGCAGTTGATCGCGCTGATGTTAAGGATACCAATGGAATTCAAGGTGACCGTGCCGCCGTACTCTTCTTCGGTGACTTCTTCGGTTTCTCCTCCGAAGTCATAGCCTTCGCCCTCTACCTCATTGCCTGTTCTTGGAACGACATAAGTCATCTGCGGCTCTTCTTCGGGATTGGAAGCCTCTATCTGAAGCTCTATATAATTAAGGGCGTCAGTCGAGATCTTCTTTCTCTTCATGCGTTTTATGGGCTCGATCATGACAAGGATAATGCCTACAATGAGTAAAGTTATGCCAAGAGCAATCAAGACAGTTCTGGTTGCTTTCCGATTGGCACGTGCCTCATTGTTGCTGTCGATCTTTTTCATTACCTTGTCCGAAAAACTATACCTTTTTCTATATAAATAGCCCCTACATTATACCCCCAAACCGTGCTATTATGTTAAACGCACGTCATTTTTGTTACGGAGGGGTTACATGGGCAGTTCTGTTTGGGAAAAAGCACTCGATATTCTTAAATACGATGAGAACATCAACATTGTCACTTATGAATCGATTCTGTGCAAAATGACTGTCGTTCACAGCGACAATGACGTGCTTGTTCTGGCTGCAAGAGACGAGTATTCTCTCGATCTCGTAAAGGGCCAGAAGCTCAATAAGATCGTTGAAAATGCCATAAAGACAGCCAATGAAGGCAAGTCTTGCGCAGTTAAGTTCATCCTCGCAGGCGACGAGAATGCTCTCAATGCTTCCGTCAATTCCGAGAAAAAGGCCGCAAGACAAGCCAAGAGCGAAGCCGTTACTTCTACTGGCCTCAACGGAGAATTCACTTTCGCGAACTTCGTCGTAGGCGACTGCAACCGTTTTGCCCATGCTTCCGCTGTTTCCGTCGCTTCCAAGCCCGGCCAGAAGCAGAGAAATCCTTTCTTCCTCTGGGGTAATTCCGGTCTCGGCAAGACCCACCTCATGAAGGCCATCGGCAATGCGATCTTAGAGCAGCAGCCCGATAAGCGCGTTATATACACGACTTGCGAGGCTTTTACAAACGCTTATATCGCTTGCATCAACACGAATAATTACACGGATTTCCGTAAGAAATTCCGTACTGTAGACGTCCTTCTTATCGACGATATCCAGTTCCTTATCGGCAAGGAAGGCGTCCAGACCGAATTCTTCAATACTTTCGAGGCTTTGATCGAAGCCGGCAAGCAGATCGTTATCACCTGCGACAAGGCTCCTTCAAATCTTACAGAGCTCAACAGCAGACTTATCTCCCGTTTCCAGGACGGCATCATGTTCGATGTACAGCCGCCGGATTTTGAGACCCGTAAGGCTATCTTCTTAAGTAAGCTCGAGAATGAGAATTTCACGTTGTCTGATGAGATCATCGACTATGTCTGCGAGAACGTAACCACAAATATCAGACAGCTTAACGGTGCTTTTAATACTATTTCTTCTTATGTCACGCTTGCCAACGGTGAGCTCTCTTTAGATGATATCCAGAAGATCCTCATGCCTATCATCTCACCTAACAAGAAGAAGTTCTTAACACCTGAGATCGTTATAAACGCAGTAGCAAATTACTACGACCTGACGCCTGATAAGATCACTTCAAAGCTTAGAAATGCTGAGATCTCAACGGCCAGAAATGTTGCCATGTTCATCTGCAGGGATTACCTGGAACTTAAATATGAGAAGATCGGACAGATCTTCGGCGGTCGTAAACATACGACTGTTATGCATGGCTGCGACAATGTTGATGAGAACAAAGATCTAAAAAAGCAGGCTGATGAGATTTATAAACTAATAACCTGATTTGAACAATTTTTGTTCTTAAGTTCAAAACTTCCGGTAGATTGTCTGTAGACCGATTGTACACAGATGTAACAATGTTCAAAAGGGTGTTTTTCTGAACATAGATCAAACGGGTTTTATACATTAGTTTGTAAATCAAAATACCTTGTAAACAGTGGTTTTCGAGCAGTTCTGAACAATTGTGCAAAGCATAATAGGGCTAATAAGAGCTAACTTTAAATACTACATAGCCGGATGTCCCGGGCAGGAAGATGTCCCAAAAATCAATGTTTATAACACTGTTAAACTATACATTTTAGGTAATAAAGAGTGTATAATGTTTAAAATATTTTATATTGAAAGGCGGCACGCTTTAGATGAAGTTCACATGCAGCAGAGATGACCTGGTCAATAACGTTTCAATAGTTCAGAGAGCAGTTACTACTAACAGTACAGTTAATATCCTTAACGGAATCCTTATAGAAGCTTCAGATGATAATAAGATTAAGCTTACCGGTTATGACCTTCAGACCGGTATTGAGGCTGATGTTGAGGCATCCGTTACAGAGAAGGGCGCTGTTGTTATTGATTCAAAGTTCTTCGGCGACATCATCCGTAAGCTTCCTGAACCTGAAGTAGATATCATTTCTGATAATAATTTCCAGACTATCATCAAGTGCGGACAGGCTGAATTTAAGATCGCAGGTCTTGATCCCGAACCGTTCCCGAAGATCCCTGAGATTGATGAGAGCGAAGCTGAGAAGATCGTCATGGGTCAGAAGATCCTTAAGAATATGATCAATCACACGATCTTTGCAGTATCCAGAGATAATTCACGTCCTGTCCTTACAGGAAGTAATATTGTAAGCGACGGTTCTGTTCTCTCAGTCGTATCCATCGATGGATTTAGAATGGCTATCAACCGCGAAGATATGGGCAGCGACTTCCCTAAGATCAATTACATTGTTCCCGGCAAGGCTTTGACCGAGATGAGCAAGATCTTAAGTGATGACGAAGATGCTGAGATCAATATCTACACATCAATGCAGAATCTCTTATTTGATATCGGCAACGTAAGAATGATCTCACGTCTTATCGAAGGCCAGTTCATTAATTTTGATTCCATCATTGCTAAGAATCCTAAGACAGTCATTACTATTAACCGTAAGCAGTTCCTTGATGCTGTTGACAGAGCTTCTTTGATCATCATGACTGACGACCGTAAGTGCCCTGTAAGATTTCTTTCAAATAATCCTTCTGAGCTTACAGTTCAGGCTACATCAGCAAGAGGTAATCTCCAGGAGAATATCAGCATCAGTCTTGAAGGCGATCTTATCGATGTAGACTTTAATTCCAGATATGTTCTTGATGTACTTAAGAATATCGATGATGAGATCATCAGAGTTGAAGTTAACGGCGGTCAGGGACCCTGCATTATTAAGCCTGTTGAGGGTGAGAAGTACATTTACCTTATTCTTCCTATCAGAAGATAATGTTCATCAGAAGCATACATTTACAAAACTTCAGAAATTACGGAAGGCTCGATTTAGACGTCGGGCCTTCTGTTAATATTTTTTACGGTGATAATGCTCAGGGAAAGACTAATCTCGTTGAAGGAATATATGTAGCATCAAGCATTACGTCACACAGGACAAGTAAGGATGCAGACCTTATCAAGTTTGGCGAGAACGAGTATAAAGCCAGCTTGGATCTTACAGATGATGACGGCAGCAATGTCCAATTATCTTCTTGCTACTACCTCGAGAAGTCATCTTTAAGCAAATATGGTAAGCCCGGAAGAATTCTTATAAGAGACAACGCTCCTGTTGATAAAGTATCGGAATATATCGGCGTATGTAACATTGTTATCTTCGCTCCCGAAGACCTCAATATCGTTAAAAATGCGCCTGCTTTCAGAAGAAAGTTCTTAAATACGCTGATATCCAAGATCTCCCCCTCCTACTTCAATCTTTTGAGCAATTACAGCAGGCTTCTGGCACAGAAAAACGCACTTCTTAAGAGCATAAAATCGAACTATAAGTCCGAAAATATAGATCCGCAGCTCGATTTCTGGGATTTCTCATTGGCTGAACTGTCAGCAGAGATCATCTTAAAGCGCTATAAGTTCGCAAAGTTAATATCAGACATCGCTTCAAAGCATCACGGAAGCATCTCAGGAGGTAAAGAAAACCTCCAAATCGAGTATAGTACCGTATTTGGCGTTGTAGGGGCCTTAGAAACGTTCCTTGATAAAAACAGTAAATATGACGAGTTCATGCATAAAGGCCTCTCAGAGGGCGATTACGGGCGTATAAAGGGTATTCTGTCTGATCTGGTGCTCGCTAAGCTCAAATCAGTCAGAAATTACGACATTGATAAGCACATTTCATCTACCGGAATCCACAGGGATGATCTCATCATGAAGCTGGATGGACTGGTAATGAAGAATTATTCTTCCCAGGGACAGCAGAGAACGGCTGCATTAGCTCTGAAGCTCTCCGAACTGGAGATAATCAAGATGTTCGTCTCCTCTACTCCGATCCTGATCCTGGATGACGTATTCTCAGAGCTTGATAAGACCAGGAGAATGAGCCTCGTATCAGCCATGAAGGATGCCCAGATATTCATCACATGTACCGATAAGAACATGATCGGTGACGAGATAGACGTAATGGGCGGCTCCGAAAAGGCTGAGTTTTATCTCGTAAACAGCGGCAATATCGAGAAAAAAGCCTGATTTAGGGTCAAAATGTGCTAAAAACAGGGCAATTTTGCCACAATCTTTTATTATAATAAGCATATTATATTTCCTCTTTATGTTATAATTATTTAGTTAGAGTAGATTTCGGGACTGTTTGGAGGCTTTAAGTGTTCATTCATATTGGCAATGATCTTTCAGTGCTTAAGTCTTCTGTTACCGCAGTAGTCGATCTTGAGACCGTCCTCCCTACCCAGAAGGATGTCTCAGAGTTCATCAACAGCGAAGATGAACAGGGCAGACTGCAGTATGTGACCGAAGACATACCAAAATCACTGGTGATTACTGACAATAAAACATATGTTTGTTCACTGTCCTCAAGTCTGCTATTAAACAGACTGACATCTTCTGAAAACTACTGAAAACAGTCAATTAACACAGTTACAAATACAGCATTCTCGGGGCTTTGACGGGGATTGCCGTTAAGAATAGGAGTTTTGACATTTATGAAGGAAAATGACGAGAAGAATTTCAACTTTGAGGAGGAAAATGCCTCTTCCGAGCAGGCTCAGGCACGTCCTTCCGGCGCTGTAGACCTCTACTTCCAGCCGGTCGAAGATGGCGATGATGACGAGCTCAAGAATCTTGCAGAGAATCCGAGAGCTCTGACAGAGGATTTCAAGGAAGAGGGATCCATTGATGCAGTTGTAGCAGCAGTTGGTGAGAATCAGGATAATTTCGATACTTCCAACAGCAGCGAATACAGCGAAGAGGATATTCAGGTCCTTGAAGGTCTGGAAGCTGTCAGAAAGCGTCCGGGTATGTATATTGGTGATACAACACTCAGAGGTCTGCATCATTTGATCTATGAGATCGTCGCAAATTCAGTCGATGAAGCTCTTGCAGGACGCTGCGATACGATTGATGTTGTACTTGAGAAAGACGGTTCAGTTACTGTTACAGATAACGGTTCTGGTATCCCTGTAGGTAATCATCCTAAGCTCGGAATTCCTACTGTAGAAGTCGTTCATACAGTGCTTCACGCAGGCGGTAAATTCGGCGGCGGAGCATACAGTATTTCAGGTGGTTTGCACGGTGTAGGCGCGTCTGTAGTTAACGCTCTGGCTGACCATATGAAGGTCCAGGTACGCCGTGAAGGCAACATCTATGAGATCGAATTCGAGAAGGGTAAAACGACCGTTCCGCTTCATGTTGTAGGCACTTGCGATAAGGAAGATACAGGTACGAAGACTAACTTTATTCCTGATAAAACTATCTTCCCGGATATCGTATTTGACTTCGATTCAATGATCACACGTTACCGTGAGATGGCTTTCCTTAACAAGGAAGTAACCATTGATCTTACTGATAACAGAGGCGCTGAACCTATTAAGAAGCACCTCCATTATGACGGCGGTATTATCTCCTTTGTTGAGTATCTCAACAGACATAAGGAGCCTATCAATAACCCACCTATTTACTTCGCTACAAAGCAGGGAGACAGCTTCGTAGAGATCGCTCTCCAGTACAATGATTCATACCAGGAGACAGTCTATACATACGCTAATAACATCGCTACACCTGAAGGCGGTACGCATCTTGTAGGCTTCCGTGCAGCTATGACAAGAGCTATCAATGACTATGCAAAGAAGTATAAGTTCATTAAAGATGGTGACGTTAAGCTCCAGGGTGAGGATACAAGAGAAGGTCTTGCTGCGATAATCTCAGTTAAGCTTCCTGATCCTCAGTTTGAAGGACAGACAAAGAGTAAGCTCGGTAACGCTGAGATCAGACCGATGGTAGAGAGTGTTGTTACAGAGAAACTCGAGATCTATCTCGAAGAGCACCCTGATATTGCTAAGCTCATCATGGATAAGTGCCTCTCAGCTTCCAGAGCAAGAGACGCTGCCAAGAGAGCAAGAGAACTCACCAGAAGAAAGACAGTATTTGAGAATAACGCATTGCCCGGTAAGCTCGCTGACTGCCAGAGCGATGAGGCTGAGTTCTGCGAGATCTTTATCGTAGAGGGTGACTCCGCAGGCGGATCCGCAAAGCAGGGCAGAGAGCGTAAGTATCAGGCTATCCTCCCTCTCTGGGGTAAGATGCTCAACGTTGAGAAGGCAAGGATCGATAAAGTATATTCCAACGAGAAGCTTCAGCCGGTCGTTATGGCTTTGGGCGCAGGTATCGGTGACGAATTTGACGAGACTAAGCTCAGATACCATAAGGTAATCATCATGGCGGATGCCGATGTCGACGGTTCACACATCAGAACGCTCCTTCTCACATTCTTCTTCAGATACTTAAAGCCCCTCGTAGAAGGCGGATATGTATATATTGCCTGCCCGCCGCTCTACAAGGTTTACAAGGGTGATGAAGCATATTATGCTTATGATGATAAGGAAATCGAAGAGATCAAGGCTGCTCATAAGTGGGATAATCCTCTCATCCAGCGATTCAAAGGTCTCGGAGAGATGAGCTCTGAGCAGCTCTGGGATACGACAATGAATCCTGTGACCCGTAAGCTTTTAAGAGTAACACTTAAGGATGCACAGGAAGCAGACGAGACATTCAACCTTCTCATGGGTGACCAGGTTGAGCCCCGTAAGGAGTTCATTCAGGAGAACGCAAAACTTGCGAACATTGATAACTGATAAAACTTTACAGGTCATAAATCCTTTAAGAACGGGTGTTCGGCAGATGCCGGCACCCGTTCTTCGTAAATGTTCCACGTGGAACATTTGACGGGGAGGAACGGACTCGTGGTTTTGAGTGTTCCACGTGGAACACTCTGCCAAACCCGACTAGCGGACAAAATGTCAAAAGGGAAATGTTCTACGTGGAACATCGGAACATTTGTAGTAAAGATGACATATATTATTTAATAATGCAGTGATAGAATTAGCATATGGATAATGAATTTATATTAAAAGGAGTAGAATATGGCGACAGTAATTGCTCTTGTTAATCAGAAAGGCGGCGTAGGAAAGACTACAACCGCTGTCAATCTTGCCGCTTTCCTTGGCAAGAAAAAGAAGAAAGTCCTTCTCATAGATATGGATCCCCAGGCAAACGCTACAAGCGGACTTGGAATTGATAAGCGCGAACTCGAACAGACAGTTTACGACGTTCTTATCAACGAGGCACCTATCTCTGATGTCATCTATGAGACCAATGCAGAGAATGTTGACATCTGCCCTACCAATATCAATCTTGCCGGTGCAGAGGTCGAGCTCGTAACAGTAATTTCCAGGGAACAGATACTAAAAAATGCGCTTAAACCGGTATTGGATTCTTATGACTTCATAGTCCTGGACAGCCCGCCGTCATTGGGTTTGCTTACTATTAACGCCCTTACTGCAGCTGACCGTCTGGTCATTCCGATCCAGGGTGAGTACTATGCTTTGGAAGGATTGTCCCAGCTTATGGATACTATCAACATCGTAAAGAAGAAACTCAATCCCGATCTCGAGATTCTGGGTGTTGTTCTTACTATGTTCAACATGAGAACTCAGCTCTCCAGACAGGTTAAGGAAGAGACAGACAAGTACTTCGGATCCAAGGTCTTCAAGACTGTTATCCCGAGAAACGTAAGACTTGCAGAAGCTCCGAGCCATGGCCTTGCTATCTGTGATTACGATAAGAACTCCAAGGGTTCCAAGGCATATGAGGCCTTGGTAAAGGAAGTTATTAAGAGAGTATAAAAGGAGAACTACAATGGCGAATACAGCAAAGAAAAAGACTACAAAATCAACTGTAGCTAAGAAGGCAACTGTGAAAACAACTGCGAAGAAGACTCCTGCTAAAAAGACTGCAGCTAAGCCTGCGGCAAAGAAAGCACCGGCAAAGAAGACAGCTGTCAAGACTGCTGCCAAGAAAACTGCACCTGCTAAAAAAGTAGCTGCAAAGAAAGCCGCTCCAAAGGCTGCAGCAAAGGTTTCTGCAAAGCCTGTAGCTAAGAAAGCTCCTATGAAGAAGGCTGCATTAGGAACACCTGTTAAGGCAGCTCCTGCGAAGAAGACTGCGGTTAAGACAGTATCTGAGAGCAAGTCAGCAATGGGCAGAGGCCTTGGCGCGCTCTTATCATCTGACGGTATCCCTGAGAACAAGAGAGATTCTGTTGTTGAGCTCAAGATCAACGACATCTCCCCTAACGACGGACAGCCCAGAAAGAATTTCGATGATGAGAAACTCAACTCGCTCGCTTCATCAATCGAAGAAAATGGCATCATCCAACCCATCATCGTACAGAAAAAGGGTGACGGTTACAGGATCGTAGCCGGTGAGCGCCGCTGGAGAGCTGCACGTATTGCCGGCCTTTCAGTTATGCCTGCAATCGTAAGAGATCTTACGGACAGACAGACAATGGAGCAGGCTCTTATCGAGAACATCCAGAGAGAAGACTTAAATCCTATAGAAGAAGCAATGGCCATTCAGAATCTTCTTAAGACACACAAGCTTACGCAGGACCAGCTTGCAAAGAAGCTTGGAAAGGGCAGATCCAGTATTGCTAATACTCTCCGTATCCTTGAGCTTGATGAATCGCTTCAGGAATTCGTCAGCAGAGGAGATCTCTCTGAGGGTCATGCGAAGGTCATTCTTGCAGTTAAGGATAAGGAAGACCAGCGCAAAGTCGCAGATTACATCATGACACGTGATCTGAACGTAAGACAGGCTGAGGTATTCGTTAAGAAATTCCTTGATGCCCAGAACGCTCCCGACAAGAAGAAGGTCATTGAAGCACCTGATATCAGATTTGCTCTGAGCCTCAAAGAAGTAGAAACAAAGTTCAAGAAGGCCCTTGGTGCCAAGACAAAGATCAAGGTGCTGGATAACACGAGCGGCCGCGGACGCATCGTGATCGACTATAAGGACTACGAAGACTTAGACAGACTCACTGAACTTCTTGGCGGCCAGTAATCCTGAACTTTGAAGGTATAAAATGTATTTATTGAGGCGGTATTGCGGGGGTGCTTGCAAACCGCCTCTGATTTATGTATACTTAAGTGCCTTTAAAAGTGGAGCTGTATCGAAGCGGTCATAACGAGGCGGTCTTGAAATCTAGTTGACCTTCGTTAAGTATTTCGATACAAACCCAATAAAGTAGGGCATTGGCGGACTTCATCACTGCTTGGAAACTGGTAATGTGTCCCCAATGTGTCCCCAGAACCTTTGTTCTGGTGCGATTGACAATTGAATAGCAAAAGCTTGGAGCGGTATCGAAGCGGTCATAACGAGGCGGTCTTGAAAACCGTTTGGTGTAACAGCCACGTGGGTTCGAATCCCACCCGCTCCGCCAGAAGGCCCGTAAACACTGCGTTTGCGGGCCTTTCATTTTGCAGATAAAAGGCGTCATCCTATAAGCTCTGAAATCTTGGGGACACATTTCTCTGTTTTGGGGACACATTTTTCGTTGTTTTCCTCCATTTTCGAACCTACCCAGCTTGTGCTGAAGCTCCGGTTGGGGAGAGCAAGGCCATTTTCAAGCGCGATCGACGACGCAACCTTTGCAGAATAGTCCAGGTGACTGTAGACATTAGCAGTAGTTGAGAAGTCGCTATGACCTAACCATTCTTGGATACTCTTCAGTGGTACACCGTTTGCCAGAAGCAAGCTTGCGCAACTATGGCGTAGATCGTGGAACCTTATTCTACGAAGACCGTGCCTCTCGAGATATCTGGGGAACTGTGCGCTCAAGTAATTGGGCTTGAGGATGTTACCGACAGGGTCTACAAAGATATAACCATCGTATTCATAGTTATAACAGCTGCCACACAACCTCTTATTCTGTTCTTGAGACTGTTTAACTTCTAAGAAGTATTGCTTGAATCTGCCAACGAGAGGTAGGGTTCTGTAGCTGGCCTTGGTTTTTGTAGAATCCTGCTTCATGATTTCTCTCTTGCCATCGATCATAGTAGAAACGATAGTACGCTTGATGGTTAATGTACATGCGTCAAAGTCTATGGCGTCCCATTTGAGCCCTAAGACCTCTCCTCGTCGTAACCCGTAAAATGCTGCTACGAGAACAGGAAGCTCGAAAGGGGTGCCTCTGAGGGCCTTAAACATGACCTCTAACTCATCAGCTCCAAGGAATTGTGGTTCGAAATTCTCCTTTTTAGGTCTATCAACCTTTGTTGCCATGTTTACCGGAATTAATCCAATTTTATAAGCGTATTTTAAGGCTTCATAAATCACAGCATGCTCGTGTATCACGGTGTTAGGTGATACTGTCTCAAGTTCGTGAACATAGAAAGCTTGTATGTGAGAAGGCTTTAGTCCTTCTAAGGTATAATTCTTGTCCATGAAGTAGGGCGTGAGTTTACGCTCTACAATACATACATAAGAATTATATGTGGTCGGCTTCACTCTGATTTTCACGACTTGTAACCAAGCATACAGGTATTCAACAAAAGGCATATCAGATTTGAGACCATTTACATTTTGTGGAACAAAGAATTCCAGTCTCCTTTTCTGAAGCATTTCTTCAGCCTTTCGCTTATTGCCTTTATTGACTTTAAGTCCGGTAGCAAATCTTTTGTAGTGTCTTTTCTTATCAGAATCGTAGTAACTGAGAATGATATAGTAAAGACCGTTTTGTGTTGTAAGATGTCCTGATACCATCTTTTTCACCTCCTTAAATTTGTTAATCCGTTTTGTATTCAGGACAACTCATCTCTCGAATAGGATACGAAATAAATGTGATTTTACAAATGTGCGAATATATTGAGAGATGAGTGCCTGGTCTAGAGCGCTGCTAAGACTTCATTACGAAGTCAATTACAGAGACTTTGGGTATTCTGAAAGAATTACCCACCTTAAACGCCCGTATTTGGCCGCTGTTGATCAGCTCGTAGGAAAGCTGTCTGCTGATATGGAGAATCTTCTGAAGCTGCGCTACGGTCAAAATATCGGGGTAATCTGCAAACATAATCTTGTAGATAGGGGAGATGTAGTCATTTTCCATATACTTACCTCCCTCGTGATAGTTCAGAAGTCGAATAATCAATCTCAGGTATGCCCAAAGGCTTAGACTTGTTGCTTCATTCTATTTCTAAAGTGAAGCGGCAGATCAATCCTGACCTGAAGATCGATGGAGTTCTCATGACGATGGTTGATTCCCGGACAAACAACGCAAGGGACATCACGAGAGCGCTGCGAGATGCAATGGGTATTAATATTAATGTATTCAATATAGAGATACCCAGATCTGTTAGAGCTACCGAGTGTCCTAACTTAGGCGAGAGCATTTTCGTGCACGACCCTGGCGGCAAGGTCGCAGATGCCTACAAGGAATTGGCGAGGGAGGTGATCGGACTTGAGAGAAAAGCCCAAGTTAGACCTAGGTCTCACGGCGTACGATGACCTCTTCAAGGATGACAAGGAGATCCGAGAGGGTCGACTTCCAAAGATCTACGACATCCCAATTGAGCTTATCAGGATACTGCATCTATGATGCAAAACTCCTGATGCTTGAAACAAATGAATCGGAAAATGATTTGGTAGCTGTTGTTTCTGAAATAAGGATTAATCAGGATACATCACAACGTCCAAAAGAACTTACAGAAGATGATTTTTGTATAGTATCTGATTTGATTACAGGTAAATGCCGAGAGGAGGAATAAGATGGAAGATATTGTTATCAGCAGAGTAAAACCAGAAGCATTTCTTGTAAAGGATCCTTCCCTGAAGGATATTGACGCACCGTTCTTGTGTTGGCTTCGTGAAAATGATTTCAAGCTTGCCTGGCACAAGGGGCATTACGATAGTTGCGACTGGGTCTTTGTAAACATAACTCATAAGATTTTCGCTTATGGTATGCCCGGCGTCCAGATTGTTAAGCCCATCGGCAATCACGCTATAAGAGTATCCGAGTTCCTTAAAATCTGGAATATTTATAACAAGTATCAAGATCTTGAACCGCTTGTTATGGACGAGGATGAGGAGAAAGCGCGTAAAGCACTTGTCTACTATGTGAGGTCGACGCGAAAAGAAGCTCGTATAAAACTTGTTGACTACATTGAAAGCGAAGGATTTACTTGCGATGTGGACGATGTAACCAATAAGGATATTATTCTGGAATCAAAATACCCGTTGGTTATTGATGTCGACAACCATCGGTATTCAATGCTGCATAATACGACGACATCTGCGGCAGCGGTGTCTTCTGGATTCGTGATCACGGAGGCTCAATTCTATGTGTCATATAAGAAGGCTGACTGTTCTTATGAAGAATATATCGAAGCTGTCAGGGATTATTTCGAGGAGTATAAATATTCAGCGGACGAGATCACTGAATATTTTAATCGACCTGATATAGAGTCTTTGATTAAGGAAAACTACAACAGCTATATCAAGTATAGCGAAGCCGGAAACAGCTATCCTGCTGCTGTCGCAAGTTGCTTGGATATGATGTACGAATGAGATGATATAGAAGTTACTGATACTGTTACCGTTGTCTGGGAGATTGAGTAATTATAAGCAAAAAGATAATTCGTTAAATGATAAATGATAACTCTTTCACATATATCACATGAGATACATGATGAATAACATTTTATTGACGTTGTATGTTACGAATAATAAAATTTAAGCATACCAATAATTCCCATCTCACGGAGGACAAAACCATGGCAGAAGAAGTAAAAACTGCTGAGACAAAGGCTCCTGAAGCAAAGAAACCCGCAGCAAAAAAGACAGCCGCTAAGAAGCCTGCTGCAAAGAAGGCTCCCGCAGCTAAGAAGACGACAGAAAAAAAAGCAGCTCCTGCTAAGAAAGCTGCTGCTAAAAAGACTACAGCAAAGGCTGCTACAAAGACACCTGCTAAAAAGGCGGTTGCAAAAAAAACAGCAACCAAGAAAGTTGCAGCTAAGAAACCCGGTCGCCCTGCTAAGAAAAAGCTGGGCAAGGTTATTTTCGAGATCGACGGTCAGCAGATCGATTACAAGGCACTCGAAAAGAAAGCAGCAAAGCTCGGTGGTGACGTATATGTAGTTACCAACGAGAAGAAGATTTTCGATAAGGACGGCAAGTCAGTAGATATCTTCTGATAGATACAAAACAAGATAATCAATTGGCGGCCGTAGAATCAAAGTATTCTACGGTCGCTGGCGTTTAAGATAAACAGGAATTAATAAATGGCTGAAAAGAACTATAGTGTCGGACAGCATGTCTTTATAATCTCCAATAACTCGTACGTTATGGAGATGCAGATCATGCGTATCTCAGGCGATTTCTATACGCTTAGGTCGGTCGAAAACTATGGAAGCGGTATGAGACTCAAAGGTCATCGTTTGTATGTAACTAAGGAAGAGGCTGAAGCCGTTATAAAGAATGAGCGCCAGAAACGTGAAGCTAATTCAGGTAGACCACGCCATTGGTATGACTAATACCAAGTGAAATAGACTCTTTTAATTGCAGTCAAAAATGAAGAGAGCGAGACTGGAATTCCAGGTCGCTCTCCTTGATTAAATACGTGTGCAAAATACCTTAAGATTTCTTCTTCCATTCCCTGAAGATTTCTATGTGTTGTTTATGCCACTTCGACTTTCTGTAAACGGAATCAAAATCTTCTGTGCATAAGAAGTCTATGAGGTTCGATTTGTTTATATATCTGACATTGCTGATCACAACAAAACCGATCAAACCTTCATTTGCCCATTCGCCAATTTGTTCTTTGCAGTAGCCGGTCATTTGGGCTACATCCCTTATTCTGATTAGCTCTGGATAATCTGCGAATTCCGATCTGAAATAGAAGGCCATTCTTCCCTTAAAATACTCTGGAATATCTGATGTAAAAAGTCGTGAATTGCAGCTTCGTTTTTTTGTATTGCTGATTTGATAATGTGTCCCCGAATGTGTCCCCAAATAATCAATTAGATCCTGCTTATCAACGTAATATTTGTGTGTTGTTCGGGCTTTTTGAATGCATGGAATCTCCGTATCTAAAAGGGTTTTGGCGACTCTTTTACTGACATGAATCAGCTTGCGGATTTGCTCCAAAGACAGTGTATCCGGGACCTCATCCCAGTTTATGTTTTCTGTGTTCATTTCGTTCTCCTTTGAGAGTGGATTGAGATGAGTTGTCAATGAACACAAAACGTTATAATCAGGGGATAACTGATGTATGTAATAAGCTTGGCGATATCTACTATGGGGACACATAAAAAACGCGAAAATGCCTGTAAATAACAGCTTCTAACATTCCAAAAGAAAGCTTGAAAACCGTTTGTCCGCAAGGGCACGTGGGTTCGAATCCCACCGGCTCCGCCATAACAAAAGACGATCGGATAGGTATCCGGTCGTCTTTTCTTTGTAATATGCCCTTCTTTTAATTGATTAAAATTTCCTATATAATTGTCGACGGAAAACTTATTTTTGGAGGTGCGCTCTATGTCTGAAAGAAGAGTTGGTACAGTTTCAAGAGGTATTAGATGCCCTATCATCCGTCAGGGAGACGATCTGTCTGAAATCGTAACAGAATCCGTGCTCGAAGCAGCAAAGGCTGAAGGCTTTGAGATCAGGGACAGGGACGTCATCTCCATTACGGAGTCGATCGTTGCAAGAGCCCAGGGCAACTACTGCTCGGTCAACGATATTGCCGAAGATGTTAAGGCTAAGCTCGGCGGAGGCACAGTAGGCGTTATCTTCCCGATACTTTCACGCAACAGATTCGCTATCTGCCTTCGCGGTATCGCCATGGGATGCAAGAAGATCGTTCTTATGCTCTCATATCCTTCAGATGAGGTCGGCAACTGCCTTGTAAGCCTCGATAAGATCGATGCGGCAGGCATCAACCCTTACAGCGATGTCCTTTCCCTTGAGATATATCGTGAGCTCTTCGGCGAGAACAAGCATGAGTTCACTGGCGTTGACTACGTTGCATATTATGGTGATCTCATTAAGGCCTGCGGCTGCGAAGTAGAGATCGTTTTCGCCAACCAGGCAAAGGCTATTCTGGATTACACAAAGGCTGTCATTAACTGCGACATCCACACAAGAGCCAGAACAAAGAGAATACTTCTTGCTGCAGGCGCAGAAAAGGTCGTAAGTCTTGATGAGATCATGAATGCTCCCGTTAACGGAAGCGGATGCAATGAGACATATGGTCTTTTGGGCTCCAACAAGGCTACTGAAGATCAGGTCAAGCTCTTCCCCAGGGAGTGCAAGGATCTTGTTCTTGCTATTCAGAAGAAGATACTCGATCAGACAGGCAAGTGTGTTGAAGTAATGGTTTACGGTGACGGTGCCTTCAAGGATCCTCAGGGAAAGATATGGGAGCTTGCAGATCCGGTCGTATCGCCTGCTTTTACAGACGGTCTTATCGGAACACCGAACGAGCTCAAGCTCAAGTATCTTGCAGATAATGATTTTGCCGATCTTTCCGGTGAAGCTCTTAAGAATGCTATTTCCGAGAGCATCAAGGCTAAGGATGCCAACCTCGTAGGCAAGATGGCAAGCGAAGGTACAACACCCAGACAGCTTACAGACCTTATCGGTTCTTTGTGTGACCTTACATCAGGTTCAGGTGACAAAGGAACACCGGTCGTTCTCGTTCAGGGATATTTTGATAACTACACAAACTGATAACAGGATTACTTCATGAGGGGTGCAAACAGCACCCCTTTTTTATTTTTACATATAGAACAAATGTTTGAAAACGCGCAAAAAGCATTGCCGGTGTCCGTAAAGCCCTATAAAACAACATTTTTATTTTATTTGTGGTACAATCTTCTACTATCTGCACAGCGGTTCTGTGCATAAAACTCTAGAGGAGGTTTTTTACAATGGAAAAAGAAGAAGTATTGAAGGTGTACCGTCACTCTCTTGCACACATCCTGGCTAAGGCTGTTATCGAGATCTACGGCAAAGAGGTACAGTACGCGATCGGACCTGAGATCGAAGACGGATGCTATTATGATTTCGTCCTTCCGAGAACGGTCACAGAAGAGGATTTCCCTGCAATTGAAGAAAAGATGCACGAGATCATCAAGAGGAGAGAAGACTGGACACGTAAGGTCATCTCCAAGGATGAGGCATTGGAGCTCTTCAAGGATCAGAAGTTCAAGACAGAACTTATCATCGATCTGCCTGCAGATGAAACTATTTCGATTTATTACACAGGTGATGACTATGTCGACCTTTGCCGTGGTCCTCATGTAGATAATTCACAGGAGCTCTTCAGCGCCGCATTCAAGATCAAGAGCGTATCAGGTGCTTACTGGAGAGGCGATGAGAAGAGAGACCAGCTTCAGAGAATCTATCTCTTTGCTTTCCCTTCAAAGGACGAGCTCAAGGCTCATCTTGCATGGCTTAAGGAAGCTCAGGAGAGAGACCACAAGAAGATCGGTACTGCTCTTGACCTTTTTATGTTCCGTGAGACAGCTCCGGGTATGGCTTACTGGCTCCCGAGGGGCTGGATCCTTTATCAGGAACTCATGAAATATTCCAGAGAGCTCCAGGGCAAGCACGGCTACACGGAGATCTCCGCACCGCTCATCAACAACAAGAAGCTCTGGCTCATCAGTGGTCACTGGGCACACTATCAGAACAACATGTTCATCGTTCCCGGTATTACAAAGGGCGTTAACGCTACGGACGCCATTCAGGGCGAGGAAGCACCTGAGAAGTATTCTGTAGAGGCAGAAGACACAATGGCTGCTAAGCCTATGAACTGCCCTAATGCCATGATGTCCTATAAGCGCACGATGCACTCATATAAGGAACTTCCTATCCGTTACAGCGAGTATGACGTACTGCACCGTAAGGAGAAGTCAGGTCAGATGAACGGTCTTTTCAGAGTTCAGGAGTTCCGTCAGGATGACGACCATACATTCGTAACACCTGAGCAGATCAAGGACGAGATCAAGGACGTTATCGCTATCGCAGACGAGATCTACAAGACATTCGGCATCACATACAGAGCAGAGTTCTCTACAAGACCTGACGACTTCATGGGTGATATCGAGTCCTGGAACGCTGCTGAGGCTTCCCTGAAGGCTATCCTCGATGAGAAGTATGGTGAAGGCAATTATGAGATCAACGAAGGCGACGGCGCGTTCTACGGCCCGAAGATCGACCTTCAGATCAAGGATGCTCTTGGACGTGAGTGGCAGTGCGGTACCGTACAGCTCGACTTCCAGCTCCCTCATAACTTCGAGCTCACATTCGTTGACAAGGACGGCGCTCAGAAGATGCCTATCGTTATCCACAGAGCTATCTTCGGTTCTTTCGAGCGTTTCATCGGCATCATCACAGAGCACTTCAAGGGTGCATTCCCGTTCTGGCTCAACCCTTATCAGGTAGCAGTAGTACCGATCAGACCTGAGCACAACGAATATGCACAGAAGGTTGCAGATGCTCTCACAAAGGCCTGCGTAAGAGTCGAATCCGACTTAACAGACGTCAACATGAGAGACAAGATCAAGAGATTCAAGCAGATGAAGGATCCTTATATCCTCGTTGTAGGCGATAAGGAAGCTGCTGAGAACACAGTATCTGTCAACGTAAGAGGCTCAAATAAGCAGCTTCAGGGCGTTGCTCTCGACAAGTTCGTTGAACTCTGTGTTAAGCTCAACAAGGAAAGAACATTGGAACTCCCTCAGGAGATCTGATTTCAATCAGGTATTTGTTAAAAATATGCGGCGTGGAACTTCCGGTTCTGCGCCGTTTTTCTTGTTACATGCAAGACAAAACCTGTTTTTAGGACAAGAGTGATAGCCTAAGATTTCGAATAGAGGGATAGTCCCATTAAAGCAACGATTTAGTGTTAGCTGCCGTGTACACTATTTGTGAGGCATTACCTTAAGCGGTAATTCGTAACACTTCAAGTGTTTAGGCGGTCGTTCTCCTTAAATCCATGACCCGGTGTTATGGTGAAAGGAGGTGCAATATGACAGATTATGAAATGCTCATCGTGATACTCACGATTGGTATGTTAATAGTTTCAATTATTGCTCTTTGCGTTAAAACAAAGAAATAAGCCGCCCCCGTCCAAAGTGCGGCTTATTTTTATAACCTATCACTGAGGACTACCGCCTATATGGTAGTGCCTCATTTATGAATTCATTATATCTGCTCTTGTAAAAACCGTCAATTCGATTAAAAGGACCAAAAAGCCCGTAAAACCCTGTAAAATCAAGGAAAAACTTTGACTATCAAATTATCAAAATACACTTTCCAGGCAAATTTCAAGTGCAAATTTTAGGTAAAAATCCTAACGAATAATGACTTTATTTGAAAGAGGGTTCTTGATATCATTCGTATTGCTACAAAAGGGGGCGTATGAGTTATGTATAAACAAGAAGGAACCAAAGTCGCCATCATCGGCGCAGGTGCAGTAGGATCAACTACAGCTTTCGCAATCGCAATGCAGCAGCTCTGCTCTGAGCTCGTACTTATTGACGTCAATAAGGAAAAGGCTCTTGGTGAAGCTCTCGATATCAGCCACGGACTTCCGTTCATAGGCGATATGTACATTCATTCCGGCGATTACAGTGATGTTAAGGATGCTGACTGCATCATCATCACAGCAGGTATTCCCAGAAAAGAAGGCGAGACAAGACTTGACCTTGCTAAGAAGAACGTCAAGCTCGCTCACACGATCACAGACAGCATCATGGAGTACTACAACAAGGGTGTCATCATGGTAATCTCAAATCCTTGCGACCTCGTTACATATAAGGTTGCAGAGTGGTCCGGACTTCCTTCCAATAAGATCATCGGTTCCGGCACAAATCTCGACTCTGCACGTTTCAGAGTCCTCATCTCCAGAAAGCTCGGCGTTGACGTCAGAAACGTTCACGGTTATATCCTCGGCGAGCACGGTGAGACACAATTCCCTTGCTGGAGCCACACTCACGTTGCAGGTATGGGTATCGACGAGTATGCAGAAGCTATCGGCGTACCTTTCGGTCAGGATGTTAAGGATGAGATCGCTCAGCAGACAAAGTCTTCCGGCGCTCAGATCATCAAGCTCAAGGGTGCTACATTCAACGGTATCGCTGTAAGCGCTGCTACACTTCTCAGATCCATCACAGAAGACGAGCACACCATCAGAACAGTTGCTATAAGACTCAACGGAGAGTACGGCATCAGCGGTGTTACTTTGGACGTTCCTGCGCTCATCGGTGCTAACGGCGTTGATAAGATCATCGACATGCGTCTTACGGACGACGAGTACCAGCTCCTCAAGAAATCTGAGGCAAATATGCGTGAGGCAATCGCTTCCGTAGAGGGCCTCTGATAAAGGAAATGCCTGTTTAAAGGCTTTTCGGGTTCGAAAACAAAAAATATTAAGCCCTGCACTTTATCCCATAAAGTGCGGGGCTCTTCATTTATTAGAAGTTAAAGATTTGTTATAATACAAAGGGTATTCCCGAATATTTCATTTAAGAGGTTCATTATGGAAATAAGTGCGGTTGTTATGGCGGCAGGAAAAAGCACGCGAATGAAGTCTAAGCATTCCAAGGTCGTGTTCCAGGTGTCGGGCAAACCGATCATCCAATGGGTAGCCGATGCTCTTCAGGAGGCAGGCTGCCAGGATCAGGTATATATAGTAGGCGAAGCACAGGCTGAGATCAGAAGCGTATTGGGCGAGAATGTCGCATACGTGCTTCAGGAAGAGCAGAGAGGTACAGGCCACGCTGTTATGCAGGCTGCGCCTTTCCTCGAAGGCAGAGACGGTCTTACGATCGTTCTTCCGGGTGACTGCCCGATGGTATCTGCCGAGACGATCAAGAAGGCTCTGGACGCTTTTGACAGCGAGTCTTCTAATTGCGCTGCAATTCTCATCACGGCTGAGGCTGACGATCCGACAGGTTACGGAAGGATCATCAGAGGCAAGAACGGCAACGTTCTTAAGATCGTTGAGCACAAGGACTGCACGCCTGAAGAGCTTAAGGTCAAAGAGATCAACTCTTCAATGTATGTATTCAGAACGCCTTTGCTCCTTTCTGCTTTGGGCAGGATCGGCGCTAACAACGCCCAGAAGGAATATTACCTTACGGATACTATCGGAATCCTCATCGATGACGGTTTCACGGTTGGCGCTGTCGTATGCGATTTCGATGATACAAGGGGAGTTAACGACAGAAAGCAGCTCGCCCAGGTAAGAGATATCATGAATCACAGAATCCTTGACTATCATATGGCTAACGGTGTAGAGATCGTTGATCCCAACGCCACATGGATCCACCACGCAGTTGAGATCGGCCAGGATACGGTAATTCTTCCGGGCACAACGCTTCTCGGCAATACGAATATCGGTGAAGACTGCATTATCGGTGAGAACACGAGAATCGACTGCTCTGATATCGGCGACGGCACTGTAGTTGATAACTCCATCGTTTCTTCAAGCACGATCGGCAAGGACTGCCGTATCGGACCTTATACGCACATCAGACCTGAATCCAGGATCGACGATCACGTTACGCTCGGTGCATACGTTGAGGTCAAGGGTTCTGAGATCGGCGAATATACGAGAGCCCGTCACCTTACGTACATCGGTGACTCCAAGGTCGGCCGCAACGTTAACTTCGGATGCGGTACCGTCACATGTAACTTCGACGGTCAGGACAAGATCGGCTGTACTATCGAAGATAACGTATTCATCGGAGGTAACTCCAATATTGTATCTTCCGTTGTTTTGGGCAAGGACTGCTACATCGCAGCAGGCTCCACGATCACATCCGACGTTCCTGCGCTTTCTCTCGGTATCGGCAGATCCAAGCAGCTCAACAAGGATAACTGGGTTGCCAACAAGAGCCGTATGAGAGGCGAGAATTATATCAGACTTGACGACAGACGTTCCGAGGTCTGATCCCAAGCGGCAGGACTTTTATGTGGATAGTAGCCGGGCTCGGTAATCCGGGAAAACAGTATCTTTATACATGGCACAACATGGGCTATCTCGCCGTAGATATGCTCGCTGATAAGCATGGCATTTTCCTGGGCAAAGAGAAGTACAAGGGCCTCTGGGGCAAAGGCAAGATCAAAGGACAGGATGTCATCATCATCAAGCCCACCACATTCATGAACAATTCCGGTGAGTGCCTTGTGGAGATATCTAAGTTCTACAAGGTACCGCCGAAGAATATCATCACCGTTTACGATGATATCGATATAGCGAAGGGCACGATCAGAGTCAGGCCGAAGGGCAGTGCAGGCACGCACAACGGCATGAGATCTGTTATTCAGCTTCTGGGCACCGAAGAGTTCCCCAGAGTCCGCATCGGTACGGGCCCCGTCCCTGAGAATTGGGAGCTCGTTAATTACGTGTTGTCCGAAGTCCCGAAGGATGAGCGGCCGATGCTTAATGACGCTTTTGTAAAAGCCTGTGAGGCCGTAGAGGAGATCATCTCCAATGGATAACAGACTTATTGAGCTTCTTGGCAGGATCGCATCCGACAAAGAGCTCACCGCCGAATTTTCCTCGAGTCTTAAGACGGGAAACCATCTTAACATCACCGGCCTTTGCAACGAGCAGAAGGTCTTTGTCGCGATGGCTCTTGCGCGTCTTAATTCTCGAAAAGCAGTATTTATCGAGCCTGACAGTGCCAGGGCAAGGAGCACCGCGGCATACTGCGCGGCATTCACGGATGAGCCGGTGGCCGTTCTGGCGCCCTCAGAGCTGTCTCTCGTGAGCGCGGAGGCTTCTTCAAGAGAATTAGAGCTCACACGCACGCTCGCGCTCTCAGAGCTCGTTACGGGCGATTTCGGGGCTGCCGTAATAACAGCCGGTGCATTGCTTAATAAACTTGAGCCGGCAGAGAGCTTCAGGAAAAGGATCATCAATCTCAAAGTAGGGCAGGAGATGGAGCGTGACGAACTTGTCGAAGCGCTTCTCTTAAACGGCTATGAGAATGTTCCGCAGGTAATGGAGAAGGGCGAGTTCTCCGTAAGAGGAGACATTGTGGATATCTTTTCGCCTTCCTACACGGAGCCTGTGAGAATCAGCTTTTTTGATACAGAGATAGACCAGATAAAGACTTTTGACAGGGAGACGCAGAGATCGACAGGCCAGCTCGAAGAGACTGCTGCGGTGCCTGCTTCTGTATATGCATTCCCCGAAGATACCAGAGATGAGATCGCAGAACTTATCTTAGAGCGTGTTCAGGAAGATCTTTCCAAGATGAACACGGCTACGAGAGAGGCAAGACGCGCGGCTGAGCTTTTGTCGAGAACAGCCACGGGCGACGCAGAGAAGATCAGGAACGGCATCGAGCCTACGGGCATCAGCAGATGGCTCGGGATCATCCTTGAGAAGTTCGAGACGGCGATAGATTATGTGAACGGCAGTGACGTGGTCTTTTTCGCGGACGAGATGGTGGACATTGACGCGAGAATGAACGCATACGCAGGTGAGTACGCGCAAAGATGCCGTGAATCTTTTGAGATCGGTATCGCTCCTACATGCTCTCCGTCCGCAATGGTGAACCTCAGTAAACTCATGAAGGCCTTAGACGGGCTGGATAACATTGTTACTTTATCAATGTTCCAGTCCTCCGGAAACGGTCTGCCGGGCGGCAAGACCGCTACAGTTACGGGCTTTCCGGCCGATAACTTCTCCGGAAGGGCAGAAGAGCTCGCTTCTTTCCTCAAGAAGTCCAAAGACGTATACATGGTGGCCCATCACGGCCGCAGAAGCGAGCAGCTCAAGGACCGCCTGGCTGAGCACGACTGCTTTGCGGACATTATCGACGCACCTCTTCCGGCAGGATTTACGTATCCGAAGCTTGGGATAACCGTCCTCGGTGAGCAGGAGCTCTATGGCGCCGAGCAGAAGCGCCCGGCGAAGAAGAAGGGCGGCAACCGCATCAATTTCTTCAGCGAGATCAGCCCGGGAGATTACGTAGTTCACGACAAGCACGGCGTCGGCCGCTATGAGGGCCTCGTCAACATGAAGGTCGGCGAGATCCGTAAGGACTATCTTAAGCTCACTTACGCGAAGGGCGAGACACTTTATATCCTCCCTGAGAACCTTGATTCACTCCAGAAATATGTAGGTCCGGGCGAGAAGGATCCGAAGCTCTCAAGACTCGGCGGAGACGAGTGGAAGAGGTCAGTATCGAGGGCCAGGGAAGCGATCAAGAAAGTTGCCTATGACCTTCTTAAGATATATGCCGCAAGAAGCGTAAATAAAGGCTTTGCGTGCGCCCCCGATGAAGAGCAGCAGAAACTTTTTGAAGACAGATTCCCGTTCGTGGAGACTGATGACCAGCTCCGCGCAACGCACGAGATAAAGGCAGATCTCGAGTCCGAGAGACCGATGGACAGACTCCTTTGCGGAGATGTCGGATTCGGCAAGACCGAGGTCGCATTCAGGGCGATGTTCAAGGCGGTAATGAACGGCCGCCAGGTCATAATGCTCGCACCTACGACGCTCCTTGCGCAGCAGCATTATGAGAACTTCACGAGCAGGGTAAAGGACTTCCCAGTCAACGTTTGTCTCCTCTCAAGATTTGTTCCGCAGGCGCAGATAAGACAAAGCCTCATAGACATTGAGAAAGGCAAGATCGATGTCATCATCGGCACGCACAGAGTGCTCTCAAATGATGTCAGACCGCCGCATCTGGGTCTTCTTGTCGTTGATGAGGAGCAGAGGTTCGGCGTTAACCACAAAGAGAAGATCAAGTCTATGAAGACTGACGTTGATGTTTTGTCTCTTTCCGCTACGCCTATTCCGAGAACTCTGCACATGTCGCTTTCCGGTATCCGCGATATATCAACGCTCGAAGAAGCTCCGTTCAACAGGCGTGCAGTTCAGACGTACGTAATGGGCTATGATGAGCAGATCATAGTTCAGGCATGTATGCGTGAGATCGCCAGAGGAGGCCAGATCTTCTATCTCTACAACAAGACCTCCGATATCGACAAGGTAGCGGACAGTCTCGCTAAAGCCATGCCCGGAGTCCGTGTCACGTATGCGCACGGTCAGATGCCCGAGAACGGCCTGGAGACAGTGGTTGCGGACTTCATCGAAGGCAAGTACGACATCCTGGTATGCACGACCATAATCGAGAACGGCGTAGACATGCCGAACGTTAACACGCTCATCGTAGAGAATGCCGACCGCTTCGGCCTGTCGCAGCTATATCAGATCAAAGGCCGTGTCGGAAGATCCGACAGACAGGCTTACGCTTATATCACTTACGATGCTGACGCTGTTCTTAATGAGGAAGCAACGAAAAGATTAAATGCCCTTCGTGAATTCACCGAGCTCGGTTCCGGAGTCAGGATCGCCATGCGCGACCTTGAAGTCCGCGGTGCGGGAAGTCTTCTGGGCGCAGAACAGCACGGCCAGATGGACGTAATCGGTTACGAGCTTTACTGCCGTCTGCTTGATGAAGAAGTGCGTCTTCTTAAGTCCGGAAAAGACGAAGTCCTTGATACCGATGTTCTCACCGGGCACAACGAAAGCGTCGAAAAAGGCTTTACTGTCGAAGTCGATTACGACGCATATATCCCTGCTTCCTAC
The DNA here is from genome assembly GCA_017427465.1 of Clostridiales bacterium. Lineage (GTDB taxonomy): Bacteria > Bacillota > Clostridia > Saccharofermentanales > Saccharofermentanaceae > Saccharofermentans. Next base: position 39,678 of record JAFRST010000053.1, on the reverse strand, counting down.
ATTCAGGATGAAGCAGGCAGAATGAGCTGCTACAGACGCATCGGAGACATAAACGGATTCGAGTCCTACAGTGATTTCATAGACGAAGTTACAGATCGTTACGGCGATGCTCCGCCGGAGGTCTATATCCTCTCGGGAATCTCTCTTATGAGGTCTTTGGCAGGCTCTTTGGGCTTTACTAAAGCATCTATCAAGAATGCCGGAGTAAGGCTTTACCTTAACCCTAATCTTCAGATCGATATGCAGGCATTAGGCGCTTTGATGCGTGACCGTTTCTATGGTGCGCGCGTTACCATCAACGCGACCGGCGCAGTGCCTTACATGCTCTTCAAGCCTTCTTCCGTAAAGCAGGATAAGACGGTACAGGAGATCGTAGGACTTCTTAAGATTCTTGATGCTAACCGGACTCCTGCTGACAAGCCTGAAGAAGATAAAGTATAATAAGCGCGAAAATTGCTCCAATAGTCTAACGGATAGAATAGCGGTTTCCGGTACCGTAGATGCGGGTTCGACTCCTGCTTGGAGCGCCAATGTTAAAACCTTCTTTCAACGTACGGACAGTAATTTGCCTGCGGCAAATTAACTAGTTGAAAGAAGGTTTTTAATTGGCGGAGAAGAAGGGTAACCTGCGGCAAATTAACTAGTTGCAAAGGTCTTTTTACTTGGCGGAGAGGAAGGTTAACTTGCGGCAAATTAACTAGTTGAAAGAAGGCTTTTTGTTGGCGGAGGGGAAGGGTGGCCTGCGGCCAATTAACTAGTTGATAGAAGAAAATTCTTTGGGTAAAATTAATTTTACTATTTGGTATAAGGGAGAAAAAATATGAGAAAGGTTACTTCGTCAATACTGATCATGTCACTTTTGGCATCTGTTGTGTTCGGGATGACCGGATGCAAGAAGGCGGCACTGAAGGACTGGTACAAAGAAGCGTTGGAGTTTTACGGGGACGGCATCAGGTATGGTTTTCATGATGAGCCGCAGAATTACACGGTGTCGCCGGCTCTTAAGAACAAGAGCTATCAGAAGGGATACCTGCTTCATGACCTTGACGGTGACGGCGTGGATGAGCTTCTTATCGGCATAATCGACGGCGGTTCTTATACAAGGTTTACCAGCGTTATTGTCTACCATTCCGATATTGGACCTTATTGTCTGCTCAGCGGCGGAGAGGATACGTTTATCTATCTGTGCAACGGAAATGTGTTGATGATGGATGACAATTACATAAATGATCCCCAGCTTAAATACATGAAGTTCAGTTCAAAGAGTAATGCTTTTACATATATTGAAGACGAAGGCAAATATCTGCCGATGAAGTGGGAACTTACGGAGTTCTGATAAGGCATTTCCTGCAGATAGCGGACATTCTTGCGTATTTTTACGGTTGAACCCTTTAATATTTTAGTCTAATATAACTTGGATATTATAAAGGGAGACTATTTTATGTCTAAAGCAAGCAAATATCAGGGCCCGTTATTCGCAGTAGCATTACTGATAATTCTGATTGTGGCCGTTTCTTATACGGTTATTTCGGTCTATACGGACCCGGTGCCGACAGAGCCTTCTGTCGAACTGACGGTTCCGACAAAATCTGAGACAGAGGAAGTTAAAGATACCAGGATCGTTCTTTTCGAGACGAGCGATATACAGGGAAAACTCATAGATACTTCAAGCGGCGACAAGTCCACTTTCCAGTACAGACTCGCTTACATGGCGAAGATCTTCAATGACGCAAGAGCTTCTGAAGAGTTTGACGGCGTTCTTCTTATTGACGGTGGTGATATCTACCAGGGAACACCGGTTTCAACTTTCACGGAAGGTGCGGCTCTCAGGGCGGCGCTTGACCATATGGGTTACGATGCTGTCACTGTAGGCAATGACGAGTTTGACTGGGATTTTGATACATACGCGGCAGATGTCTCTGCTACAGTTCCCGAATACGAACTCGGAGATTTCTCAGGCGATCCGAGCATCCCGGTAATCGCTGCTAACCTTTTTAATGCGGACAACCAGAGAAGAACGCTTTCTACAAAGGATTACGTTATCGTTGAGAAGGCCGGCCTGCGCATCGCCTTGATCGGTTATATCCCGGATTATTCATCCCAGATCTCAAGCTCTAAATTCGAAGAGTATGAGATCCACGCAGATCTTAAAGAATTCTCACAGCGCGTTAAGGAGATCAACCTTACGGAGCAGCCTGCTTTAACGGTCGTAGTCGCACACGCGGCACCTGAAGCTATCGCAGATGCTTTGGATCCTGCTGACGTTGATCTCGTAACAGGCGCTAATTCGAATGATACTGTCTGCGGCTTTGCGTCCAGCGGTGTCGCTTATATCCAGACTGATAAAGACGCTAACGGCTTCTCGAGCGCAGTTATCGTTATCGACAAGGACGGAAACGTTACGTTCGAAGACCTTAGCTACACATCTATTGTTGATGAGCCCGAAAAGCTCTACGACACTTCCGCTAATGCTGAAAACCTTGACCAGGACATCATGGCCATCTCACACGCCGCATGGGATTCCATCAGCGATCAGATGAATGAAGCTCTGGGCTACATCGAGACCAGCATCGAGAGTCAGGAGGTCATCAGCGGAACGACTACCGCAGGCGGCAACTTCGTTACGTCAATGATCCTCGAATACATGAAGAAGGAAGGCGTTGTTGCTGCCTTCTATAACGGCGGCGGAGTATGCAAGGATTTTACCGTTCCTCAGGACGGCATGCTCCAGATCTCAGTAGGCGACATCTATACTCTCTGTCCGTTTAATAATTCGCTGCTCATCTATGAGCTTAATGCCGGGGAGATCGCGCAGCAGCTCGCAAATGGCTTTGTTAACGGCGACTTCGGCGACCAGGTATCAGGACTTACTTTCGAGTACAAGAATAACGGTACTGAAGACGAGCCCGTTATCGAGATCGTCAGCATCACTTTGAGCGATGGCACAAAATTAGATCTTACCGATAAGGATACTAAGTACAAAGTCTGCATCACGAATTACAGCGCAGAACTTGAGGGCAGTATTTTCACAGGCAAGACCCCTTTAAAGCCGGCAACGGATGCTCCGGTCGATAATGCAGCCATTATCTCTGTCTTAAGAGACAGACGCGAGAAGGGTGACATTCAGATTCCTACAGACCATAACGCAAGGGGCACTCTTGTTAATTCCGGCGTAGGCTGAGAAAAAAAGCAGCGCGGAAACGCTGCATTAAGAAAACAAACAAACCTCACCTTCGGGAAGTTCCCAAGGTGAGGTTTTTATTTATCCGGGATAATCTTTACTTATCTTTGAAAAAAGACGAGAACCAAAAAGCAACACCGATGATGGAGACTATCAGACCAATAATAGCAGCTGCGAGTTTCATTTAAGATACCTTTCCTGACAAACCTGCACGGGAAACGTGCCGAAGACCATAAAACTGCGTTTGTATCATTATAGCAGAAACAAAATTTCGGCGAATAACAATGTCGGTTTCGTTGACTGATTTTTATTGCGATGTTAGAATTATCACAAGGAAGCACAGTCTGCAAAGACGGTTGCCTCCGAGATTTGGTAAGATTACCTCGTCCTAGAGTGAAGGTCTTTGGGCGAGGTTTTTATTTGCGCTTATATCTGTTATCCAGAAAGACAAATAGCTTCAACAACAGAGCAACAACTCCGATCAATAGACTGACCACTGCTATTACTAAAGATAAAATCTCGTATTCTGTCATATCCACAGCCCTCCTTTCCCAGACTTTCTTGAGGAACAATCCGCAAGATGTAAAGTACTCGGAAGGCAACCGCCCATTAAGCAGGCTGTGCCAATATCATTATATCAGAACTGCGAACATATGTTTTAGGCAAAAGACCTGTTAATAGGACAAAAATGCTTTTGGAAGAGGATTCTTTGGCAAATAAAAGTGCCGGCTGTTTGCTGACGGAAAACAGTTAAACTGTCAGCAAATAAACCGGCACCGGTGTCAAAAGGCTCTATTCCTGAATCCCTTATCAGTTCTCAGACTTTACGATATCTTTTTCTTCTGTCTTTGCCCTTGTCGTTACCATTGTGAAGCTTCCGACAAAGCAGAGTGCGAAGCAAAGTCCGATTCCAATATTCTCGAAGATTATTCCCCAGATGATGATCATGGCGATGAAGAGGACAGTGCTGCTGATGAATATGCCGAGAACCTTCTTGCCCTTCAATCTGGTAATGACTTTGTCCTTGTATTCAGCTTCCTTAAGCTGCCCGCTGCCTACTGAATTCTTGAAGTGATCGATCATGGAATGATCGAAAAGCACCTCCTCCTTCTCGAATCCGTCTGCGAAAAATCTTTTCTCTTCGACAGCTTTGTCGCGTGATTCTTCAAACCAGCTTGCAATACCTGTCTTTCCTGAAGGTTCGCCTGCTATCCTTTTGATGTAAGACAGACCGATGATGTACTTTTTCTTGTCGATCTTCTTGGTCATTACGAAGATCTCTGCTTGAGGCATACCTTTGATTGTCTTGTCGTTGCAGTCAACGAAGTCGGTCTTTGCTTCTGCGAGCATATTGCTTAATACTTCGTAAGAAAGATCATTCTTTAAGTTGTCAACGATCTCTACCTTGCCGTTAATGATCTTTTTCAAGGTGTACTTTGAAAGACCAAAAATGTCACAACCTTTTACATATTCCATAACTGTTTTCCTCTCTTTTCGTTTGTGTTTTGCTTTTGACAGCCTAATACTACCAATCCGGCAGGCGTCAAAATCCGAAGTGTCGCGAATGGCACTTTTGGTGTCGTAAACTGTCGAAAAAAGTCGTGAACGGGTACTTGAGGCCGGATCAACCGGGCTTACGTGCGCTTAATCCATAGTATGCCCTGTAGAGGATTATCTGTCCGTTTACCGTGTTACCGGAGATGTACTTGTCGAGCAAAGAGTCATCAAGCGCTTCGCCGTTGATCGAGACATCCTCCAATATCGGAACCATCTCAAGAAAGCTCCTGAACGACTCGCGGTCTTTGAAGTATTCGCGCGTGTGTATAGGAACAAGTTCGACATCCGCAAAACCTGCTTTGAGCACATTCTCGTAGTCGGTTATCGAGATCGGGACAGGGTCATTGAAGCCCTGACCGCCGCCGAAGATGAGCTTTAAGTTCCAGCAGTCGTACTTGTCGACACCCCTCATTAGAAGGTGGCCTCCGGGCGCGAGCGCACGAAGTATCTGAACAGGATCGGTGCAGGTGTGGCGTGCGACGACAATGTCAAAGTGTTCATCCGGGACATCCATATCGAGGTTGTCCATTACTTTGAACGATACGTTTTTCTTACCTGACGCCTCAAGATTTTTCATGGCCGTATCAATCATGGCAGGGGAGTAGTCCGTGCCAAGGATCTCTGCGCAGTCAGGGAAGAACGAGAAGATCTTCTCACCGCCGGCAGTGCCGAGGTCAAGGATCCTGGAATCCTTATTTGCAATTTTGCGCAAAAGGCCATACAAGTCCCAATCCGTCAGACACTCTTCGTGTATACCGAATTCATCGAAGCTCCAGTGAGCCATCTTGTTGAAGTATTCATAATCGTTGTCGTGAATCATAAAAAAAGAACCTCCTTTCACGAACAGCAAAACCTACCGCAAGTTGCGGTCCTCTTTGTCATTCATGATGAGATTCTTAGGTTCTTATCATTATTAACCCCGCCGAAGGCGTCACGGATGCAGAACGCGAATAACTAATTGATCTGCAACATATTAATTATAACATGTTCCACGTGGAGCAAAAAGAAGCCCTGGCCTGATCATAAATAGTTGCGGTATTTTGTATAAGTAATGTAATTGCCAAAAATTTCTGATACAATGCTATGGTTACATTTTTATGGTGATGGTAGGTAAAATGCGTTTAAAGGATCTTTTAAAGTACGACAAGATCGTAATACAATGCCACGATAATCCTGACGCTGATGCGCTCGCATCAGGCTATGCTTTGAAGTGGTATTTCGAGCAGAACAAGAAGACTGTAAAGTTCATTTACAGGGGCAGGAATGAGATCCGCAAGAGCAACCTGCTCATCATGGTAAAAGAACTCGAGATCCCGGTCAACTATGAACCGTTCTACGCAGATGAGCCGGATCTTCTGATCACGGTCGACTGTCAGTACGGCGAGAAGAATGTCACCCAGACAAAATCAAAGTTCGTTGCTATCATTGACCACCACAAGAAGGCGGTCGATTCGGTAAGCGCGCTTACGCATATCAGCAGCGACATCGGAAGCTGCGCGACCGTTGTCTGGGATCTGATCAGGAACGAAGGCCTGGATCCCAACGATAACAGACTGGTCGCTACAGCCCTTTACTACGGTCTGTTCTCTGATACCAACAAGCTATCGGAAGTATCACATCCTCTTGACCGCGATATGATGGACTCCCTGATCTATAACAAGAGCACCATCACTTCCATGGTCAATTCGAACATATCCCTTGATGAGCTCATGATCACCGGAAGAGCCATACTTAATTACGAATATCACGAGAGCAACAAATATCTTGTCATCGAGGCTGAGCCTTGTGACCCCTGCATCCTGGGTCTTATCAGCGACTTCGCGCTGGAGACTGAGAATGTCGATGTCTGCCTTGCTTTCTATGTAAGTACATATGAGGTCAAGTTCTCTGTCAGAAGCTGCTCGCGCGAAGTATATGCGAACGAGCTTGCCGCATTCCTGGCTGACGGTCTGGGCGGCGGCGGCGGTCACATGCTGAAGGCCGGAGGTACGATCAGGACAGAGCTTCTCAAAAAGCCGGCCAAGGAGCTTCTCGAGGAGAGAATGGTCCAGTATTATGACAGCTTCCTCGTAATCTATGCGAAAAATACTACTCTTAACACATCCAAGATGAGACGCTACAACAAAGTCCAGCAGACTTTGGGTGTTGTTAAGCTCTCCGATGTTTTCCCGGCCGGCACGCCGATCAACATCAGAACTCTCGAAGGCGACGTCGATACGGTCATCGACAACGAAGCTTATCTCATGATCGGCATCGAGGGCGAGATCTATCCTATCAAGGAACAGAAGCTCATGAGCTCTTATCAGTTTACGAACTTTGTTTATACGAGAGATTTTGAATACGAACCGCGTATCAAGAACACCGTAACCGGCGAGATAAAGAAGGTTTTGCAGTTTGCAAAGACCGTAAGATCCACTGGCACAACGGTCATATTCGCAAAGCCTCTGGAACAGCCTGTAAAGCTCTTCACGGCGTGGACAGAGGATAAGTACTATTCAGGCCGCGTAGGCGATTACATTGCCGTCAGAGCCGATGACGAGCATGATATCTATATAATCAATAAGGATATTTTCGACAGGACTTATAAGCCGCTCGGATAATACTTTTCGCTGACAACAAATAACACTAAAAAGTGCGGGCTCCCGTTTATGAGAGTCCGTACTTTGCTTTGGTGTCTTCGTCAAGTTCGTGAGTGCCCAGATACTTAGCGGCTTTTGCTTTCAGATCATCTAATGAATAGTGTTTGATGTAACCGACGGTGCATTCAGTATCAATGATATACGAATATACAAAGAAGCGGTCAGTGGGCGCGTGATAGCAGAAGCAGTTCTCAATGTAAGCGGTCTCCACCCATACATCCGTATCGATTATACTGACCTGCTGTCCGATCTGGATTATGGCCTCATGATCTTCATCATCAAATATTATCTGCAGGTCGCCCTTTCCGAACAGACCAATTACGATCTTGCGGATCAACTCGCCGGTTGTACTGTCGTACATAAAGAGGCTGTCGTCTGCGACAATATATAATATCTTATCGACGAAGAGCGCCGAGAATCTGTAATTACCGTTGCAGCGGAAAGAATACATTTCATTAAATGCACTGTCAGTGACCCAAATGGTGTTTCCGTCTGTGAAAAGAAGCTGCGATCCGTCATTATTTGCCGTAACAGAGAACTTAGATCCTAAGTGGAAATACATGTTGTCCGGGACGGTTATCTCTTCGATTTTTTCTGTTGATATGTCTGCGACAAAGAGGCGGGTATCTGTTACGGTAAAGACTTTGTCAACGCTTGCAACATAAATGCTTGAATTAAAGATCAGGTATTCATCAGTTTCAAATGTAAATTCCACAGGTTTTGAACCGTCAAGTTCACTTACAGTGAGGCTGAATCCGGAAAAAGAAGACTCGTGCCGGATTATCTTGCCGTTGGATACACTAAGATCGTTATCCTCTTTGGTATAGATCTTTTCCACCGTTTCATTTTCCGGATCGATCAGATAGATATCTGATCCGATTCCCCCATAGTATTTGCCGTTCTCTTTTCCCACAAAGAAATTGTTGGACAAATAACCGTTGATCTCCAGATCCTTTGAGAAACGAAGAGTTCCGTCGTTGGGATCGATAACACTTATCCTTATATCTTGGACATCATTGACAGTAGCTGCGATAATAAGGTAATCATTATCCGAGTACGAAGTCGAATAATTCGAGCCGGCCTTGTCTTCGGTACCTCTGACGGCTGTCCATTCGTCATCTTGCAGGAAACGGTTATAGGCGATCAGATCCTTTGAATCTCTCGAAGCGACATAGATAGAATCGCCAATTACTCCGGTCGTAATATTATTGCAAAGAGATTCATAACGGAGCAGCATGTCTTTATCAGGATTTGTGCCGAAAGCATAGATACCGTGTTTGCAGATAAACTCCGGAAGACCGTTCATATTATAATCGTTGGCTGCAATGATGGGGCTTCCTGTGTCGTATGTATTGAGGACCGCACCGGAATTAAGATCATAGACAACAGCCGCGTTGCCCGCATAAAAGACCAGCGCATTGCGGGAAGGCAGGAATAAAGTTCCGCTTGCAAATGCGTTTTGGGAATATGTGATAGATGCTGACCACAGTTCATTCAATGAACCGTCAAACAGAGTGATCTCCTTCTCGGCGGAAGAACTATAAGATGCTTCATTAGAGATATCGATAATACTGAAGTCCGAAAGCTCTTTGTCAGAGACAACACAGAGATGATCATTATCTATAAACTTTATCTCGTTGAACATATAAGTATCAACATTGCCTGTCACAAGTTTATCTGTCTCGGTGTCGTAAATATTGATGGAAGAACTTAGGAAGGCGAAAGCTTCATCGGAGAAAGCAATCTTTTTTCCGTCAGAAGAAACAGCCAGATTATAGTACCTGCTGCTTAAAAAGTCTGAGCTGTCTTTCAGTTCATAGGAAGCCTTTTCTTTGCCGTCCATTACAGAAAACTTTAATATCGCGCCTTTACCGGAATCAAAGAAAACGGAATTGTTGGCATAGACCACATCACCGGAATTGTAATTATGCGTATCGGAAGCGGTATAATATTCCCAGAGCTTGGTTCCGGTCTGAATGTTATAAACCTCTAAGTGATTGGCACATAAGATCAGTATCGTGTCATTTCCCAGGAAGAGGACGTCCCGCACTTCTGTTTCTGCCGCTTTCTCGAAGACCAGTTCATGAGTCAAAGTGTTCCAGCAATATACCGTTCCGGTCCTGTCCTTTACTCCGACAAACTGGTTATCGTCGGTAATTATGGTTTTATCGATCTCATATTCGGTCCTGTAATTCCAGACCGGCGAGAAATTGTTGCGGCTGTTGGATTTGTAAGCAGCTGTCGCTTCCGTGAGTGCACGCACGGCTTCTGCCGTGACAGGAGTCTTATCCTTATCATCCTCAGGCAGCGCGGCAAGTGCAAGATGAACACTGTCTACTCTGAGATCTTTATCGAGAAGATCTCCGGATTCAGTTGCCAGGTAGACCGCTCTGCTGCGCAGGACCTGCATATAATTGTCGTTGATCTTTTTGGTCATATAGAGCGAATAACCTGCGACTCCGGCTACGGCAAGGAATGCAGCCGCAATGATGGCAGCGGCACGCCTTACTCTGTACTGTCTTCTCCTTCTCTGGAGCTCGTCATAAGAGCAGCCCAGGAGCGCAGATGCAAGACGCGGGAGTTCTTCTCTGTCCGCTCTTGACCTGGGCAGTCTGTAGTCACAGGAGAGAGGCTCGACAGCTACATTTATGGTGTGAGGGAAGCCGCTTGCATCCTTGACCTCTTTTTCCATCGAAAGAAGCTCTTCGGGAATGACATCATACGGCTCACCGTCGCAAAGGACTGTCAGGATCTTGTCTCTTGTATGTGTCAGGAGGAATGTCTGGATCTCTCTTTTGACCCACATGGATTCCTTGGTGTTAGTTGAGCAGATAACGATCAGGTATTCGGCTTTTTGCAGAGCGTCCGTGATGGTCTCAGTCAGGTCGCTCGTGATAGGGAGTTCGTCCTTATCCCTGAAGATACGTGTGATCTTCTGGTGCTTGAGTTTCTTCTTAAGCTTGTGCGGTACATGGAAATGTTCGAGCTTTTTCTGGATATGTTCGGCTATGCTCATATCGAGCTTGGCGTGTCTGTAGGATATGAAAGCGTTATAGAAATCGATCATGAAGAGATCCTCTCCCTTTTTTATTCCTCGAAAATAATAGTAACATAAAATTCCCGAGACTTCTTTTACTCTACTATTACAGTCGCCGGAGAGGATATGTTGCAATATCAGGCTTTTTCTATCGTGACCGTGCCTTTCCCGCCGTCGACCGTGACAACGTCTCCGGTCTTAAGAACAGTCGTTGCGTTGCGGCAGCCGACCACCGCGGGAATGCCGAATTCCCTTGCCACGATCGCCGCGTGAGAGAGAGGAGCGCCTATATCCGTTACTATCGCGGAAACCTTGTGGAACGCGACGGTCCAGCCGATGTTGGTGGCGCGCGTGACGAGGATCTCGCCTTCCTTTAGCTCATCTATCCTGCTGACGTCATCAATAACCCGGACGGTTCCTGTGACAACGCCTGCAGCCCCCGCGAAGCCTTTGACATCTGAGGGGATGTCGCCTGTGGGGCGGTCGCTTACGAAAACATCATATCTGCGATCCTTATCAGCGAGCCATTTCTCCGGATCGAATCTTCCGATAACAAGATTCGGGAAGCCCGGATAAGAGTTATATCTTGTGAAGGATTCCTTGCGGGCGGGGATACATGATATGACCGAAGCATCGCCTTTTAGCAGATTGAACATCTCGGTAAAGCCCAGCATGAAGATATCGTCTCCGAGACCATTCAGTTCGCCTGCCTTGAGGCAGTATTCTCTGAAGACGCAGAAAATGCGCACACCCTTGCTCCTTATGTCCTCACGGAAGACATTGGCGTGAATGAACTTTGAGATCTCCTTGTCGATCCACTTGCTCCTGGAAGGATATTTCTCCTTGAACTCCGAAAGGGCCTTCTCGTATTGGTTCTTCTGTTGTTCCTGCATCGCGTGCAGATTGACAGGCGCATCCTCGCGGTCCTTAAGCAATGAATCTATGAATGAGGGATCCTCGTAAGGACGGGGCGCCATGAGCTCCATCTCGTCAGCAGAGCGGTGGCCGCAGGCAAGGATATATTCTTCTCTCGTTATCTTTCCTGATACAACGTCTTCTAAAAGCAGTGTCGGCTTCATGCAGTCGATAATGCCCACACAACCTGAACAAAGGCGGTTCGCCATGTCTTCTCCGGCGATCTTTGCGATCTTCTTGCGCGTGCCGAAGAGCGGTATAAGCGCCGTTCCGCTTGCGGTCATGATCGATGCCAGACCGTCATTCAGACGCGGCTGCAGGACCTCGTCCCAGTACCTCATCAGCTCGGTGTTGCTTCCGATGGTTTTGATCTGTACGATCAGGTCCTCTGAAATCTGATGGAGGTCTTCCACCATCTGAAGCTTCTCTTTCTTCTTAAGTTTTGACTTGTTTTTGGGGAACAAGAGCTTTCGGAGGTTCTTGAGGAATGCCTTTTTGTCAAAAGGCGATACGGGTATTTCTACGCCTTCCGGTATCTCACCGACCAGGTCTTTTACTAATTCGTAAGCTTTCTCGCGGCTCTTGCCAAAGCTCATCAGCAATGAGCACATTACGGATATATTCATGTAAGCCTGGCCGCAGATATTATCGAGCCAGTCGGGGACACCCAGGAATTCATTGATCTTTTCCAGCACGCTGAAGGTCATGGGGCTCACGGGCTTCATGAAGATCTCGCCGACGTTTGTCTTCGTAAGGAGTTTATAGCCCGAGCGGGTGCCGTTTATATCGTAATTCTTCGGATCAAGTCTGCGGAGCGTAGTGATGGGACGCGCCTGCAAGATATAGACTTTGCGGTTTGCGATCGCCCATTCGATGTCCATCGGAACACCGTAGAAAGACCTAATCGCAAGAGAGTATTTGCGGAGGGCCTTTGCGTAAGGCGCGATCTCGGAATTACCCTCAAAGGTTTTGTCTATTGTGCCGAGCTTAAACTCTTCGGCATTCTCAATGCCGGACACGAGCTTCTCGCCCTCGCCGTGTACGTAGTTGCCTATGATCTTTTCGTCCCTGCCTGTTATGACATCCGACGTGAATACTACGCCTGCAAGATCGGGCTTTATGAATTCCTGTATGACCACGCCGATGCCATCGCCTATAGCGTCATTTTGGGCTTTGTATTCTTCAACCCGTGCGCTCTTAGCAGACTGTGCGACCTGTGCTACTGCGTCATTTATCTTATCGACGGCGACGTCTGTCAGTGTCTCATATTGTCCCGCGAAAGAATTGCTCTCGCCGTCTTCTCCGATCGCAGAAGACCTTACCGCGTAAGTCTTATTCCTGTTGAGTATCGGGAGCAGTTCGGAGAGTTCTTTCTGTGCGTCTTCTGTCAGATTCCCATCGCGAAAACCGTCCGCCAGAATGACATATCCTGACGGAATGTTCATCTTGAGATTCTTCATCATGAGGGATAAGGACGACGCCTTGCCGCCTGCCCGGGCCTGCTTCTCGATAGGTAAAGATCTTAAGTCAAAGATATATCTCATGATCAGTCACCCAGCAAAAGATCGACTCTCATGTCGATATATTTCTTTAGCTCTTTATCCTTGTCGAGGTTGATGCCGAAGCTTGACTTTATATCGTCTTTGCGGCACACGATGAGCTGCATCATGGCAGAGAGCTCGTACGCGATCAGCCTGCACTCCTCATCGGTCCTGCGGCCGTTGTAATGTTTTTTAACATACGGGTAGCTGAATGACTCCTGCGACAGGTCTCTGTTGAAGAGCACGAAGCCTGTTATGGCCTTTGTGAATTTGGGGTTCTCCACCAGGCACTTTGCGACAGTAAAATGGAGCTTTTTGAGAAGCTCTTTGGGTGCGATGTCGGAGGCTATGAGCTTAGCGATCTTTTTCTCCTGAAGGAATCCCAGATACTGCTTCTGGAAAGTATTGTAAATAAGCTTCTCTCTTGAGCCGAAGCAATAGTTGATCATGGAGGGCTTAACGCCGGCCCTGTCTGCTATCTGCCTTGACGTGACCGCCAGCGGGTCATCGGCTTCTTCCATAAGAAGGAATGTTGCTTCGACCAGCTTGTCTTTTGTGATGTTAAGTTTCTCGTCTTTTTGCATGGTGTGCTCCAATTATTGAACGTGTTCAATAATAAAGATATCACATTCCAAAGACCTCTGCAATCATCAACTTTTGAAGGGCAATGTTATAATTACTTTATCTTCATCCGAGGTGAATCATCATGGTAAGACACGTTATTGTTTGGACGATCAAGGACGAATATTCAGAAGCAGAGAAGGAAGAGATCAAGGCCGGCATCAAGGCAGGACTTGAAGGACTTACAGGTAAGATCCCCGGCCTTGTTGAGATAAAGGTAAATACAGATAAACTCGCAAGCTCTTCAGGCGATGCGATGCTGGATTCTCTTTTCGAGAGCGGGGAAGCATTAAAGAATTATTCGTCGAACCCTCTGCACGTCGAAGTCGCGACCACGAAGGTAAGACCGTTCGTTAAGGTCAGGAGCAGCTTCGATTACGAGGTATAAAAGCAGGGCCGCCTTTGGCGGTTGACGATAACTTTAAGCGGTGTGAAAATTATTCTATAAATCAGAAAGGAAGTAGGATTATGGAAGGCATTGAGAAAGTTTGCGAATTTTTGGATAAGACACAGACATATTATCTTGCAACAGTTGAAGGAGATCAGCCGAGAGTAAGACCTTTTGGCACAGCCCTTATTTACGACGGCAAGCTCTATATACAGACCGGTAAGGTAAAGCCCGTTTCAAAGCAGATTGCAGCTAATCCCAAGGCTGAGATCTGTGCTTTCGACGGACAGACAGGCACATGGCTCCGCGTATCAGGCGAGCTCATCAACGATGATAACCGCGATGTTAAGGTTGCCATGCTCGAGAAGATGCCTCAGCTCAAGGCTATGTACGATCCTGATGATGACAACACGCAGGTACTTTACTTCAAGGATGCAACAGCTACGTTCAGCTCGTTTGCCGGTGCTCCCGAGACTTTTAATTTCTAAGGATTAAACATGATTCAGGATATTTATCCGCACAAGCTGGATAATCATTATTATCCGGCCCGTATACCTAATGACAACAGTTATGTAATGGCTTTCAGACACCAGGACATCCTGGTAAAAGGAGAGTCTTTCCCGCGAGTAAGCGAACTGACGGATGAGATCCGCGGCAAGCTCATCTACCTTTTTGCGCTCGATGAAGGATACTATTTCTTCCTTGATGCGGGTTCTGAAGATACAGCGTTTCCCTCCGGATACGAATTCGTAAATGTCAGGACGTTCAGGCGCTCCGGGATAGCAGAGAAGCAGAATGTTTTCCTAGCGTTTACGGCGCTCCAGCTCGCCAATTGGTACAGAGGAAATAAGTACTGCGGATGGTGCGGAAAGAAAACTTCTGTAGATGATAAAGAACGCGCTCTGCGCTGTGAATGCGGCAACGTGATCTACCCGAGGATCGTTCCCGCGGTGATCGTCGGTGTCACTAACGGCGATAAGATCCTTGTGACCCAGTATAAGACCGGATACGCGCACTATGCGCTCGTTGCGGGCTTTACAGAGATCGGCGAGACCCTGGAAGAGACCGTCGCCAGGGAAGTCATGGAAGAGACCGGCCTTCGCGTCAAGAATATCCGCTACTACAAGTCCCAGCCGTGGGGCATTGTCGATGACCTGCTCACCGGCTTTTACTGCGACGTGGACGGAGACGATAAGATCAAGATGGATGAGGGCGAGCTCAAGGTCGCCGAGTGGCGCACGCGCGAAGAGATCGAACTGCAGCCCGATGATTACAGTCTTACCAACGAGATGATGAAGATGTTCAAGGAAGGCCGGGTCTGATATATAAGCGGTTTTTCCCCAAATCACGAAAAATCAGAGTTTTGGGGGAAAATAAAGGGGCGGTTTCTCCCCAAAATCATAAAACTCGCATTTTTGGGAGAAAAACTCCGCAAATCTTTTCCTGAAATCCGAAAAAATGTTTATTTGGGGGAAATCTTGCCGGGATTTCCCCCCAAAAATCCTGAAAAAATGCGATTTGGGAAAAAGACAGGGGATTCTCCTAAGAAGCGGAATTCTCTACCCCTTACTTACCTCTAACCCCAATCATTCCGATCAAAGAGCACACTCCGAATGCGACGATGTCAGTTACGACGATCGTTGATCCTACAGGTGTATTCAGAAGGATCGACAGGATGATTCCAAACAGTGCGCATATTACCGATAAGACCGCCGAGAAGACCGTTACCGATCTGAAGCTCTTGAAGATGCGCATCGCGGACAGCGCGGGGAAGATGACCAGTGCCGATACGAGGAGCGATCCTACGAGGTTCATCGCGAGCACGATGATGATTGCGATGATCGTAGCGATCAGGAAGTTCAGAAGATTGGTCTTCGTGCCGACTGCCTTGGCAAAGCTCTCGTCGAATGTCACCGCGAAAAACCTGTTATAGAATGCGACAAAAAGGATAACCACAACTACCGACAGAACGATGCTCAGGATTACCTCCGATTTGGTCAGCGTGAGGATCTTCATGGAGCCGAAAAGCGTTGAGCAGACGTCACCTGAGATGTTCGATGAAGTCGGGAAAATATTCATGAGAAGATAGCCGACAGCGAGTGCTCCGACTGATATCATGGCGATCGCGGCATCACCTTTTATCTTCGCGTTCTGGCCTGTCCAAAGGAGCAGTATCGCGCAGATTATTGTGATGGGGAGCGTTAATACCATGCGGTCAGACAGGCCGACAACTGCGGCGATGGCCATCGCGCCGAATGCGACGTGTGATAAGCCGTCACCGATATAAGAGAATCTTTTGAGTACGAGGATCACGCCGAGCAAGGAAGAGCACAGTGCGATCAGCACGCCTACGATAAGCGCGTATCTTACGAACGGATATGAGAGGTAATTTATCAATGTATCAACCATGGTGATGGTGGTGACCTCCCTCCAGATACTTGCTGCCGGCAGAAGAATTCTTGTAGTCCTCGACTGTTCCGAAGAAGAAATCATTGCCGATATGAAGAACATGCTTTGCGTATTTAACGGAGCATGCGATGTCGTGAGAGATCATGATGATCGTGATGCCCTCATCGTTTAACTTGTCGATAAGGTCATACATCTCGAGAGTTACCATCGGGTCAAGACCTGATACGGGTTCGTCCAGAAGAAGCATTTTCTCGGTAGCGCAGAGCGCCCTTGCAAGAAGCACGCGCTGCTGCTGTCCGCCGGAAAGGTCCCTGTAGCACCATTTCGCGAGATCGGCGATGCCTAAGCGCTCCATGTTGGCCAGAGCTCTTTTGCGGGCCTCTTTGGAATAGAAAAGGTGCTTGCCCAGACTGTTCTGGCATCCGGACAAAACGACCTCAAATACCGATGCCGGGAAGTCCTTTTGCACGATGGTCTGCTGGGGCAGATAGCCGATCTTCGAAGCCGTGAGATCGTCGTTATATTCGATCGTTCCGGCCAGAGGCTTCTGGAGCCTTAAGATCGTTCTCATGAGCGTGGATTTGCCCGCGCCGTTCTCGCCGACGATGCAGAGATAATCGCCTTTCTCAACGCTGAAGCTCAGGTCTTCGGCAAGGGTGATGTTCTCGTAACCGAGCTTAAGATTTTTGCAGACGAGCTGATCCATTATGCCAATGCCCTCGCTACCGTTGCCATGTTATATTCCATGATGGTTATATACGTTACGCCCTGCGCGCTGTCTTTTGACGTCGTGCTCTGCATCGAATCCATGACGAGAATATCCTGGTCCTTGGACGCCGTGTTCTCCACGATCGTCTTGGCGATCGACTGGTCGCTGCCGTCGATCGTGAGGACAGCCTTAAGCCCGAGTTCATCTATTTTGCCTGCAAGGAAAACTATCGTCTCGAAGCTTGCCTCAGTCTCAGCTGAGCACCCTGAGAAAGCCGCATAGTAGTTAAGCCCGTATTCTTCAGCCATGTATCTGAAGGGGAATCTGTCGCCGAAAAGGATCGTGTCCTTAGTTCCGTTAAATACCATGTTCCTGAAGCGGCTGTCCAGATCCTGAAGTTTCTCATTATATCTTTCGGCATTTGTCTCATAAGATGATCCGTGTTCGGGATCTGCTTCGCCCATGGCGCGTGCAATGCCAAGTACGAACAGCTGTGAATTCTTGAGCGAGAGCCATACGTGCTCATCCAATTCGCCCTCTTCGATCTCGCCCTGCATTCCTTCGACGAGTTCTTCTTCCTTGGCTGCGTCACCCAGAAGCTCCAAGAGGTTTACGACCTTCATGTCCTTGTTGACGGCTTCTTTCAGGGCATCTTCGACCCACTCGTCAGATTCGCCTCCGACATATACGAAAACATCGCATGAAGAGATCTTGATGATGTCACTTGCCGCCGGCTGGAAGCTGTGCATGTCCACGCCATTGTCGCAAAGGAGCGTTAAGTCGATATTATCTATGTTATTTCCTGCGATCTGCTTTACCCAGTCGTATTCGGGGAAGATCGTCGTGACGACCTTGAGCTTGCCGTTATTATCTGCTTTTGCCGAGCATGAGCAGGCAGCGAAAACCATCAGTGCTGCTGTCAGCACCGATAGGAGTTTCTTTATTGTGTTGTGACCTTTAAAGCTCATGTCCTAAGGGGCAGGAAGGCCCGTTTCTCCTTAATTTTATTAGTTTACGGAAAGCTATTATAGGAGCAGGGGTGCACAGTGTCAATATGAAACTGATTATCAATTTCAACAAAATGCATTTGGGGAGATCCCATAACTCTGCCAACGCCGGCATGTTCCCGCTCCCTGACTTCCCATTTGTGAAAACGATACACTAACGATACACTGGACGTGTAACATCACTCTTGACGGAGGAAGTTCATGTACAGAGTTTTGCTCGTTGAAGATGACGCCCAGATCAGGCGTGTCATAGGTGATTATTTCGGAAGGCGCGATAAGATCGCGTTGGATTTTGCAGAGGACGGCAACGAAGGCCTTTCCAAATTCCTCAATGAATCCTACGATCTCATCGTTCTCGACATAATGATGCCGGGCTTGGACGGGTTTGAACTATGCAAGCTTATCAGGAGAAGATCGAATGTGCCGCTCGTTTTTCTGACCGGCAAGGTCAGGGAGGAAGACGTCCTGTACGGCTATGAGATTGGTGCAGACGATTACATCGTCAAGCCGTTCTCGATCGCGGTTCTGTACAGTAAGCTCCTGGCGATCCTTGAGCGCTCGGCGACCACGGAGGTCACGGAGAAGAAAGTCCTTACGAGCGGTCAGATCAGCCTGGATCCTTTAAGGATAGAGGTGAAGGTAGGAGGCGAAGTGGTCGACCTGCCGCCTAAGGAATACCAGATCCTCAAGTACATGATGGAACATCCGGGAACGGCGATCACGAGGAAGCTCCTGCTCGCAGTTGCCTGGGGTGATGATATGTATATCACCGAGCGCGTTATAGACAACCGCGTCAAAAACCTTCGTAACAAACTTCGCAAGGAAGGCAGCCACATAAAGACTCTGATAGGGGTCGGCTACCGGTTCGACTAGGGGAGGTATAATAGGTGAAAAACAAGAAATATTGGAGATTCGCTCTGTCCAGAGTGATAGCAGCTCTGCTTATAGGCGCGATCATTTACAGCATTACCATTATCGCTTTTGCGACCAGATACGACAATCTGATCATCAGCGGTTTCTCAGACATGGGAAAAAATTATGAGAAGATCCTAAAAAGCTACGATGAGGGAACGAGCGACGAGATCTTCGTGAGCATCATGTGCAACTTTTATGATGCAGATTATGTCAGGCTTGCCAAGGTCGGAGACGCCGGGCAGTTCCAGACGATCTATGAGACAAGTTACAGCACGGTTCCCGTCGAGATGAATCTGCACAAATGGGTGTATGTCATTAACAGTTCCGAACTTGTAGTAGAAGGTGAGACCACAGGAGATTACAGTATTTCTTTTAACGAGGATGATGTCGCGGTCGTAACGTCAGGCTCTGAGTCAGTGACCGTTGATTCCATAGTAGAAGGCTTTTCTATTGAATATCTCGAAAGCGATGAGATATGGGATGTTGATTACGTCAACGATCCGTATTTTAAAAATGCCTATAATGCTCTTTGGTCAAGCAGTTCATTGGGATATGATGTAGATCCGTTTTATATTATCGCGGACGCTATCGCAATGAAGAGATATCCTACGCTTGAGGCCAATACCTACTATAAGGACAGCAACAAACTGCATTTGGGAGAAGTAATCTCGAATGACAAGAAGTGGGACTTTACAACTCCCGGATCATCAGACCTTTATCTTTCCGGCGATGACAATGTGGTCGTTTACAGTGCCCAGGTATTCGGCAACAATATTTACCCCACGGAGTTCTTCAAGCAGGAGGGAAGCATATTTTCTGCGACCAATCTTTACGACATGCGTGACATGAACAACCCCAAGTTCAAGGAATTCTACGATTACGGTGATTGGTACGGTGCTAAATACGAAGCAGACGGATTAACGACCCAGGGTGTCTTCAAGATCGTCGAGATCAACGGTAATAAATACCTGATCGAATATGTCATGACCACTGTGTCGTTCTTTGACTACTTCAAGCCGTTCATAATCATCTACGCTGTCGTTCTGTTCGTTCTTTGTGCCGGAATCGGCCTTCTTGCCGCCATCAGGCCTTATTCACAGTACAAGAAGGCTTACGAGAATAATCTTTTCAAGAACAATCTTATAGATTCTCTGGCGCACAATCTCAAGACTCCTCTGATGATCCTCAACGGCTACGCGGAGAACCTCAAAGACGTCGATGACAGCGAGGAGAAGAATAAGTATGCCGAAGACATTCTCGCGAAAACGACCGAGATGAATAAAGACATCGAAGCGATCTTAAAGACTGCCGGCAAGATCAATCCCGTATTGGAGAAAGGCTCTGTCAAAGAGGTTTTCGATCAGGCGGCTGAAAAGGCAGGTGCCAAGATCAACTTAACAGGCGACACGGAGATCCCGATGGACAGGGAATACTTCAAGCACGCGGTATTCTGCCTGATCGACAATGCGGCTAAATACAAGACCGGAGACTCGGACATCGACGTAAAGATCGGTAAGAAAGAGATCACGGTCACGAATAAGACTGAACTCGACAAGTTCACTCCGGGCACCGGCATCGCGATCGCCGGAAGGATATTGGAGCAGCACAGGCTCAAGCTTAAGACAAAACTCGAAGACGGTGTGTTTGAAGCTAAGATCAGCAAAAAGTAAGGTCTTTTGACCATACCGGAATAGGAATAGCAAAATGAGCCCCCGCGCTCGAAGCGCGTCCGTATGTTACAATATCGGGCAGCAATTCAAGAGCGGGGGACAAATTATGTTATGAACAAAAGACTGTTAGTCATTTCCATACTGGCGTTCGTCTTATTCGGAACTGTCGTATTCTTTATGAGAGACCTTATTTTCGGAGGTGTCGCAGCGACATACGAAGAGGCTGCGCTCAATGAGGATGCATACAAGGAAAAGTGGATATCTTATGAAGTCATAGCATGCCTCGGTGAGTACGCGGAGTGCGATAAGAAGGATTATTTCATCACTACGGGTCACGAATACTATTACATGATCTGGATGTACGACGGTTCGGTCATGCCTATGTGTGTATCCAAGAAAGAGGACAAGGAGTATCTCGATAAGATGGCCGATGCCACGTACGACTATCTCGATGGCAAGACAGATTATATCGAAATGGAGCCTCGGACCTTTATCGGACAGGTTAAGTCACAGCCTTCCGAAGCTCTGAACTACTACAACGGCTACTGCAGTGATCTGGGGATCTCTGCTGCGGAAGGATATACGATCCGCTATGTGCTTTTTGACTGCACGAGCACACGTACCGGCACGATCGCCCTCGTCTGCGCAGTCATGATGATCCCTCTTTTGGGCATCACGGTCTGCTTTGTTTCTTCCTCTAAGAACAAAAAGAAGAACGAAGATCCCACGGCAACATATCTGCCCAGATAAGATATTGTCAGATAACACAAATAAAAGACGGCCGGTTCTGCAATTAAGCAGGCCGGCCGTAGTATTCTGTTTTGGATCTATGTCAGTTCGCGAATAAGCAGTTTGCGATCGGAACGATAAGGCGCGCATTGTCGAGATTGAGCGAGCAGCTGAAGACGGGCTTCTTAACTTCCTTCAAATATATCTGTGCGTAGCTGACTGCGTATCCGCTGTTGTTGGCAGCGTGATCGAAGTTGCTTCTGTCGATGACGATCGTCTCCTTCTTTTTCTCTAAAATGATCCTGTCCCTTGTGATCTGAAGACCGCAGATGTTGACTGAGGCGCCGTTTGCGATCCTGTCGATAAGGCGGTCTGCGACTTTTCTGAAGACGATGTCGTACATAGGCTGAGCTACTACATCGAACTCCTTCTTGATGCGTCTGTAAGATCCGATGCCGTAAGCCTGGTAACCGTGGCGCTTGAAGTTATGCTTAACGCCGTCATATGTCGTGAAACAGAAGTTATATGTGAAAGAATTGCTGAAATAGAAGTAGATCATCGAAGAAGAATTCATGGCAGCCGACTGTACTACCGCGATGTCATCGTATTTAACCACATCTCCGTTCATGTCGAAGAACGTGTCATAGAAAGTGATCGTCTTGCGGTCCTTGTCATAAGGGACCACTTTTCTGCCTTCGTTTACATCGAGCGAAGTGATCTGATTATCCATTTCCTTTACCTCCATAAAGCGGGAACTGATTTTATAACTTTGAAAAGTGTACTTTTTTTGACAACCTTCGTCAACAGATGTCAAAAAACCAAGCTCTTTCGGGTATCAGACTTGATTTTGTCAATTGTCTTGACTATTCTTTTGTTGTAAATCTCAAAATGAGAGATTGGAGGAATAGATTATGAGTGACAGTCTTAAAGATTCTTGGAAGAAGACAGGCAAGGACATGGGCGGCGCTTTCAAGCAGTTCGGCAAGTCCATCGTTAAGACAAGCAACTACGCTTTCAAAGAGGCCAATGAGTGGGCTGACAGAGACGACGATGAAGAAGACAAGAAGCCTGATATGAAGGAAGCTGATGTCGTAGAGACCGGTACGATCACTAAGTGCCCCAAGTGCGGCGCCGAGATCAAGGACCAGGAAGCAGTGTTCTGCCTCAAGTGCGGCGAGAAGCTTATGAAATAAGCATTTTCGCTTAAAGATTCCGAAGAAAAAGTGAAGCAGGCCCTCCGGGATTTACCGGCGGCCTGTTTTTTGACGGCAAAGTTAGCCGTAATTAACCCGTTTTCGCGCCTTACGAAAATCATTTGGCAAAAAAGCCCCCTTTTATATGGAAATCTTCTGTTAATTACGCAGACTTTCCCATATTTGGCGGTTGAGTTTTGGCGAAAAGATTGTAAGATAAGTACGTTATAAAAAATATCCAGGAGGACATATATATGGCATTGGTAACAACGACCGAGATGTTCAAGAAGGCTTATGACGGCGGTTATGCTGTTGGTGCTTTCAACGTTAACAACATGGAAATCGTTCAGGGAATCACAGAGGCAGCAGGCGAGCTCAAGAGCCCTGTTATCCTTCAGGTTTCCAAGGGCGCAAGAGCTTATGCTAATCACACATATCTCGTAAAGCTCGTTGAGGCAGCTGTCATCGAGAACCCTGAGATCCCGATCGCACTTCACCTTGACCACGGCGATACATTCGAGCTTTGTAAGTCATGCATCGACGGCGGCTTCACATCCGTCATGATCGACGCTTCTTCAAAGCCTTTCGAAGAGAACATCGCCCTCACAAAGCAGGTTGTTGAGTATGCTCACGACCACGGCGTAGTTGTTGAGGCTGAGCTCGGAACACTCGCCGGTATCGAGGATGAGGTTGTCGTAGAGTCAGGCCACGAGAGCTACACAAGACCTGAAGAGGTTGAGGAATTCGTTTCCAGAACAGGATGCGACTCACTCGCTATCGCTATCGGTACTTCTCACGGTGCTTACAAGTTCACAGCAGCTCAGTGCACAAGAAATGCAGAAGGCATCCTCGTACCTCCGCCGCTCCGTTTCGACGTTCTTGAAGAGTGCATCAAGAGACTTCCGGGCTTCCCGATCGTTCTCCACGGTTCTTCTTCCGTACCTCAGGAGTTCGTTAAGATGGTTAACCAGTACGGCGGAAATATGCCTGATGCAGTTGGTATCCCTGAAGAGCAGCTCCGTAAGGCAGCTACACTCGCTGTATGCAAGATCAACATCGACTCCGATATCCGTCTTGCTATGACAGCTAACATCCGTAAGTACTTCGTTGAGCACCCGGATCACTTCGATCCCCGTCAGTACCTTAAGCCCGCTCGTCAGGCTGTTAAGGACATGGTTGCTCACAAGATTAAGTACGTTCTCGGTTCAGACGGTAAGGCTTGATCCTAAGTCAGTTAACTTAAAACCGATAAAGGAGATGTCCGAAAGGGCATCTCTTTTTTGATTTGTAATACCGGAAATAGTGCTTTGCAGTTTTGCCCGGGTCCTGTCAGTTATCTTCCCGGCTTACCCCCAGGTTATTCATTTCCTTGTTTTCAGCCCTTGCTTTATCCTCGTCAGCCCACTTTTTCTCGATCTTCTTGAAGATCACGCGGGCGATGATGACGCAGGCGACGGCTGCGGCGATCCATGCGAACGGGTCGGAAGCGACTGCGATGTAGTAATTATGGACTGCGATCGAGTAGAAAGAAGTGATCATGCGGGCACCGAGCTCGACAAAGCCGAGGACCATGGCGAGGCTCGCGTAGCCGACGGACTGGATCGTGTGCCTGTAGATGAAGATCATGGCGAGGAAGAAGTAGCATACCGCAAGCTCAATGAGATAAGGCATTGCCCACGGAATGTACAAAGACACGTCCACGTCGGAATCAAAGAAGATCCACAGGAACTTCGGGATAACAAAGATCGCAATGAGGGCTGCGATCACAGAATAAACGATGTAGATCTTGAGTGCGGCTTTTACGCCGTCCTTGATCCTCTTCATGTTGCGGGCTCCGTAATTCTGGCCGGCGTAAGCAGCCATTGTCTGACCGACGGTGAACATGCCCTGGGTGATGATGCCCTGGAACTTGCTTGCGGCAGTGATGGCGCCGACTGCGATGGAATCGAAAGTGTTGAATGCACTCTGCATGATGACCGTACCCGAAGCCGTGATGCCGTACTGGATCGACATCGGGATACCGTAGCGGAGCTGCTCTTTGATGATCGCGCGGTTGAGCTTCCAGTCTGATCTGTCAGGCCTTAAGGCAGGCATTCTCTTATAGATATAGATAATGCACGGCACGACCGCAAGGCCCTGAGAGATAACCGTTGCAAGGGCTGCGCCGAATGTGCCCATGCCGAAGTTGATAATGAAGAGAAGGTCTAAAAGGATGTTGGTGCCGGCAGAGCACAGAAGGAATATGAGAGGCATCTTGCTGTTGCCGACGGCCCTCATCAGTGAAGCGCAGTAGTTGTACATGATGACGCAGACGATGCCTGCGCAGATCGTTGATATGTATGTTAACGCGTAATCGAAAATATCCGCCGGCGTGTTCATGAGCACCAGCAGCGGGCGCATGAACAAAAGGCCTAAGACCGTTATGAACGCGGCGATGATCGTGGACAAAAAGAATCCGTTGGTGACGGAAGCTTTTACGCCCTTGGGGTCACCCGCGCCGTATCTCTGGCTCGTGACGATGGAAAAGCCTGCGACCATGCCGTTCGATGTGCCGAACATGAGGAACATGATGGTGCCGGTAGAGCCGACAGCGGCGAGAGCTTCGGGGTTAACGAATCTGCCGACGATAAGGGTGTCCACGATGTTATAGAGCTGCTGGGCAATGTTGCCTAACAGGAGCATCATCGTGAACTTGAAGATTATCGACATCGGGGAGCCCTTTGTCATGTCTGTGTCGGTTCTTTTCGCTGCCATACCAACCTTCGAAATAATTGAAATCGCGCACATTATAAAACTTAATAGCGCCTGTTTAATATCACAAACTTTGTAATTCTATAACAATACAGGCTGACTGGAAAGGTGGAAAATAAAGTTAATTTCTTGTTTACAACCTGTTGCTATCAAAAACAAGAAAAGCGCTATAAATGCGGGTAATATATGAGCAGCCGCCTGCAAATTACTGTATATTCAATGTTACAGACGGAATAGAAGAGACATTTCCGCACACGGAGGTTTCATAAGATGAACAAGTTGATCCTTAACTGGAACGATTACACAGAGGCAGCCATCAAGGCTGCTTGTGAAGGCATCGTTATGCTTGAGAACAAGGGTAATATATTGCCTCTTAAAAAAGGCTCCCGTGTTGCTCTCTTCGGAAGGATGCAGACCCACTATTACAAGTCAGGTACGGGTTCCGGCGGCATGGTCAATGTTAACCATGTCACGGACATCAGAGAGGGACTTGCGGAATGTCCTGACATCACGCTCGATTCTGAGCTCATGGACATTTATGACAAGTGGGACGAAGAAAATCCTATTGACGCAGGTCTCGGGTGGGGCAAGGAGGCATGGTCCCAGCCCGAGATGCCTGTGGCAGAAGACTTGGCAAAGACTCTTGCAGCACGCAACGACGTCGCTGTTATCATAATCGCGAGGACCGCAGGCGAGGACCGCGACAACTCCGCGGAGAAGGGCGCTTACTATTTGAGCGACAGCGAAGAAGAGATGCTTGCGAGCGTATCTTCCGCATTTGCTAACACAGTTGTTCTCCTTAATGTCGGCAACGTTATCGATATGTCTTTTGTCGCAAAATATGACATCAAGAGCGTGCTCTACGTATGGCAGGCCGGCATGACCGGAGGCATCAGCGTCGCACGCGTTTTATCAGGCAAGGTCTCTCCTTCGGGATGCCTTCCCGACACGATCGCAAAGTCACTGGATGACTATGCTTCATCGGCTAATTTCGGCAACAGGGACATTCACGAGGATATCTATCAGGATGATATTTTCGTAGGCTACAGATACTTCTCAACATTCGCAAAAGATGCTGTCGTTTATCCTTTCGGTGCAGGTCTGTCATATACGGATTTTGAGCTCGCGGATAAGACATTTGATTTCGCAGACGACACAGTTACGGTAAGCGTAACCGTCAGGAACACAGGCCGTTGCTCAGGCAAGAAGGCTGTCATGCTCTACTGCAAGGCGCCCGACGGAAAGCTCTCGAAGCCTTCAAGGGTTTTGGCCGGATTTACGAAGACCGGCGCGATCCCCGAAGGAAGCGAAGAGACAGTTAAGATTACTGCTCCCGTAAGAAGATTCGCGTCCTTTGATGACGACGGCAGAACGGGTCTTGGCACGACGGGTTTTGTACTCGAAAAGGGCACATACGAATTCTTCCTCGGAAGCGATTTTATCTCGGCTGAAAAGATCGGTTCGTTCGACTTGGCTGAAGACAGGCTCCTCGAAGAAGTCAGCTGCGCATTAGCGCCCGTTAAACCGTTCAAGCGCATGACCGCAATCCCTAACGGTGACGGCACATATACAAAGGGCGAAGAGGACACACCTCTTGAGACCGTTAATTACCTTGAATCCAGAATGGACAGGGTCGCTCCCGAGATCATTCAGACAGGCGATAAGGGCATCAAGCTGGCAGACGTTAAGAGCGGCAAGAATACTCTCGATGAGTTCGTCGCGCAGCTCACGGACGAAGACCTCTCCCTCATTATCAGAGGTGAGGGAATGGGCAGCCCCAAAGTTACGATCGGTACGGCTGCAGCGTTCGGAGGCATCACAAAAGAGCTTAAGGCAATGGGCGTTCCCACGCTCTGCTGCACGGACGGTCCTTCAGGCATGAGACTCGATTCGGGCAAGAAAGCCTTTTCTCTTCCCAACGGTACATGTCTTGCTTCGACATTCGATGTCGATGCCGTAGAAGAGCTCTACACATACCTTGGCATCGAGATGATCTCCAACAAGATCGACGCACTCCTGGGCCCCGGCATCAATATCCACAGACATCCCCTTAACGGACGCAACTTCGAGTATTTCTCCGAAGATCCGCTCCTTACGGGACTCATGGCTGCTGCCCAGGTAAGAGCTCTTGAGAAGAACGGCGTAACGCCCGTTATCAAGCACTTCTGCGCTAATAACCGCGAGACAAAGAGACGCGAGATGAGCTCCGTCGTATCATCCAGGGCGCTCCGCGAGATCTACCTTCCTGCTTTTGAGATTGCGATCAGGGAAGCAGGCGCAAGATGCGTCATGACCAGCTACAACATGATCAACGGCATCTACAGCGCTAACCACTACGACCAGAACACCATGGTCTTGAGAGAACAGTGGGGCTTTAAGGGTCTCGTCATGACCGACTGGTGGGCATACATCAACAAGGACGGCATTAGATCTGAAGAGTATTCTTTAGAAGATCATTCCGTTATGGCAAGATCGCAGAACGATGTTTACATGGTCTGTACAAGCGTCGAAAAGGAGAACCTCAATGAGACCGACTGCTACAAGGAACTCACCGAAGGCGACGGCTCACGCATAACCAGGGCAGAGCTTCAGAGGAACGCAAAGAATATCCTTGAGTTTGCGATGAACACTCCCGCTATGGACCGCATTGAAGGCAAGGAGATCACGATCGAGCACATCGACAGTCCGTTCAAAGACGATGACGTTGAAGTCGATTCAGATGTCTTCTACACCTTAGATGACGAGGTGGAGATCGAGTGCAATGTGAAGACTTCCAGAGGCCAGGACTTCGTATTCGGAATCACCAGCCTGAGGTCAGGTTTTATCGAGCTTGAGTTCACCGGCTATTCCAGTCTGGGAGAGCTTGCACAGATCCCGATGACGCTTTATGTCACGAGCATTCCTTTTGCCGTTGTCACATGGAACGGCACGAACGGTGAGCCCGTCTCAAAGAAGGTGGACTGCATGATGTATTCCAAGAACTGTGTTTTCCGTGCTCATTTCCAGTCCGGCGGAATGACGATCAAGACTCTCAAAGTCAGGTATATCAAGCCTTTTGAAGGCATTGAGGGACAGCCGGAATAAAGGACAGGCTCAGTGGCTAACTAAGAGACTCTTTTGAAGCCCGAAAACAACAATTAAAAGACCGGCCCGTTGATCGGACCGGTCTTATGTTTTCTAAGTAACTATGTTTAGTTGAGGGGAGCGATACCCCAGAACTTGATCTCCGAGATGCAGCAGTCATCCCAGGGTCCGTCGTAGCCCTTCTCAGCATAGATGTTGCGGGATTCAAGTATCGTGATCCTGATCTTGCCGTCTGTGAGCTTGACCCAGCCCGGGAATTCAAATAAGTATCCGGACAGCGCCTTCTCTACATCGTAAGCGTAATCGCCGAGATCTACCTCGAAGGACTGGCCGCCTGCCGTGATGAGGAGCTTTGTAGGAGCGTAGTTCCTCTCGAATCTGTGTACGCTGTCGCCCGAACCGTAAACGAAGCCGGGATGAATAACTACGGACTGCAGATATGTGCCGGGTTCGAATGAGAATTCGATCCATTCGCCGACGCCTCTTGTCGTTACCTTTTCGCCGTTCTCGACATGGGCCCTGACGTTCCATGCTGTCTTCATGTCATCGTCTGCCGCATAGCTCGGATAGTGAGGCTTCTCGCTCGAAGTACCCTCGCCCTGGATGTAGTAAGCGGATGCTGTTACGTCTATGCACTTCATCTGGTAAGGATCGTACTGTGTAGGGTCAGGTGTGGGCGTAGGAGAAGGCGTAGGTGTCGAAGTAGGTGTAGGAGTAACGGTAGGGCCTGCTGTCAGGCTCTTATCAATGTTCTCGGTGCACTTGAAATCATCTTCATTCTCCGTTACGACCGCGTCGTACAGATCGTCAAGGCTGGCATAACCGTAATTCGTCCAATTCGAGCCGGAACTGAAAGCAACCTTATCTTCCGGCGTCTCGTAATGACGTTTATCGTAATCGACTTCGTCATCCTCATCGATAGTCAGATCGTCATAGCGCACATACCAGAAATAATCGTGAACCTCGTCAGAGCTCTCGCCGCCGCTTGAAGCGGTAAGGTGAACCCTGACCTTATAGACCATGTAAAGGCGGTTATGCTCGTCGGTCTCATCTTCATCTCTTGATATGAGCAGATAATTGCCTACATATGTCAGGGATTCGAGCTCTTCTCCGGCTCCCCAGCTTGACATGACTTCATCTTTGAAGACTGATGCTGCCGAAGATTCGATATCTGAAACAGTATCGTCGTCAAGCTGCTTTGCTTTGCTCAGGTAATCCTCATCATCTTTATTCTTCGAACTTCTGGAGCTGCCGCCGTTATTCTCGGCACGCCTTCTGCTTGATATGGCGCATCCGCCTAAAGACATGAGAATACTGATGGAAAGAACGACCGAGACAGTGGAAAGAAACTTCTTCATAAACCCTCCTTCTTAACTGCGGAAATGCAGTCGAAAGACACACCTTAAATATACCTGACATTATATCACTACGGCCTTTCCGGCTCTATGACAGCAGGGCCCCGGAATGCGAAATAAAGCAATTCTTCATGCGGCATTTTATAAACAAAGTATTTTGTATTAAAATAGTGTCGGTTTTGTGCCCTCAGATGCACGGCCTCCGACATACACACTGCAAGGGGATATATGAGAAGAGATTACTTCACATGCGTATTCTTGGGACTCATCGCGGGCGCACTGACGTTCGTATGTTTCAGCCCGCTCTATTTCACATACGATGCGGTCATTCCCAGAGACTTCTCTTTGTTTGAGCGCTTCATGAGCGTTCTCTATACGCTGTTCTTCGTATTCTTCCTTCCTTTTTTCGCGGCATTTAAGAAAAAAGAATGGGTCAACTGGGGCCTTGCCGCATACGGCCTTATGGCATACCTGCCGTTATGGTTTTATCCTGCACAAGAGCTCATCAAGGGTGACAATGCCAAGCTCTCGTCTATCCTGGGAGCGCTCGTCTTAAGAACGATCTACAACGTAATGCAGGCGCCTTTCGCAGCGCTTTCCAAGCTCATCGGAGATACCGCCGCATCCAAAGTCGTTTACTGGATCCTGCCGGTTGCCATCTTCTGGCCGATAATATTCAGGATCATCCGCTTCTACAGGATCGCTTATCTGTCAGAGCAGCTTAACCCTATGACTACATCTCATTCGGCGCCCACCACATCCAAGGCACCTGAGAAGCCGGAAGTTCTCGGCACTGTTATTACAGCGCCCGTAACGGCACAGACTCCTGCCGAGATCACACGCAAGAACGCTCCGGTCAGACAGCCTGACGAGACTATCAAGATGCCGCCTTCAGAACCTGAGGAGAAGCCCACGATCAGTGAAGGCACTGCTCCCAGACGTGTAGGTGTCAGAGCACCCGTAAGACCTGTCCACCTCGGAGTTGAAGCACCGGAAAGAGGGAAGCCCGAAGCTCTTGAGGCAGGAACCAAGAAGGAAGAGGCTAAGCCCAGGAGCGATGAATCTATCCCGCTCGGCGCTCCCAAGCCGAAGTCTGACGAGGCCATTCCCATGCCGCCTCCGAAGCCGAAGGCAGACGATGTTATCCGGCTCGGTGCCCCCTCTTCTGACAACGCAGAGAAATAAGCCCTTCAGCATAGCGCCCGGGAGTAAACGGTTTAGGTTGAAAACAACCCCCGCACCTTGTAAAATGTATCAGTTGATAAATAGTATGGAGAATAGGATTAATGGCTAAGAATAAGAAATATTGGAAGACCTTGCTTGCGAGCAGTTCCGATAAGAAGCATGCCGCTACAACCGGTGAAGACCCGCTCGAAGAAGGTTTGAAGGAACTTACCTGGTTTGAGAGCTCAAAGCAGGCAGTCAAAAGAGGTCTTCATAAGACCTACGAGACATTCGGCGAAGAAGTCGGAAACTCACTTACGGCCGGTGTACCTGCGCTTTACCTGTTAGGACTTCTGCCTTTCGCTGCCATCACCGCATATCAGACCGCTTCCGCAGCAGAAGGTGCCTCACAGGGCATGGTGGTCATGACCGTCATCGGAAGATCGGCATTCATCATCACCCTCATTCTCGCTTTGCTCATGTCCACGATCTATCACTTCATGAAGCACGGCACACCTCACAAGAGGATCATGAACAAGGTCAACAGAAGCGTAGCTTACTTCGCGATCCTTGGCGCATATACTCCGATCTGCATTAATCTCCTCGGTACGGTATCCGGCGCAGTCCTCTGGGCTCTTGAAGCTGCAATGGCTGTCGCAGGCGTGCTCGTAACCGCTCTTGCTTACCACACCAAGGTCGGCAAGGCATTCACGTACTTTATCTATGCGGCAATGGGCTGGGCGATCATATTCAGGATCGTTGAGTTCTACCAGAACACGACAACACTTTGCTTCTGGCTCCTTTTGTCCGGCGCGATCGTTTACACGGTAGGAATCTTTTTCGCGCCCTCCAAGAGAAGATTCAAGTTCTCCCATATGGTATGGCACTTCTTCATCCTCGCAGGACTCGTGCTCCACGTACTGGGATTCGTATATTTCTTCGGTTAATATATTACTTAATATAAGGAACAATTCGCCCGCCTTGGATCTTAAGGCGGGTTTTTCTTTGATTCCCCGAAAAGCCTTCTATAGTTGCATCACAGCTCCCGGGGTTTTACGGATTTGTGTAAAAATATTAAACCCGCACAACCGGGAATATTCCGAATTATTCAAATATACAAATCGGATTTCGGCAGATACGATTTTTCTTGACCGGGGGGTCCCATATTGTAAAATATCTTTAGCAATATCTTATGCATCCCCGTACCGTAACAGATTCGGTGTGGGGTTTTTTAAGAAATAGGAGGATAAGGAAATGCCGGAAGTATTATTCACATGGCCAGTCATTGTAGCAGCCATTGTCGCTGTAATAGTTATCATCATCATTATCTGCAGCTACGTAAAGGCACCGCCGGACAAGGCTTACATCATCTCAGGTCTTCGTAGGAACCCTAAGATTTTGATCGGTAGAGCAGGACTCAAGATGCCCTTCTTCGAGAGAAAGGACGAGCTCCTCATCAAGCAGATCTCGATCGACATCAAGACAGATGGTTACGTACCTACAGCAGACTTCATCGGTGTCAACATCGACGCAGTCGCTAAGGTAAGAGTGATGAGCGAAGGTGAAGGCGTTAAGCTCGCCATGAAGAACTTCCTCAACATGAGAGAACAGCAGATCGCAGATTCACTCGTTGATTCCCTCCAGGGTAACATGAGAGAGATCATCGGTACGATCACTTTGAAGGACCTCTGCAACGACAGAAAGAAGTTCGGTGACGAGGTTCAGCAGAAGGCTCAGGAAGACATGAAGCGTCTCGGTATCGAGATCATCTCCTGCAACGTTCAGCACGTAACAGACGAGAAGGATCTCATCAACGCTCTTGGTCAGGACAACATGGCTAAGATCCAGAAGGACGCTTCGATCGCAAAGGCTCAGGCTGACAGAGACGTAGCTATCGCTCAGGCTCAGGCTCAGAAGGAAGCAAACGACGCTAAGGTCGCAGCTGACACAGAGATCGCCGTTAAGCAGAATGAACTCGCTATCAAGAGAGCTGAGCTCAAGACAGTCGAAGACTCAAAGCAGGCTGAGGCAGACGCAGCTTACGAGATCCAGAAAGAGAATCAGCGTAAGACCATCGAGGTCACAAAGACCAACGCCGACATCGCACGTCAGGAGAAGGAAGTCGACCTCAAGAGAAAGGAAGCTGAAGTTAAAGAGCAGGCTCTCGATGCTGAAGTCAAGAAGAAGGCAGAAGCTGAGAAGTTCGCAAAGCAGCAGGCAGCAGACGCATCTCTCTATGAGAGACAGAGAAAAGCTGAAGCTGAGAAGTTCGAACTCGAGAAGCAGCAGGAAGTCAAGAAGATTCAGGCTGAGGCAGACCTTTTCGCAAAGCAGAAGGAAGCTGACGCCAGAAAGGCTCAGGCAGAAGCTGAATTGTTCGCAAGACAGCAGGAAGCAAATGCCATCGCTGCAAAGGGTAAGGCAGAAGCTGATGCCATCGCAGCAAAGGGTAAAGCTGAAGCTGAAGCAATCGCAGCAAAGGGTTTAGCTGAGGCAGAAGCTATCGATAAGAAGGCTGAAGCTATGAAGAAGTACGGCCAGGCAGCTATGATGGAAATGATCGTTAAGGCACTTCCTGAAATGGCAGCTGAGATCGCTAAGCCTCTGTCCACGATCGATAAGGTAACAATTATCGATTCCGGCAACGGCAACGAGACCGGAGTAAGCAACATGGGATCTTATGTACCTACCGTACTTGCCAAGACGATCGAATCCGTCAAGGAAGCTACGGGAATCGACATCAGAGAGATCATGAAGGCTAACACCTATGACGCTAAGGTCAACAAGAACATCACGATCAACGGCCTTGAGAACGTTTCCACAGTAAACCTCTCAACAGGCGAAGCAGACAATACAGTAAGCGGTACAGCCCCTGAGGCACCGACGACAGAAGATTGATCTGAAATCTGATACGTAAAATGTTTTGCCCCTTCGGAAGATCCTTTCCGGAGGGGTTTTTTACTGCATGTTTATAGCACCTGCTTTGCGCTGTACCGTCAAGGCACGCTCCCGCCGGGCCTTCTTCTGGCCGGCCTTAACCGAACGCTTGCAGGCGCTTTTTTCTGTTCAAGAGCCGGCATTCACAGGACTCTCATATGACGATGAATGCCGCCGATCATTAGTAGTTTTATTCCTTAATTTCTTGTCGGTTATTTGTCGGTCTTTCAGATGCGTTTGCAGGTTTTCTTGTATGGTTTTGTCTGAACTCTGTCTGCAATTGTCGCTTTTTAGTAAAACCTTGTATGAGATCTTGTGTGAACACTTTGTATGTTTGTCGGTTATGGCATCCGGTATTGCATACGACAAATACGGAAGGAAAACATACAGGAAATCACAAAAGGTTTAATACAAAGTTCTGAAAGTCATACAAGTTCCGACAAAAGCTTACAAAATATGCGACAAGCACCCGCAAAAAGCCTGCAAAAAATCTACACGAAATTAAGGAATAAAAGTATTTATATCCGGCATGGTAATGCAAGGAGGTGCCTTACACCTCTTAGACACCAAACAGCACGAGCGGGCGGGCAGTCAAGGGCAACTGTAAGGAGAGCAAAGCGTCCCTTGAAAGGCAGCGCCCGAGCAAAGTGCTACAGGCAAAGTAAAACCCCCAAAGCTGTGCTTTGAGGGTTTTTGGGTTGGTTATTTAATTAATTATTTATCCTTAACCGAAGAGCGTGAGCAGGATGCCGGCAGCAACAGCTGAACCGATAACGCCTGCAACGTTCGGACCCATGGCGTGCATGAGCAGGAAGTTGGAAGGGTTCTCCTTCTGGCCGACCTTGGAAGCAACACGTGCTGCCATAGGAACGGCGGATACGCCTGCTGCGCCGATGAGCGGATTGATCTTGCCCTTGGAGAGGACATACATGAGATCGCCGATCAGGAGGCCTCCGACTGTAGCAAAAGCGAATGCGAGGAGGCCGATACCGATGATCATGAGTGTCTCGAGCTTGAGGAATCTTGCGCCGACTGCTGTAGCACCGACGGATGTTCCGAGCATGATCGTTACGATGTTGCACATAGCGTTCTGAGCTGTGTCGGAGAGACGGTCTGTAACGCCGGACTCTCTGAAGAGGTTACCGAGCATGAGGCAGCCCAGGAGAGGCGCAACTGAAGGGAGGATGAGAACGCAGACTACTGTAACGATGATAGGGAAGCAGATCTTCTCTGTCTTTGATACAGGTCTTGCCTGTTCCATCTTTACCTTACGCATCTTCTTTGATGTGAAGAGCTTCATGATAGGCGGCTGGATCATAGGGATCAGGGCCATGTATGAATATGCTGCGATAGCGATAGCGCCCAAAAGCTCAGGAGCGAGCTTGGATGTGAGGTAGATAGCTGTCGGGCCGTCAGCACCGCCGATGATTCCGATGGAAGCTGCGCCCTGGGGATCAAATCCGAAGAGGCAGGCGAGAACGAATGCAGCGGAGATACCGAACTGAGCGCCTGCGCCCATGAAGAAGGACGAAGGTCTGGAGATCAGGGGTCCGAAGTCTGTCATAGCGCCGACTGCCATGAAGATGAGGCAGGGGAAGATGTCCATCTTAACGCCGATGTACAGGAAGTCGAAAAGACCCGGATCGATGTGGTTGCCGGCAGCATCGTGATAGTTGCCGCCTAATGCAGCCCAATTGATCTCACCGTCAAACCACTCGGGGTGGAAGATTCCGCCGCCGACCCAGGGAAGGTTGGTGAGGAGCATACCGAATGCGATAGGGAGTAAGAGCAAAGGCTCAAACTGCTTTTTGATTGCGAGGTACAACAGGAGGAACGAGACAGCGATCATAACGCCCTGCTGCCACGTCATTGTGGCAATGCCTGATGACTCCCACAGATTTTTTAATACTTCAATCATTACCCTCTACCCCCGATTAAGAAATAGATACCAAGGGTGTGCCGGTGTCTACGGACTGGCCCTTTGTTACGAGGACCTGGGCAATAGAACCTGCGCAAGGTGCATAGATCTCGTTCTCCATCTTCATAGCTTCGAGGATGCAGACGAGCTCGCCTTCCTTAACTGCCTGGCCGACAGCGACCTTAATGTCAAGGATCGTACCGGGCATAGGTGAGTTAACGGGTGTTGTGCCTGCGGCTGCTGTGGCAGCGGGTGCTGCGGGAGCGGCAGGAGCGGGAGCTGCAGCGGGTGCAGCTGCAGGAGCAGGTGCGGCAGCAGGAGCAGCAGCTACGGCTGTTGTCCTGATGAGATTGGCTTTGCCTTTCTCAACTTCTACCTCATATACTTTATCGTTGATTGTTACGTTATAAATCATGGGGTTTCTCCTTTACTTCTTTTCGACAAGCTTGATGGACTTGAATACGAGCTCGTTGAGCGGGATTCCTGTGTCATCAGCGACGATTGCCATGATCATGGCAGCTGTCTTCTCGTCACAGTCCTTGAGCTTCAATGTTCCGGAAGAGAACTCTTCTTCGGGAGCGGCAGCAGCGGGTGCTGCGGCAGCAGGTGCTGCCTTCGCAGGCTCGGCTTTCTTGCCTATGCTGGTGATCGCCTGGATGATCTTGCCTGAAAGTGAGATCAGGATGTACATCAACAGGAGCACAGCGAAGACAACGAGGATTACGATGCCGGCATTCATGAACATCTCTGCGGTCGTGAGTTTCTGTCCGCGTTCAATAGCCAACTGAATAGTAGAATTCATTATTAATCCTCCTTCTTCTCGATGGTGTAGTTAACTGTGTTGGATTCTTTCTCTTCACGTGCAGCAAAGAACTTCTCTGCAACCTGAGGGAAAGCGATGTAAGAGAGAACGTCTTCGTCGGATCTTGCCTTGTCGCCAAGTTCCTTCTTTGTCTTCTCGAAAACGGGCTCAAGGGAATCAGCATATCTGCCCTGAACGAGTTCTTCAGGCTTCCAGCATCTGTCGATGAGTTCCTGGTTAACTTCGCCCGGTGCACGGCCGTATTCGCCACGGAGGTAAGCCTTGATTTCCTTGGAGATGTTCTTATATCTCTCGCCCAAAAGGACGTTCTGGACTGCCTGGTTACCGACCATCTGTGAAAGAGGCGTAACAAGCGGGGGATAACCCATGTCCTTACGTACTGCAGGGATCTCAGCCAGAGCTTCGTCGAACTTGTCGAGAGCGTGCATGTCCTTAAGGTTAGCGATCATGTTGGAGAGCATTCCGCCCGGAACCTGATACTTAAGGATGTCAGCCTTGATGCCCATGACTGTAGGATTGAGTGTACCGTTGTCAAGGAACTTCTTTCTGACGGGTACGAAGAAATCAGCGATCTCCTTGAGCTTATCCATGTCGAGGCCGGAGTCATAACCGAACTGGCCGAGAGTGAATGCCATGGTCTCAGTAGCGGGCTGTGATGTGCCGCCTGCCATTGTGGAGATAGCACAGTCGATTCCGTCAACACCTGCCTCAACGGCCTTCAAGAGAGTCATTGGACCCATGCCTGTTGTGTGGTGTGTGTGGAAGAAGAGAGGTACCTTGATCTTGGCATCCTTGATAGCCTTAATGAGGTCGTATGCCTCCTTAGGTGAGCAGATGCCTGCCATGTCCTTGATTGCGATGGAGTCAACGCCCATGCCTTCAAGCTCTTTGCACATTTCAACGTACTTCTCGATTGTATGTACGGGTGAAGTTGTGTAGCAGATGCAGCCCTGTGCATGCTTGCCGCACTTCTTTACCTCGTCAATGCAGACTTCAATGTTGCGGAAATCATTGAGAGCGTCGAAGATACGGAAGATATCCATACCGTTCTCTGCAGCCTTGCGGCAGAAGAGTCTGACGACGTCATCGGGATAGTGCTTGTATCCTAAAATGTTCTGACCGCGGATGAGCATCTGTAAGGGAGTCTTCTTGCAGACTGCCTTGATCTTTCTTAATCTCTCCCACGGATCCTCGTCCAGATATCTGAGGCATGAGTCGAAGGTTGCGCCGCCCCAGCACTCGAGTGAGTAGTAGCCGGCGTTGTCCAAAGTCTCAAGGATGCCCTCGAAATCGGAGAACGGCATACGTGTTGCGATCAAAGACTGCTGTGAGTCACGCAGCACGGTTTCTGTGATTTTTACTTTCATTGAAGTCACGCTCCTTGTAATTAAAAAATAACCTTAGTAAGTATATAGGGTTTGTCCCAAGTTGTGAATAAGATTTTTTCGGCTTAGTGTTCAATTTTTCATGCTTTTTTTGTATTATTGTCAAACCCGCCCGAAAACCAGGAAGAAGGAATTAACATGTCGAGAATTTTGTTTTTAGCAGATCTGCACGGAAATATGCCTGCAACGCTTGCGCTGGAAAAGGAGATCGATAAGATTAAGCCCGATCTTATATGGTTTCTGGGCGATGCGGTAGGAAAGGGCCCTGAAAGCGACAAGACTTTAGATTGGGTCCGGGACCACTGCGATAAATTTCTGGCAGGAAACTGGGATCTTTTCATAGGCGAATTGTCCAGGAACTGCCCTCCGGAATGGAACGGCATGTCATTTTTCTGGGAGCAGATCGGCAAGGAGAGAATGGCCTGGCTTGAGTCTCTCCCCCTTGAAGACGAGATCCTCATAAGCGGCATAAATTTCAGGCTTTTTCACGGAAGACCGGTCGATGACAACTATCACACGTATCTGACCATTAATGAGTTCCGCCCCGGATTTACCGATACCAAAGGAAAGGTCCACGGGGGCTTTATCTGCGCGGACTGCCACACGCCGTATCTCCGCGCCTTTGATATGGGATATGCGGTAAACACCGGAAGCGTGGGCAACCCCCTTGGCGTTACTAGATGCCATGCGCTTTTGATCGAAGGAGAGCTTGATTCGGAAGAAGAGGCGCCTATAAACTTCTCTTTCTTAAGCATTCCGTACGACAAGGACCTTGCCGTTAAGATAGCTGAAGACTGCCCCGGACTGCCGAACAAGGAAGCATACATAAAAGAGCTTATGACGGGTGTCTACAGCAGGTAACAAGGAAATTGACCGGCTGACTGCCCTCAGAACTTCGAAAAATAGCGGTTTACATTCCAAAAACACGGGTGTATACTTAATTGCTCGCAAAGGGGACTTTGTGCTCATATTTGCGCGTAAAAATTAAGAAAGGAGATGTATTGATGCCAACGTTCAATCAATTGGTTAAGTCCGGCAGACAGTCAAAGACATTCAAGTCTGCCTCACCGGCTTTGCAGTTCTCGATGAATACCATCAGAAACAAGCAGACAAATCTTGATTCGCCTCAAAAGCGCGGCGTTTGCACAGTTGTTAAGACAACAACACCTAAGAAGCCTAATTCAGCTCTTCGTAAGGTAGCAAGAGTTCGTCTTACAAATGGCTACGAGGTTACTGCTTACATTCCGGGAATCGGACACAACCTTCAGGAGCACTCTGTTGTACTTATCAGAGGCGGACGTGTTAAGGACCTCCCTGGTGTTCGTTATCACATTGTAAGAGGCACACTTGATACAGCCGGCGTTACTGACCGTCAGCAGGGCAGATCTAAGTACGGCGCTAAGAAGCCGAAGGCTGCTAAGGTTAAGAAGTAATCCCGCGTGAGAATTTTCGCGCAGGGGTTGGACATAAGTGATCAGTACATTGTTCATATATGGACATTGCCTGACTGAGACGCTTAACACGGTCCACAAGAACAACTGAAACGTGAGTACCTATGGTTTCAAGTTTTAGATCAGTAAAACTTTAATAATCATGTTAGGAGGGAAGCAAAGTGCCAAGAAAAGGCAATACCCCAAAGAGAACGGTTCTTCCGGATCCTGTCTACAATGACGTTGTAGTAAGTAAGCTTATCAACAACATCATGTTGGACGGCAAGAAGGGCGTAGCTCAAAAAATTACTTATGGCGCC
>JAFRST010000052.1 GCA_017427465.1 Clostridiales bacterium | reverse complement strand
TGGTACAGGCCGTACACTTCACCCTGATAACATGGCTGCAGGTCCTGCTTCCTATGGTATGACAGATACTATGGGCCGTATGCACTCTGACGCTCAGTTCGCAGGTTCTTCTTCAGTTCCTGCTCACGTTGAGATGATGGGCCTTATCGGTGCAGGTAACAACCCGATGGTTGGTATGACTGTTTCCACAGCAGTATCCGTTGAGGAAGCTGCTAAGGCAGGCAAGTTCTGATAGAACGGTAAAACAGTTGATTATTATTTGCCCCCGGAAGTATTTTCCGGGGGCTTTATTTTTCGCATTTTGACTTATTGAAAAGCCTTATTTTATTGCATTTGCGGTTTGAGGGACCGGAAAGAGCGTGCTATTATGAACGTATCTTGCTATTCGGAGGGTAAGTTATGGACGCTGAATTTGTTCCCGTATTGTTTAACACTGCGTGGGCATTGTTACCGCCTGTTGTTGCGATCGTGCTCGCCTTGATCACGAAGGAGGTTTACAGTTCGCTTTTCGTCGGCATTGTGACAGGAGGAGTACTTTATTCGTTAAGTGCGACGAGCAATCCTTATCTGTATGTTGTTCATCCCGTAAAAGCACTGGAGCATATCTTTAATAAGGGCATTATTGCTTCTCTTTCTGACTCGTATAACGTTGGTATCCTGGTGTTCCTTGTATTTCTCGGGATAATAGTCGCGCTAATGAATAAGGCGGGGGGCTCTGCCGCATTCGGCAATTGGGCATCCTCGCATGTTAAGTCCAGAGTAGGCTCGCAGCTTGCAACGATCGGACTTGGCGTACTTATCTTCATCGACGACTATTTCAACTGCCTTACTGTCGGTTCGGTCATGAGACCTGTTACTGACAGACAGAAGATCTCAAGAGCAAAGCTTGCATATCTTATCGATGCGACTGCTGCTCCTGTCTGTATCATTGCACCGGTATCTTCATGGGCGGCAGCAGTATCCGGTTTTGCGCCTGAAGGTACTAACGGACTCATGCTCTTCATAAGATCTATTCCTTATAACTACTATGCTATCTTAACAATTCTCATGATGGTCCTGATGGTCGTGTTCAAGGTCGAATACGGTCCCATGGCACGTCACGAGAAGAACGCCAAGAACGGTGATCTCTTTACTGTTAAGCCTGCTGCTGAAACAAAGGAAGAGGAGACAGCCCAAAAGAAGGGTAAGGTAATAGACCTTGTTCTTCCGGTTGTTGTTCTTATCATCTGCTGTGTTATCGGAATGATTTATACAGGCGGTTTCTTCAGTGGCGAGACCTTTGTTGATGCATTTGCAAAAAGTGATGCTTCCGTCGGCCTTGCATACGGCTCGTTTGGCGGAATTATCTTCACAGTCCTCTTATATCTCTTCAGAAAGGTATTAAAATTCAAGGAGTGCATGGCATGTGTTGAAGAAGGCTTCAAGGCCATGATCGCACCTATTACGATCCTTACACTTGCATGGTCATTGAAGGCCATGACAGAGTCACTGGGTGCTGCTGAATTTGTAGCTGCCTTTGTAGAGAGCAGAAAGGGCGATTTCAACATGATCCTTCCTGCGATCATCTTCCTCATCGCATGCGGTCTTTCTTTTGCAACAGGAACTTCATGGGGTACATTCGGTATCCTTATCCCGATAACACTCGAAGTATTCAAGCTTAATGATCCTGATCCGGCAAAGGCAACTCTCGCCGTCATCTGCGTATCCGCCTGCATGGCCGGTGCCGTTTGCGGAGACCACTGCTCACCGATCTCTGATACGACCATCATGAGTTCTGCAGGAGCCCAATGTAATCACATAGCGCATGTATCAACGCAGCTACCATATGCACTTACATGTGCAGCTGTCTCTTTCATAACTTATATGGTTGCCGGATTTGTCAGGAATGCAGCGATCTCGCTCCTGATCGGAATCGTTTTGATGGTAGGTATGATCTTGCTTCTTAAGTATGTGCTTCCGGCGTCGGATTCCGCTTCTTTGCAGAAAGAGACTCGGAAACCTGCGAAAGAATGATCGCGGCGAACATGATCACGCAGCCTGCCGCCTCTCCGGGTGACATGCCTTCGTGAAGGACTATTGCAGCCGCAATGACGGCGAAGACCGACTCGAGGCACATGAGAAGTGAAGCAACGACAGGACTTGCATGCTTTTGTCCTACGATCTGAAGTGTATAAGCTATACCGCAGCTCATTATTCCCGAATAAAGAAGGGAAGGGGCTGCGGTTTTTATATCCGCAAGATTCGGCTGCTCGAAAATGAACATAGCTATGATCGAGATAACTGCGGCTACAAAGAACTGCATAAATGACAGCTGTACGCCGCTTATGTCTTCTTCCGTAAACTTGTCTATCAGCATTATCTGTACTGCATAGAAGATCGCGCAGATGAGCGCGAGGATATCTCCCATATTGATGTTGGTAAGGTCAGAAGGATCAAGGCAGAGAAGGAACAGGCCTAGCAGACCGAAGAGGATAGATACCCAGGTAAGTACTGCTATTTTCTTCTTCAGGAAAATTACGCTGAAGAGCGGCACGAAGAACATATAGAAGGCAGTTATAAACGCGATCTTTCCTGATGTTGAATAGTAGAAGGCGAACTGCTGGAAATTCTGTGCGATGGAGAATACGATGCCGAGAATGAGACCTTTTTTAAGGGTGCTCTTTCTGAAATCAAACCCTTTATTGATTATCAGCGTGAAAGGAAGAAGGAACAGCATTCCGAGCGTTGTCCTTATGCCCGTGAAAGTGAATGCGTCAACGCTTTCCATGCCGATCGACTGTGCAACAAAAGATGAACCCCAGATGATGGCGGTTATGAGCAGAAGTACGATTCCCAAAGGCTTGGTGCGGCGCATGGTATATTCCTTTCTTTAAGCAAGAGAAATATATATTAATGCAAATGGTTTGGCAAGGGATACTGTTTTGATCAGCTCGAAATGACATACGAAAACGATTTTTGATGATTTGTATGTCACACGAACAGCAATTATTGACATATACCCTACGGGGGTATATAGTAACTCAAAAGAATAATACCCCATGGAGGTATAATACCTGGAGGTGTAAGTATGTCAGAAAAGAAATGTCCTCACTGCAGAACCAAAGACAGATCAGATGAAGAGATCAAAGATCTCATTACACGTCTTAACCGTATCGAAGGCCAGATCAGAGGCATCAGAAAGATGGTCGAAGAAGATGCTTACTGCGTTGACGTTTTGACTCAGGTTAGTGCTGCGAAATGTTCTTTGAACAGCTTTTCGAAGGTGCTTCTCGGAAGCCATATCAGAACATGTGTTGCTGAAGATATCAGAAACGGTTCAGATGAAAAGACTGAAGAGCTGGTTGAGCTCCTGCAAAAGCTAATGAAATAAACTTTCAACCTTAGAATCAGGGAAGAGATGGATAACAATAATCCTAAGACAGAGAAGTATTTGGTGACCGGCATGAGCTGTGCGGCCTGTCAGGCACATGTCGAGAAAGCGGTAAAAGGAGTAGAAGGCGTTGATTCGTGCAGCGTCTCGCTTCTGACTAATTCCATGAGCGTAACGGGTCCGGCTGATGCAGCTGAGGTCATTAAGGCCGTTGAAAATGCCGGTTATGGGGCTTCGCTTGAGCGTAAGTCCGGGACTGCCGGGAGTGACCTTTATAAGAACATGGAAGAGCAGCTCAAGGACAGAGAAAAACCTGCCCTTATAAGAAGGCTTATAAGCTCCGTGATATTCCTCTTGGCACTGATGTATTTCTCTATGGGTGTATCGATGTGGAACTGGCCCGCGCCTTCGTTCCTGGAGCACAATATGGTGGGTATCGGGATTATAGAGATGCTTCTTTCAGGCATCATAATGGTGATCAACAAGAAGTTTTTCGTCAATGGGTTTAAGGCACTCCTGCATAAGAGCACCAATATGGATACCCTGGTCGCCATGGGGTCAGGAGTATCGTTTATATATAGCTTTGTAACATTGTTACACATGACTTCTGTGGCCTCGCACGAGGAGCAGATGGCGCTGATGAATGATCTTTACTTCGAATCGGCTGCCATGATCGTTACCCTCATTACGATCGGTAAGCTTTTAGAGGCGGTATCGAAGGGCAGAACCACGAATGCACTCAGAGGACTGCTCGATCTGCAGCCTAAGACAGCTGTTTTGATAAGAGACGGACATGAAGTAACAGTTCCTGTCGAAGAAGTAGCTGTAGGTGACATCTATGTGGTTAGACCCGGCGGATCTTTCCCGGTTGACGGAGTGATAGCCGAAGGCGAATGCGCAGTGGATGAATCTGCTCTCACGGGTGAATCGGTTCCGGTTGATAAAGTCTCCGGAGATAAGGTGTCTGCAGCGACTGTGAATAAGACGGGTTTTGTAAAATGCCGTGCCGTAAAGGTAGGCGAAGATACAACACTAGCCCAGATAATTAAGATGGTAAGTGATGCTTCAAGCTCAAAGGCTCCCATAGCAAGGATCGCTGACAAGGTATCAGGAGTATTTGTTCCTGCAGTTCTGATAATTTCATTGATCGTATTTATAGTCTGGATG
This sequence comes from Clostridiales bacterium, assembly GCA_017427465.1. Lineage (GTDB taxonomy): Bacteria > Bacillota > Clostridia > Saccharofermentanales > Saccharofermentanaceae > Saccharofermentans. Next base: position 10,876 of record JAFRST010000052.1, on the reverse strand, counting down.
TTCCTTGGAGCAGAGGCAGGATACGCACTTACTAGAGCGATCTCTGTTCTGGTAGTCAGTTGCCCGTGTGCATTGGGCCTGGCAACACCTGTAGCGATCATGGTCGGCAATGGCGTGGCAGCTAAGAACGGAATCCTTTTTAAGACTTCAACATCCTTGGAACAGACGGGACGTGCGCAGATCATAGTTCTCGACAAGACCGGTACTGTTACAAGCGGCGTACCCCAAGTAACGGATATCATTCCTGTAGAAGATGAAAGCACATTACTTACGCTTGCTTGTTCTTTAGAAAATGGCAGCGAGCATCCGTTAGGAAAAGCTGTTGCCGATTACTGCAGTTCAAAGGGATTAATTCCGGAGAAGGCAGAGAACCTCAAGATCCATGCCGGAAATGGTCTTGAGGGCGTTGTAAGAGGAAAGCTGATCAAAGGCGGCAATCTCAGCTTCATGACTTCCGTCGAGCCTGAATATCAAGCAAAAGCACAGGCATTGGCAGACCAGGGAAAAACTCCGCTGTTCTTTGAAGCTGACGGCAAACTCATCGGGATTATCGGTGTTGCAGATACTATGCGTGAAGCTTCTTCTGAAGCGATAGAAGAATTTAAGCAGATGGGTCTTTATACAGTTATGCTTACCGGAGATAACAAGAGAACAGCTGACAGCATCGGAAGGAAAGCAGGCATCGATCTGACTATCGCAGGTGTTCTTCCTGACGGCAAGGAGAAGATAATCCGCAAGTTAAAAGAGTACGGCAAAGTCATAATGGTAGGTGATGGTATAAATGACACTCCTGCACTGACGAGCGCCGATACCGGAATCGCAATAGGCGCAGGAACCGATATCGCTATCGATGCGGCGGATGTCGTGCTGATGAAATCTGATCTTAAGGATGCAGCAGCAGCTATCAGGATCTCAAGAAGAACGATCACGAATATTCATGAGAACCTTTTCTGGGCATTCATATATAATGTCGCGCTCATACCTTTGGCTGCGGGCGTATACGCTTCACTGGGGCTTACTATGTCACCGATGTTTGGTGCGGCTGCCATGAGTTTATCCAGCTTTACGGTGTGCATGAATGCGTTAAGACTGAATCTTATTAAACCATACGATACAAGGCATGATAAGGTTAATGGTGATATAAGAGAAAGACTCATTGTATTAAAGGATGAATTTGAAAAAGAGAATATAAATAAGGAGAATCATAAAATGGAAAAGACTATTACTATCGAAGGCATGATGTGCGGTCACTGCGAAGCATCTGTTAAGAAGGCTCTGGAGGCTTTGGACGGCGTTATCACAGCTGATGTATCCCACGAAAAAGGCACAGCTGTTGTAGCTCTCGAAAAGGATATTTCTGATGATATCCTCACGAAGGCTGTCGAAGAAAAGGACTACAAAGTAACCGGCATCAAGTAATATCAAAAAATAATAATATGCCAATCCCCCTCTTGAATGTATAATTAGAGTGTTTGGGGGACAATATGATACACATACTTATAGTTGAAGACGAGAAACCTATATCTAACCTGATCAGAATGAGCCTTACTAAGGCCGGATATAATTGCACGTGCGCATTTGACGGCGAGGAGGCGCTCAATCTTATAACGAATAACGTTTATGATCTGATCCTGCTTGACGTAATGATCCCGAAGATAGACGGATTCTCATTGATGCAATACATCAGGCCCATGAAGGTCCCGGTCATTTTCCTGACGGCGAAAAATATGGTTCAGGACAAGGTCAGAGGACTTGAGCTCGGAGCAGAGGATTATCTTCCGAAGCCTTTTGAGATAATTGAGCTGCTCGCGAGAGTCAATGTTGTTTTGCGCCGTTATAACAAGACAGATACGGAGATCCATATGGCGGGTCTCACTATCGATACGAAGGCTATGATCGTTTACAAGGACGGTTGCCAGATCCCGCTGACACCGAAGGAGTATGAACTGCTTCTTCTTTTCGCGAGGAATCCGGGAATCGCTATGTATAGAGAGACGATCTACGAGCGTGTATGGAACGAACCATTCCCGTACGGAAGTAAGACAGTAGATCTGCACGTTCAGAGACTTCGTAAAAAACTCGGCTGGGAGGAAGTAATCACAGCTGTGCCTAAGGTCGGATACAGACTGGAGGCCTGATCGATGCGCTTTCGGCAGAAGATGGTACTCGTAATGGTTTGGCTTCTCACACTAAGTTACGGTGTGGGAGGCGTTCTTTTGATAAGGCAGAATTTTCAGAGCAGCCTTAAGCAGATCCAGACTAATGCCGAAGAATCTTATGAGATGATCTTAAAGTCGATCCAGCTCGTAAACTTCGTAGATATCCAGCAGGACTTATCCAATATCAGCAATACTCTTGAGACGATGAATACTTCAGAAAGTCTCGCCGGAATGAGCCTTAAAAGAGGCGAGAAAGTATTGTACCAGAACGGAGAGAACATCGAAGAAATGGCCGAAAGTTCCTCCGAATTTACATCGCTCCTTTTTACAAGAGAATCCAGACATCTGTACCAGATAAGCGGTGAGATCAGGACTAACGGTAAACCGCTGGAACTTACGGTCGTTTACGATATTACATCGGTATATCAGGCAAGAGATGCGCAGATAATGACATATCATCAGGTGCTGGCGATACTGCTTCTTTTCGGAGGCGGTGCAGCTTGGCTTATCTCTTTCCTTATGACCAAACCTCTTGTTAAGGTCTCACGAACAGCGCGTGCGTTATCTAACGGTGATCTTGATGCCAGAGTTAATCCTAAGACTCATGATGAGATCGGCCAGCTTGGTTCTGACTTTGATAACATGGCTGACCGTTTGTCTGATAACATTTCCGAACTTAAGAATTCTATGGAACATCAGGAGATGTTTATGGGAAGCTTCGCGCACGAATTGAAGACTCCTATGACATCGATCATCGGTTATGCCGATCTTATCAGAAGTGAAGCGTTAGGTCCTGAAGAATCGCAGGAAGCAGCCAATTACATCTTCTCGGAAGGCAAAAGACTCGAAGCGTTGTCATTTAAGCTTTTGGATCTTCTCATGATGAGAAACCAGAAACTTAAGATGGTACCTACTGATATGAAACATATGATAGAGAATCTTACCCATCATCTTCAGCCGGTATATAGGAAGAAAGGTATTGCGCTTCAGTGCCGCTGCGAACCCGGTATCTGTATGGTAGAGCCGGACTTGTTCGGATCTGTCATTGCCAATCTTGTCGATAATTCGCGTAAGGCTATGGATAACGGCGGTAATATCATGATCATGGGCGACAGCTATAAAGGTAATTACCGTATCCGCGTTATCGATAACGGACGCGGTATGCCTGAAGAAGCTATAAGGCATATTACAGAAGCGTTCTACCGTGTTGATAAATCGCGTTCGAGAGCGCAGGGCGGCGCAGGTTTGGGACTGACTCTTTGTAAAGAGATCATCAATCTTCATGAAGGTAAGATCGCATTTGCGTCCAGAGAAGGAAACGGCACATGTGTAACAGTCATGATAAAGGAGATCACAGGATGAGAAAGATATATTTCTTTGTAGCCGCGATCTTTGTAATAATGGCAGCTGCTCTTGGCTGGTTCTTACCTCTCGCTGCATTTAATATCGATGACCAGATCAATGAAGGCAAGCAGCAGGAACTCGATATAGAACGTGTAAATCTGTCTTATAGAGACGACCTGACGATTGCACAGAAGATGGAGATCATCAATAATCCGTACCAGTATGAAGATACGATCGAGCTGGATAAAGGCATCTTCCTGACTGAAGAAGAAGTAACGGCGATAGTAAATGATTTCATGAATGATTTTACAGGATATAACAAGGTCTATATCGATGATGCCCAGATGATATTTGTTACTCCTATGCTGATCAACCTGACGAATAACAGAGGCACAACTGTTATCTGGTACGTCGAAGTCTGGATACCGGAAGGTGAATGGTATGTATCATTTTCTATTGATGATAAGACAGGCGCGATTCTTAAAATTGATATAAACGGTTATGCGGGTGCCTGGGATGGTCTGATATTTGACTTCTATAGTTCCAGCAATCCGAACGAGCTTATCTGTGAACGGTATCGCAACGCGATCTATAATCAGTATTCATCCAGGATCAATGCCAAGTTCGTAACTTATCATCTTGTTGAGGATACTTATGATTATGATTATGCGAATTATGTCCTCATATTCAGAGACGGTAAGAATGAGACATTTGAGATCAGCCTGGAGATTTCTATTGAATCCGGCCACATTGGAACCATCTGAAATAATTTTTCAATTGATGCCGTTTTGATGCCGATTTAGTACTTTTTTGATTTTTCCCTTTGCAATAATACACTCAGAAAGTTAAGCAAAGGAGGAAAAGACATGTTTCCGGATTTGGCTATTAGGATTAAAAGTTATGCCGCAGATATGGGGAGCGGATTCGTTGTGATTGCGGGCTTTTTGCTCGCAATCACACTGGTGTTTGTTATTGTTTTCGCACGCTGGAACGGAATAAAGAACAGTTCTTCCACCTACGTAAACGTTGAGAAACCCAGAGTGGAATCAACTGCAGTAGATACCGGCCATGTATCTTTGATTCTGTCTGAAGAAGGTTAAGTAATTAATCTTCACCCACAAAAACATTCCAGGATGCAATCTCTGAATCACTAATGGTCTTCATGACGAGTTTTGCATTGTCGAGAAGATAGTCGCTGTGGCCCGAAGACCAACCGCGACCGACCAGTTCCTTGATAACCATACCGCTTATTTCTTCGATCAGACTGATCTTGTCTGAGCTCTCATCCTCGCTCATTTGTGAGAGCTTCATAAGCGGTTCAGCAGCACAGTTCAAGGTGGTAAGCTCCTTCATCGCTCTGAAACGCCATTTATAATATGGCATATATCGGCCGTTAAGAAGGAACAATGCCGCGGAGATCTTATATATGAACTCCGTAACACAGCAATATGCAGCGCCGATATCACCGCGCTTAATAGAGCGATAATAATTGAATTGCCCGGTTTTACCCGCCATGGCAAGGTCTGCAGCGACTTTCTTCTTTTTTACATCTTCAGGATAATAACCAGACCACACATCCCGAATAGCACTGAACTTGCCGGAGACGTCACGGAAAACCTTCCCGTTGACTGCTTCGGCAAGATGCATTTGAGGGGTAGCAAGCCAGTCTTGCGTCGTAACCGGAGCGTGTGTCATACCGGTATGTTCATAGTAGAATTCCTCGATGCTGTGTACACCTACTCGGTGTCTTCTTGCGCCGGTCATGATGTTGCTCGGTTCAGCCATTCCGACATCAGCTCTGTGATTTAATATGAATTCCCGGACGGGAAGCTCTTCGTAAGCTTTCTGGAGATCGTCTCCGATCTTCTTTTTGAGTTCTTCGGGAAGCCAGAGGCAGAAGCCCGGAGCATAATCGTGATCTCTGGAGATGTAGTCATCATATCCAAAGCATTCGGAGGTCTGGCCCGCAAGGCCTGCTGCTATCTCGTCTTTATATTCAGGAAAGTTTTTCTCGAGCATTGGCATTCCGTACTCTTCGAAAAATACTTCAGATATCTTAAGCCCGTTCCACATAAACCACACCTCATTTTGCCCTTGAAATCCATAAAAAATGGCAGTCTTTGATAACTGCCATTATTCTACAACAATTGTGTTGATTATTTATTTGTTTGCCATCTGCTGGGCCTGAACTGCAGTGATAACGATAACGCCTGCGAGCTCATCTACGCTGCATCCGCGGGATAAGTCGTTGACAGGAGCTGCTAAGCCCTGGAGGAAGCTGTATGCTTCAGCCTTACCGATCCTCTGGATGAGTTTATAACCGATGTTTCCGGCCTCAAGGTTAGGGAAGATGAGGACGTTGGCCTGTCCTGCAACGGGTGATCCGGGTGCCTTTGATGCGCCAATCTCGGGAATGATAGCTGCATCGAGCTGAAGTTCGCCGTCAAGAAGAACATCAGGATATTTTTCCTTGGCGATCTTAACTGCTTCAACGACCTTGTCAACGAAGGGGTGGTTAGCTGAACCCTTTGTGGAGTGGCAGAGGAATGCGACTTTTGCTTTCTTGCCCATAAGTGCTTCGAAAGAAGCTGCTGATTCGGCACCGATCTCAGCGAGTTCTTCAGGGTTGGGATCCTGCATAAGTGCACAGTCAGCGCAGAGGATGATGCCGTCTTCGCCGATGGACTTGTCGGGGAGTTCGAACATGAATGCAATGGATGCGATCTTTCTCTCAGGAGCTGTCTTAATGATCTGAAGAGCAGGTCTCAACATGTCTGCAGAAGTGTGGCAAGCGCCGGATACAAGACCGTCAGCATCGCCTGACTTGACCATCATGATGCCGAATGTGAGTTTATCGCCTGTGATGAGTTCTTTTGCCATATCGAAGGTCATGCCTTTCTTGGCTCTGATCTCTGCAAGGAGAGTTGCATACTTATCGATCTCTGAAGACTTGGTGTGATCAAGGATCTGTACGCCTGTAAGGTCAGCGCCGAGTCTTGCGGCAGAACCCATAACTTCTTCTTCGGTTCCGATGATGATGGGAGCAGCTGTTCCTTCAGCAAGGACTTTTGCTGCTGCGAGTATAGTTCTGTCGTCCTCTGATTCGGGAAGAACGATAGTCTTAACGTCACTTCTTGCTCTTTGCTTGATTGTCTCGATAAAGCTCATATATTACTCTCCTTTAAGAAAATCGAATCCGTCGAATCTCGGCTTGCCGGGATATGTCTTTGCCTGCTCGTCGCCTCTTAAGACTCTGAGTGCGGCAGCTCTCATCGCTTCGTGCTCAAGCTCTCCGGGATAGGATGCAATAGGCGCGATCCAGCCGCAGGCTTCCTTAATGCCGTCATAGATATCCTGGAAACGCATGAGTCCGCCTGTTAAGACAATTCCGTCGACTTCTCCGTGAAGAACGCATGCCATCGAACCGATCCATTTGGTGATCTGATATATCATTGCGTTCCAGATAAGCTGTGCCTTAGGGTCGCCTGCTTCAACCATCTCGTGGATGGTATCTGAATTGGATGTGCCGAACCAGGAGGAGAGACCGCCTGTAGCAAGGCAGAGGCTTCTGATCTCTTCCTTCGGTCTGTCGTATAACTTGGTGAGCACGTCAGTGATAGCCATTGTACCCATTCTCGTAGGTGTCATCGGACCGTCTCCGCCGCTGCCGTCATTCGCGTCGATCATCTTGCCGTGCTTGTGCGCGGTGATCGTGATGCCGCCGTCGATGTGGCAGACGATGAGGTTCATCTCGTTATACTTCTTACCGACGCTCTTGGCATATTTGTGAGCAGTAGCCCTGAGGTTTAGAGCGTGTGTTGCGGAAGTTCTGTATATACCCTTTACACCTGTGATCCTTGCGACGTCCTGATACTCATCTACGACGATCGGATCTACCATGAAAAGTCTTCCGCCGAACTCGTCGTGGAACTGCTTTGCCATCTGGACACCCAGCATGCTTGAGTGGTATACGCCGCCCTTTGCTTCGCGGATATCATTTACAAGTCTGTCGTCGACTTCATATGTTCCGCCTTCGATCGGATAGCATGCGCCACCTCTGCCGACGATAGCGTCAATGCCTGTAAGATCAATATTGTTATCTGACAGCCACTTTCTTACGACTTCCATACGATAATCGAGCTGGTCGTTAATGGTAGGGAAGTTCTTTAGGATTGCCGAGTCGTGGAATACGTTTGCTTCGACAATGCTTTTCTCGTTCTCGAAAAACTCGACTTTGGTGGAAGTGCTGCCCGGATTTACTACGAAAATCCTGAAAACCTTTGAATCAGACATTTTGGACCCTCTTTTACATATAATTTAATTAGGACAGTATACACGCATTTCGTTAGAAAAACATATATAATAGCTTTGGGAAAATAACAAATTATAGTGATATTTTGTTATTATTGCTATGGGATAGTAACGAAGCTTGGTGCGCGGGACTATTTACGGTGCGCCGGATTCGTTTATTTGGAGGATAGTATGGGAGAAAGCAAAGCTTTGCAGAGAGGCTTTTCGATAGCGGCAATTATATTGATCGCGGTATCAACTTTTGCTTTTGTTTTTTTCGATGCCAGGGGAATTCTTGAAGGTGACAGCGCTACTTTCGCAGGTATGCCTCTTATGGCTATTATTTCTATGCTGCTTCTCGGAGTTCTCATTTTCCTGGTTATTAGACTTAAGAACACCGATACAGTTGAGAATATGATCGCTTCTGTAGCTGTCCGTTATGCTTTCTTCGGATGGTTCTATGTGTTCCTGATCAAGTTTGCTGACATGCTCATCAAGCAGTACGTTAACGATTACACGTTCTTCCAGAAGTATTATTCATCTGTCTATTTGTTGATGAACTCCTTCAATGTCTGTGTGGTCGGCACTTTGGTAATCGGCCTTACTATGCGTCAGCTCCCGACTTACAGGATTGCCCAGAGGAAGCTCAGGGTGGGTCAGCTCCTTTTGCTCATCATGATGATGTATGGTCTGACTCTGGTCGGTACAGTCATGGGATTGCCCATTCACTCGTTCCTTTCTTCATTTACTGTCGATAATTCACAATCGGAAGCTGTTGATTTGAGCGGCCTGCTCTTAGGTTCAGGTGTCTATTTCAGACTCATTTGTGTAGGCATACTTCCCGCGATCTTTGAGGAACTGTTATTCAGAAAGTTCCTGATAGACAGAACGATCCGTCACGGAGAATTCATAAGCTGCGTCATGTCAGGACTCATGTTCGGTATGTGGCACGGTAATTTCCAGCAGTTCTTCTTTGCAACCTTCATCGGTATTTTATTTGCGTTTGTTTACATCCGCACGGGTAAGATCATATACACGATGATCATGCACGCGAGCATGAATCTTGTGACCACGGGGATTACTATGTCATTGCTGTCTGCGATTGTCCAAAAGATGGGCAATGCTGTGGGTATCAGCGCCAGGAATGAGACGGAGCTTGTCATGGAGATAATGCCCCTGATCATCTTGCTGATGGTTTGGCTTATTTTCCTCTTATCTTTCATGATCACAGGTCTTGTCATGGTCATAAAGAAGCGGAAGAATTTTAAGCTTTTCCTCATGGTAGGGGAGCTTAAGAGGAAGGAGATCCTTCATAACCTTACACATTCTCCGGCAATGTGGGTTTTCTTATCATTTGTTATACTGTTATTCTTCCATTATTACTTGACGGATATATTCGCTTACATATTCCAGTAATAACATCAGTTAAACCTAAACAAACTAAAAGAGGTTGCCCTTTAGGACAACCTCTTCTATTAGATAGCAATTATCAGTTGACTGAGATTACTTCTTGCTCTTCTTGGAAGGCTTTGTGTTAACCTTATCCTTGAGTGCCTTACCAGCCTTGAACTTAGGAGCTGTGCAAGCCTTGATCTTTGTAGCAGCGCCTGTCTGAGGGTTACGGCCTGTTCTAGCAGCTCTCTCGGATGTCTCGAATGTACCGAAACCTACGAGCTGAACCTTACCCTTGTTCTGAAGCTCATCAGAAACAACCTCGATGAAAGCCTTAACTGCAGCATCAGCATCCTTCTTGGAGATGTCAGCCTTAACAGCGATAGCGTCAACTAATTCCTGTCTGTTCATTATTAATTTCCTCCCTAAATATGGGTTAATTACTTTGTCAGCAAGGCTTTTGGCCGCTGACAATGTCGATATTATAAAGTTCTTTGATATTAAAAACAAGGGAATTTGAGGTTTTTTGAGTGATTTTTTTGCTAAAAACCCTTATTTTTAGGGATTTGTAACATTATTACACCGTATTTTAGGGGTGTTGACGGCTCGAAAACTGTGTGATAGTATAATGAACAAATGAACATATGAGCAATCGTTCATATGATAAACGGAAAGGAGAGACATAAGATGCCGCACAATCACGAGGAACTTTTAAAGCACGTTTCTTCAGAAATGCCTGTTGACGAGCTTTTGCAGGATCTGGGCGACCTTTTTAAGGTTTTCGGTGATACCACCAGGATCAAGATCATGTATGCGCTCCATGAAGATGAGATGTGTGTATGCGCGATCGCTGACCTTTTGAAGATGACGCAGTCAGCCATCTCACATCAGTTAAAGGTCCTTAAGGCTGCAAATCTCGTAGCTTCCAGGAGAGAAGGCAAGACAATCTACTACCGTCTGGCAGATGAACACGTAAAATCCATAATCGCTCAGGGCTATGAGCACATAACAGAGTAATCTAATTAGAAGGAGATATACCTATGAAAAAGACATTTGAATTGGAAGATCTTGATTGCGCTAACTGCGCCATGAAGATGCAGGAAGCTGTCAAGAAGATTCCGGGTGTTAAGGACTGCGAAGTAAGCTTCATGAAGCAGAAGATGACATTGGAAGCTGATGATGCCGACTTCGATAAGATCGTAAAGCTTGCAGTCAAGGCAATCGCAAAGGTTGAACCCGACTGCACGGTATTGCTTTAATCAAATGCGCCGCAGCCTAAAAACTGCGGCTTTTTAAGAGGAAAATAGTATGAAGTACAAGCTGACAAAAAAACAAAAGAAAATGCGTAACAGAATTATAATTGCAATTGCTTTGCTTGCAGTGACCGCTGTGACGCTTCATTTTGTTGAAGTCCCGTGGTGGGCTGAGCTTGTGCTTTATATGATCCCTTATGCAATTGCAGGTTACGATGTCCTTAAGACAGCGTTTATCAATCTTATTCACGGACAGATCTTTGATGAGAAGTTCCTCATGATGGTTGCCACGGCAGGCGCTATTGCGACAGGAGAGTATCCTGAAGCGACATTTGTAATGCTTTTCTATCAGATAGGTGAGCTTTTCCAGAGCATCGCGGTCGGAAGATCCAGAAAATCCATTGCAAAGCTTATGGATATAAGACCCGACAGCGCGAC
>JAFRST010000051.1 GCA_017427465.1 Clostridiales bacterium | reverse complement strand
GGTGGCGGAGAAGATACGCACACGACGCTGGCGTACAGTGATTTTATGGCCAGATATCCCGGAGACGATATCGCTTATGGTATTGATGTCTCGAGATATCAGGGTGACATCGATTTTAACAGGGTCAAAGCCGCAGGATGTGAATTCGTATATCTCAGGGCTATGATCTACAACAACGGCGAGCTTGGCGAAGACCGTAAATTCGAAGAATATTATGTCGATGCCAAGGCCGCAGGTCTTAAGATCGGCGTTTATTACTATTCGACCGACTGCAATCTCGAAGAACTCCATGAGCACTGCAATGAGCTCCTCAAAGTCCTTGCAGATAAGGAGATCGATCTTCCCGTAGCGTTTGACTGGGAGAGCTGGTCTCATTTCCAGAAGTACAAGATGAGCATCGTGGATATCAATAATCTGTTCTATGAGTTTGCAGGTATCATGACCGAGAACGGCTATGGTACGATCCTTTATGCCAGCAAGTATTATCTTGAGATCATCTGGGAGCCCGCAGGATATGATGTATGGCTTGCCCACTATGTAAAAGAGACTTCTTACGAAGGCGATTACACGATGTGGCAGACCGGTTCGATCGGCAGGATCGACGGCTGTTCTGAAGATGTCGATACAGATATCCTCTTCAAGAGCAGATACCCTGAAGTTTTCGGAGGTTAACAGCGGATGGCAAAGCCAAAAGCGCTTCCCAAAGGCGTTTTAAACGCCAGACAGATGCTTTCCAAGATCAACAAAGAGTCTGATTCTTTGGGATTGGTGCTTTTGTATGGCTCTGAAAGCTATATGATCGACGGCGCAGTATCCATGCTTAAGAAGGTATGCTTAGGACCCGGCGCCGAAGATATGGACTTTGCTTTGATAGATACCAGGACCGGTGACAAATTCGAGATGGCTAAGCTTGAAGAGCTTATCTCCATGCCGCCATGGATGTCTCCTAAGAGACTTGTGGTCATTAAGCAGTCGGGAGTTCCGAATAAAGAGCTTATTGATAAAGATATCGAGATATTAAGTGACATTCCTTCATCTGTAGTCGTAGTTTTCTGCGAGGATGCAGCAGACAGCCGCAAGAAAGCCTTTAAGAGCTTCCTTCAGTACGGAACAGTCGCTTCAATGAGCGGATTTGAAGAAGATGAGCTCACGGGCTGGATCGGCAACCGCTTTGGCAAAGAGGGTCTTAAGATCGGCTTTGAAGCCGCTAATTCAATGGCTTCAAGGTGCTCAAACAACATGATGGAGCTTGTAAATGAGATAAACAAAGTATCTCTATACTGTCAAAACAAGGGTTATACCGAAGTCACACCCGATATCGTTGAGCTTTGCTGTCCGCCTGACCTGTCGGGCAAGATATTTGACATCATGGACGCCTGCGGCAGCGGAAATGCCCAGAAGGCATTAGGAACGCTTGATAAGCTTATCGCCAATAAAGAGCCTCTGGTCAAGATCAGGGCTTCTATCGTTAATCACATTAAGGCCCTCATAATGGCAAAGGAGGCCCGTAATCCGGATGTTCTGGTCGACCGTACCGGAATGAACGATTTCAGGGCAAAAAAGCTTTGTGCACAGGCGGCAAGCTTTGACATGAAGAGGCTTATAGCCCTATATCTGGCTGCATCTGACTCAGACAGCGAGTTCAAGCACGGCCTGATAGACGAGAGATATTCAATAGAGATCATTCTGGTAAAGGCATCGGCGAGATCTAACAGTCCCGCTGGTGCGTTTTCATGAGTTTTTTCCCAATTTTCGGATTTGACGTTAAGGTACTAATGTCTTAAAATCTTTTAGTTATTATTTATAGAATGGAGATTTTATGGCTAAGATTCAGATGAAGACCCCGCTTGTAGAGATGGACGGGGATGAAATGACAAGAATTATCTGGAAGCAGATAAAAGACATCGTTATCGAGCCTTATGTTGATCTGAAGACCGAGTATTTCGATCTCGGATTAAAGCACAGAGATGAGACAGCAGACCAGGTCACTATCGATGCTGCCAACAGGACAAATGAGCTCGGTGTTGCTGTTAAGTGCGCTACCATTACGCCTAACGCGCAGAGAATGACCGAGTACAACCTCCACACCATGTGGAAGAGCCCTAACGGAACGATCAGAGCTATCCTTGACGGTACGGTTTTCAGAGCTCCTATCCTGGTCAAAGGCATCAAGCCTTTTGTCTCATGCTGGGAAAAGCCTATCACTATCGCAAGACATGCTTACGGCGATGTTTACAGAGACACTGAGTTCCTTGTAGACGGCCCCGCAAGAGCTGATCTCGTTATCACATATCCCGACGGAAGACAGGAGAGCCAGACGATCTTTGAGTATAAGGATTCCGGCGTTGTTCAGGGCCTTTATAATACAGATAAGTCCATTTCCGCTTTTGCTACATCCTGCTTTGAGTATGCATTGGATACTAAGCAGGATCTCTGGTTCGCTACTAAGGATACTATCTCCAAGAAGTATGACGGCAGATTCAAGGAAATCTTCCAGAATCTCTATGACACACAGTACAAGGAGAGGTTCGAGGCTGCCGGAATCACATATTTCTATACGCTTATCGATGATGCCGTAGCACGTGTTATGCGTTCTTCCGGCGGTTTTGTCTGGGCTCTTAAGAACTATGACGGCGACGTCATGAGCGATATGCTCGCTTCTGCTTGCGGTTCATTGGCAATGATGACATCCGTTCTCGTTTCACCTAAGGGCGTTTACGAGTATGAGGCAGCTCACGGTACGGTTACACGTCACTATTACAGACACCTCAAGGGCGAGACGACTTCAACAAACCCGATGGCAACATTGTTTGCATGGTCAGGCGCTTTGAGGAAGAGAGCACAGCTTGACGGTCTTGCTGATCTTGAAGCATTTGCCGATAAGATCGAGAAGGCTTCTATTCAGACTATTGAGGAAGGCATTATCACAGGCGACCTCAACAATCTCTTAGAAAATGACAACAAGAGAACAGTTACGACCGAGGAATTCCTCAAGGCTGTAGCTGCTAAGCTCTAATATTGATATCGGAGGACAATGACATGAGTTATTACAAGACATGGATGGACAAATCAGAGGACGCATCCAACAGACAGGAATACATTGAATACATCAACCGCTACTATGCTCTTGAGAAGGTTGCTTACGAGAAGATCCTCGGGAGCTACCCTGACAACGAAGAGTTCCTTAACGGTACAGCAGCCCAGCTTGCAGCAAAGCTCGAATTCCCTAAGGACGCGATGGATGTTTTCGTAGGCTTCGTTGACGGCATTAAGTCCAGCCTTACAAACGGCGACGACATTGACCTTGAAGCAATTGATGACAATTATGAGCTCAAGCTCGTTATCGATTACGAGAAGCTCTACTACAACATGCGTGATGCAAAGGCTGACTGGCTTTACAACATCCATTTCTGGAAGAACATTCTTACAGATGAGAAGAGACAGGAGATCACAAAGGAATACCGCGATGCAAATATCGCTCATTCCGATAAGATCGGCCGTAATGATCCGTGCCCTTGCGGTTCCGGCAAGAAGTATAAGAACTGCTGCGGTAAGAAGGGCTGATAATTTAGCTTTATCCGGAGATTATCTTGAAAAAACTGTTAAAGTCCAAATGGTTTATAGCACTTGTTGTCCTGCTGGTATTGGCAGCGTGTGCAGTGTTGAGCCTGCTTCCGAACAGCCCGGTCAGAAAGATCCTTAAGCCGGTCCAGTCGGTCGGTGCGCCTGCCCAGTCTTTTGTAAAGAATGCAGGTGATACTTTGAGCGATTTCTGGGCTGCCATCACTGACGGTATTGCTATCAGAGAAGAGAATGAAGCCTTAAAAGAGGAGATAGCAGACTTAAGATACCAGCTGACACAGAACGAAGAAGCCGCTCTGAGATACGAAGAGCTTAAAGATGCCCTCCATATCAAGGATACGTTCAGTAACTATGAGATCTACGGTGCTTCGATCCTTTCCAGAGAATCAGATGAGTGGTTCTCAACTATCAGGCTTAATGCGGGAACTGCTGACGGTATCGAGCTTGCTGAAGGAAGCGCTTATCCGGTTCTGGATGTAGAGATGAACCTTGTCGGAAGAGTTATTGAGACTTCGGATACAGAATCAAGAGTATTGCCGCTCCTGCACGAAGGTTTTGCGGTAGCCGGTAAAGTAAATGCCGTAAACGGCGCTACATTTATGGTCTTAGGTGATGCCGAGCTTAAGAGACAGGGCTTATGTCTTGTAACGGATATCGATCCGGATGTCCGTCTTGAACCCGGAATGGAGATTGTTACTTCAGGAGACGGCGGCCTTTTCCCTGAAGGTATCCCGATCGGCGTTATCGAGACTGTAGATAATTCAAATCCTTTGGAGATTACAGCAACTCTGAGACCTTATTCTCAGATCGGTAAGCTTGAAGACGTGTTCATCATGATCCCTTATGTCGAAGAATCAACGGATGAGACTACGCAAGTTACCAATTAACTAAGCTTAAAGGTGCTTAACTCATGAGACTGGTTGGAATTGATACGAGAGCAAGGATCAGAAAGATAGTCGTTTATGCTATCTACATTATCCTGCTTTCATCTTTTCAGGTATCCTTTCCGGACAGGATCAGCTTTTTGGGACAGACGGCAGATCTGATGTTTGTTTTTGTTGTCCTTTCAGGTTACTTCAACGGTTTCTGGGATGGTGCGATTGTAGGCATTGTCTGCGGAATGATAAGAGATGTTTTCTCTCCTCCGGCAGTTGTCGGTCTTGACGGAGAGGTGAGAGTGACTGCATTTATCGGCGTTTTTACGCTCTTTGCGGTCGGAATCATCGGTTCTGCTTTCTTTACGCGCAGAATGCGCAGGAATATTCCGTTCTCTATAGTGGCTGTTATTTTCACAACGTTTTGTTATAAAGTTGCAGGATACATACTCATTTACGGATGGAGTTCATTAGCCGGCGCTGAGTCGAGCCGTTATTCTCTTACAACTGCTCTGATCTATTCTCTGCTGCCGCAGCTTCTGCTTAACGTAATCGCATCGATACCTCTGATCTTGCTCATCAGGTTCTTAGGACCTGTTTCGTTTAAGGGCAACGGCAAGAAGGATGAGATCATCAAAGATAAGGGTGAAGGCACATGGCTGGGAATCTGATCGACGATTACGGTGCGTTTGATAATAATGCCGAGAAGGGTTCGAAGAATGACGCCGGGTCACTTGTTAAGCGCTTATTCTCATTTCTGACCAACAGATATCTTGTTCTCGGAGTGGGCTTTGTTGCTTTTGGTGTAATCATCCTTGTAATGACTACCAAACTCCAGTTCTCAGGCTATCAGAACACGTTGTCTGAGAGCTCCTCGGGTGTTGTAAGACAGTATGTTTCCCAGGCTCCGAGAGGCGATATTTATGACAGCAGGGGAGTGCTTCTCGCTTCCACTACCGAATATAACAGCGTAATGCTGGCAAATGCCTATCTGGATGATAAAGAGCTTAATTCGCTGTGCCTTGAGCTCAGTTATCTTTTCGATCAATATCATTGCATGGTCGTATCAGATCTCGATCAGTATTATGTTCTTGATCCTGCGGCAAGGTTTGTAAAAGACGAGGAGAAGATAAGGCTTTGGCAGACAGATTCCAACCTGTTTGATCTTAAGGACTATTCACAGGGAGTTATCGTTACGTTCTCCGATGAATATGTTAAGACCGATCCGAACGTATTCTTCCTTTATCTGCGTAGAAAATTCAATATCGACAATAACTATACGATTGAAGAGGCGTACAGGATCATTAGAATCAGGTATCAGATATTCTCAGACAACTGGGCATTTGTTAAAGGTACTCCTGTAAAGATCGCAAGCAATGTCCCCGATGAACTCATAAGGATCTTCGAAGAGCAGAATTATCACTACATGGGCATTGTCGCATGTAAGGAATATGCAAGGAATTACACCACGGAAGCACTTTACGCATGCCATGTCCTGGGATATGTAGGAAAGATCTCGAGCGTTACATATCAGGATCTTGCGCCGTTCGGTTATACGAGTGATGACATGGTCGGTAAATCCGGTGTTGAGTCACAGATGGAAAGATACCTTCACGGAAGCAGTGGTATCACGCCTTACAATATTTGGACGAAGAACGGTGAGGACAGCCTTTTCGTGCCCCAGAGCTACGGTGTGGCGCCCCAGGAAGGCGCTACGGTTTACTTGACGATCGATTCAAGAGTCCAGGAAGTAGGCATCCAGGCTCTCAAAGAGTACATCCTGCAGGAGAAAGAATCAGACGTATCAGGATATAAGACGGCGTCTGCCGGAGCGTTCGTTATGATGAACGTTAATACCGGTGCAGTTATAGCGATGGGATCGTATCCTAACTATGACCCTAATGACTTTATCCTTGCGAACTACGGTGATGAACAGGCCCAGGAGCAGGTAAAATATTACCTCGGTGTAGATGAGTACCAGGAGATAACGGCGAGCGACCTTCCCCTGTGGAACCGCGCAATCATGTCAATGTATGCTCCGGGCTCGACATTTAAGCCTTGTACGGCTTTGGCAGGTCTGGAGAACGGATATATCACGCCTACGAATAATACGATCACCTGCGTCAGCCCTTATGACATCGACGGATGGATCTTTAAATGCCTTGAGTATCCTGACTATGGTCACGGACCTCTGACTTTAAATGACGCCATGGCACAGTCGTGCAACATCTATTTCATGATCCTCGGTACCAGGACCGGTATTGATAATATCTCTGCTATGGCAAACAGATTCGGTTTGGGCGTTAAATCAGGAATCGATCTCCCCGGCGAGATACCGGGCGTTATGTCAAGCCGTGAGTATAAGAGACTTACGAGACAGTCTGTCTACGATAAGACATGGTTTCCGTCAAATACCGCCCAGGCTTCCATCGGACAGTTCGATAACTGCTTTACGATCCTTCAGCTCTGCAGATATACGTGCGGAATCGCTACCAATAAACTCTGTACCCCTTATGTAATTGACAGGGTAGTAGCCGGCAACGGAGCGATTTTATATGAAGGCCAGACAGAGTCAGTGGACATCGGAATCGCAGAAGAGAACATCAATGCCGTAAGAACGGCGATGAGATGTGTTGCTACCGGTACATATCACTGGAATTCAAGTGCTCACGGACAGTTTAACAACTATCCTGTTGAGATGGTGTGTAAGACCGGTACTGCTGAGACAGGATTCGAGGATTCACGTAAAGAGTATTCCAACGGATTGTTCATCTGTTATGCTCCTAAGGACAACCCGGAAGTTGCTTTAGCTCTCGTGGTTGAGAAGGGTAAGTGGGGTTCTTCATCTGTCGTCATCGCGAAAAAGATAATGGCAGCATATTTCAATGCCCAGGTCGATTCTTCTGTAACTCTTTACACAAGGAACCCCATATTAGGCGACTATCTGCCGTCTAATTCAGGCAGAGGCTAATTTACAGGGCTTTTAAGCCGTTCTTTGGGACTTGTGCAAAAAGCGATTTTTGGAATTCAGTTTTGTAATATTCATACGTTGCCCGATTGATGATTTTACTGTAAAATTCATATATTCGCTTTAATGGGAGATTTCGGATGAAAATAGTTTTGATGGCTGACAACAGGAAGACCGAATTGCTGGTTAACTTCTGCATTGCCTACAAGCCTTTGCTTGAGAAGCATCAGCTCATCTCCGTTTATAACACCGCAAAACTTCTTAAATCTGCAGCAGATCTGGACGTTTCCGGACTTTCTGTAGATTATTCGAGCGGATTCGAACAGCTTGCTTCCAGAGCAGAATATAACGGCATTGACTGCGTTATTTATTTGAGGGACGGTCATCAGAAGGGCGAGTCCAATCCTTTTGAACTTCTTGACGTTTGCGACCAGAACACGATCCCTTATGCTACTAATATCGCTTCTGCTGAGATCCTTGTTACCGCTATTGACAGCGGCGCGCTCGATTATCGCGAATGGAACGCGGTCTGATAGTAGTCCCGATAGGGCCTCTCCAATCCAACATGTATATCATTACCGGCCAGTCCGGTATTTTTATTATTGACCCTTCTGTGTCTCTTGAGGCGACGGAAGATTTTTTAAGTGAGATTCCCGATTTCTACGGGATTTCCAGAGGAAAGGCTGATGTTAAGGCGTTTTTGCTGACGCACGGACATCACGATCACATCAAATATATCGAGGAGTGGCACAAGGCTTATCCTAAAGCTGAGATCTTCTTCAGCAGTAAAGATCAGGAACTCTTGGAGAGCGCCTACTGGAACTGCTCTTACATGGAAGGCAAAGAGGCTGTCTATAATTTCGAGTATACCGACATTGCAGGCAAAGATGACCAAGTCTTCTATAAAGATGATGAGATCGAGATAAAGGTCTTTGAGACTCCCGGACACACGATGGGCAGTGTTTGTTTTCTAGTGCGTCTTGGCGGTAAGGAGAAACTTTTTACCGGAGATACTGTTTTCAGAGGTTCTGTGGGACGAACTGACATGCACGGCGGTACTTCTAAGCTCATTCTGAAATCCGTCATGAGGATCAAGACTTTCGATCCTGAATTGGAGATTTATCCCGGACACGGACCGGATTCTACTATCGAAGATGAGATAAGGATGAATCCTTTCTTTGATATGTAAGATCATCTTTTGATGGTATATTCGTAAATATAAGAATATTAAGATTTTCTCTGCTTATTAAGGCCTGCGAAACCCAATGAATTAAATACTTTCAAGCTTTTTAAGCGCCTGGGATGCCGGGCGTTTTTACTTGTCGTTTTTGTCGTATTTTGTCGAACTTTGTATGGAATATCAAAGGCTTTGGCGCTGTATTCTTCAGAAAAAAGGAGGCCTTCTATGTCTACTTTGGAATCAGCTATAGCATTTTCTTTGATTATCCTGCTGCTTGTATTCATGATCACGGGTCCTGAATCGTTAGCTCTTGAGAGTTTTGAATGCACGAAAGACGGCGGAAACGAGCTTTATTACATGGAGCGCAACGATGAAGTTATTAGCAAGCACTTTGTTCATGACGTTACCTGTTATGACACGTCTCCGGAGAGGTTCTGCACATTTCTTACGAGTCTTTCAGACAACTTTAAGCTGATCTACGGGTCAATGTACGATCTTACCAAGGAGGCAACGGACGATGAGGATTAACAAGAGAAGAAGAAACAGGCGCGGGGCTTCATCTGTCTTTCTTGCAATTGTCTTGTCAGCACTGATCCTTGTTGAGTGTACGTTCCTGGCGTTTGTGTGGAATCTTGATTATGCGCTGAGCGTGAATACTGCGCTTAAGACCGAGATAGATACTATCCTTTGCGACTATAACAGGCAACTGTTTGATGTTTACGGGATATATGCATTCTCAATTGATGGTATCGATGACGAATGCTTCAATAAAGCTCTTGAGATCAATGGTCTTAATGCAAGATCAACACTTTATGTTTCCGGCAAGTACAAGATAACGACAGACGATCTGAGAAAGGCGATCGCTTCGTATTATCTATACCGCAGTACGGGTATTGTAGGTAAGACTCTGGTAGACAGTTTCTCTGACATGTTCCTGCAATTAGACACCAGCGGCATCTTAAACAAGATCGGCAAGTACATGGAAAGTCCGGCGGCTGACTATGTAGCCCAAATTATCAAGGGAAGTGATACTGCAGAGCAATGGATAAGCAAGGCCGGTGATGCGCTAAATCTTGATGAATTGCTGGAAGAAGCTGCGAATATAGATTCATTGAGGCAGGATTACGCAGATTCTATCAGGGAGTCAGGTATAGGGTTAGATGTCGATGTGGCTAACTGGGAGCAGTTCCTGGATATTCTGTCCGGCATGGAATCGTTCGGAAACACGCTTTCCGACGCTTCTTTCTGCACAACTACCAAATTCTTCACATCGCACTATTGTGCCTACAATTTTGACTGCATTATGCCGCCGAAAGGCGATACTTCACTTAACGGCACATCTTTCGATGCTATCCATGGAACCACGAAAGCTGACTTGGAATACATAATCGCCGGCGATAACGATTATTTCACGTTGTACGGGCTCCACATGAAGCTCATCTATATCCTGACAGCCGGCAATATGCTTACGGATTTTGCTGATGAGACGTACAGGAACACCATAAATGCGATCTCCGAAGTCATCTCGATAATCATATCAGCCGTAAGCGAGGGCGCTGTCAATATCGATTACAGGATAATTGCTGTCGGTATCACTTATTATGTTGCGCTGATACAGTCGATAAAAGACTATCTGGATCTGTATAAAGGGGAGAGGATCGTCTTCTTCAAATACGAAGATATGGACCTGATCAAGTTCAGTTACAGGGATTTCATGTTGCTTTTCTGTCTTTTTACTCCCGAAGAAGATCTTTTGAAAAGAAGCCTTCATGTCCTTAAAAGGGACTACGGAACGCTTTATAAGGGCGTCAGGCTGGAAGCTGATTTCAGAGGAGAGACTTATTACGTTGAGAAATCCTATCAGCTTTATGAATCTTGAGGTGATTACTATGCGAAAACATAACAAGCGCGGACAGGTGACTATAGAAGCGGTTATCGCTTTTACGATAACACTGATATTCCTTGCTTCAGTCATAAGCAGTATCCAGTACTACAGAACGGATATCCTCATGAGGCGTTCTTGTGAGCAGACATGTGAGAAAATGGCGGTTTTGTATCCTTTGTCGGTGCCCGCTACGGATGCTTTATCGACAATTCTTAATGCTTTTCCGGATATGGGAATAGGTGCTGCAAAAGGCGCCGAAATCGTGTCTAAGGTCACTTCAGCGGTTATCGGAGCGGATAACGCTACTGGTAATAACTTAAAGGAGCTGATCTTACAGGGGCTCTTTGCAAAGACAATGGAAAAGCAGATAAGAAATGCATATATCGAGCGAAACGGCGGTTCGGATTTCTTCGTGCCAGATGATATTAGGGTCTACTTTGAGATCAGCGAGACTCACCATGTGATCGAAGTAACAACTGAGTATACGGTCGTAACACTGGCCGGGGTTAAGACCAGAAGCATCTATTCGGTTATTCCGTTATACGGGGATCCTGTCCTTATGCTTAACGGCGCAGATTCTGATAAAACAGAGGAGAAGACTGAGAATAACGACAGTATCTGGTCCATGAGCAATTTTGACAGGGGAGAAGCCTTCAGGGATATGTTCGGAGCCAATCTGCCAAAGACTTTTCCTGTCATTGATGCAGTAGAAGACGGTGATATCAAGGCTTACAGGAGCATAGATCTGACTTCACCATACTATCAGAATGTCTCAAATATCGAGAAAGAGATAAAGAATGACATTATCTCGCTTAGTAAGTTTGAACCCCAGTCAGCCAATATTGACGGCAAGGTTTACTCTGTCGATTACATAGATTCAAGGTATCTTACAGTAATAATTCCTGAAAATTCCGGTGAGATAGGCAAATCTGCCATAGAAGAACTGAAGGGTTATGCCTTCATCAAAGGTGTTATACTTGATATAAAAGAATGTGAGACCTCAAATAAATACTCAAGTCCGGATAAGGACTAAATTACGATTGGCGCCTTTTTATTGTATTAAAATAATAAATGCGTTATTATGTATGGGTATGTTTGGAGGTAAATTGAGTTGAAACACGATAATAGCGTAAGGCGCCCTAGTCTTGCAAACTCTAAGATCAATACCGATAAGAGCGCTTCGCTTTCCATTGGAGACTCCTTAAGGAAGGCTAAGACAAATCTTATCTTCTCCAGATTGCTTCTGGGTATCCTGGTTATTCTATTGATTACCGTAGCCTTTGTTGCGGTTTATATGGGCTATGCTACTCCTATATGGGAGTATCTGACTAAGATGGTATGGTGATATCGATTATCTGTTTGCGCATAAGGTGACAATATGGACGATATTAAGGACATTCATTTTACAGAAAGCGAGTTGGAGGAATTAACCGATCTATATAACGCCATGCTGACCATGGAAGACAGCTCCGAGATGCATAAATTCTTTGTGGATCTCTGTTCGATAAATGAGCTGCATTCTTTGCTTCATCGTTGGCAGATCGTCAGAAGGATCGAGCAGGGCAAGAGTTACGAGGAGATAATCAAGGAACTTTCACCCAAGGAAGCGCCTGAGAGCGATACAGTAAAAACTGAGAAGAAAACAACCGGCAGAGCTCGTGGCAAGGCCAGATCATCGACCAAGGTCAGCTCCACGACGATTTCGAGAGTCAAGAAATGTCTGGTCAATCCCGAAGGCGGATACAGAACAGCACTTAACAGACTCGAGGAAGCTTCCGGAGAGAATAAAGAAGACAAACAGTGAAGGTAAAGGAACAAAATGGGATTAATTGAAAGCATTTTCGGCACACACAGCGATCACGAACTTAAGAGAATCAACCCTATCGTAGATAAGGTTTTCTCATACGAAGAAGAATATTCAAAGCTGTCAGATCACGATCTGGCTGCCAAGACAGAAGAATTCAAGAAGAGATACGAAGGCGGTGAAGCGCTCGATTCATTACTTCCTGAAGCATTTGCTACCGTAAGGGAAGCTGCCTGGAGAGTTTTGGGCATGAAGCCTTACAGAGTGCAGGTCATCGGCGGTATCATTCTTCACCAGGGCAGAATCGCCGAGATGAAGACAGGTGAAGGTAAGACGCTCGTAGCTACGATGCCGGTTTACCTCAATGCTATTACAGGTAAGGGTGTTCACGTTGTAACAGTTAACGATTACCTCGCAAAGCGTGACTCTGAGTGGATGGGAAAGATCTACAAGTTCCTTAACATGAGCGTTGGTCTCATCATTCACGATATTCCTCTCAAGGAACGTCAGAAGATGTATGCCTGCGATATCGTTTACGGAACAAATAACGAGTACGGCTTCGACTATCTGCGTGACAACATGGTGGTCAAAAAAGAGAACATCATGCAAAGAGAGCTTAACTACGCTATCGTCGACGAGGTCGACTCGATCCTCATCGATGAGGCAAGAACACCTCTCATCATTTCAGGCAGAGGCACAGAGTCTTCAGATCTTTACAAGAAGGCAGATACTTTCGTAAAGACATTGAAGCCTTACACTGTTGTTGAGACAGACGACAAGGTCGATATGGATGAACTCGTCGGAGACGCAGATTATGTTATCGACGAGAAGGCAAAGACATCTGTTCTTACTGCTAACGGTATTGCAAAAGCCGAGAAGTTCTTCAACATCGAGAACCTCTCAGATCCTGATAACTTTGATCTTCAGCACTATATTAACAACGCCTTGAAGGCCAACGGTAACTTCAAGAAGGACCAGCAGTATATCGTTCAGGACGGCCAGGTCGTTATCGTAGACGACTTTACGGGAAGACTTATGCCGGGAAGACGTTACAGCGACGGTGTACACCAGGCTATCGAAGCAAAAGAGAACGTTAAGGTTGCTAACGAGAACAAGACCCTTGCTACCATTACATTCCAGAACTTCTTCCGTATGTACACTAAGCTCTCCGGAATGACCGGTACTGCTTATACAGAAGAAGCAGAATTCAGACAGATCTATAACCTCGACGTTATCCAGATCCCTACAAACAAGCCTGTCGCAAGAATCGACGAGAACGACGGTGTATTTAAGACAGAGAACGGCAAGTATGCAGCTATCCTTAAGGCCGTTAAGGAAGCTAATCAGAAAGGCCAGCCTGTCCTTGTAGGTACGGTAAACGTTGATAAATCAGAACTCCTTTCGAGAATCTTCTCAAAATACGGAATCAAGCACAATGTCCTCAATGCCAAGAACCACATGCGTGAGGCAGAGATCGTTGCGCAGGCAGGCCGTAAGGGCGCTGTTACTATCGCAACAAACATGGCAGGCCGTGGTACCGATATCATCCTCGGCGGTAATGCTGAATTCATGGCTTTGCAGGAAATGAGAAGATTGGGCTATACAGAAGATCTCATTGCAGCTTCTACAGCTCACAACGAGACAGATGATGAGCTCGTTCTCGAAGCAAGAAAGAGATTCTCTGATCTCGAGAGCAAGTTCAAGGAAGAGCTCGCTCCTGAGGCTGAGGAAGTAAGAAAACTCGGCGGACTTTTCATAGTCGGTACTGAGCGTCACGAATCAAGACGTATCGATAACCAGCTCAAGGGCCGTGCAGGACGTCAGGGTGACCCTGGAAGATCCAAGTTCTTCCTCTCATTGGAAGATGACCTCCTGAGGATCTTCGGCGGTGACAGAGTCGCAATGATCTATGACAGCCTCGGTATCGAAGATGATATGGAACTTCAGGTCAAGTCCCTTACAAGGGTAATCGACAGCTCACAGAAGAAGCTCGAAGCTATGCACTTCTCAGCTCGTAAGAACGTCCTCGAATACGATGACGTTAACAACGTTCAGAGAACGATCACATATGAGCAGAGAAGACAGGTTATCTTCGGTGAAGACGTACACGGTATCTATCTGCAGATGATCGAGCGCGTTGCTTCCAGAATCTGCAACCAGTATGCATTAGACGGTGTTATCTCCAGATCTGAGAGATATTCGTTAGGCAGACAGTTAGAAGAGATCTTCGGTCAGCTCCCTTCAGTTCTCCTCGTTCAGGATGATGATAAGGAAATCCCTGATTGCGATGAGCTCGCAGCTGATATCGCTGAAGAGGCAAAGAAGGTTGTTGAAGAGAAGGAGAAAGAGGTTACAAGCGAGATCTTCCGTGAAGCAGAGCGTCAGATCCTCCTTAGGACAGTTGACGTTAAGTGGATGGATCACATCGATGCTTTGGATCAGCTCTCTAACTCCATCAGAATGAGAAGCGTAGGTCAGCATGACCCTGTTGTTGAATATAAGCTCGAAGGTTCTGCAATGTTCGAAGAGATGAACGAGAACATCCAGAACGATGCCGTTAAGTTCATCATGAGAGCTAAGTTCAGTCCCGAGACTCAGATCGAAGCTAAGCCTCAGGTAAGAGAAGTATCAGAAAGCCACGCTAAGGCTGCTGCTATTACTCCTCAGTCTGCAGCTAAGCCGATTGCAGGAACAGCCGGTAATACACAGCCTCAGGCTCCTGTTAAGCGTGATTCTTCCAAGGTTGGAAGAAATGATCCTTGTCCTTGCGGATCTGGCAAGAAGTATAAGGATTGCTGCGGCAAGAAGTAATCAGTAATGATCACGGATACTAGAGAATTTGTTAAGCGTGTAGACGGAGCTGCCGATTACATAAGAGCGGCAGCAT
Source organism: Clostridiales bacterium (assembly GCA_017427465.1). GTDB lineage: Bacteria > Bacillota > Clostridia > Saccharofermentanales > Saccharofermentanaceae > Saccharofermentans. Next base: position 33,374 of record JAFRST010000051.1, on the reverse strand, counting down.
CCGGTTGCGTGTTGCCTCAAATATGCATTGTTTTGGGCTCCGGTTTGGGCCCGCTCGCATTGATGGTCGATGTCATTAACGAGATCAGTTATAAGGATATCCCGGGTTTTCCCGTATCTACGGCACCCGGACATAAAGGATCTCTCATTATAGGCAATCTGTCCGGTAAGACTGTTTTCCTGATGAACGGTAGATTCCACTACTATGAAGGTTATCCCATGGAGACCGTTACTTTTTATGTCAGAGTAATGGGAAGACTGGGCGTTAAGGTCCTTTTCCTTACAAATGCCTCGGGCGGTATCAATCTTGATATGAAAGTGCCTGAATTAGTGGCGATTACGGATCATATCTCTTTTAATGCGGAACCGGTTTTAAGGGGTCCGAATATTGAAGAATTCGGAACAAGATTCCCTGATCAGTGCCACGTATATGATCCTGCGCTTACGGATACTATCGTCAATTGCGCAAGAGATTTAAAGATAAGGATCAGCCGTGGCGTTTATGCCTATTCAAAGGGCCCTCAGTATGAGACTCCTGCAGAGATAAGAGCATTGAGAACGATGGGAGCTGATTGTGTCGGAATGTCTACCGTACCTGAAGCTATTGCTGCTTCACACATGGGTATCAGAGTGGCGGCTATGTCCTGCATTACCAATATGGCTGCAGGAATCTCCGGCAATCCTTTATCTGAGCAGGAAGTTCTTGAGAATGCGGCTAAGGCATCCGATAACAGCTGCGCTCTTGTTAAGGAATTTGTAAGAAGATTAGAAGTGTAAGGGGTGTAAGCGATGGGCATTTTCAATTACGAAGTCAAAGATATTAATCTCGCCAAAACAGGTTTGGAAAAGATCGAATGGGCTTACCGCAACATGCCCGTGTTAAGAGCAATAGAGGCTGAGCTCATAGAAAAGCAGCCTTTTAAGGGCCTTAAGATCTCTGTTTCCGTACATGTTGAAGCAAAGACAGCTTGTCTTGCAAGAGCATTGGCCAGGGGCGGCGCAGAGGTCGCTCTGACAGGCTGCAATCCTCTTTCAACACAAGATGATGTCGCTGCTGCATTGGCTTCTATGGACATTATGAACGTTTATGCCGTTCACGGTGACAGCGAGGACGAATACTGGGGAAGATTGAGAAAGGCATTGAGCTTTAGGCCCGATATCGTTATTGATGACGGCGGTGATTTCGCGCTGCTTCTCCATTCCGAATTGAAGGATATGGCTGCCAATGTTTTAGGCGGATGCGAAGAGACTACTACAGGCGTTCACAGACTTGAGATCCTTAAAGGTGAAGGCAAGCTCCTTTATCCTGTAATCGCGGTTAATGACGCAAGATGCAAGCATTTGTTCGATAACAGATTCGGCACAGGCCAATCTGTCTGGACTGCTATCATGGCTACGACAAACCTTGTTGTAGCAGGTAAGACAGTAGTTGTTGCAGGTTACGGTATGTGCGGAAGAGGTGTTGCTATGAGAGCTAAGGGCCTTGGAGCAAAGGTTATCGTTACTGAGATCGATCCTGTTAAGGCGTGTGAAGCCATTATGGAAGGCTACCAGGTCATGACTATGGATGAGGCTGCGCCCCTGGGTGATTTCTTCGTTACAGTTACAGGCTGCAAGGATGTTATTGTAGGAAGACATTTCGAGGCCATGAAGGACGGCGCTGTTTGCTGTAATGCAGGACATTTCGACTGCGAAGTAAGCGTAGCTGAATTAAAGAAAATGTGTGTTGAGAGTACGGAACTCAGAAACAACATCATCGGTTATAAGCTTGAGAGCGGCAATACTGTATGCATTATTGCTGAAGGCAGACTCGTAAACCTCGCTTCTGGTGACGGACATCCTGTTGAGATCATGGATATGAGCTTTGCTCTGCAGGCTCAGTCCGCAATGTATATAGCTACAAATAACGGCAGACTTCCGGTTGATGTATATCAGACTCCTGAAGTCATTGATAACCGTGTTGCCGAGATCCTTCTTAATACCAAGGGTATATCGATAGATAAGCTCACTTCCGAACAGGAGAAGTACATCAGTTCCTGGGATCTGTGATTTAGCTGACAATTTAAAGGTTTGTGCAAGTGCTTAAGGGAATCCTTGAGCACTTGTTTGTTATTATTATAAAAATTATAATATATAGGTAAAATTGTGAATGGAGGCCGAATAATGGCTTTAAGGAATTTGGTTATCGAAGGTGATCCGCTTCTCCGCAAGAAGTCGAGACCCGTAGAAGAGATTACACCCAGGATCATCAAGCTCCTGGATGACATGGCAGATACCATGAATTATGAAGACAGGGGAGTCGGTATTGCTGCTCCTCAGGTCGGTGTTTTAAGAAGAGTATTCATTGTTGATGTCGGTGATGACCACGGTCTTGTCGAGTTCATCAATCCGGAGATCCTTGAGACTTCCGGCTCACAGATTGATAACGAAGGCTGCCTTTCCGTTCCCGGCAAGACATGCCCTGTCGAGAGAGCTTCATATGTTAAGGTTAAAGCTTTAGACCGTAACGGCAATGAGTTCATCGTTGAAGGAGAGGGACTTTTCGCAAGATGCGTACTTCATGAATATGATCACCTTGAAGGAATACTCTTCATTGATAAGTCGGCTGACGGAAAAATCTACAGTACCGAGAGTGAGGACTAAATAATTGGACAGGCGTGATCTTAAGATAATATTCATGGGAACGCCTGAATTTGCAGGCACTAACCTCAAGGCATTGATTGACGGAGGATTCAATGTTGTCTTATGTCTTTGCCAGCCAGATAAGCCGGTAGGCAGAAAGCATATCCTTACGGCACCGCCGGTTAAGGTCATTGCGCAGGAAAAAGGTATTGAAGTATTTCAGCCGGATACATTAAAGACTGAAGAATCATTAGAAAAGATCTCATCTTATGATGCGGATCTTATAGTTACTGCGGCTTACGGTAAGATCCTGCCTAAATCCATCCTTGACCTTCCAAAATACGGATGCATTAACTGCCACGGAAGTCTTCTGCCCGCAAGAAGAGGAGCGGCTCCCGTTCAGCGCGCAATTCTCGAAGGCGATAAGGTTACAGGCATTACATTCATGAAGATGGATGTCGGCATGGATACCGGTGATATCATCGACAAGGTCGAAGTAGCCATTGATCCTGACGAGCATACAGAGTCCCTTATGAACAGACTTGCGGAAGCAAGTGCGGCAAAGCTCCCTGCTATCATTGATGCCTGGGTTAATGGCGGACTTGAGACTGTAAAGCAGGATGATTCCCTGGCTACAGCTTGTCCGCCGATAAGACCTGAAGAAGGTGAATTTAACTGGACACAGGATGCTCTGGATATCCATAACAGAGTAAGAGCTTTAAGCAGCTGGCCCGGCGCATTTGTTATGTCAGGCGAGAATAAGCTTAAAGTGCTTGATTCAACGGTTATATCAGAGGATGATCCGGTTATTCCTGAAGAGTTGAAGTGCGCAGAGCCCGGTGTCGTTGTCAGGGCAAAAGGCGAGAATCTTATTGTTAAATGCGGCAATGGTTATCTTAAGATAAAGGAATTGCAGCAGCCCGGCGGAAAGAGGCTCAATGCGCGTGACTGTGCGCACAATTTTACCGTCGGTAAGCAGATAATGTAGGAGATTCCTATGTCTGACGAGATCCTCTACAAGAAGAAAGAATTGTATAAGATCATAAGCGAAGACAAGGAAAGAGAACTTTGCTTCCTTATGCTTTACTGGGTATACGAGAAGGATGCGTATTCCAATCTTGTTATCAAGAAGGCTGATAAGATCGCTGCTTCTGCAGGCAAGAAGATCGATTTTGCCAGAGCGATGCTCTATGGCACATTAACTTATACCTTCACTATCGATTTCCTTGTAAGACATCTTACTAAGGAAGAAGTGGAGATGATGGATCCTGTAGCAAGGACCGCCATCAGAATGGCTGTCTGGCAGATCCAGTTCGGAAACAATATTCCCGATTATGCGGCAGTCGATTCAGCTGTTGAGATTACAAAGAAATACAATCATAAGGCATCCGGCTATGTAAACGCTGTCTTAAGAAAGTTCGCGGAGAGCCCTGAAGCCAAGAGATATCTCGAGCAGTTTAAGCCGGGTATCAGAGTATCGTTAAAGCCTGAAATCTACGGAATCTTCAAGAAAGATTTCGGTAAGCAGACTGCTTTTGAGATCGGTAAGGCTTTTCTTGAGCCTGCGCATATTACTGTCAGATTTGACGCTCACAAAACAGATCAGAAGACTCTGATCGCCGAGCTTAAGAAAGAAGGAATAACTGCTGTCAAAGGCAGTTTTATTCCTGATTGTGTTGAGATCACAGGCGGTCTGAACGGTCTTGATAATACCGAAGCGTTCAATAAGTATGGTATGTTTGTTCAGGGACAGGGCGCGATGCTCGCATCCCATATCGCTCATCCGAGGGTTGCCGATAAGATCCTTGACTGCTGTGCTGCTCCGGGCGGTAAGTCCACCCATATGGCGCAGATGTGCAGGGATGACCTCTATATTATTGCTGTAGACATCAATGAGTCTAGATTAAAACTCGTAAGGGATAATTGCGAGAGATTAGGTCTTACATCTATTGAGACTGTCTGCGCGGATGCATCCAAGATCAGTAAAGATGATAAGGATTCCAAGAAGACTTATGATATTGTTCTATGCGATGTCCCTTGCAGCGGCCTGGGTCTCTTGGGCAGAAAGCCCGATATAAGAGAGAAGTTCTCTTACGATGAATTGGATGAGCTTATTCCTTTGCAATATTCGATATTAGAACACGCTGCGAAAATGGTGCGTCCGGGCGGAACGCTCATATATTGCACTTGTACGCTTAATTCGGATGAGAATGAGAACCAGGTAGAGACTTTCCTTGCGGAGCATAAGAGATTCCATACGGTGCCTATCGATAAGTTCCTGCCTGAGGATATCTACATGGATGAAGAAAGACAGGAAAGCGTTGCTAACGGCATGATCACTCTTTTGCCGCACATCGATAAATGCGAAGGATTCTTCATCTGCCGTATGGAGAGAGACAGAAAGGAAGAAGAGTCTTGAAAGATAAGTTCTGTCTTGATCTGACCATAGATGATCTTACACTTTGGTGTGAAGAACGCGGAGTCCCCAAATACCGCGCTTCACAGATCTACGGGTGGCTCTCTTCGGGTTCCGTTGATACAGCCGAAATGACCAATGTCCCCAAGAACATAAGGGCAATGCTGGAAGAAGACTTCATTTTCGGAGGCTTCGAATTAAGAGAACACCTGGTATCCAAGATCGACGGTACGGAGAAGTTCGTTTACGGCCTTTATGACGGCAACATTATCGAGACTGTTGCCATGAGATATAAGCCCGGCATCTCGGTATGTGTATCTTCACAGGCCGGATGCAAGATGGGCTGCGCTTTCTGCGCTTCCGCAAAGATAGCTTTCGGCAGATCATTATCTGCAGGTGAGATATTAGCCCAGATCTCCGTAACACAAAAAATCCTTGGAGAGAGAGTCAGGAGCGTTGTTATCATGGGCATCGGAGAGCCTTTTGATAACTACGATAACGTAATGAGGTTCATTAAGCTTGCAAACGATCCTGAAGGACTGGGTTTGGGCGCAAGACACATTACTCTTTCGACATGCGGACTTGTTCCCAAGATTGAAGCGTTCACAAAAGAAGGCCTGCAGGTCAACCTCTCGATCTCGCTTCATGCTCCCAATGACGAGCTGAGGAAAAAGCTTATGCCGGTAGCTAAGGCATACTCCATTGAACAGCTTATGGATGCATGCAAGGAATATACCAGATATACCAGCAGAAGAATTACGTTCGAATACAGCCTTTTTGCAGGTGTTAACGATACGCCCGAATGCGCGCGCGAACTCGTAAAACTTCTTAAAGGCGGGCTTTATCACGTTAATCTTATCTCGGCAAACAAAGTGCCGGGCACTTTATTCCAGTCTGCTTCGCCTGCTAAGGTCAAGCAGTTCAGGGACATCCTTACATCCGGCGGGATCAATGCGACAATCAGGCGTGAGATGGGTTCTGACATCATGGCTGCCTGCGGACAGCTTAGAAGAGGAAAGATAGAGGAAGCACAATGTTAGCTTACGGAATGTCCGAAAAAGGTCCCGTAAGGGACATGAATGAAGATAACTTCGGCTACGAGCAGGTCGGACAGTGCCTTTGCATGGCAGTCGCTGACGGCGTGGGCGGTGAGGCTTGCGGCGAGATAGCAAGTAAGATCGCTGTAGATACAGTTATGGAAGTCCTGAAGGACACATTGCCGTTCGTAAAGGACAGGGATGCGCTTCCGGCATATCTTAAGACAGTATTCAATAAAGCAAACATCAATATACTTCATAACTGTCTTGAGAACAGGGAGCGTATTGGCATGTGCACTACGCTTACTATTGCGGTATTAAAGGGAACGGAGCTTACCGTAGCTCATATCGGCGATACCAGATGCTATATGCTCCATGGCTCAGAGCTTATCAAGCTTACTGAAGATCACAATGAGACCGGAAGGCTCGTTAAGAAGGGCCTTATCTCAGAAGACGAGGCGAAGCATCACCCCGGCAGGAACAGGCTCTTTAAGGTGCTTGGTGAGAACCAGTATCAAAATCCGGATATTTACAGTTATAATATAAGTTATGGTGATTTGGTCTTCCTGTGCTCAGACGGACTTTATTCCTTTATGAGCGACGAACAGTTCAAGGCTTGCACCCGCGAAAGAAATAATTTGGAGAGTGTCTGCTCGAAGCTTATCGCCCAGGCTCTCGAAGGAAATAGTACGGATAACATTACGGTAACGATCGGCAGGTCAGAACCCGCCGTTGAATTATAGGGGGAAATATGGCAAATCAGGTTCACGGCCCGGAGGGCATGATATTTGCGAACAAGTACAGGATCGTCAAGCTTATCGGCTCAGGCGGTATGGCTAACGTATACCTCGGAATCGATATGAACACAGGCGTTAATGTCGCCATCAAGATCCTTAAGCCCGAGTTTTCTTCGGACGAAGAGTTCATCAGAAGATTCGATGCTGAAGCAAAGTCTGTTGCATCTCTTAACCACGCTAACATCGTAAAAGTCTACGGTGTAGGTCATGAAGGCAACTTCAGATACATCGTTCAGGAATACATTGAAGGTATCACTGTAAAAGATCTCATTAACCAGAACGGTCACCTTGACTGGCGCAATGCTGTTCCGATCGTAATCCAGATCGGTCTTGCATTGGATTATGCCCACCAGAACGGCATCGTTCACAGAGACATCAAGCCTCAGAACATCCTTATCTCTCGTGACCGTGTAGCGAAAATAACGGACTTCGGCATTGCCCGCGCAGCATCCAGCACAACGATCACCATGTCAGGCGTTCAGATGGGCTCCGTCCATTATTTCTCGCCTGAGCAGGCAAGAGGCGGTAATGTAGGTCCCCAGTCTGATATTTATTCTTTGGGCGTATCGCTTTTCGAGATGGTAACGGGAAGACTTCCGTTTGACGGTGATTCCAATGTTGCAATTGCCGTTAAGCACCTCCAGGAGACACCTCCGGTACCTTCATCTTTGATGCAGGGCATTCCGAAAGGTCTTGATTCCATCATCGCCAAGTGTATGCAGAAGTCTCCGGAGAGACGTTATCAGACTATGCGCCAGCTCGTTACAGAGCTTGATTCTTTGCTCGTAGATCCTAACGGCGTTTATGGTGTTATCTCCAATGTGCCCGAAAAGAATACAAGCACTGATACGAATATCTCATTCAGACAGGATCCTGAATATGAGAAGATCTCCGAGATCGAGAAGAGCGCTGAGTCCAGAAGAATCTCCAGATTCAGGGATAATATCCTTCTGGCGCTCATCATTGTTGTCATTATCGGCGTTCTTATCGGCATAGGAATCCTTGTTGTAAAAGCCGTCGGCAATGCAACGCACATTGAAGAGAATACCGAGTATACCGTAGAGAATTATGTGGGTCTGACCATTGATGAAGTAAAAAAGAAGCTTGATCTGGCCCAGGTCAACTATACGATCAAGTATGAGATCACTAATGATTTCGAATCCGGAATAGTTCTCGGCCAGAAGCCCGGAGAGGGAATGGTCATCTCAACGAATAATAAACTTAGTGTCATTGAACTGACCGTATCAACGGCTAATGAAGTTATCATCCTTCAGGATTATGCGAACATTGACCGCGACAGCTGTTATTCTTCACTTACCAAGCTCGGATTCGAAGTTTCTTTCCGCGCTGAGCCTTCTGATGATGTTGAACCCGGTAAGGTCATAAGAACTGAACCTGAGGCATCATCCCAGGTTACTATCGGACAGCAGATCATTGTCATCTATGCCATCGAACCTAATACTTCTGTTGTTGTTCCTGACGTCATAGGCAAGAACGTTGAGGACGCTAAGGCCAAGCTTGCTGAGAGCACCCTCAATGCTACGATAGTAGGTTCTGCAGATGTAACATCACTTCCTGCAAACCAGCAGTATGTAATCATCACGGATCCTCCGGCTGGTTCTGCCGTCAACAGAAAGTCGACAGTCAAGCTTTATGTCGGTACAAAGGAAGACTACCAGAATGGCGGTACTCCTACACCTACACCTCCGCAGGCTGAAATCGTGGTTAAGATGAGCGGCAGCGGTACAGTCTCAGGCGGCGGTACATACGAGCTTAATACCCAGGTTACACTTACGGCGACACCTGCAACAGGCTTCGTATTTGATTGCTGGCTCGACTCTTTAGGCAACCAGCTTGCTATCTCAAATACATACACGTTTGTCGTAACAGGCAGTACGGAATTTACGGCGGTATTTGCTCCGCTTCCTACGTCTACACCTTTGCCTACGGCGACACCTACACCGGTACCGCCTCCGCCGACGAATACGCCAATTCCGACACCGCAGGATCCTAATCCGGGTGGCGGCGGTCCTGATGATCAGAATCAGGGTCAGGGTAATCCGGGTTAACGTTTGATATATGTCAGAGGATAAGACTTTTCGAGGAGTTATAACGAAGGGTGTAGGCGGCGTCTACACCGTTCGTTTCGTTAAGGACAATAATCTGACAAGCGCGCAGTGCGCTGCCAGAGGTGCTTTCAGGCTAAAAGGCATCAAGCCCGCGATCGGAGACAGAGTTACGATAGTTCCTTCCGGCGATCCCGATGTCGAGTACGTCATAGACGATATTGCGGAAAGGACGAGCTTTATCGCAAGACCGCCTGTAGCCAATCTGTCAATTATGCTTCTGACATTCTCCGTTACGAACCCCGCGCCGGATCTGACTCTGCTTGATAAGATGCTCCTTATCTGCGGTCTGAACAATATCAGGCCCGTCATCATATTTACTAAAAGTGATCTCAATACAGATGACAGCGAGAGGCTTTGTTCGGTTTATACCAAAGCAGGTTATGAAGTGCGTGTTTCTTCGCCCCAAAATGCCCTTACCAAAAGTGATCTTAGGGATATAATAAGGGATGGAATTGCTGCATTTGCAGGGCCTTCCGGAGTAGGAAAAAGTACGCTTTGCAATTCGCTTCTGGGTATTGATATAATGCAGACCGGCGAAGTCAGCAGCAAGATCAAGAGAGGCAGACATACGACAAGACATGTCGAGCTTCACGAGTTCTTTGACGGCTTCATATGCGATACTCCGGGTTTTACCTCGCTGTCGCTTGAAGAGCAGGGTATCGAATACAGAGATGTCCTTTACGGATATCCGGAGATTAATGCTCTTGCGACCGGCTGCAGATTCGATGACTGTTCGCACCGCAAAGAAGACGGCTGCGTTATCAGGCAGGCTCTGGCTGAAGGCAAGATCGACCAGGGTAGATTTGACAGATATGTAAGCTTCTATACGGAGCTCTACGATAATAGGAACAATTATAAGATCAGGAGAAAGCAATGAACGATATCGGGATAGCACCTTCAATTCTGGCCGCTGATTTCGGCTATCTTATGAGAGATATTAAGGCGATCGAAGAAAACGCCGAGTATCTCCATATTGATGTTATGGACGGCCACTATGTAAATAATATTTCTTTCGGTATTCCGGTTATCGAATCGATCCGCAAATACACTGATATCAAGTTTTATACGCATCTCATGATCACTAACCCTGAGAAGTATATCAAGGCTTTTGCGGATGCTGGTTCTGACAATATCACGTTCCATCTCGAGTGTTCCGAAGATCCTGACAGTCTTATAAAGGAGATCGAATCTTACGGTAAGACCGCCGGTATCGCTGTTCATCCGGATACTCCTATCGAGAAGGTTTTCCCGTATATCGGCAAGGTTAAGATCATTCTCGTTATGACTGTCTATCCCGGTTTTGGCGGACAGGGTTATCTCGCGTCTTCCGGCGAGCGTATAAGAAAGCTTAAGAATGCTATTGATGAAGCAGGCGCTGATACGGTTATCTCTGTAGACGGCGGCGTAGCTGAGTCTACGATCAAGGAGATCTACGATGCAGGTGCAAGACTTTTCGTTGCGGGCAGCGCGGTTTTCCATGCAGATGATCCTGCACAGGCTATCGAAAACCTTAAGCAATGCTGTATCTGATCGTTGCAGGCGGACCTTTGCCGGATTGCGCGGCAAAGTATATTAAGACTGTATCCGGTTCTACTGAAGACAGAGTGATAATCTGCTGCGACGGCGGAGCTGATTTCCTTGCCCGTTTCGGCATAGTTCCAGATATGGTTGTCGGTGACATGGATTCCATAACATCGGAAGGTCTTGAGTTCATCGCCAAGAATAATATCTTTACGGAACGATACCCTGTCGAGAAAGACTGGACCGATACTGAGATCGCTCTCGGTAAGGCCGGTGAAGATGCTCAGATCATCCTGGTCTGCCCTTTGGCAGGAAGGATAGATCACGTTATTGCAAATCTAAGCCTCGTGCTGAAGATGAAGTCACAGGGCAGAGATATAAAGATCACTGACGGTATTACTACATGCTATCCTCTTTGCGGAGAAGATTCGGTTGTTATTGATGTTTCTTCCTTCGATGAGCCTGTTGCCGTGTCACTTATTCCGTGGAATTTTACTGAGCCTGTTAAGGGTGTCACCACAAAAGGACTTTATTATCCTTTAGAGGACAAAAATATCGAAGCAGGGTCGTCTTATACATTTTCGAACAAACCAGATGGAAAAACCCCTGAAGTGTCAGTGTTTATAAGGGCCGGACTCATGTTCGTCGTTACAACAATTGCAAATTAGGGTGCCAAAATTGAGACTGTAGGCTATTGAATGAGACTCAAAATCCGTCTAAACTTATAATGCAAATGAATGAACGCATCCTTAAGGGGGTGCGTTTTTTGTTGCAAATTTTTATGTACGGAGGAAGAAACATATGATGGATTACGAGAGCTTCAAGGAGAGAGTTATGCGTGAGTTCCTCGACTACATGCCTGAACGGTATGCCGGGTGCGAACTCGAACTTCGCAAGGTCCCAAAGGTAAATACATGCCTTACGGGGGTTGTCATCAAGCCTAAAGAAAAATGCTCATTCTGCGGACCGACTTTTTATATGGAACGCATGTACGACCAGTACAAGAACTGCGAGTCCTTTGAGAAGGTCATGGCCAACCAGGCTATTTATCTTGAGGAGTCGCTAAAGTATCTGCCCAAAGACATCTTAGAGCTCGATCTTGCTTCAATTAAAGATAAGATCGTCTTCCAGGTAGTCAATACCAAGGAGAACCGGGAGATGATAGCTCTTTGTCCACACCGGAACTTTATGGATCTTACAGTTGTCTACAGGGCGATCACCAATGTCGATGATGAAGGCGTTTCCGGGTTCCTGATAACGAATGACATTGCAAAGGCTGAAGATCTCACGGAGAAGGCCTTATATGCAATGGCTAAGAAGAATACCAAAAAGCTTTTCCCGTTTAAAAGAGAACGGATAGAAGAGACAATGATGCGCATGATGAAGCGTTGGGGCGCAAATGATAAAGATATCGATGAATCATTTCCTTATATAGATGAAGTCCCTGAGAAAGAACGTGTCTATGTAATCAGCAATCAGTTCGAATTCTTCGGGGCAAACGCGCTTTTATATAAGGACGTCATCGGAGATGTGGCTAATAGTATCGGAACGGATTGTTATATCCTTCCGTCTTCTGTTCATGATCTTGTTGTGCTCTCTACTGATATTTTCGGAGAGAGTACGAAGCTCATTAACCTGGTAAGGGAAACAAACAGTGAACATGTAAGGACTTCGGACAGACTGTCAGACAGTATTTATCTGTACAGCCTTGCCGATAAGAAGATCAACATGGTGACATCACCTATGGAGGAAGCATCGTGAAACAATCATATATAAGTCTGAAATCGAGAGCCATCTCGGCTATTACGGCGGCAACGATTGCGATAAGCACGTTGCCGTTTTTAATTCAGCCTCAAAAAGTCGAGGCTGCGGTAATAAGTTCAAATGCGCTAGTGTCAGCTGAGAGCACTAAAAACGCAGGTTACACATCCGATAAATCATTCCGTGATGCTATCCTCGCCGCATGTCAGAAGATGGACGGCGTCAAATACGAATGGGGTGGCGGCGGCTGGAACGGTATCGACTGCGCCGGTTCAGTGAGCCTGGCATACAGCGTCGCATTAGGAACAGCCACGATAAACAGCACACCTGGTTCTTATGGCAGTAAGACTCTGTCGTATTCGGGCGGCGGGAATCCTGATAAATACGGCTTCTACAGGCCGGGTTTTGCTGGTATCAAGACAAGCTTTACCAACGGTATCTTCAAGAGCAGAGGCATCTCGGCTTCGGAGAACCGCTTCTCTAGCTTTGATACCAATGGTACAAAAGGAATCCAGAGTGATGAATGGATAACGATCATTAACACATACGGCATTAAACCCGGTGACATGATCATGTGGTGGAACGACGACAGGGACAGTACTAACGCACAGCACATAACCATATACGCTGGCATAGAGGGCGGCGTGCCGATGCAGTGGACGGGAAGTTCATCCATGGGTTATTTCTGCAAAAAGCCTCTTGCCGACAGTTCTTCTGAAGCAGGTAAAGGAAGTTTTACCGGCTTTATGGTTCTGCGCGCAACAGACTTGCCTGATAACGCTTATGTCGGGTTTCGCCTTGATAAGAGAGACCTTTCAGGAATCCGTTATACCGGCGCTGTGTTCTCGTTTTATTCTGATCTTGAACTGAGCAGCAAGGTAGGCGAATTAAGAGATGACGATTCTGACGGCGTTTATACGGATTACTACGCGCTTGTTAACGGAAGTTACAGCAAGCAGCGTTACCAGATGACGAAGGTGGATGACTCTGTAATCAGTTATGCTGATAAGTTATATATTAAAGAGACAACGATGCCGACCGGTGTGATCCTTCCTCAAGGTTCGAAAATCAGTCTTTTGGCGAATGGTTCCTTGCCGAATATTTATCAATATACCGACGAAAACATCTATTGCTTAAGATTCAATCTTTCTGCCGTTGACGGAAACACGGGAAGACTGCTTTATTCTGTAAATAGGGAAGGCACAGGCCAGATGCTGGCATATGCCGTGGAGAGTTATTCTTATACGTCAGGTTCAGACTGTATTGTTATTACCAATATGGTAACTGATAAGAGTTCTCTCGGAAGCGATAATGCAGGACTGTATACTGAGGCAAGCAGCATATCTCTGGAGAAAACCACCACGACAGAAATGGATATCACATCAACGGTATTCACTGTTAAGGAAGGATCAGAACTCGTCGCAACGTATAAATATACTGATGGCACCTGGAACTGGTACGACGCTTCAGATAACAAGTGGGAAGGAGCATCTTCGTTCCCGCTTAAGTATGGAACAGCTTATGAGATTACCGAGACTTTTGCTAAGCCTTCGCCTTTTAAGTGCGTAGACGGATCTGTGATCGATTATCCCGTTACGAATGATACATCAGGCTGGACTAAGGTTAATGACACGACATACCGGTATAGCTTTACAACAGGTGACTTATCTTCTGAAGAAACATACAGCTTTAATGTTGAGAACAATAAAAGTGCAGGCGAGATCCAAGTCATTAAGGGTGTAGCAGATGACGATGACAGCGTTGAAGGATTTGTTTTCGAGCTTTGGAATGAAGATAAGACCAAGAAGCTTGCAGAAGGCAGATCAGAATCTGACGGCATTGTTTACTGGAAGACAGGAGATAGAGATCATCTGGAGAGTTTTGAACTGCCCTCCGGTAACTATGTCCTCTCAGAGATCAAGCCTGATAAGTGCTATAACGGTTCTTCGGCAGAATATGTTTATAAGGTTCCTGAAGGCTATACGGACGGCAAAGACGGCAAGTGGTACAAGACTATTACTGTAGGATCAGGAGCTGTCACTGAGAGCGTTACAAATGACAGGAATGAAGTCACAATCAAGGTGGCTAAGTCGTCTGATGATCTTGTGGTAAAAGGCGTGAAGTTTGAGCTTTACTACGGCGGCAATTCCACAGAACCGTCCTGGCAGAATAAGAGCATAGCTAAGGGTTCAACTGACAAAAACGGCGTCCTTGAGTTTAAGAATCTGCCTGTCGGCTGGTACAGGATCGATGAGGTCACTGAGCCGATATACCGTGTCATCTGGGATGACAATACAGAAGGTAATTCGAGAAGTATATATCTAAGCGAGAATGACGATAACAAGACTTTGGAAGTAAAAGCTTATAACAAGCTGGATATTCACCCTGATATCAGAACCGAGTTTACGGATAATGAATTGTCTCACGATGTCTGGTGCGGCACACAAGTCGAACTGGTAGATAAGGTGTATTTTGAAAATCTTGTATCAGGATACGAATATGTCTTAACAGGCAGTCTCTACGATAAGAGCACAGGTGAGTATCTTACCGATAAAGAAGGAAACATGTATGTATCGGTCGTGACTTTTACTGCAGACAGTTCGGTTGGTGAAGAATCAACAGACGGCAAGGGCAGGAAGGTTATAAACGGTTATATTGATGTGCCTTTCACGGTTGATACGGCATTGCTTTACGAAAAGACTTATGCGCAGGGATCCGAATCGTTAGAGATCGTCTGCTTTGAAGGACTGACATTCAGAGGAGTCTCTATCGCTAAGCACAGAAATCTCGAAGATGTGGACCAGACAGTAAGAGTCTCTCCGTCAATAAAGACGAGCGCATACGACAGCGGAACCAACTCAAGTGTACTGACGCTCTCTGAGACAGTAACGATCAATGATAAGGTCAGCTTTGAAGGCTTGGCACCGGGAGAGAATTACATCGTTACCGGTACTTTGATGGATAAGACGACCGGAGAACCTTATATGGATTCTGACGGGAAAACATATACTCAGGAAGTTTCTTTTGTGCCTGAAGAGGCTACGGGTTTTGTGGTGGTCAGTTTTGAAGATGTTAAAGTGCCGACAGATCCGGTTGAACTGGTTGTTTTCGAATCCTTGGCAGTAGAAGGGCGAATAGAGCCTATTACAAGACATGAAGATATTAATGACGCGGACCAGACAGTGAAAAGACCTGCCTGCTCTACTTATGCAACCACTGTGAAGGGGGATAAAGCGTTCCTTGAAGATGCGGTGGTTACTGTGGTAGACCACATCTATTTTGAGAATCTGGAGGTCGGAAAGGAGTACTATGCAAAGGCGGAACTGTGTCTTAGCAACGGAACTCATGTTGTAAGCAGAGGCGTAGAGGTCGTATCGATACAGGAGTTTGAACCTTCTGAGCCGTCAGGAACAGTCGACGTTACGATCAAGTTCGATTCTTCAAATCTCCGGAGCGGTGACAGAGTCGTAGTGTTAGAGACAATCTACGATAAATCAACCAATGAAGAGATCGCGCAGGGCATACAGGCTGAAGATATCAAAGTGCTGTCTCACGATGACTTAAACAATATGGACCAGAGCCTGTCTGTTACAGATATTCCCATATCAGGAGAACTTACAAGAACGGAGATGATCATCGGGTTTGCTGTAGCCGGAATAACTACGTGTGCTGCAGCTGTAGCGATTGCGGCCGAGATCAGAAAGAAAAAGATCAAGAGGAAAATGAAGTTATGAGAAAGTATCTCAAAGGAATTCTTGTTGCTCTTCTTATAATAATCGGCTTGACCGGTCTTATGGCAGGGCTTGAAGAATACGCCAAATCAGGTATCAGGGTATCAGTAAAAGATGAAGCACTTGATTTATTAGACGGGGACCATGATGGAGAAGAGATAACTTATGAAGTGCCATCAGGAAGATTCCTGGCGGTATATGGAGACGGTGATGACACCGAGTGGAACCCCGTAGGAGATTGGGTACAAATTGCAGATTATAAGTCGGGCAATATTGATGAGACAGTCGATCTTCACCTTGAAGGAATAATCAAGATACCAAGTCTTGGAATAGAAGAACCGATATGGAAAGAGAATTCCTCAGTGGCAATGAGATACGGCGTTATCAGGATGAGATATTCAGCCGGACTTGAAGAAGAAGGTAACTGCGTGATAGTCGGCCACAGGAATACGGTTACATCTACTATCTTTTACAACCTGACAGATATAAGAGTGAACGATAAAGCCGTAATCAGGACTCCTGGCGGCAGAAGCCATGAATATAGGGTGAGCGGTACTTATTACTGCTCACCCTATGAACTTCAAGAATATGTGGGAACCTCAGATGTCAACGCGAAGCAGATAACTCTGGTGACTTGTGCCAGGGAGTATGGTAACTGCTGGCGCTTCATTGTCGTTCTGGTACCCTTATAGGTATCAGAGTTCGGTCCTGTGGCTTAATCCCAACTCTTCTGCGATTGCGAAGAATGCCTTTCTGGAATTCCTGATGGAGACTTCGGAAACACAGAAAGCGAGACGGCAGTAGCCGGGACGTGCGAAGCTCGAACCCTTTACCAAAAGGAGGTTATGGCTTGCACACTTGGCTGCGAACTCTTCGTCGGTAAGACCTTTCGGTGTGTTCATGAAAATGTAGAGCGCGCCGTTAGGCTTAACTGCGTCAAAGCCTGCGTCAACGATGTTGGAATAAAGAAGGTTGCGGCGGTTCTCGTAATTGGCAACGTCAACCTTAGCATAGATCGACTTCTCGATAACTTTCTGCCAGATAGCAGGAGCATTTACGCTGCCCAATGTTCTGTTGGAAAGAACGATTGCGCCGGTAAGCTCTTCGAAGTCAGCGCAGCGGGGAGAAACGAGTGTGTATCCGATTCTTTCGCCGGGAAGAGACAATGACTTACTCCATGAGAAGCAGATGATGAGGTTGTCTATGTATTTGAGTGCGCAAGGGACGGACGCACCGTCATAAGCGAGGTCGATATAAGGCTCGTCGCTGATAACGTAGATGGTGTGATCCTGTCTCTTGAGCATATCGTTAAGCTCGGTTAAGAGTTCAGCCGGGTATACAACTCCGGAAGGGTTATTAGGTGAGTTAACGATGATAGCCTTTGTCTTAGCTGTGATAGCCTTCTCGATATCAGAGATGACAGGCATGAAGACATCGTCTGTCTGAACGATTACTACCTTGCCGTTGTGGTTTGCGACGTATCCGTTGTATTCCATGAAGTAAGGAGCGAGGAGGATTACTTCGTCGTCCTCGTCAAGGATAGAGTGCAGAACATCGTTCATAGCTGAAGCAGCACCGACAGTCATGCAGACTGCCTCGGGACCGATCGCAATACCTGCTTCCTTGCCGCGCTTGTCTGCAACGATCTGACGGGTAGAGGGATATCCTGCGTTAGGCATATAGCCGTGCATACCGGGAGTGGGGTTTTCTGCAAGTTCCTTCAGAGCATCGAAAACTTCCTTCGGAGGCTCTAAGTCGGGATTGCCGATAGAAAAGTCATAAACATTTTCGGCACCGTAGATAGCCTTAAGCCTTCCGCCTTCTTCAAACATCTTGCGGATCTCGGAGCCGCCCTTAAGCGCATTTTGCATCTTCTTGGAGATCATAGTAGTACCTCGTGAATAAAAATTAAAAATAATAATAGCACAAATACTACTATTTGTTTAAGAGAAGCTTTAGTGGAGGTTTATAGGATCAAGGCTGTTCTTCGGTAACTACGCTTGAAGGCTCGATAACGTAAACAGGGTCCTTGAGTCTGTCAACGAAGAATCTCTCGGACAGAGGCTTGTCATAGTAGAAGGACTGGAACAGGTTACAGCCGCACATCATGAGGTCGTCAGCCTGTTTCTGGGTCTCAACGCCTTCGCATATGACTTTATAACCGAGGATGTTAGCCAGATTGATCATGTCGTTCGCGATGATGCGGCCCTTAGGATCTTCAGGATCGAATCTGCTGGCATCGATCTTAACGTAGCTGGCTTCCATATCGTGGAGGAGCGTAAGCGTGGACTGGCCGGTACTGAACTTATCTAATGTAACGATAATTCCGGCAGAAGTTAATGCGCGGGTTACGTCCTTTAATACAGGCATTCTCTGGGTGAAGTCAGGCTCTGAGAATTCGATTCCGACCAGATTGTGGTCAACACCGTATTTGTCGATTACTTCGATGATGTTATCGGCGATGGAAGTGTTAAAGAGATTACGGCCGGAGAAGTTAACGGTAATAGGAACGACCTTAAGGCCCTGTTCCTGCCAAGCCTTGATATTACGGCATACATTCTCGAGGACATAGAAGTCGATCTTGGTTACGATACCTGAGTCTGTAGCAAGAGTGATGAATTCGAGAGGCGAGATTATCTTTCCGTCTAAAGGCATTCGTGCCAGAGCTTCTGCAGCATAAAGAGAAGGCGTATCTTCAAGATTGATAACAGGCTGGTAATAGATAAGGAACTTGTTTTCGTTAAGTGCCTTGGAAAGTTTCTCGGTGTTATTCTGGTTCTGCTCGTTGATCTCTTCGGAGTAGTAGACGATATCGATGTTATTGTGTCTTGAATAGCTGTAAGCCTGAGAACACTCGCCCATTACCTGGTTACCGTATCTGTGACTAGGACGGATGGTCGTTATGCCGGCTCTGCAAGTGAAGATGTGTTCGAATCTGTCGTTCCCGTAAGTGATAGTGATCGGAACGGACGCGAGGAATTGTTCAAGCTCGGGCAGACGGGGAGTCGTAAGAACGAGAAGGAAGTTGTCTCCGCCTAAGTGAACAGCAAATTCGTTCTTCTCTCTAAGAGGGAATGTATTGAGCTTGGCGCCGAACAGCTTGATGGCGCTTCCGGCAATGTCTGAACCGAAATATCTGTTGAGTTGGTTAACATGCTTTATATTTATGAATGCGACGGAGAACTTTGTCGCAGTTCCGTTCTCGAACATATCATCAAACTTTGAATTCAGATAGTTGGAATTGTGCATTCCGAACTCTAAGTCATTGTTATAGAGATAAGCATACTGGGCGCTGAGGCGCTTGACCGCGATAAGTCCGGCAACACTGTTCTTGAACAGCGGCATCAGCTCTTTCTGTTCAATAGTAGGCTGGGGAGGGAACTGGGTGTAGGTGAAACGGATTACGGTGATAACGGATTCTTCACTGCCTAATGTTACTTCGAAAAACTCGGTGCCGACATTGTCTGACACATAATCGACATTCTTGGAAACAGGCCTGCCGTTAACATACTCCGTATCTTCGATCTTGGCGATCGACAGATAATCGGCGTACTTTGTAAAGCGCTCGGTGAAATTGCAATCTGTGCATTCATCGAGTGTCTCGAAAAAACCTAAAATGTCAGGATTGCCTTCGCTCATTAACCTAACCCTTTGTTTACTGATTTTTATTTTATGCCACTAAAGAAATTAAAACAATAAAAAAGCGAGATAACTTAACAAACAAGCCAATTATCAAAAAAACTAGACAGAAAGGAAAGTATGAGTAAAACACGAATATTAACCACAGCAAAGACCATAAAGCAGATTATCGGATCAAAAGGTGAAGATGCGGCTGTGAGTGTTCTGGAATCCAAAGGATTCGCAGTTTTGAAAAGAAATTACACTGTCCATAACGTTGGAGAGATCGACATAATAGCCGAGAAAGACGAGGATATTTATGTCTTTGAAGTCAGGACAAGACTTAACCGAGGTCCTTTTCCGGATTCCGCGGAATCAGTTATCCGTTCAAAACGAAATAAAGTAATGAGGACAGCCGCCCGGTTTATCGATGAGAAAGGATTCTATGACAGGAACATTGTTTTCGAGGTGATAAAGGTAACTCACGATGAGCAGGGTAATGTACTGGAAGTGGAATTTGTTCCCTTTTGATGTGCAATGTGCCGAATTTAGCTAAAAATGCATTTTTGGCAAAAAGAAATGCCATTTTAACAAGTTTTATTTATTGCTTTAATATTGCAATAGACTATAATTGTTGAGGTTTTGAGGGGCGACTCTCAGTTTTAAAATGCAAGATTAAGATTTCAAAATTTCATTTTGAGGAAGGCTGGGCAATCATGAAGGGTTACCGCGAGATGACAAAAGAAGAGCTCATCCAGGTTAGAGGAGAGCTGATTGAACGCTACGAGAAGTGCAAGGCACTTGATCTTACGCTCGACATGACACGCGGAAAGCCTTCTCCTGTCCAGCTTGATCTTTCCAACGATATTTACGATACGCTCAAGGCAGGCTTCAAGACCGCTAAGAAC
Source organism: Clostridiales bacterium (assembly GCA_017427465.1). Lineage (GTDB taxonomy): Bacteria > Bacillota > Clostridia > Saccharofermentanales > Saccharofermentanaceae > Saccharofermentans. The sequence goes on along the minus strand of JAFRST010000051.1, from coordinate 12,835 downwards.
GAAGATACAAGAAACTATGGTATCGCTCCCGGTATTGAAGAGGTCAGAGCTGTTTTTGCTGAGCTTCTCGGTACAGATAAGGACAATCTCTTCATGGGCAATTCCTCATCTCTGAACCAGATGTACGATGCTCTTATGCGTTCTATGGTATTCGGTGAAGTCGATTCATCCAAGCCCTGGTCACAGGTTGAGGGGAGAAAATGGCTTTGCCCCGCTCCGGGTTATGACAGACACTTCAGAGTAACGGAGACAATGGGTTTTGAGCTCATCGCTGTTCCCATGACTGAGAACGGTCCTGACATGGTTGTTGTTGAAGAGCTCGTTAAGGATGAGAACGTTAAGGGTATCTGGTGCGTTCCTTGCTACAGCAATCCTGACGGCGTTGTGTATTCCGAAGAAGTCTGTGAGAGACTTGCGAAGATGGAGACAGCTGCTCCTGACTTCAGGATCTTCTGGGATAACGCTTATGTATGCCATCATCTCTATGAGGACAGAAATACCTGGGGCAAGCTCCCTGATATGCTTTCGCTTTGCGAGAGTTACGGCCACGCCAACAGGGTCTATGAATTTGCTTCATCCTCTAAGATCACATTTGCAGGCGGCGGAATCTCCTGCTTTGCTGCAAATAAGGACAATATGACATGGGCTAAGAAGTTCTTAAATGCTCAGGCTATCTGCACAAACAAGGTAAACCAGTTAGCTCACGCAAGATTCCTGCCTGACGCTGAAGCTGTCTATGCTCATATGATGAAGCATGCGGCTATCCTCCGTCCGAAGTTTGAAGAATGCCAGAAGGTGCTTAATGAAGAACTCGGATCTGATGATCTCTGGCACTGGACAAACCCCAAGGGCGGTTACTTCGTAAGCTTTTATGCGATGCCCGGAACGGCTACAAAGATCGTTTCCATGTGCAAGGAGGCAGGCGTTGCTCTTACTCCGGCAGGTGCAAGCTTCCCTTACGGAAAGGATCCTTCTGATTCAAATATCAGACTTGCTCCTTCGTTCCCGGTAATTGAAGATATCGAGAAGGCCGTCAGAATCCTCGCGATCTGTGCTAAAATCACAGCAGTGGATAAATTGTTGGAGGATCTTTGATAATGACTAAGGATACATACGAGAGCCCTTTAAACTCCCGCTATGCAAGTCGCGAGATGCAGTACATCTTCTCGCCCGATAAGAAGTTCCGTACCTGGAGACTTCTTTGGATCGCATTAGCTGAGGCAGAGAAAGAATTAGGCCTTAACATTACAGATGAGCAGATCGCTGATCTCAAAGCTCACAAGGATGATATTGATTATGAGGACGCCGCTGCGGAGGAGAAGATCCGCCGTCACGACGTAATGGCTCATGTTCATTCATACGGCAAGCAGGTAGCAGGTTCCGGTGCTGACAGGATCATCCACCTCGGCGCTACTTCATGCTATGTAGGCGACAATACAGACATCATCATAATGAGAGAAGCTTTGGAGCTCATTAAGAAGAGACTTGTAGTCGCTATTGCCAAGCTTGCCGATTTTGCTGATGAGTACAAGGCAATGCCTACATTGGGATTTACTCATTTCCAGCCCGCTCAGCTTGTAACAGTTGGAAAGAGAGCTGCTTTATGGCTTCAGGATCTTGTTTTCGATCTTGAGACAATAGAAAATGCCATCGCATCTTTAAAGCTCCTCGGATGTAAGGGTACTACGGGTACTCAGGCTTCTTTCTATGATCTCTTCGACGGCGATCACGAAAAATGCGTTGCTTTGGATAAGAAAATCTGCGAGAAGATGGGATTTAAAGAGTCCTACTATGTATCAGGCCAAACATATTCCAGAAAGATCGATTACACGGTTCTTTCCGCTCTTGCAGCTATAGCCCAGAGCGCTCACAAGTTCTCCAACGATATCAGACTTCTCCAGCACTTGAAGGAGATCGAGGAGCCTTTTGAGAAGAACCAGATCGGATCGTCAGCTATGGCTTACAAGAGAAACCCGATGAGATCCGAGAGAATCGCATCTCTTTCCAGATATGTAATCGCTGACGTTCTTAACCCTGCCATGACATCTTCAGAGCAGTGGTTCGAGAGAACACTCGATGACTCAGCTAACAAGAGGATCTCAGTGCCTGAGGCATTCCTTGCAGTTGACGCTATTCTCGGCATTTACACTAACGTTGTTTCCGGTCTCGTTGTATATCCCAAGATGATCGAGAAGCATATTCTTGACGAGCTGCCTTTCATGATGACTGAGAACATCATGATGGAAGCTACCAAGAAGGGCGGCAACCGTCAGGAACTCCACGAGGAGATCCGTCAGCTCTCCATGCAGGCAGGTTCTGTTGTTAAGAATGAGGGTAAGCCGAATGATCTTCTCGAGAGGATCGCAGCTGATCCGAAGTTCGGCATGACAATGGATGAACTTCTCAAGTTAAGAGATCCTAAGCTCTACATCGGCCGATGTCCCGAGCAGGTTGACGCATTCCTTACAGAGTGTGTCAGACCGTTGATCGCAGCGCATAAGGATGACCTCGATGTAAGCGAAGTTGAGCTTAAAGTCTGATGTAAGATCAGTAAGAAGACAACAAAGAGATTTAAGCGGGAAATTCCGGTTTGCGTAACAGCAAGTTTGGCATATCCCGCTTTTTATATTAAAATATAACTAACTCGAGCATGGCGGCCTCTAAATTGGACCTACATGACATAATAAGGAGCTTGGGCCTGTCTTTTTGATGTAAAGCCTTGTAAGTTGGACTATTGAGATCTGATACCTGAGCACCGCCCTGGATTTCCGGGTGTCAATCAGAGTCCGTCTTGTTTCGGGGGTTTGAGGAGAGAATAATGGAAAAGCACTATTATGCCTACAATATGACTTCCAAGAGCCCGGTCGCAGATAAGGCGGCGGGTGCTGTTTTTTTATATCAGTTGTTCATTAACTTCAGATCCTGTCGATGTTGAATCTTGATTTGTGACACTTAAAGATTTAACTATTGAAGGAGAAATTATATGAAGCTTTACAACACACTTACGAGATACAAAGAAGAATTCAAGCCCATAGAGCCCGGCAAGGTTAAGATGTATGCCTGCGGTCCTACGGTCTATAACTATTTCCATCTTGGCAATGCCAGACCGTTCGTTACTTTCGATACATTGGCAAGATATCTCGAGTATTCTGGCTATGACGTTACATTCGTACAGAACTTCACCGATATCGACGATAAGATGATCAAGCGTGCCAATGAAGAAGGCATTACCGTAGAGCAGCTCGCTGATCGATTCATCAAGGAATACTATGTTGACGCAGACGGTCTTAACATCAAGCGCCAGACATACCAGCCCAGAGCAACTCAATCTATGAAGGCCATAATTGGTCTCATCAAGGCTATGGAAGCAAACGGCTACACATACATCATCGAAGGTGACGGTGTTTACTATGATGTATCCAAGAAAGCTGACTACGGCAAGCTCTCACACTATAAGCTCGATGAGCTTGAGGCAGGCGGAGGTGAGCGCAAGGCTTCCTATGAAGGAAAGAAGAATCCCGGTGATTTTGCTGTCTGGAAGTTCAAAAAGGAAGGCGAACCTTCATGGGGATCTCCCTGGGGCGAAGGCAGACCCGGCTGGCACATCGAGTGCTCTGCCATGATCAAGCAGTATCTTGGCGATACCATTGATATCCACGGCGGCGGACAGGATCTTATCTTCCCTCACCACGAGAATGAGATCGCCCAGAGTGAGGCTGCTAACGGCTGCACATTCTGCAACTATTTTGTCCACAATGCATTCGTTAATATCGACGGCGAGAAGATGAGTAAGTCATTAGGCAACTTCTTCACGATCAGAGACATCGTTAAGAAGTACCCCTATAACGTAATCAGATTCTTTATCCTTTTGGGACACTACAGAAGCCCCATCAATTTCTCAGATGAGCTTTTGGCTGCTGCACAGACAAGCCTCGGAAGGATCTCTAACTGCGTAAGAAATGCTGATTTTGTATTGAACGGTGGTAATCTCGCAGGTGATGCTGAAGCTGACAGTGTACTTGCTGATGCTGTTACGGCAGCGACTGACAGCTTCAAGGCTCATATGGATGATGATCTCAACAGCGCTGATGCTATAACTGATATCTTCAATCTTGTTCGTCAGGTAAATACCTCCGCCCAGGAAGGCAAGGTGTCAGCAGACGGACTCAAGAAAGCACGAGATAAGATCGTTGAGCTCACAGGCGTTCTCGGAATCCTTTTGGATCTTGAGGATGAGATCCCCGAAGAGATCACGGAACTTGCAAACAAAAGAGCGGAAGCTAAGAAAGCGAAGGATTACGCTCTGGCTGATCAGATCAGAGACGAGATACAGTCCAAGGGCTATATCGTCAAGGATGTGCCTGGCGGCTTCAAGATCGAGAAGGCGAATTGATGATCAAACCGTTTATTGCTGCAGATTTAAGAGAGGTTTCCCCTTTGGTGTTGGCCTATATCGGTGATTCGATATATGAGGTCTATGCCAGGTGCAAGTCGGCTACTTTGGGCGCCGGCAGCAACAATAAGATGCACAATAACACGGTTCATTATGTGTCCGCTGAAGCACAGGCCTTAAGCGCGAGAGTTCTTGCTGATGAATTGACCGAGACTGAGGCAGATTATTTTAGAAGAGGGAAGAATTCCAATCCTCACGCTGTCTCGAAAAATGCCAATCACGCCGATTATATGTACGCTACAGGTTTTGAAGCTCTTTTGGGTTATCTCTTCCTTAATAATGAAGAGCCCAGGATGGAATATCTGATCTATAAGAGCTTTGATATCTGTGACGGTGTTGTGGTTAAGGCCATAGATCAGGAAAAGGTGTAAGAAGTGGACAAAGGCAAAAGACGTTTTAATCAGGATAAGAGACCGAGAAGACCGGTGAGTGACAGGCCTTTTGACAAGCGCGGCCGCGAGGTGGAAGAAGAGGAAAGAGACAATTCTTCCGATAAGATCGAAGGCAGAAACGCCGTTACTGAGGCTCTTGCGGCCGGCAGGGACTTTAATAAGATCTGGCTCTTGAAGCCTGAAGGCGATAAGACCTTAGACCACGGCCTCATCAGGATCCTTGATGAAGCCAATAAGCGCGGAATTATCGTTACGAGGGCTACCAGACAAGTCCTTGATAAGATGAGCCACACTCATAATCACCAGGGCGTTATTGCCTCAGTTGCGCCTCATAGCTATGCTGATCTTGATGAGATAATTAACAAGTGTAAAGACGAGGGAAGAGCAGCTCTTCTCGTAGCCTTGGATGAGATAAAGGATGCCTATAACTTAGGTTCTATCCTGAGAATATCCGATTGCTGCGGTGTCGACGGAGTCATTATTCCCGAGAGACATTCGGTAACGCTTGATTCGACTGTCGCCAAGGCATCTGCAGGCGCTATCGAATATGTGCCTGTAGCAAGAGTAACGAATCTTGCCCAGACCCTTACAAGGCTCAAGGAAAAGGAGAATTTCTGGGTCTGCGGTACTGATATGAATGCCGATTATGAATACCATGATGCCGATTATTCAGGCAATCTGGTAGTTGTCATCGGAAGTGAAGGCGACGGAATGAGAGACGGTGTCAGGAAGTGCTGTGACTTCACGGTATCGATCCCGATGTCAGGTCACGTTAACAGTCTGAATGCTGCTGTTGCGGCAGGCGTAGTGCTTTTCGAGGCGCAGGCTAAGAGACAAAGAGAGGAATAAGCTTGAAGAAGTGCATTAACAGCTTGAAGTCATTGATCAAGGGGACTGCCAGAAAGGCCCTTGCTGTAGTAATGTGCGCTGCCTTCATCACAGGTATGGCATTCAGTTTTACAGGATGTAAGCTCATTGATTTCTTCTCGAGCGGCCTTAATGTTTCGCTTAATTCGTTGTCTGAGACTGAACTTGCGAGACTGATGACCAACGCGATTTTAAGCGAGCGTAATGTTGCTGACTGTTACAACAAGCTTCCTTCAAGCCAGTTGAACGGCCTATCTTACTCAATGTTCTCAGAGTATTGTTCGATTCTCAGAAAGTGCTCTCAGGAACACGGAACGGCTGATTCTTTCAGGATTTTGAACGAGACCGAGAAGAACCAGTATTTTGCTTTGATCGATGGCAGTGATAATGAATTCCGTTCCGTTGATGTATACGGTGATATGGATGTCATCGAGCTTAGCTATTCCCAGGACAAGAATCCGGAGGCATCACCCGTTAGATTTACGATTGCTAAAAATGGCGACAAATATGCAATGGCGGGTCAGTACATCACAGACTCAATGCTCGCATATTCGTATATCAACCACTATTTTGACATGATCGATGACGGCAATATCGACGGACTTGAAGCGATCATCAAATCGACTTACGACTCTGATATCTACATGAATTCCGTTATCTATGCAAAGGCAAATTACATAGCGGATTATTACATGCTGAAGGTTAAGTCCAATGCTGAAGAGTATCAGTTAAAGCTTTTCTCGCCCACGCATATCACATATGTTATTCCCGAAGTTTTCAACGGTGACGGTGATTCGATCTTTTCCAAGACAGTTGAGCTAAGGCTTCAGAATGACGGTTCTTTCTTCGTTCAGGATGATATCCCGGTAGTAATCAATGAGCTGCGTTTCTTCGGTGACGGTGAGAGCAAGCTCAGAATGGGTTCTTCTTATACCAAAGAAGAAATCATCGCGCTCCTCGGAGAGCCGGTGATCGTTTCTTACGACGAAGGAATTGTTATTCTTACGTACAGCGGTATGACGATAAGACTTGATGCGGATCTTGATAAGGATAATAACTGGACATCAGGGCGCCTTTCTTCTGTTGTACTCCGTAAAGACGACAGATTTACTATAGGTGAAGAGCTCTTTATCGGAATGAATATATCTGAGTTGCTTTTGATCTATCCGATGTTCGACGAGTGTGATTTCACTGCTTCATTCCAGAACGGAGACGGCGAGTTTGTTCTGTCTTTCCAGTTCGATGATTTCGGTAACGTAACCCGTATAAGATTGGGAGAAGCAGTAGGCTGACTTTAGTTTAGCCTTAGATACACTTAGCCTTTATGGCTTCTGTTTCAGCTTTGGTAAGACCATTTGCACATAAGAATTCTGTGGCATCTCCGTTCCATTTGCTGTCCATATAATCCAGAAAAGTCTCCATGTTATGAGCGTCAGACCTTAAGCAATGCTTAAGATCGTCTGGCATCTTTGCCATGAAAGGAATCATGAATTCTTTAAGGTATTCGTAAGAGACTTTGTAGTTGTTTACGATATCTTCTCTAGAAGCTCCGCAGATAAGGTAGAGAAGAGCCGCTACTACGCCTGTCCTGTCTTTGCCGTGGGCACAGTGGAAAATCGTAAGTACATTGCTGTTAAGGAGGATCCTCATGATCTCAACCAGTTTATCTGCCATCTCTTCAGCGATGATAACATAGTAATCACCGAGAGTATGAGTGCGGATGAAGTCCATTGTTGCGTCTTTGGTGTCGTTCGGATTGCCGTTGAAGAGGGGAACATTGTAGAACTTAACATCCGGATCGTTCTTGTAGGGATTTCCTGACGATTCGATTTCTTCGGGAGCGCGTAGGTCTATAACAGCTTTAACACCGTAGTCCTTGACCTCCCGGACCTGTTCCTTGGTAAGCCATTCAGGAGAACCGCATCTGATGAAAAGCCCTGATCTGAATGTTTTACCGCCGTCTAAAGGCATTCCGCCAAGCTCTCTGCAGTTGATGAGGGCAAGTTCTTTTACGAGCTGTGAATCAGGGTTATAAGTACTCAAAGTTAACTCCTGTCATTCCAAGAATATTTCGAAAAGTATTCTATCCAAAACAAGATTGACATTCAAGGCATCAAGTAATATTATTATTAGGCTATTGGGAGACCAATGCTTTATACGCGCCTATAGCTCAACTGGATAGAGCGTCTGACTACGGATCAGAAGGTTGTGGATTCGAGCTCTGCTAGGCGCGCCAGATACAAAGCTGTTGCTTATACCGCGACAGCTTTTTTTATAACCAAAACAAGGAGGCAGGAGACATGCGTAAGATTCTCGTTGTAGTAGACATGCAGAAGGACTTCATTGACGGCGCTCTGGGCTTTGACGGCGCTGACAGGGTGATCCCCGGAATTGCTGCTAAGATCAAAGAGTTTGAAGAAGCAGGTGACGAGGTAGTTTATACCCTGGACACTCATTTCGAGAATTACATGGAGTCTCAGGAAGGAAAGAATCTTCCTGTTCCTCATTGCATCAAGGGAACTGACGGATGGAGCCTTTGCGATGAACTTAAGGCCCTGCTTGCTGATAAGAAGGGTTTTGAGAAACCCACATTCGGCAGCATGGAACTTGCCTGCTATTTAAAAGAGAATGCTGCTGACATTAGCTCTATCGAGGTTTGTGGACTTGTTTCCAACATATGTGTGGTGTCTAATGCCGTTATCGCTAAGGCGGCATGCCCCGAAGCCGAGATCATTGTAGATTCGTCTCTTACGGCATCTTTTGCTCCTGATCTTCACCAGGCTACAATGGATGTCCTTAAAGGCTTACAAGTTACCGTATTATAATATTGCAATTCTTCGCCACGCTGTGATACAATTCATACTCGGCTATTATCTTATTAATAATTATTTGGAGGATATAACATGGCATCCACAATTGAGAAGAAAGAGCACTCACAGGTAGTAATCAGCCTTGAGGCTAATAAGGAAGAGTGGAGCGCAGCCCTTAAGAAGGCATACGCTAAGAACAAGAACCGCTTCCAGGTACCGGGCTTCCGTAAGGGTAAGGTTCCTTATCAGCTCGTTTGCCAGTATTACGGTGAGGGCGTTCTTTATGAGGACGCTATGAACGAGATCGCTAATGAGCAGTATCCCGTTGCAGTTAAGGAGAACGACCTCAAGGTTGTTTCCAGACCTGAGATGGATGTTACCGAGATCAACGAAGACGGCATCAAGTATACGATTACAGTTTACGTAAAGCCTGAGTTCGAGCTCGGAGCTTATGAAGGCGTTGAAGTTCCTTACAAGGATATCGTTGTTACAGACGAGGCCGTTGACGCTGAGATCGAACGTATGAGAAAGAGAAACGCTTCCCTTGAGGAAGTTGAAGATCGTCCTGCACAGGAAGGCGATACAGTTACAATCGACTATGAAGGCTTCAAGGACGGTGTTGCTTTTGAAGGCGGCAAGGGCGAGGGTTACAATCTCAAGCTCGGTTCAAAGTCTTTCATCCCCGGCTTCGAGGAGCAGGTTGCAGGTCACAACGTAGGTGATGAATTTACTATCGAAGTTAAGTTCCCTGAAGATTATCACGCAGAAGACCTCAAGGGCGCTGACGCTGCGTTCAACGTAAAGATCCACGCTATCAAGACAGAGATCGTTCCTGAACTCGACGATGAGTTCGCTAAGGACGTTTCCGAATTCGATACTCTTGATGAACTCAAGGCTGATGTAAGAGCAAAGCAGCAGGAGAGAGCAGATAAGGACAACAAGGCTGCTTTCGAGAACGAGACAGTTCGTGCCGTATGCGACAACTGCGAGATCGACATCCCTGAGTCAATGATTCAGAACGAAGTAGAGCAGATGGCTGACGATCAGGCAGCACGTATGTCCAACCAGGGCATTGCTCTTGATATGTATCTCCAGTATGTTGGCCAGAGCATGGATGACTTCAAGAAGTCATTAGAGCCTATGGCAAGAGTAAGAGTTAAGTCTTCACTCGTTATCGAGAAGATTACAGAGAAGCTTGATCCTGAAGTTACTGAGGATGACTACAATGAAGAGCTCGCATCTATCGCTAACAACTATAAGATCGATGTTGAGGAAGTTAAGAAGTCCATCGGTGAAGATTCCGCATTCATCAAGGATTCCATCCGCGCCAGAAAGACAGTTGAGTATCTCGCATCCAAGGCTATTAAGGTTGAGCCTAAGGAGCCTGAGGTAAAGGAAGAAGCTGCTGAGGAAGCTAAGACAGAAGAGTAATTCTTATAAAGACTTATAATTCGCGGCTCCCGTAAATGGGAGCCGTTTTTTATAGTGTTTTGGTTTGGAAAGTCATCTCTAAAGCCGGTTAATTGGTTTTTAGGATGATTTTTGAGATGAAAAATCATCCCTGAGGTTCTTTTTCGAGACAATGGGATGACTTTGTAAATCTAAGCGTTTTAGGTGTTCAAGCAAAACTTAAGATTAGTCTCAACATTCTTGCATTTTATTCAAAATAAATCGCTGTGATCATATAATTAGACTACTTGATTCTAAGGAGGCAATTTGTGTGACGTTATGTATTAAAGACGTATTAAATGCCAGATGCAAATTGCTCTCTGAAACAATTAATAGACTTAAGAATGCTGATAGCGTTTATCCTGAAGGGAAGATTTGGGTAAAACATCGGCATAACAAACCATACTATTACTACATTAATGATGACACTGGATGCCGATATTTGGGTAAGAAGAATAGCTATACAATAGAGGCCCTTATCCAAAAAGGATATATTAATGACGTTATTTCCGCATCTGAATTAGAATTGTCATTGTTGAAGAACGTGTTGAATCGTTATCCAAGTTGTGTGGCTGAGGATTTATTTAATAATCTGCCTGAAGCACGTAAGCTCTATGCTAAGCCTGTTATTCTGGGTGACGATATTTCTGTTGATGAATGGCTCAATGCTCCTTATGATCACCCTGGGTTTAAGGCTGATTCACCGAAATACACCACGCTTAAAGGCGATCGCGTTAGATCAAAATCAGAAATGATAATTGCTGATCGACTATGGGCGAACGGAATCCCTTATAAGTATGAATGTCCTATATTGGTTGGCAACGAGATATTACATCCTGATTTTTCAATTTTAAGATTGAGCGATAAAAAGATTCTCTATCATGAACATTGCGGTATGGTTGATAATCCAGAGTATGCAGAGAATATGGTTAAGAGAATCAATTCTTACAATAAAGAGGGAATTTACTTAGGCGACAGGCTTTTCGTTTCTATGGAGACATCGAAAACACCTTTGGATATTGAGTTTATTGATTATCTGATTAGAACTCACTTTAGGTAAAGTAATTTTATATGCTCGAAAAGTCATCTCAAAAGCAGGTAAATATGAATTTAGGATGATTTTTGAAAGGAAAAATCATCCCTGAGGTAAATTTACGGAATAATGGGATGATTTTGCCAATAAATAAGCCCTGCTCGTAGCAGGGCTTTGATTCTCGATTTTAGAAATTATCAAGTTCTGTAGCTTCCGTTGATCTTAACGTAATCGTATGAGAAGTCACAGGTGAACATTCTGTCGTAAGCATCGCCTTCGTAGAGGGTGATGTCGACCTTGAGGTCGTGCTCAGAGAGCAGCTTGGCGGCTTCGTCCTCATCGAAAGCAACGGCTGCGCCGTCCTTGTACATGAGCATTCCGTTTAAATGAATGTCAACTTTCTCGGGATCGAACATGGCTCCGGAATAACCGACAGCTGTAAGGATACGACCGATGTTCGCGTCCTCGCCGAAGAATGCTGTTTTACAAAGAGGAGATCGTGCGACTGAAGTAACAATGAGCTTTGCGTCCTTCTCGTTCTTGGCGCCATGAACTTCGATCTCGACGAATTTCGTAGCGCCTTCGCCGTCAGCTGCGAGCATTCTAGCTATGTCCTCAGAGAGTTCACAGAGAGCATTCTCAACGAGTGTGTAATCTTCGCTGTCTTCTTCAACATGAACGCCTGAAGCGCCGTTTGCGAGAACAACGACCATATCGCATACTGATGTATCGCCGTCTACGGAAACCCTGTTGAAGGTAAACTTTACAGCCTTCTGAAGCATTTTCTTAAGAGAAGCGGATTCAATTCCGCAGTCAGTCGTAAAGACGCAGATCATGGTAGCGAGGTTAGGATGGATCATGCCGGAACCCTTAGCCATACCGGAGATCGTAACTGTCTTGCCGTCAGTAAGTTCGATCTGTGCGGATACTTCCTTCGGAACTGTATCTGTAGTCATCATGGCATACTCTGCGTTGTGAGCAGTCTCTTCTGAAGAAGAGAGGCCGTTTACGAGAAACGGGATGACGGGAAGCATCTTATCAAGGGGGAGGCGAGATCCGATTACTCCTGTTGAAGCCGTCAGGATCTCAGAAGGATCACAACCCAGAAGGGAAGAAGCACATTCTGCTACTTTTGTTGCATCTTCAACGCCAATGGCACCTACGCCTGCGTTAGCAACCTTACTGTTAACGATGATGCCCTTAGCCTTGCCTTTGTTCTCGATGATATCAATCGATCTTACGAGCGAGTGGCCTTTGACCAGATTAGAGGTATAAACGCCTGCAACATTGCATAATGTATCAGAATAGACCATTCCAACGTCCAGGTAAGAAGACTTGGGATCATTCTCATTGATATTAGCGGGATCGGCGCATTTCATGCCAGCCGGTACACCGTTAGCCTTAAATCCCTTAGGCATAGTTATATAGGATTTGGTTAATTCTTCTTCCATGTGTTTACCTCTCTATCAAAAAAATAATCTATGAATATTTATTCAAAACCTTGTATAATTCCGCATATAATACACTTGCTTCAGAAACTAGTCAACTGATTAAAACTAGCAACGACCGTATATAATATACATCTTTATTAAACGTATCAATAAATTGCTTGACTTAAAAACGCCTTAACATTATAATTTCAAGGCAATTGGCTGTCATGGTGGGATTAGTTCAGTTGGTTAGAGCGCTAGTTTGTGGCACTAGATATCATGGGTTCGAATCCCATATCCCACCCCAATTTTTAATAATTGCCTCTTATCACTGGGGTGTAGCCAAGGGGTAAGGCACGGGTCTTTGACTCCCGCATTCGTAGGTTCAAATCCTGCCACCC
>JAFRST010000050.1 GCA_017427465.1 Clostridiales bacterium | reverse complement strand
TTCTCGATCGTACTCATTTTTGTAACCCCTTTCTGTCTTTCGGAAATGTAGATAAATCCCCAAATGGTCTGGTTGATTATATACAAAAGATTTTATTTTTTTACACAGCGTTTGTCAATTTGTCTTACGCTTAAAACGTTCCTTATTACAGGCCCTGCATGTGAGCCTCCGGGGGCTAAGACCGGTGCGGAGTTTCTTAGGTGTGCACTTTTATATACGCGAAAAATTATTTCATCAATTCCCAAAAGCTTATGGCGCTGGCTGCCGCGACGTTCAGCGAATCGACGCCGTGAAACATGGGTATCATGACGCGGTAATCGCATGAAGCGATGACGTCCCTGGGAAGTCCCGTGCCTTCCGTGCCAAGCACTACCGCGAGCTTGTCGTTTCTGCGGATCTCATCGTTGTCGACGCTCGAAGAATCTGAAGTCAGTGCCATCGCTACTGTCTTAAAGCCGTATGACTGGAGCGTGTTTATCAGCGCCGTTCCTTCAGATTCCTCCCTGCCTGCCCTTGCCCACGGGATCTGGAAAACAGTGCCCATGCTGACTCTCGCGGTGCGCCTCGTGAGCGGATCGACAGACGGGTGCGTGAGCAGTACGCCGTCCATTCCGAGCGCTGCCGCCGATCTTATGATCGCCCCGACATTCATCGGATTCACGACATCGAACAAAACAGCGATGCGCTTTTTGCCCCTGCAGAATTCTTCCACGGAGATCTCCGGCTTTCTCTTCATCACCATCCAAAGGCCGCGCGCCAGGTGGTGGCCGGTCATGTTTATCACGATCTCCTGCTCTGCGACATATACCGGGAGGGCGTCAAGAAAATCTTTGCCTAAATACTTTTCGACTGCTTCAAAGACAGGTCCTGCTTCTGCTTCCAGGCGTCCCGTCTCAACGAGCATCGATACGGGCTCGTAGCCGTTTTCGAGAGCGCGCAGGATAACGCTGGCGGTCTCTGCAAGGAACTCGCCGTCAAGCCTTAGTTGCGGCTCGGTGGCCCGCGCGAAAATATCCATCTCCGGCGCGTTGATATCTTTTACTTCGATGAGATTCATGTCAGTATGTGATGACCTGGTGGCCGTAAGTGTTCTTGAGCCACGTGCCGCTCGCGTTGTCGGCCTCAGGGAAAACGATCGTGTTGGGATCACCGTCCGAGATGTATCTCTTGCCCTGGTTGAGCTGTTCGAAATTCATCTGGATGTCCCAGTCTTTTCCGTTGTTATCGTAACCGCGGATCCTTCTGATCGCGGTGTTGTCATAGTCTCTTACGAAGGGCGAATAAGACCTCGTCCATGCGCACAGGAGCGCGGCCTTAGTCGTGTAGGAAAACCCGTCGTATGTGCCCGACAAGATCTTGCTGTACTGCGGATTGTCAGCGCTCATCGATTCGGGCGAACCGTACGGTAGCGCGATGATGTTTACATACTGTCCCGGGATGATGCTGTCCAGGACTTTGTACATCGAGCCGACCTGCTTCTCGATCTCATCAGCACTGCACCCTCCGAGCTTGACGTGGTCATAAGTGTGGTTGCCAATGTCATAGCCGTTGTCGACCATCCACTTCATTACTTTGTGGTCGTCTTCCGTGCTGTTCCCGAAAAGCGTCGCATTAAGGAAGAACGTCGCCGTGACATTGTAGTCAGGATATTCGGCCTTGATCTTCTCCAAGATACCGATGGCGCATGTGGGATCGAAAATAGGCGTGCCGTCACCATTCCAGCCCTGGAGCACGACGTCCCTGATGCCGTCATCGAACGTGAGGATCAAGGGGCTGTAGCCGAACGGAACATCGATATAGCCGTCGACAAAATCGGTCAGCCTCATCATGCGGTAACCCTGCTGATAGTAGCTTCTCAGGTCCGCCTCGAAAGCCTCCGACGTCCTGTTGTATCCGTCCTTATCAACGTTGCCGCCGGTGTATTCGGTCTCGGCATTGGTCATGCCGTAGACCCTGTGGTACATAAGGACCGGCACCGAATTGAGCTCGTTGACACCCGCGCTCTTGTACTCTTCCAGAGTGTATGTCGTGAACGTGCTGGTCTCGGACGTAGTCTCAGTGGGCATCGTCGTCTCACTGCTGGTCGGTGCCATGGTGAGCTCGATGGTGGTATCTGTTGTGGTCTTTCCGCATCCGGCGAGCATTGTGGCCGTCATGAACGCGAGGAGAAGATAGGTTGTGAATTTACGTGTTTTCATATTTCCCCGGTAATTTATAAAGTTTGCCTAATTGTAACACCTTAGGATTATACGAGGGTAGATTCCTTTTTTCGCGGCCGTGTCGCTGCCTTCTGTATTTATTGCTCGAAAATAATGGCGAAAAATACAGAAAAACGCGATTTTCTGTATTTTGAGGCGATTTTTGCACGAATAAATACAGAAACCTTCTGGACACACGGACTATGCCCCGGCCAGCCGTTCATATATCAGGAACGACCGTTCATGTGTTTTTTATTTAAAGCCGCCCTGTCCCCTGCTAATATCGCCTCAGCAAAGACAAAACATATGCGGGGCTGACCAACAAAGCTAAAACATTTGCGGGTCTGACCCCGGCAAAGAAAAGGAGATTGGAATATGGGATATGCGATCAAGACAGAAGGCCTTATCAAAAGGTACAAGGACAAGACGGCAGTCGCAGGCCTGACCCTGACAGTCAATGAGGGCGAGCTCATCGCGCTGCTCGGCGTCAACGGCGCGGGCAAGACCACGACGGTCAAGATGCTCACGTGCCTGACCAAGCCCTCCGAAGGCAAGGCTGAGATCATGGGATGTGACGTCATTAAAGATCCCGATGAAGTTAAAAGACTCGTCGGCATCTCGCCGCAGGACACGTCCGTTGCTGAGAATCTGACAGTCAAAGAGAATCTCGAGTTCATGGCTGACCTCTACCTTCCCAAGGAAAAGTCTGCCAAAGCCGTAGAGAAAACCATCAAGGCATTCGGTCTCGAAGAATTCAAAGACAAGAAGTCAAAGCTCTTATCCGGCGGCTACAAAAGAAAACTCTCGATCGCGATGGCAATCATCGGCGGGCCAAAGGTGCTCTTCCTCGACGAGCCGACTTTAGGCCTCGACGTCCTCGCGAGAAGGCAGCTCTGGCGCGAGATCGAAGCGCTCAAGAAGAACATGACGATCGTCCTCACCACACACTACATGGAAGAGGCGCAGGCCTTAGCTGACAGGATCGTCATCATGAACGAAGGCAAAGTAATGGCTATAGGAACTCTCGCTGAGCTCGAGAACATGACGGGCAAGAAGGGCCTCGAGGATGTTTTCGTGAGCATCGCGGAGAAGGCGGAAAATGATGAATCCGTGAGCGCCGCCAAGAAGACGGAAGATGATGAATCCGTGAGCGCCGCCGGGAAGTTGGAATAAGGAGATCAAGACAATGAGAAGAACAATAGTTTTCGCAAAAAGGAATCTGATAGAAGTCGTAAGGGACCCGCTTAGCTGGATCTTCTGCATCGCCTTCCCGATCGTGATGCTGATCATAATGTCCATCGTAAATTCGGCGATCCCGAAGGAAGCCGGCAACACGCTGTTCCGCATAGATAATCTCGCTGGCGGCATCGCGGTCTTCGGACAGATGTTCATCATGCTCTTTACTGCGATCGCAGTCGCGAAAGACAGGAATGGCGCATTCCTCACGAGGCTTTATTCCTCACCCATGAAGAGTGGCGACTTCGTATGGGGATACATCCTCCCGATGCTCCTGACTGCAGTCATACAGGTTAGTGTCTCGCTTATCGCAGCGGTCGTGATAAGCCTGATCTCCGGTTATTCATTGAGCATCGCAGGACTTCTTCTTGCGGTAGCCGCAGTCATCCCTTCAGCGCTGATGTTCTCAAGCATAGGATTCCTCTTCGGCACGTTCTTCAACGAGAAGGCAGCTCCGGGGATCTGCTCGATCATCATCTCTTTGGGTGCGATGTTAGGCGGCATCTGGTTTGACGTAGAAGGTGTAGGCGGCTTTATGTATAAGCTTGGAAGATGCCTGCCTTTCCTCTATGCCACCAAGCTCGCGCGCTCAGCGATAGATCTGGAGTTCGGAGTAAAAGAATTCTTGCTGCCGCTTGGGGTAGTTGTTTTCGCGGCCTTTATACTGACGCTTATTGCAAGCATTGTTTTTAAGGGAAGGATGCGCGCTGACCAGAGGTAAATGATATACTCTGGGCATGAAGATCCTTACAGAAACCGACAACAAGTATAAGGAGATAGAGCTCCACGTTTGCAGCAACGCCCTGACGGACGAGGTCAGGGCTGTAGTCGGTGAACTGCACGAGATATATGACTACAACATTCCAGGCACGGACGAGAAAGGCAACAAAAGGATGATCAGGAGGACCGAGATCCTGTCTGCTTATTCGGAAGGCCAGCGCGTCATAGTCCTCACGGGCGACGGGCGCTATGCCGTGCAGAAAAAACTCTATGAATTAGAGCATGAACTGGGCGATACGAACTTCATAAGGATATCCAAATCTGAGATTATAAACATCCACAAGATAAAGTCGCTCGACATGAGCATCACGGGCACGATCAGGCTCGTGCTCAAGACCGGATACGAGACATATGTCTCGCGCAGGAACGTCGCAAAGATCAAAGAGAAGCTTACGAAGGAAAGACCGGAGGGCAAAGCATGAAAGAAGTTCTGAAAAGAGGCATTACAAGCTTTGTGCTCTCATCCTTTGCAGGGCTTTTGGTAAACCTCATCATCGACATCATCATGAACGCCAAAGGCATGACGGGCTTCAACTCGATGTCGCCTGATTACGTCGCGCTCTTCCCTTCCGTAACGATCGCGGCATACATCAACGTCTTCCTTTACGGCATCATAGGCGTGACATTCTCTTTGTCCGCACTGATCTACGAAGTCGAGAAAATGGGCTTTTTGATCCAGAGCATCATCTACTTCGTGATCACTTCCGTGGTCAGCGTCGGCATCACCATGCTCCTGTGGCAGCTCCATAAGTATCCCGCCGCGTTCATCAGCACGCTTGCCGGCTATGCAGTGACATACGTCATAATGACAGTCATCGAGTACAAGAGGCTCAAGGCCGACATCAAGGTCATCAATGAGCTGTCTATGGAGTCAGAGTCGCCGCGGGAAACTAACGGGGTCTGATACTTTTCCTTAACATCAATCTAAACCGAGGCTGCGCTCTTTTTTGCGGCTGGCTCGAAAACGAGGCGGAATTTGAGGCTACCCCCTCAAATTTACCCTCAAATTTTTCGCGCTGTATCGAAAATGAGGCGGAATTTGAGGCTGCCCCCTCAAATTTACCCTCAAATTTTTCGCGCTGTATCGAAAATGAGGCAGCCCTCTCAAGTCTGCCCTCAGATCAGTGACACCCCTTTTCGATTTGCCCCTGGAGAAGCGAAAAACTGCGCTCAGGGGCAAAAAAACAGAAAATTTGCCCCCAGACAGCAAAAACAGGCCCTCCAGGGGCAAAAGCAACAAAAGCCCCCTCCCAACACCACTTGACAACCACGAAAAAGGTTGTATAGTTTGTATTAGCACAACTAATACAAAGCATACACACGTCCGGAATAGCGTAGTGTATGTTTATTAAGAAAGGGAGAGATTGTATGGATAAGAAGAAAGTAATCAAGTTCCTGATCATTGTAATGATCCTGGCTTGGGGCCTTCAGATCGCAGGAGCGCTGATCGGCAACAGCATAGGCGGAATGACCGGCACAATGATCTTCCGGGGAAGTCTGGCAATTTGCATGTTCGCGCCGATAGTCGCAGCACTCTTAGCAAAGGCGGATTTCAAGCGCATGGGGTGGAAGCCTAAGCTCAAGGGCAATTTCAAATGGATACTCTTTTGCATGTTTGTCCCGATGATCATGACTATATTGGGATTTGCAGTGTTCTTTGCTATCTGGCCGGAGCTTTTCTCGACTGACCTGTCATACCTGGCCAATTCGTATGAAGAGTTAGGAATGGATGCATCAGTACTCGAGGAAACTCTTGCATCTTCCGGCATGAACTCAATGACAATGATACTGATATCAATGCTCCAGTGCATAACTTACGCACCGGTAGTAAATATGTTTCTTGCCATCGGTGAAGAGGCCGGCTGGAGAGGGTTCCTGTATCCCGAACTCGGCAAGAGATTCGGAAGAGTCAGGGCGTGGTTCATAGGCGGCGCCATCTGGGCAGCATTCCACTTCCCTGCAATGCTTCTCGCAGGATACGAATACGGTTCGGAATATATCGGTGCTCCGATTTTGGGCCTTGTCACGTTCACGCTGTTCTGCATTGCGCTCGGAGTGCTCCATGAGATAATTTACGATAAGACAAAGTGCATCTGGTTCCCTGCGATCCTTCACGGATCGGTCAACGCGGCATTCACCATGTACCAGGTGGTTCTAAATGCCGAGCATCTCGAAAAGATCAATAAGCTCATGGTCTTCGGACCTGGCATGAACGGTCTTGTAGCCATGATCCCCTTTGTGATCCTGACAGTTGTCATAGCAGCTGTCGTTCTTAAAAAAGAAAAGAAGATAACCGCAGCGTAAAGCCCGCTGACGATAAGAAAGGACGTAAATATGATTATCAGAATCGATGAATATTCAGACGTGCCGATTTACATGCAGATCAGAAATCAGATCGTGATGGGGATCTCGTCAGGCGAGCTCAAAGCCGGCGAGCAGCTCCCGACAGTAAGAGCGCTGGCGCTCGAGATCGGTATCAATACAATGACGGTCAGCAAGACGTATCAGATGTTAAAGAACGAAGGATACATCATGACCGACCGCAAGAACGGCGCACGGGTCAGAGAGAACATCGCACAAAGCGGAGTCATCAGCGAAGACAACAAAACAGAGCTCCGCCGCATCGTCTCGGAAGCAAGACTTTCGGGCGTTCCGAAGGCCGAATTAAAGAAACTCATCGATGAGTTTTACTAAGGAATAGGAGGTAGTTAAAATGCCTTGGTTAATCAAACTTATAATGTTCATCTGCGTCGTTCCGACGGCGCTCCTGATGTTCTTTATCGCATTCCCCGCAAACCCCTCGAAAAAGAAGATGATCTTCGGTGTGCGCGACAACCCGAAGTTCCACGAAGGTGACGCGGCTGCAAAACTCAAATTGATCACTTCTTCCTGCCGCAAGGGCGCGCTCATCATCACTATCCTTGTCTGCGTCATGAGCATCGTGCTCTTATTCCTCCCTACGAACGGAATGACAATGCTTGCCTGGATATTGCTCGTTTACGGGCTGTTCCTCATCGCAGTACCATTCGGCAAAGGCAACGTTGAACTCAAGAACCTTAAGAAGGAATTAGGCATCACAAAGTCCGGCGTCACCTTCACTGATCTTACGAACACGAACACCATCCACAGCTTGAAGCTCCCCTGGCTGATCCTGCCTAACGCGATCGCTCTTATCGCTGCAGCCATATCATTCCTGATCGACCTCGGCGTTATAAAAGTTGATGTCGCCTGCGAGCAGTACGCGCTCACGATGATGGGTATATCGTTCCTGTTCATCGCGGTAATACTCGTACCCATCGCGATCATGATGGACAACACAAGGAACATCGTCATCTCCAAAGACAGCAACATCAACGCAAATTACAACAGGGCAAAGAAGAAGACATGGGCTGATCTCATGGTCGCAATGAGCTGGGCAAACGCACTCTTCCTCACCGGATACTCGATCCTTCTGATGTTCGTAAACAGCGAAATGGTCATCCTGGCAGGAGTCCTCGTATATACCGTCATCATCATGATCATCGTCGCCATCGGCGCAGTTAACCAGAAGGCGATCGAGAAGAGATACGCACGCGACACCAACCTCGAGCTTTTAGACGATGACGATTACTGGGTTTTCGGAATGTTCTACAACAACCCGAACGACACGCGTCTTAACGTCGAGAAAAGATTCGGCTACGGCGGCACGATCAACATCGCGCATCCCGCAGGAAAGGTTATCCTCGCGATCACATTCCTTCTGTTGCTCGGCACGCTGATACTCGTGGCATGGCTCGCCGCAACAGGTCAGATGAATGAACTAAATGCGGGCATAAATATTCCGGGATTAGATAACTGATAAACCGGGCATTCACTTGCCGTGATCCGACAACTTATTCTTTCCGGAATACTAAAAGGAGGCTGCCTTACAAAAGGCGGCCTCTTCTTTTGCTTAACAGATCACCGACTGTCATGATCTCCTCATCGTCATCAGGATACTCGCGGCCTTCGCGGCGGAAATACTCCTCGTCTGAATTGAAAGTGACTTTGCGCGTCGTATCGAGATACCGGTCAAGTCCGGGGCCTTTGTCAAAATCATTGACGGCATCTGCCCTCTTATGAATTGTTTTCGAGAATCCCCCTGCAACATGACCCGCTACGAACATAGCAATGGCAAAAGCGATCAAAGCTATCTCCAGCACCACCATGGCCACAACAAGGAAAACGTAGAACGGGCTGTAATCAGATACGGATACCGAATTGTATATAAATCCCGGCAATACTATCGCAAGTGCGACCGGAAGCCACTTCCAGTTGCTCCGGGCAAACCTTGCGAAGCTGTCGAGCTTGTCTGTCGCGCTCGTAGTCGGCGCCTGTCCGCTCGCTTCGCCAGTCTGCCCGTTCACTGCGAACTGATACTGTCTGCCGTCAAACTCAACGGTCATGAACCACACCGGCATCAGGCAATACTTGATATTAACGTCGCTCATCCAGGTGAAATTCTTCTGCGTCCTGGGCTCGAAAGAATCGTAATCCCCGGAGATATTCTTGTAGTTCTCCTGCGAAAACCTGTCGAGCCTTTTAACGAATCTCTCCATGATCTCGGTCGGACACTGGTCATACTTGTCAGCGCAGAAACCCTGAAGATACTTTTTCTCAAACTTGACCATCTCACTGTAATCAAACGGCTCTATCGCCTCCATGAGCTTATTTGCGATCTTCAACGAAGCATCGAAAGGTACGCCCTTAACATAATAAGAGGTAGTCGCCTTTATTTCATATACTTTGACGGCCTCGCCGAGGCCTTTTCTACCGGTGCCGTAAATGTCCGAATTTACTTTACAGTCAAGGAGCCAGAACGGCACATAAAGAGCCGTCATTCCGGTCAACTTGCTCTTTGACTTAAAACCCGACGGCGTGTACTTTCTGGTGCTGATCCACTTCTTCATGTTGATCTCGGCAGTATTCTGATCGATATTGAACGGAATGATGTAATCGGGCTTGAACTCGCGCATCATCCTTCGCGAGATTATCGCCGGCGAGCCGCAGAACGGGCACACCGTCGACATCATATTCTCGTCAGCGATCATGGCCGCGCCGCAGCTGTCGCACACGATCTCATGGCGCTTCTTATCGTCACCGGAAATGTCGACGTCACTCATATAATCGTGCTCAATTGTGTAACCGAGCGAGCCGATCTTCTCTAAAGTCGACGCGTTGTATATGTTGCCGCAGTTACGGCACACCAATCCCTGCACCTCAGGCTGATAAAAGATGTTCGACGCGCACGACGGACACTTCACGGACCCGGCCGAGAGCTGCTCATTCTCACCTTTTTTGGAATTGCGTCCGAACGGATCCGGAGCATCTGAATTAAACGGTCTTGCACTCCACATTTGATCACCCTTTATCCCGGCAGAGCAATAAGATAGATCTTTCCCTTAGGGGGTATTATAGCATGTTTTGGAGAACGGGCGTGTGCGGAGGGCGCAACACTCATGATTGCGCAAATCGTGCGTAAATCAAGCCAAATCACGCACGGATTCACGCAAATATCGCCAAACTAGCGTAAAACCGTGCCTAAATCAGTCCAAATTACGCACGATTTACGCACGGACAGACAAGTGTTTGCAAAAGTGTGCAAAACCACCCTGAAAATAGCGATTTTCCCGCACCTTACTTTTCGCGGGACCGTGCTTGCGATCGCAGAAAACAGAGCACCCCAACAAAAAAGGGCCGCCCCGCGGAGCAGCCCTTTCGCGCGTCAAAAAACTGCTTACTTAGTCAATGCTTCGATCTCTGAATCAGACAGATCCTGAACCGAGTTCTCTGCGACGAGAGCTACCCTTATCTGGCTGACTGCTTTGCCCTGATATACGAAGACAAGATTGTAATCGCCCGGATCGGAATCATCGGGATTGACGTAGAATTCGCCCCAAACGTTGCCCTCTTCTTCAGGCTTTGTCAGGCTGCACATTGCAACATAGCCTTCGATAGTGTCGTCGAATTTTACATCGTTATAAAGGTTCGGATCATTGATGAATTTGAAGACATAAACCTGAAGTCCGTCAGGTGCTTCGTCATCAAGGGTAATGCTGATCCATTCGTTGAGCTGGAACAAGCATCTTACGCCGTCAGTTGCGAGCTCCTTCGAGTTAAATTCAGTCGTTCCGGTCTGGTTGCCGCCCAGACTGATGCCCTTGATGTAAGCCTGGTAATTATCATCGACATTGATCGTATAAAGAACTCCGTACTCGGCGATTATCGACGGATCGATATCGACTACGACTTCATTAGCCTTAGGATCTTCTGTCTCTTCTTCTGTTACTTCCGGCTCTGTCTCAGCCTCCGTCTCTTTTTCAGTTACTTCTTCGACCTCTTCCCCGGTCTCTTCTTCGATGGCGGGCTCAGCCTTCTTGCCGCATGCGGAAGCGATTCCGACGGTCATGCCCAAAGCCAAAGTAAGTGCAATTATTTTTTTCATATGTTTACCCTTCCCTAAAATACTAGTTAAGAAAAACTCATTGTGGGGTTCCTGCCCCAGATAAGCACATTTTAACATGAAAAGAAAATAATATATCGAACACTATTTCCGCGTTCATAAAGGCCTGCACGATACAGAACGGACCCCCGCGGATTATCATGCAGAAACAAAAGGATCGTCATGCAGCCCCCCCGCGGATTATCAGACAAAAATCAGAGGAATTGAACAAAAATGTTTTTGGATATTTGCGCATTAAGTTGCACAAAAATTCTTTACAATAATGTTATAATTACGGCAGGCTTTCCGTAAGAAGGCCGTACTATCACAACGCAAGATGCGATAATAAGGAGTCATTATGTCATTACTCAGAATCAAATGCCCTTCATGCGGAACAGTCCAGGACATCGAGGCTTCCGGAGCAGCATGTAAGAAGTGCAGCGGCGCTCTCATTCTTCCCGAAGACGGCGTCATCCAGATCTACCGTATGGGCTCACCTTTGGGTGTTGCAGTAGGAATGGGAATCTATGTTAACGAGAATCCTATGGGACACCTCGCTAATGCAAGCACGATCAAGATCCCTGTAGCATATGGCCACTATAAGGTTCATATGACACACGGCACAAACAGAAAGTGCCAGGACGCAGAGTTCGATATCACACCCGAGAACAGAGTTGTTTGCCTCAAGGCTCACCTCAAGATGGGCTTCATCAGCAACAAGGTTATCATCGAGCAGGCTACACCTGACTCTATGCCCCCGGCTTGATCGGATCTGATTGATTATCAAACAAGAAGCTGCCCTCAATTGAAGGCAGCTTTTTTGTTGTTTATGTTTTGCGCGAAAAGATCCTTCGCGTTACCCCGTTACCTTATCTTCACCTGGAACTGCGGAATCTCGCCTATCGCATTGTCGTCAGGGACGACCGTTATCGTGTAATGATCGGCCTGAAGACCAACGTTGTAAGTGAGCATGCGGACGGAGCCCTGGGTACGGGAGCGTTGATAATGTTGCTGCCCTTATCGCCGTCGATCCTGACGTTGTAATCGCCTTCAGCATTTGTGACCATTACGACTACTGTGGCAGAGCGGTCTTCTTCGACAGTAAAATCGATCATGGAGCAATCCTTTTCTTCGGCGGTTACCTCGTAGCCGAACGAGACGTCGAGGATCATGTTTTTCGAGGTCGCAACGGCAGTGATTCCGATGCCTCCGATAAGCATTACAGTTGACAAGATGCCTGCGAAGAGGAACCTGATCTTCTTGTGGCCTTCAGGGTAAATAAGCATCAGTGCGAGCGTGATCAGGATCGGCGATAAGAAGCCTAAGATCATGTATGCGCCGAGGACCGATGAATAGTCGACCGGTACTGCTGATGCCGTATTTGCGCCCGCCAGATATCCCAGAGAAACCGAGATGAAATTGTTCGTAAAGTGCATCAGTATCGAGAGCAAAATGTTGTTCTTCTTAACTACCACGAAGCTTAACATCATGCCGAGCATCATCGTGAACAAAAATCTCAGTACTGACATATGATTGATGCCGAACAAAAGACCCATGATGAGCACAATGACCCAGTCACGCTTGATGCCTCTGAAGTTGCTCAAGATAGCGCCTCTGTGGATCGCTTCCTCACAAATGGCCGGCACGAGCGCGACTATCAGAACAGCGAGCGGATAGTTAAGGCTGTCGTACAAAAAGCCGCTCAGTTCAGCTGCTTCCGAAGCGCTCGAAGGGATAATGACCGCTGTCAGCGCGATCGAGATCAAAGAGACCGGAAACATTCCTATAACGAGCAGGATGCATCCGAAAAATTCTCTTACCTTGATCTTCTTAACCGGGAACACTTCCTTTATTTTGACCTTGCGGATCAGGCAGTAAATGACCGCCAGCGCAACGAAGCCCAGCTCGGTGATTACAAGTCCCGTTATTCCCAGATTCTGCTGCAGCGGCGCACATACGAAAATAAAGAATGTCATCAGCACGCCGAACAGTATAAATCCCATCCAAGGGCGCAGTCTGCCCTGATCACTTATCTTTTGCATAAGTAATTCCTCCAAAATATTTATTCAGGTTTTTCAGTGATGCTTATTCGTGAAGCTTGCGTTCTTTTTTGAGCCTTCTGAGATTTGCGAGAAAATTGATCTCAGCAATGACCGCAGCAATGCACAAGGCAAATACGAGTATTGCGCATACCAGGTTGAGCGGCAAAATGCGGTAGCTGTTAAACAGCGCCATCCAAAGATTCAGAATACCTGCTCCGAGCGTTAACGCGATAACTAAGATCATGTACGCTGCCATTACTTTCTGATAGGTGATCTTGGAATCAATATCAGAATACAGCTCGATCCCGTCCGGATAGTCCTTCTTGAGAGCCCTCGTGTATACCCAGCATGTTCCGGGATAATTGATGTAGCAGACTACCTTGATGCCCATCTCCTCTAAAAATCTGAAGTACTTGATGTTCTCGGCGCTCTCGCCCCATCCCTTGAGGAATATCTCTTTGTAAATGTACTTGTCCGGTTCAGTCTCATCGAATTCAAATCTTAATCTTCCTGCATGTTCCAGTGCGTATCCGTGAGACGCCATCTCGTTGACCCATGCCTGCTCTTTCTCGAGCTGCCAGATCCAAAACAGTTTATGAACGACTCTGCGCATATCAGTTTCCTCCCAAAAGCCTCTTGCCGTTATCTACCAGCTCCGAGAGCCTTGCGAGTTCTTCCTTGAGTACGATAAGACCGCTGTTCGTGATCACGTACTCCTTCTTGCGGCTCTCCGGATTCTCCGGCAGGGCATCGATCCATCCCTTATCTACGAGCGAATTAAGCGCTCCGTACAATGTTCCTGCGGCGAGCTTCACCCGCCCGTTCGACAGTTCTCCCACATTCTGGATTATTCCGTATCCGTGAAGCGGCTTTTGCAGCGACAACAAAATGTAGAAGACTGCTTCTGTTAACGCTAACTGTGGCATTTAATCTATCCTCCTTCTATATCGGCTTCCGATATATCGTAGCCCGAGTATATCGTCTCCCGATATAGTTGTCAAGTATGGTGCGCGAAAATTTTGTTGAGGGGGAGCTGTTGTCCTGCTTTTGTGCTGCAAATGTGCCGCGGTGCGGTACATTTAGCGGCACATTTAGCTGTTTCAGGGGCAGATGAACAGCAAATGCACTGTTGTGCATGTACAGATGTATGTACAAATCGCTGTTTTCGGGATGTTTGTACATGCAAATGTACAGCAATGCTAGTGCAAATGCTGTTCATTTTTCTATTTTGGGAGTTGAAACAGCGTATTCCGAGCCCTCAACAAAAAAGGCGGGCCTCAAATGCCCGCCCAATCATGCTTATGCAAAAACGCTTACTTGATCTCTTCCACTACCTCAACCTTATAGTACGCGTTGTTGTAGTCGTCGTTTTCGAAGTCATCGACGAACTCGGTCGTGACCACGAAGGTCTTGCCGCTAAAGGTGTGGAGCTTCGCGCGGCCCTTGAAAACGATGCCCTGGCCGCCGTAGAAAACCATCTGGTCGATAACCTGCTTGTAGTCCTCGAGCTTGTCTTCGGGGACGTTGCTGATGCCGTAATCGGGCCTGCCGAACTCGGCCATGCCTCTGGTGTGGATCCAGCAGCCGTTCTCTTCCTGCGTGAAGAGGATCATTACGTGATTCTGTGCGTTGACGTCCTGGTCAAAGAATCTCTCGGTCCACTTCTCAGGCGAATACAAAGAGAATGTCAGGAGGTCTAAAACACCAGCTGCGCCCTGATCGAAAAACGCCTTGATAATGCCGATAACATTGCGCATGTAATCGAGCGTGTCGTCCTTAGCGATGCTGCCCTTGATGATGACGCACTTCTCGGTCTTGAGGCACTTCTCATAGAGCGCGCTGTCTTCGCTTTTGAGGATCTTGCCGATCTCGCCGCCCATGATGCCGTCGATGTAGTCAGAGTGCTCGGGTCTTGATAACGAAGCAATATCGAGTCCTTCCGGGAACTCATCAACCTTGTGCTTTTCGCGCGATACTTGAAGTTGATCTGCAGACACGCCGAAGATCACATAAAACAAAAACGGCTTATAACCGATGTCTTCATAGTATTCTCTTTTCATCATCCTATCCTCCCTGAAATAATGTGATTACATCTTATACTTTTGTGAGTTCTAAGGGCAAGTGTACGGGCAAGGCAATTCACGGGTAAAACCGCCCCCTCGCCTGTATGCTAAAATAGATATGATGCTTCAACAACAGGCGGAATAACGGAAGGGAGAGAGTTTATGGCTAAGAATGATATGTATTCGGCGATTAAGGCGATTGGCGCAAGTAACAGCGCCGACATAATGGCCGATGCCAACATTAAAATGGGCGGAATCGGCTGCACGGTCGCAAAGCATGAGATCATGCTGCAGGCCTTGTTCGAGGCGATGGTTGAGCAGGGTGTTGACCCGGAACTCATCAATGCGAAAGTAGTTGAACTGACAGACGCTAAGCTTGCAAAATTCGGCAATCCCGCATCGGCAAAACCCTGCCCGAGATGCGGCAAGATGGTTAAGGAATTAGCCGACACCCCTTTGCTCGGAAGATGCATGTACTGCGGTATTGCGGTTAAGTTTTATCCGACATTTGAGACAGGCAAAAAAGAAGAAGAAACAACCGGAGAGAACATTTAAAATACCACGCAAAAAGCAAATTAAAAGGAGCTGCCTCAAGATAGAGACAGCCCCTTGTTATTTGCGCTTTTTAAGCTGTTACGATTGTTTCTCAAAAGTCCTCTTGGATGCGAAAAGTCCGTTATTCTCCCAAGTCATGTGTTCAGTGCCAAGCGTGTAGTAATAGAACCACACGTCGCCGTTAGACGGTTCAGGAAAGAGGGTAATGGTCTTCTCATGCGTGTCGAGCTTGTAAGTACCGGTATATGTTATCGGCTCACTGCTGCCTAAGAGAGTTACATAATCGATCTCGGTAAAAGTGCCATCCTTATTGAGCGTGAGAGTGGCATTGAAAATACTGTCAGTACCGGTCTCCTTCCACGTGCCGACGATCGTCTTATTATCGGCGCTGCATGCAGTCAGATTAACAGCTAATACCAGTATCAGTATTACCGACAGAGCCTTTACACTTCTCCTCATCATAAGCACCTCCGGAAATTATTGGGCTTCTTACATTATACGCTACGGGTTATAAACGATCAGGCTGTTCTCATACTGACTGTATCGCTTACCTTCCAAAAGCTCGAAATGATGCTGCTTCGCAACGCCTCCGAACCAGTCATAAGGCAGGTCTTCTGAAGTCTTGCCCTCCACGATCTCGACGGCACCCTGACGAAGACATCTGATAAGCGAGATGTCGTCAAAATCTCGCGCGTGACCGTGCAAAATGAAATCTGCCTTCTCTTCGAGGAACATGATGCGGTCCAGATTCTTAATAAAATCGGCCATCGGCAAGCAGCCGTCGAGCATCATCCACAGATGGTGATTGACCGAGTCGCCGGTAAAGAGAATGCGGTCTTCTTTAAGCAGGAGAACGATGCCGCCTGCGGTGTGTCCGGGCAGCTCATAGACCTCCAGGGTCTTGCCACCGAGATCGATAACATCGCCTTCTTTGATCGGCTTAAACGGAGGCATGACAAGACCATTCTTCTCGCAGGCATCCACAAACTCCGGCACCTTCAAAAAAGATTCGGCAAGCTCAAGATCCTTGGGATTAAGATATGCCTCGTCAAAATATACATTGCCGAAGATATGATCCGGATGGCCGTGCGTATTGACCACAACGACAGGCTTGTCAGTAAATCCTCTGATGTAACTCTTAATGTCCGTAAAGCCGTTCATCGTGTCGATGACACACACCTTCTCATCGCCTTCGACGATGTATCCGGTGGCCATGTGGCCTTCGTCAAGAAGATGAAGGTAAGGCTTTAAAAGCTTCGGAAACAGCTCCAATTTATCCATATGATTATCCCCCGTTTGAATGTAGATCAATTATATCAGACGGGGGATCTTAGCGGGCTTGGTTATGCGGCCAATCTTCCGGATCAAGATAATCGATCCCGTAATCGATCATGTCCCTGACTTCCCTGTTGGTCCTGCGGCCGCCTTTCTTGCGGTTGCAGCGCCAGCAAAGGCACTGGAGATTATCGATGTCTCTTCCCGTGCCTCCCTGCGATACGGACCTTATGTGATCTGCCTCGAGCAGAAGATAATCGCCTAATCCGTCACACAGGCTGTCCAGGAAATCTCGTGAAATACCGCATATCTGACAGGTGTAATTATCGCGCTCGAAGACTTCATTCTTATCTGACACTCTTATCCTTCTTCTCTGCGCGATCTCGCGCTCTATGCGCTCCTGCCTGAGGATACTACTGCGCTGAGCGTAAAGGCGGAATGCCACCGCCACCAGCATGACTATTACGACCGCAAGGATGACCGCCAGCGTTATGACAAGAAAAGAATCATCTGTAGAGGGCATTGTCTCTTCAAAAGAAAGCATTCCTGATAAGTCTCCGTTCTTGCAATGATAGAGCGTGCAAGCAAAACCTGCACATACTGATTTTATAACAACGCACGTGACATTAATGGGTCTGATCCAAAGGTCCGGACAGGACCCGGGAATGAGTCAGACGGCGGGACTCCGACAGACTCATTTCGAGTATTCGATAATATTGCTGACCCTTATATAATAGCCGTCAATGAACGCGACAAGATAGATCTTGAAGTCGCCCGAATTCCCGTCGATCCACTGAAGGCTCGAAGCGAGAGAGTCTTCGTTCTCAGCATTGCGCTCAAGGATCACTACTCCGTCGTGCTCAATGTGCCACGTCAGGTTTTGAAAGCCCCGTTGTTCGTCACGTGTAATGGAATAATCACTGTTCAGAACGAGCGTGAACGTCTCTGTTACGGGAGTCTCGGCATCGATCATCTTCTTGTATGAGCAATAATTGAACGGCTTGCCGTTAGCTATAACATCGAATGTGCAGTTCCTGAATGTCGTGCCGCCTTCCCTGCCGATGACCGCGCCGTAATCATTTTCGGAGCCGACAACTTCGCCCTGAACGTAAATATTCTCCCAGACATGCATGCCGTAGATCTCTCCGCCTGCGATACCGACACAGCCGCTGCCTTTTACATACGCATTTGTAAATGAGATATCCTTCATCTCGATCTCGTATCCCCATCCGAGGAAACCGGCATCGAAATAACCGGTATCTATGCGCATTCCGTTTATGGTATGACCCTGGCCGTCAATAGTTCCAATGAAAGGATGATCGCCTGTCCTGCCGTACCAGCCGCACGGCACCCAGTCATAGCCTGTGAGATCGATATCGTTCTTGAGAGTAATCGAATAATAATGCCATGTGTCAGAAAAAGCATTTATGTAGTAAACGGCTGATGCCAGTTCTTCAACTGTCGAGACTTCGAAAAACGGCGCATTCGCCACTGCCCATTGCTTATCGGCAAGCTCCATGATGCTGCCGGTATTGCACTCGCGTTCCCAGTCAGAATCAAATGCTGTCGGGTCAAAATCATATTTATAATCAGAGGCGTCCTTGCCCATCGCCTTCAGCCACTGGTAAGCGTCGACCAGGACATAAACGCCCTCTTCCTCGATGTCTGCCGTTATCGTATTCATATCAGTATCCAGAACGGCTTCATCCATGATGAAATACTGCTGTTCCTCTTCACTGTAATGAAGCATCATGATGTTCCTCTCGGGAACGCCTCTCAAATCCTCTTCGGAATACCAGAACGCCAGAGACGGTTTGTCAACGTCATCGAATCCGATATCTACAGGCGAGCCTAAAATACCGCTCGTCTGGTTGTAATAATAATCGTACCCGGCAAGCGCAAGTATATAAACATGATTTGCCAGATCGTCAAAGGTGATGCCGTAGATGGCCACCGCCTTAACCTCGGGCTTCTCGTCGCTGTAGACATCGACAACGACGCGCTGCGCTTCCGCGAATTTCTCCTGAATATATTCAGCCTCCTCATAGAGCTCTCTCAATTCAGAGTCCGGGACCTTGTCTTTGACCTTGATGGAATACGGCTGACTGATCTGCTCCGGGAATGTCTCATTAAAGCTCCCGTCGAACTCGGTCTCAATGATCGAGCCCAGCCTGAGCTTCTTGATCTGCTCCTCGTCAAACCACGATTCCTCCATGCGGATGCACCTGGAGTAATCAGTTTTTACGGTTCCCCTGGGACTTACATAAACCGAACTGCCGCTCTTAAGAAGTATTACGAATTCCTGCGTTACAGAAGAATACATGGTGTTGATCCTGTTGGGACGGTCAGGATCGCATTCCACAATAAGATACTTGCCCTTCTTGCATTTCCAGACTACAACAGGGCTGTCTTCGTCACCGTAATCCGGTTCGCCCCAGGCCTCGAAAATATCCCTTTTGCCATACTTATAATGCTTTATTCCGTACGGATCGGAATTGTACATGCACTGCTCCAACGCCTCTTCTTTGGTGGGCACGGCTGCCTTTCCGAAGCAAGCTGTCGCTGCGAATGCGAACGTGAAAATGAGTACTGTTGCCACGATGCGTCTGAAAGCAATTTTGCAGTCCACGATTGATTCCCTCCCCAGGTTATCTTCTGTAATTATAACAAATGAAAAAAGGTGTTGAGATAAAAACATATTCCCTTTAAAATTATTAGCATAAGCCGCGGTCATGATGGTTGAGGGTCTTGGAGTACCGCATGACATAGGGGGTCATATTTATGAGAAGCAGAATCAAACTTCTGGCAGCACTTTTGACATGCATGCTGGTGGCAGCGCTTTGTCCTGCAGCACTTGCATCGGCAGCAGAAGAGGAAAAGTATCCTCTCTGGATCGGCGGAGTACAGGTTACCTCAACTAATTGCAACGACTTATCGGGTAATAAATGGAGTTACGACCACGTGACTCATACTCTGACGCTTGACGGTTACAAATACACAGGAGAGGGATATAACTACAACGCAAGTCTTTACGCATGCATTTACTATAACGGTGCAGATGATCTGACGATCTTACGTAAGGGCGATAGCAGTGTTAACCAGACACGTAACTATGCGAACTCTTCGGATCATGTGTTAAAAATCGATAATCCCAGGGCCGATCTGTTCTTCACCGGTTCGGGAAGTCTTGAGTTAAGAATGTATGATGACTGGGCAGGTCCTGCAGTATCCTGCATCGGAGATGTAGAGATCAAGGGCGGCTCATTGACAGTCGATGGTGGTCTCGGTGGTATTGATTCACCTAAAGTTACCATCAGGAAAGATGTCACATCAGTAATTTTAAGGGGTCACAGGGATTCTGCAAAAGCTGTTACCGGAAAATTCATCAACGAGACCGACGGAATGGCTGCTGACCGGTTTAATAGGGTAACGAAGTTAGAGCCTTCAACAACGGAAGTTCAATGTGTCTATAAAGCCCTCGCATTTCCCATTGCGAAATATAAGCTTGTATTCGATCCCAATGGCGGTACAGGCAGCATGGAACCGGTAACAGTAAGTGATGGCGATAATTATAAGTTTCCGGAATGCGGCTTTGAAGCTCCCGACGGCAAGATTTTCAGTTTCTGGAGAATCGACATCGTCGACGTGATCGTTTTACCGGGTAATGGTTGTGATATTAACAACGCCTACGTATCAAGCGGAGTGATCACCGTTGTTGCAGCCTGGAAGGATGCTCCTGCAGCTACCGTCAAGACTGCTCCGAAGGAAAAGATCCTCACTTATACCGGCAATGCAATGGATCTTGTTACAGCGGGCGAGGCTACAGATGGCGAGATGCAGTATGCTTTAGGTGATGATGCGACAAATGCGCCTGCAACAGGCTGGAGCAAGAGTATTCCTCAAGGAACCGATGCTAAGCCCTATTATGTCTGGTACAGAGCTGCCGGAGACAAGGAGCACAGCAACTCAGCAAAGAGCTGTGTCACGGTAAATATCGAAAAAGCAAATGCTTTAGTAACAGCGGATGCCCAAACGGTCAAGGAATCGGAGGATCCCAAATCCGGCAAGGACTATGCAAGTCTTACCGGTGCTGCATCAGGCCACTCGCTCGGCAATGTAACTATCACGGCAAGCGGTGACAAACTTGTTCCTTCTGCAGCAACGATAGTTAACGGCACAGGCGAGGATGTTACAGCCAATTACAACGTTTCTTATTCGAACGGCGAACTGACAGTACTCCATAAGATCAGTATGAAGGTTACTTTCAGTGTTGTAAACGGCGAATGGGATAACGGCGGAAGTGATGACATTGAAGTCGTCTTCTCAGGTTATGAAGGAGATTCTTTTAAGCTTGCGCCTGACCAGATCCCGGCTTGTGGAACAAAGCCTGCTGCAAGCTATAAGCAGGGTGCATGGGATAAGACTCCTGACACCGATACAGAGATCACCGGTAATACCAAATATGTTTATACGTACGCCGAAGACCCTGTATATACTGTTACGGTAGAAGGCGACAATTTTGTACCCGGAAGCGGAAAGGACATCGTTATTACCGTAAAGTGCAGTGTCAGTGACAGTGAGACATATGGCAAATTTTTAAGCGCAAAAATGGATGGTGCTGACATCGGTGATGAGAACTATGACAAGGCCCCCGGAAGTCTCATCCTGACGATCAAGGCAGCCTATCTGGATACGCTTTCCACAGGCAGTCACAACATCGAGATCACATTTGCAGACGGCACGGCTACTGCGTCGATAACCATTGCAAAGGCTCCTTCAAACACTACCCCGGCTCCTGTGCCGAAGACCGGTGAGAACGATAGTCCGTTGATTTTCATCGGCATCACGCTCCTCATTGCAGGAGCTTTGGGAATGCTCATTGCTGTTAAGCTCTCAAGAGCTCCCCGCAGAAAAGTAAGGCCTGCGCCTCACATTTCCGGGCAGATCACAAAGGAAGACAATTAAGGATTGATCATTTGATGTAGAATAAGTCCTGCAAGGACAAATAAAGGCGGTGCTGTTTCAGATAACGGCACCGCCTGATATTTATATCCCAAGATCATTGCATTTGCTTACTGCTGGTTTTCCGCACAAAGCGCCCTTACTCGTACTTAAATTCCTCGTCTGCCGGGCCGTTAACGCCGCGCACATAGTAGATGATATTCAGATCCGGATCATAAGACTCGCACGTGGAGCCATACGGCAAACGGTATTTTGTGTCGCTCGCCGTGAATGTATAATCCGGGCAGTCCTTGGCGTAGAAATACGGAAGCAGCGGCACCTGCAGGTCCTCTGCAAGATATCCTGATTCAGCCCTGTCGTCATCAGTCATCATGAAATAGTCCATGACGATATTGTCGGTATAGTATTCGGATTTAAGGCCCCATGTGGCATCGATGTGGTAGCCCTTGCCGTCGATCACGACGTAAGTCCACGCGTGATAGCCGAGACTTTCCGGAGTACCCCAGTTCTGGACCTCTATGGCGTCCACGCCGCACTCCATGAGAAGATACGCGTACCATGCCCCGAAGTCGCAGCAGATGCCCTTTTTGAGCTTGTAGCAAAGATAGCCCGAACCGTCCGGTGTTTTGCCGATCTCGCCGTCGTGATCGTATGTGTAGTTAGAATCGATATAGTCGTAAAGCGCGAGGCATTTCTCGAAGTCGCTGTAGTCAGACCTGACGTAGGAATTCATGATGTCCGTGACATCCTGACAGAACTCGTCCTGCCTTGCGAGATAATCCTCGACCGGTTGCTTGTAAGAGAAATGGCCGATGCCGTCCGCATATCCTTCTTCGCTTGCCGAGATCTGCATGACGGCAACAGGATAAAGCTGATTGAGCGTTACAGGATCCAGGCACCACTTGTAGACTGCCTCACTCGAACATTCGAACTCGGTCTTGCCTTCCTGCAAAGCGTCGCAAAGATTGAAGAACGAATCGCGGTATTCCTGGCTGTAGCATGCCTCAAGAATAGATGAATATGCGTGCGGATTAAATTCGAACGGCACGAACTCCGGTACCGTCTCTACGATCTCTAAGGATTCCTGAGTAACTGAAGTCAAAACGGATTCTGTATCTGTTACATCTGTTATATCTGTTTCTGTCTTCTGCGCACATCCTGAGAACACGAGCGCCAGAACCAATGAAGCAGCCGCTATTTTGCTGCGTTTAGCACTAAGCATGATTTGTTCCTTCTTCTGAAATGAGATCCCCATTTACCGGCACTCCGGGAAGCGCTATTCTTCTCCAGCGCAAATCCTGACATGAACAGCGCTTCCTTTCTGCCACCCGAAGTATAGCATTCGCCTGAGGGGTAATTTACGGGAACGCTTAGTGAAGGATGAGTGAAAGTTGAGTGAAAAGCGTGACAAAGAGTTTACAGGGCTTACCCTGCGCAAAAGCTTTTTCACGCCATATCGGCAAGCGCCCGCCTGCACTCTTCGATAAGGATCGCCTTCTCGGCAATGTCAATCCCGGTATTCTTTTTCGCGTTCGTCATAATGGACTGAATGCCTTCAGCATCGCCGTGAACAAAGCAGTCGTTTATACGGTTGATCTCAGACATTATGTTCCCGCGAAGGAGCGTAAAAAGATTGTCTTCGGGCTTTATGACCGTCTTCGGACTCTTCTCAAAGTAGCGTCTCCATTTATCTACATTGCCGTCGTGGAGTGCCGAATCTTTGGCATAAACACCGAACTCAAGGATCCGGTCGATGGATTTGGACAGGCTGTTGCCGGCTTCCCTCTTCATTCTCCTAAGCTTCGATTTTACAAGAGACGTTCCCTTCATGAATACGGCGCAGTCGTCAAATTGTGAAGGATCATCGAAGAACAGATATGTCCATATTCCTTCCAAGATAAATCTCTTGCTTTTGCGGGCAGCGGCATAGTCACGCGCGAAATCAATAAATTTCACAAAGACTTCGCTGTGATCGGCAAACGGATCGCGCTCTTCTCTGGAGATATAATATTTCGCGCCTGACCCCGCGAAAAACGAATACAACAGTTCTCCCATCTGCTTCAGTTCATCAAGCGTATAGTGATCCTTGATGCACACGATGTCGTCAAGCTCCACCTTCTCAATGCCTTCGCCCTCATAATCCTGAGTAAGCACCGATTTGCCAGAACCCGAATAACCGATGACAAAACACAGATTGACCGAGCCTTCATCAAAAGCTTTCTTGTTGTAATACAGGTCCGGCTCCGAAATGAACAGCGTCTCATTGACCGGCACCGGCGACTCGAATTTGAAGCGGTAACGCATCGTTGAGAGTTACTATTCACAGTCCCCAGAACTCAGGACCTCATCAAGTGAATAAGGATTTCCGGCCATAAGTCTTGAGAGCGCGTCAAAAGGGCTTATGCCGTTGCGGGAACAAGTCTCTGTGTAAGTTCTTATATCGGCAAAGTAT
>JAFRST010000049.1 GCA_017427465.1 Clostridiales bacterium | reverse complement strand
TTGAATGAATAATACATCTCAAAATCAGTCGTAGACAGATCAAGGAATGAACTATTGACAGAAACAAGAGAACTGTACCCTGAATCATCAAGCATATAATTGACATCATTCTCCTTAATGATATAAGGATCAATATTAATGTTCATTGTATTAAGAACATAATTCAGGTTATCAAAGGTTTCCTTCGAATTTGCATCTGTAAAATTAACTGCACAGATGAATTTACCGCCTGATGCCAGATAATCCTCTATTGCAAGCATTACATTCTCCGGAATATCCATATTGGGACCGTTCAAGATCAGCAGATCACAATCAGACGGAATACTGAAGCCATCAGATATCTGAAGCGAATCAACATCACAACCGAGGGCGTTAAGGATTGTCTTAATTGCAGTAGAAGGGTCATCCTGAAGACCGGTAATGATGTATGCCTTACTGTTGAAACCTGACATCAGCCTTGCGATCGCATTAGTAAACACATACTCAACATTATTGCTGGTAGGAAGATAAGCGTTGTACAACATAAGATAATCTTCATCAAGAGTAAAACAATCAAGCGGCGAGATTACCTGGATCTGATCATTATACTGAACAACATAATTACCTTCATCGAGATTATAAACATTGTTAGGGTCTAACTCGCTTACAATAGAAGGATAGACCTCCGGATCCTTATACTCTACAGTTATCTTGCCATTCGATTTTGCTACATAATCATCAAGCAACGGAACAATGTACTCATATGGTGAATTCTGAAGATCTGCGGGACGTTCAAGAAGACCAACGATCCTTACATGAGCGTTCTCAGGCATGGAATCGATATAATCGCGAGTCTGTTGTGATATCGTATTCTGACTGTTAGCGGAGAAATCAAAAGTAAGAGCATCTCCAAGCAGACCAGACACTAAGATGTTAAGCAAAACTACTATTGCGATCAAAATGATTACTGAACCGATAGAATAGATCTTCAGAGTCTTAGCTCTGGAATCAGTTTTTAATGAAGAACGGTTCTGGTTATTAGATGATCTGGTCTTATTAGCATTTGTATTCATCATTCATCCCTCCATCAAGCCTGACTCCAGCGTTTCTTCTCAAGAACGCGGTATGTTAAATAGAGGAATATAGCAGCAATAGAGAGGCAGAATACCAACGAAGAAACAGAGAACACACCACTTCTGAAATCACTGGTTCTTGCAAAAGGATCAAGCCAGTTGATGACATCAGCTATTCCTTCACCCGCTTTGTTAGCTGCATCATTATCCTGAGAAACTAGGAAAACAACAGCATTTAATGCTGACTTTGCATATGAAGAGATCGTAGATAATAACTGGAAAAGCAAAATGCTGACAAAAGCAACGATAGCAGAAACTATCTGGTTGTCATTAAGCGCTGAAGCAAGAAGTCCGACACTTATGAACATGGCTGCCATAAAGAAGAATACTATAACGGACCCCCATTCACCAACACCAACCATTCCTCCATTTGAGACCGTAACGATCATTTGAACAAAGACATTAATGAACATAACGGCAAATAGCGCAAGGGCAGCACAGAACTTTCCTGCAACAACAGAAAACAGATCAACAGGAGTTGTGTAATAAAGAACTTCAGTCCCCCTCTTCTTATCTTCGGCAAAAGAAGCCATTGTTATTATCGGAACAATGACAACAAAGAATGATCTCAAAGAAATAACTTCACTCGAGATGCTTACAGAACCATTAGCATACTGGGAATAGAAGATAAATCCGGCAAGGAAAGAGAAAATTGCTATCGCAACATAACCTACCGGTGATCTGAAATACTGTAGAAAATCTCGTTTAAAAATAGCGTACATATTGACTCCTCTCTCATTTACCCGCAGTAATGTTCAGGAATACCTCCTCGAGAGAAGGATCAAGAGACCTGAACTCAAAGATTGGCCAACCGCCCTTAGACATTACAAAGAAAATTGAAGCTCTAATATCAGGAGAAGTATTCGAAATGATTATCTCTATCTCATGCAGATAATCTGAACTGTTCCTTGTTATAACATTCGTTACACCGGGTATGGCTCTGACTCCGGCAGTTACTTCCTTCAATGGACCCTTAAATGAAAGCAAAAGCCTTGATGAGCCGGATAATCTTCTAGATAGATCAGTAATGGTATCCACTGCTGCTATCTTTCCGTTATTGATAATAACAACTCGATCAGCTATGGCCTGAATCTCAGACAGAATATGAGAACTGATGATTACTGAATGTGTTTTTGACAATGTCTTTACCAGTTTACGCATCTCCAGCACCTGGTTAGGGTCAAGACCTACTGTAGGTTCATCAAGGATCAGTATAGACGGATTCCCTACAAGTGCCTGTGCAATACCCACACGCTGCTTATAACCCTTGGACAGATTGCCGATGAGTCTGTCATATACATCCTTGATCTTAACCATGGAGATGATGGCATCGATCTGCTTCTTACGGTCTTCTTTTTTGACCTTCTTCAGATCACAGATAAAATCCAGATACTCACGTACCGTCATATCAAGATAAAGCGGCGGCTGTTCAGGCAGATATCCGATATCCTTCTAAGCAAGCTCAGGTTCTTCGAGGATATCATGACCGTTAACCTGTACCGTTCCGGAAGTAGATGACAGATACCCTGTGATGATATTCATAGTTGTTGTCTTACCGGCACCATTAGGACCGAGAAAACCCAGGACTTCATCATCATTAACAGTAAAAGATATCCCCTTCAGAGCACGCTTATCGCCGTAATTCTTTACAAGGTTCTTTATCTCAATCATGGCATCCTCCGCATCTGATACAGATTATTTTATCTCAAACTCTTCTATTCCAAAACTTTTAAGCACCGCCGAGCCTGATCTCAACACAAAAAGCCTTAACGTCCTCATTCTTATAACCGCAGATAAGCATGGAGCCTTCCTGTTCAACAAGGAAAAGATCGACCTTCTCGCCTGCCTTTACTTCGGCAACGTAATTAATGATGATCTCCGATACTGAATCGACATCGATGCCGTACTTATAGAGAACATCGTAAGCCCAGGCAGTATACCTGGAATTATTGACGTGAAGATTACGGTCAAGCTCGCTGAAGTCGGCATACTTAGAGATAACAGGCTTCGACGTTATATTCTCTACCTCTGCCCTGTCCGGGAAATCCAGTTTCGGACAATCCTCTCCGAAAACCTTCGGCCTGTCTGTAGGATCATAAGGCGGAAGTTCCGGTCTCTTCCTGGCGATTACCGGTCTGTGCGTAACCATATCAGCGAGGATCCATGTAGATGTAGCCTGCCCTATCAGGGTGCCGTCTTCCGAACGTATCTCAAAATCCCTGCCGTAGCTGATCTTCTTAAGGTCAGTACCCCATGTCCTGATTGTAAACTGCTCATGCCAGGAAGGAAGTCTGTTGAACTTCAGATGCATCCTTAAGATTATCCAGCAGATATTGTTCTCTCGGAGGAAATCCGTGCCGTATCCTTCCTTGCTGGAACTCCTCTCCGCAGCTTCCTGAAGGTCACCAATAAGAACCGATGCGAAAAGCTTAT
Source organism: Clostridiales bacterium (assembly GCA_017427465.1). Classification (GTDB taxonomy): domain Bacteria; phylum Bacillota; class Clostridia; order Saccharofermentanales; family Saccharofermentanaceae; genus Saccharofermentans. Next base: position 1,305 of record JAFRST010000049.1, on the reverse strand, counting down.
CGCCGATACCGCATTCAGTGGCTTTGCAATATACCGGAAGATCCGTATAGAAATCCTGATCAGCCAAGATCACATACCCCCTTTGTTTTCTTTAGCTATTACCGGCTTAACGTAATGGAATACGTTCCTGGGATTGTATCTTCTGAATACCTGAAACATCTCAGGCTTAAAAGGGAAAGCCACAAGGTACTTGAAGTCAGGTCTGTTTACCAATGCATACCAAGTATCATCGGTGATCGGATATTCCCTATTCTCTGTTACGGCCAGCTTAAGTTCAGCGCGCTTATAGTCAGATTCATATCTGTCCTCAGTGACAGGTCCGATATAATCGCAATCCTTAACAGAGAATTCGGCAAGATCGACCCTCTTCTTCTTACCTACGATCTTAGTTACGGTAAACAGATCATTAACTATCTCGATCTCATATTCGACATAGCGTCTCTGGATCAATATGACCAAACCCCAAATAACAAGAGCTGTAAGAGGAATGGATGCATAGAGCAGTTCATAGAAACCGATAACAATCGGTACGGCATAGATTGCCGCCAATATAAGGAGCGCAACTATGATCAACAAGATAATATAAACAACGCCTTTTATGCCGTTGTTGCGTTTAATGCTAGCTTCAATAAAAGTGTCAGACGTATACATCTTTGTTATAATAGCACATTTTCTATAATATTTTTAATAAAAAAGAACCCGAGCAAACCTGCCCGGGTTCTCAAGAATGTAGATTACCAGATTAATCCCTGAGAGTAACTGCTTGCGAGCGATTTCCGCAGGGGCTTTAGCCCCGAGGACCTAAGCGAGCAAGTAGTTACGATCAGTACATCGGCTGCTGAGGCATAGCAGGAGCTTCCTTCTCAGGAATATCCGTAACTACTGCTTCAGTTGTAAGAACCGTAGAAGATACAGAAGCTGCGTTCTGGAGAGCAGAACGTGTAACCTTTGCAGGATCAACGATTCCGGCTTCGAACATATCAACATACTTGTCGTTCAGTGCATCATAGCCTGTGCCGACAGGAGAGTTCTTGATCTTCTCGCAGATGACGCTGCCGTCAAGACCAGCGTTTGTAGCAATCTGGCGGATCGGTTCCTCAAGAGCTCTTAAGACGATCTTAACACCTGTCTTTACATCGCCCTCTGTCTCGTCGAGAAGCTTTGCGATTGCAGGAAGAGCATTGATATAAGCTGTTCCGCCGCCGGGAACGATACCCTCTTCAACGGCAGCCTTGGTAGCGTTGAGAGCATCTTCGATACGGAGCTTTCTCTCCTTCATCTCTGTCTCTGTAGCAGCACCGACCT
>JAFRST010000048.1 GCA_017427465.1 Clostridiales bacterium | reverse complement strand
TATGTCAAGGTGGATATCTACTTTACCGCAATCGGAATGTTTGATATACCATCAGAGAAAGAGATTAATGAAGTCATGAAACGCATGGAAAGCGAAAGAAAGACTGCATAAAATCTTTGGAAATCGATTCTGCCTTATCAATATAATCCACTTGTAATTCATTTAAGAAAATGTTAATTTACCTCATATTGTTTATTAAGAGGGAATTGTTATGGAAAAGAAGCCTTTTATTACAAAGAGCCAGGTCGAAGAGATCGTCAAGACACACCACACTCCGTTCTATATTTACGATGAGAAGGGTATCCGCGAGAACTGTAAGCGCGTAAAAGAGGCTTTCGCCTGGAATAAGGGATTTAACGAGTTTTTTGCTGTAAAGGCAACACCTAATCCTTATATCCTGGACATAATCAATGATTACGGATTCGGCTTTGACTGTTCTTCTGAGGCTGAGCTTATCCTTGCTGATGCAGTAGGCGGCCCGATCATGTTCTCGTCAAATGACACTCCCGCAAGAGAGTACGCTCTCTGCGCTAATCTGGGCGGAATAATCAATCTCGATGACATTACTCATATTCCGTTCCTTGAGTATATCCTGGGACCTGTTTTCCCTGAGGTAATGAGCTGCCGATATAATCCGGGCGGAGTTTTCAAGCTCAGCAACGGTATTATGGACAATCCGGGTGATTCCAAGTACGGAATGACAAAGGAGCAGCTTATCGAGGCATACACCCAGCTTAAGGCTCACGGCGTCAAGAAGTTCGGTATCCACGCATTCCTCGCAAGCAACACGGTAACCAATGAGTACTATCCGACACTTGCAGGACAGCTCTTTGAACTCGTAGTAGAGATCTCACAGAAGGTAGGCATTGAATTCGCATTCGTTAACCTCTCAGGCGGTGTAGGCATCGGCTACAGACCCGAGGATACACAGAATGACATCATGGCTATCGGGGAGGGCGTTAGAAAGCAGTTCGAGCGCGTTCTTGTACCTGCAGGCATGGGTGATATTGCAATCTATACCGAGATGGGCAGATTCATGCTTGCTCCATACGGAATGCTCGTTACTAAGGCGATTCACGAGAAGCACATCTATAAGGAATACATCGGTGTTGATGCTTGTGCCGCAAACCTCATGAGACCAGCTATGTACGGCGCATATCATCACATTACGGTTCTCGGTAAGGAGGATGAGCCCTGCAACTTCAAGTATGATGTCACCGGCAGCCTCTGCGAGAATAACGACAAGTTCGCGATCGACAGAATGCTCCCGAAGATCGATATGGGCGATTATCTTGCTATTCACGATGCCGGTGCGCATGGTTTTGCAATGGGCTACAACTATAACGGAAGACTCTGGTGCGCTGAGCTCCTTCTTAAGGAAGACGGATCTGTTGAGCAGATCAGAAGAGAGCAGACACTCAACGATTACTTTGCAACCTTCGATAACTCCAAGTACGCTAATAAGCTCATCGGGAACTGATACTGATAAGGCCCGTATTTATTGCGTTTGCGGCATTTCGACCGTCTCTTTAATCACTAAAATCAAGGCTCTGTAATTGTGCAATATGCACAATTACAGAGCCTTTGTGTTATGCAATCTGTTAAGTAACCCCATTGTTTGAAGCAGTGAGGAAGTGTACCATTTAGTTGTCCAAAGGGAAAGCCTTTGGGGATAGTAAAAAAGGAATATATACCATACAAGGAGGTATTACATAATGAAAGCTTTTTACTTAGACAACATTGATGTTGCAACACTTATGAAGGCACTTGATCAGTGCAAGGGCAGCGTAATCCTTCTTACGGATGAAGGTGACCGCTTCAACCTTAAGAGCAAGCTCAGCCAGATCACAGGTATCATGAAGCTTATCGAGGGAGGAATCGTCTGCAACGCTAAGATCTCCTGCTCTGATCCTGACGATGAGGCTATGCTTTTCAGACTTAACCTTTTCGGAAAGGTTGAGGAAGAGGATAAGGCTTGATCCTTATCTTTATCTGAGAAATAACGAAAGTTTTTGAGTTATAAATGGGGCTGTCTTAATTTGAGACAGCCCCGCTTTTTTGTTATTCGGTTCTTGTTATAAAGCTGTTATGCCTGTCAGAGAAAATGTAAATGCCACATTATTCTGAGTCAACTTCATAAAAAACAGGCTGATTGCTCCGGCTTGATATTGACACTGTGTCAGAATGGATATAGAATGATATTGACATCGTGTCAGAATAATATCCGAATATGAGGAATTACACATGCCTAAAGGATCGCCGGAATTAACAGCAGCCAGAAAAGAAGAGATAATCAATGCCTGTGAGAAGCTGTATGAGACCATGAGCTTCAAGGATATTACGTTGAAAGAGATCGGTAATGTCACGTCTTTTACGAGGACCTCGATCTATAACTATTTTCAGACAAAAGAAGAGATATTCCTCGCGCTCTATACCAGAGAATACGACCGGTGGAACAACGATCTTTTCAAGATCCTTAATGAAAACAGCAAAATGGAAAAAGAGCAGTTATCCGAAAAGATCGCATCTTCCATTGCAAAACGGGAGCAGCTCTTAAAGCTTTTGTCGATGAATAACTACGATATGGAGTCAAACAGCAGGCCGGAGCTTTTGGTATCGTTCAAGATGTCTTACGGGGAATCCATCAGAAATATGAACCTGATACTGACAAAGTTCTGTCCCCGGATGACGGAAGATGAAATAAGGAATTTCATCTACGTTTTCTTCCCGTTTATGTTTGGCATCTATCCTTATACATCTGTAACAGAAAAACAGCGCGAAGCGATGAACAAAGCGCATGTTGATTTTACGTATCAGACGGTGTTTGAGATAACAAACACCTGCATTTTGAGACTACTTAAATAGTGAGGACCTGATCAGTATGAAATACGCAAAACTTGGAAATTCAGATCTTAATGTATCCCGTATATGCATGGGGTGTATGGGTTTTGGAAACGCAACGGCAGGACAGCACAGCTGGACTGTTGATGAGGAGCATTCAAGAGAGATAATCAAGCGTGGTCTTGATCTTGGTGTTAATTTTTTCGATACGGCCATAGCGTATCAGAATGGCACGAGCGAGCAATATCTCGGAAGAGCACTCCGTGATTTTGCCAGGCGGGATGAAGTGATCGTTGCTACCAAATTTCTTCCGCGCTCCCGTGACGAGATCGAAAGAGGTGTTACAGGTCAAAAACATATCGAAGACATGATCAATACCAGCCTTAAGAATCTTGGGATGGATTATGTGGATCTGTACATATATCACATGTGGGACTGGAATACACCGGTTTATGATATCCTTGATGGCCTTAACCGTGTCGTAAATGAGGGAAAAGCTCGTTATATCGGCATTTCCAATTGTTTTGCATGGCAGATTGCAAAGGCAAATGCTATAGCGGAGAAAGAAGGCTTCCGGAAGTTCGTTTCGATCCAGGGACACTATAATCTTATCTTCCGTGAAGAAGAAAGGGAGATGGTCCCATATTGCGAAGAAGAGAATATAGCGCTTACCCCATACAGTGCCCTTGCCGGCGGACGTCTCGCCAGAAGACCGGAAGAAGGCAATACCAAAAGGGCAACTGAAGACAGCTATGCAAAGTTCAAATACGATGCCACAGCGGATAAAGACAATGTGATCATAGAAAGAGTTGCAAAGATCGCTGAAAAGCGCGGAGTAACTATGACAGAGGTATCTCTTTCCTGGCTTATTTCAAAAGTTACTTCACCTGTTGTGGGTGCAACGAAGATTCACCACATAGAAGGTGCGGTGAAGGCAACCGGTCTTGAACTCACGGATGAAGAGACTGCGTATCTCGAAGAGCTTTATGTGCCGCATCCTCTTGCAGGCGTGATGGCTCAGAACAGACCCTCTGATTCAATAAGAAAACATGTATGATCCTCAAAAACATGGACAAGAAAGGAGATCGATCAATATGAGTGAAAGAATTATACAGACTGCCGGAAGAGATCAGCTCGGGGATTTTGCTCCGATGTTTGCTCATCTGAACGATGACGTCCTTTTTGGTGAAGTGTGGAATGACGGAGCACTTGATCTAAAGACTAAATGCATAATTACAGTTGTGTCCCTCATGGCTTCCGGGATCACGGATGCTTCTCTGACATATCACCTTCAGAACGCTAAAAAGAACGGTGTAACGAAAGAAGAGATCGCATCGATAATCACGCATGCGGCCATGTATACAGGGTGGCCTAAAGGCTGGGCCGTATTCCGTCTTGCCAAAGACGTGTGGAATGAAGATGTGCCTGAGCTTAACGAGAAAGACAGATATCAGAACACGATCTTTTTTCCTGTCGGCGAGCCCAATCCTTACGGGGAATTCTTTGTCGGCCGAAGCTATCTTGCACCGTTATCGGTAGAACAGGTCCCTGTTTTTAATGTAACGTTTGAACCCGGATGCAGAAACAATTGGCACATCCACCATGCAAAAAAAGGCGGCGGCCAGATGCTGATCTGTATAGGCGGAAGAGGCTATTATCAGGAATGGGGAAAGGACGCAATAGAGATGACTCCGGGCACTGTGGTCAATATCCCTGCCGAAGTAAAGCATTGGCACGGAGCTGCCCCCGATTCATGGTTCTCTCATCTTGCGATCGAAGTCTCAGGCGAAGACACAAGCAACGAATGGCTTGAAAGAGTTGACAGTGAAGAGTACGGAAAACTGAAATAACGGAGATTTTTTATGAAAAAGCTTATTCTTATTTTGACATCAGGCTTATTGATGTTAGGACTTACTGCCTGTGGCAGTAACGCTCCGTCTGATGTATCTGAAAAAACAGATGCTTCAGAAATTGAGAGCACGCAAGTGCCCGGACCGTCAGAAGGCACCTTGGAAAAGGAAACTGAAGGATCATCACCCGAATCATCCGGGGATAAGGGAAAAGAAGTGCTGGTCGTTTATTTTTCCGCTACCGGCAATACCAAAGGCGTTGCGGAGCTGATAGCCGATATTACAGATGCCGATATTTATGAGATCAAGGCATTGCAGGAATATACGAGTGATGACCTTAACTGGAACGATGATGACAGCCGTACGACCAAAGAGCAGAATGATGCTTCTGTTCGTCCCGAAATAGGCAGCGACCCCTTGTCGCTTGACGGTTATAAAACGATTTACATCGGTTATCCGATATGGTGGGGTCAGGAACCGCGTATCATGGATACTTTTGTTGAAGGATACGATTTCAGCGGAATAACCGTGATCCCGTTCTGTACTTCTGGCAGCAGCGGCATCGGAAACAGCGGCAATGCTCTTTCTGCAAATGCCGGAAGCGGCAACTGGCTTGAAGGCAGGAGATTCGGAGCAGACGTGTCAAGAGAAGAGCTCGAATCCTGGATAAACGGTCTACAGGACTAAAAAGTGACACTTAACCACCTCTAAAACATGTTACTTCGCGGCATTGCTTTTCGCAAAAAAAGGGCTGTCTTTAGGACAGCCCTATGTTATGAATGGTATTAATCGACCGGTCATTCGCGTTCTTCTATCGGATGATAATTGACCTTCGGCTGAACGCTCTTATAAGCAGGACGGATGATCTTGCCCTTGCCGTTGAGCTCTTCGATTCTGTGGGCGGACCAGCCTGAGATCCTTGCGATGGCGAAAAGGGGAGTGTAGAGCTCCATGGGGATACCGAGCATCGAATAAACGAAGCCGCTGTAAAAGTCGATGTTAGCCGAAACGCCCTTGTAGATCTTACGCTCGGCAGCAATAAGCTCAGCAGACAGCTTCTCAACTCTCTCATAGAACTCGAATTCCTTTGTACGGCCTTTCTCGGCAGAGAGGTCTTTTACATAGCGCTTGAAGATCTGGGCTCTGGGATCGGAGATAGAATAGATAGCGTGTCCCATACCGTAGATAACGCCGGAACGGTCGAATGCATCCTTGTGGAGGATCCTCTCAAGATATGCGAGGATCTCATCATCATCTTCCCAGTCGGAGATGCTTCTTTCGAGCTCTTTGAACATCTTGACTACCATGATGTTCGCACCGCCGTGTTTAGGTCCCTTGAGCGAGCTTAAGGCTGCTACGACGGATGCGTATGTATCGGTTCCGGAACTGGTTACAACATGCGTAGTAAATGTGGAGTTGTTTCCACCGCCATGCTCAGCGTGAAGCATCAGCGAGACATCCAATATCTTTGCTTCAAGAGGCGTGAATTTGTTGTCAGGCCTGAGCATAAAAAGGAAATTTTCTGCAGTAGAGAGATCCGGCCTCGGTCTGTGAACTACGAGTGAGTCACGGTCAAGGTAATAACGCATTGCATTGTAGCTGTGTACTGCAAGGCTGGGGAAGATAGATATCAATTCCAAAGACTGTCTTAAGACATTCGGAATGGATGTATCTGCAGCCTGTGTATCGTAAGCATAGAGGTTAAGTACACCTCTTTGAATATTGTTCATCAGGTCAGAAGAAGGCTTCTGCATGATTACGTCCCTGAAGAAATTCTTAGGCATCTTAGAGCGGGCTTCAACGAGAAGACTCCTGAACTTCCTTAATTCCTCTTCATTCGGAAGCTTTCCAAACAAAAGAAGATACGTGGTCTCTTCAAATCCGTAATGCATCTCTTCGGGCTGACCCTTGATCATGTCCTTGACGTTGATTCCACGATAGAACAATTCGCCCGGAGCAGGTACGGTCTCGCCGTCAACGACTTTTGTCGCGTTGACTTCAGAGATCTTTGTAAGACCGGTAAGAACACCTTTACCATTAACGTCTCTTAAGCCGCGCTTGACATCGTATTTGGTGTAGAGCTTGGGATCTATGGCATTAGACTGACATATCTCCGCAAGACGGCTGATCTCGGGGGTTATCTTAGAGTAATTATTTTGAGCCATAAGACCTCTCCTTTCTGTAGCTTAAGGCAGCATGTGTGAAGACACATGTTCTAATATTTTAAAGGATAGAAATGGGTAAAGCAATTAAATCAGGTATCCGCCGTTTACTCCGATGATCTGTCCGGTGATAAAGGAGGCCTTATCAGACTGCAGAAAATACAGTGTCTCTGCGATCTCTTCCGGGTTACCGAGCCTGCCTTCGGGAGTGTCATCACAGATGGCTCTGCGGTCATCTTCTCCGAAGCCTTTCATCATGTCTGTCTCGATGGCTCCGGGTGATACCGCATTGACTCTGATACCTGACGGGCCAAGCTCTTTTGCAAGCGATTTAATGTATGAATCGACTGCGCCTTTGCTCGCGGAATAAAGTGCTTCGCAAGATGCGCCTGTCTGCCCCCACATTGAAGATACAGCCAGGATAACGCCTTTTCCCTGTCTTACCATATGAGGGATAACTTCGCTCGTGAGGTTAAAAAGCCCGCCGAAGTTGGTATCCATAATATCCCTGTAGTCGTCAAACCCCATATCCTGGGCAAGACCCGAACGTGCGATGCCTGCATTGGATATCAATACATCGATTGCGCCGTTTAATCCGATCGCAGCGTTAACAGTAGCAGCAACGCTCTTCGGATCTTTTACATCGCACTGAAAATAACTGACACCGTCAACTGAGTCAGCTGTCTTGCCTGTGCGGCTTAAAGATGACACTTTGTATCCCTGCTTAGCGAAAAGCTCTACGCAAGCCCTGCCGATCCCGCGGCTTCCACCTGAAATCAAAAGATGCGGCATTAGATTATCCCCCTTGAATCAAATCCTGACTAATATTCTACACGATTCCGGAAAAGCTTGCCTGGTACCTCAAAAAAATTCGGTTTTACAAGACTGGACTTAATATATATAATATCAGGGTTGAATTGGAGGATTCCTGAAATGTCTAAGTCAAAGAAGGGCGCTAAGCCTGAAGAAAAAGATATAAAGATTACCGAGGAAGAAGAGATCGTTGAATCTGAAGCAGTTGATCCGGAAGAAGATGCTGAGGTGATCGAAGAGACTGAAGAGGCTGAAGCTGACGAAGGTTCTGCCGAAGAGGCCGTGGAAGAGGATACAGAAGAAGAGAAGCCGGAGGATAAAAAGCCTGAGGCTAAAAAGGCAGATGAAGATCCTGCAAAGAGTGAATTCGTAAACCTTCCTTTTATTGAGAAGTGCAAGAAAGATCCGGTCATCCCGGTCGCGCTCCTTCTGGCATTCATCATGATCATCGTCGCTGTTATCTATTTCCTGCTTCCCGGCGTAAAAGCGCCTACAATGAAGCTAACGCTTGACGAATTCGAGAACGGCTTTAATTCCTGCGACACTACATTGTTTTTCTTTGAGAGCGGTTTTGATATCAGCATCAAGGAGATCAATTACATTGACCGTTCTGCAGCGCCCGGTATTTTAGGCGAAATGGAGACGCTCACCTTTGACAGCAATTATGTTGATTACTTCTCTGGTAAAGCTTCTGTGCGTTATGACGCAGGCCTTGAAGGTGCTACCAGAAAGACTGACGGCCAGCTCACTCACATAAGAGTATTCATAGCTTACGATGAGGAGAATGAAGACGACGTGATCAGAGTCTGGATGTTCTTCGCAAGCACGCTGCAGGCTCTTTATCCTGATCTTACAGAGTTCGATGCAAAGGCTCTTGCTCTCAATGAGATGAGCGATTATGCAGGCGAAGGAAAGTATGTTAAGAGAGGCGACATCGCTTTCAGATGGATCCCCGTAAAGGCCGGAACAGGCGGCCGCGAGAGCGCTTATATAGTTATTGAAGCTGTTCCCGCAAAGACATTAAGTGAGGATCAGATCGTAAGGACTTTTGAAATCACAGAACCTTCTTCTACAGGATCTGAATCATCAGCCGCATCTGAGACAAGCGCTGCAACAACATAAGCAAATAGTTAAAAACAGCAAAAGATAAGGGGCTTGAAAGCCCCTTATTTATTTGGTCTTGGGTTTTATCCCTCGGGTATGAGATCCGGATCTTCATCGGGTTTTGGTCCGAGATTTTTATCCTGCCTTTCTGATCCCTTGGATATTTCAGTAAGGCTGAAATCTGCCGCATTGCCAAGCTTTTCTTTTCGGGCCAATGCGCAGAAAACGATGATGGGAAGGCAGGTGTAGATTGGATAACCGAATCTGAACTCATCATGCATAAGCGTTGCTATAAGGAGAGTGGCTACAAGGCACAGAACGGGCAGTGATATAAGGATGTTCTTGCGCTTGTAATACATGCAGTATGCGAAGCAGAACAGGATTATCCATACGAGCAGACCGACATTATAAGTCTGAACGAGGATGGAATTGTCATCAGTAAACCATCTTACGTATTTGTGGAATGTCTCGTTAGCACCGACAGAGTTTACGGTTAGTCTTAAACCGTCTTCCTCGCAGACTCCGTCCCACCATTTCATCCAGTAGTAAGAGCACGGATTCCAGTATCCTGAAGTCTGATCGACCCATGCGCGGGTGGCAAGAACAGGGTGCCTGATAACGATGGTGAACCAGGTACCCAGGCATTGGAACGGGTGGTCCTTGATATACTGCTGGTTACCCTCATAACGGATAACATCTCTTGCGTAATCGTAGATCCTGGGATTGTATCTTTCTTCCATTCTTTCGATCGAAGCGACCTGATCCAGGACGGCTCTCTCACTGCTTGTGAAATCGTAATTCTCCCTGGCGATCCTTGTAACCTGCTGAACGGGGATGGAGAGCATCTCCACAGTGTCGGCCTGAGGTATATTCATCGCTTTGAGAACAGGGAATTTCATTATGAGAGCGACGATCAAAGATGCTGCAAACGCAATAAGAATCTTCTTGTCAACCTTCTTGGTGATGACTGCGACAACGGCAAAGATAACGATGAGGAGCAGGAAAGCGGGCATACCGTTGCTTCTTAAAAGATTAAAGCCGATACCCGTAAAAAAGAGCATTGCATAATTTACTGCCTGTTTCTTGCCAAGTTTTTTGAAGATCCTGTAGAGGTAAACCGTGAACAGACAGACGACAGCACCGTAGAGGCTGTCCTTCCAGAGCGTGAAGCTGAATATGATGTGGCAAGGTGTAATAAGGAACCAGATAAGCCAGCCTGCCGCAAATGTCCTTCTTCCGCCGGCTTCGATGATCGTGGAGATCATAAAAGAGAAGGCTGCGGCCATGAAGATTATCTGGAACACCGTATATGTGGCAACTGCGGCATTGATATCCTGGAAAACGGACATGCCGATGTTATAGAAGAATCCTATGATCCATGTCTGGTATACCGGATGGTGATTTGAATAATTGCCGGTAACTATCTGGTGGATCTGGTTCATGCTGTCTGAGCAGATCTGGCCGGGATATGAGCACAGGAAGAATATCAGCATATAAACAGTTGCCAGCAATGTAAAACTGACGATGAACCATTTTGCAGGATCGGCAGTGGAGTCCTGCCCGGCGATGTCATACTTGGAAAGAAGGCTGTCTGTGAACTTGAAGATGTTTATGAATACGACACCGGAAGAACAGAAGAGCAGAATGATGGTTAATACTTGGGATCCTGCAGAAAGATCCATGTAATGCTCGTAATTGGCTGTTGCTACGATGATGCCGAACAGAGCAGAGAATCCCCAAAGCACTCTTGATCTGTATTTCTTATCCTTTGCATCTTCTGTTTTGGCTTCTTTGGCGAAAATAGCCTGATTTACTATGAATGCCACGATCGCGCCGGCGCCGATAAGGAGATAGACAATCCTGGATGAAGTCTTCTCTGGCTGTCCGAAAAAGCATAGAAAATATACAAGTCCGATGAATTGGCAGATCGCTGTAAGCGGTCTTATGAACTGTTTTGCCGTCATCTCTCTGTCTCCTTGGAAAGGTCTTATTAAGACAGAATCGATTCTAACACAGAATGAGAACTTGTGGGCCTGATATGACAATTTGCGGACAAATGAACGGATAAAATAAAAAAGCTGTCTTTGAGGATCAGAAGATTCACCCGTAAGACAGCTTCTTAAAATGGCAGGGGAGACACGATTTGAACGCGCAACCGGCGGTTTTGGAGACCGCTGCTCTACCGTTGAGCCACTCCCCTGTGTTGCAACGAACAGTTTAATAGTTGGTTTGCACTATGTCAAGGGTAATGTTAAGATTGAACCGATTTGTATATATATAATTAAGGAGAAAGCTATATGAGATTAGCAGTTATCGGTACCGGCAACATGGGTAAGGCCCTCCTGGGCGGATTCGTTAAGGGAGGAGTTATCAGCCCTTCTGAAGCCTGGTGCTTTGATGTTTTCCCAGAAGCTTGCAAGAAATGTGCAGGTGATCTTGGTGTTAATGCGGCATCTTCTGCTCAAGAGGCAGTTGAGGGCGCTGATTATATCCTGATGGCTGTTAAGCCCATTCACTTTGATGACGCTCTCAAGAGCATCAAGGACAGCCTTAAGCCTGATGCTGTCGTTCTTTCCATTGCTGCGGCAGTTACCTGTGACAGGATCGGCAAGATCCTGGGTGAAGGAAGAAAGTTCGTAAGGATCATGCCTAACACACCTGCCCAGGTAGGTCTCGGTGTTGCTGCTGTTTGCCCGGTCGGTCTCACCGATGAGGAATCCTCGTTCGTTCTTAAGCTCCTTAATACTTGCGGAGAGACAATTCTTTGCGATGAGAATACTTTAGATGCTATCGGCTGCGTATCCGGTACGGGTCCTGCATATGTCATGCTCTTTATCGAAGCTATGGCAGACGCGGCAGTAAGCCTTGGAATAAAGAGAGCAGATGCTCTCAAGATCGCCGCTGCCACAGTGGCAGGTTCGGGCAAGCTCGCTCTTGAGACGGGCACACATCCTGCAGTTCTTAAGGATATGGTTTGCTCACCCGGAGGAACTACGATTGCCGGTGTTATGGCACTCGAAGAGAACGGCCTCAGAAATGCGGTCATCAAGTCCGTTACCGCTGCTTACGATAAGACGCAGGAGATGAAGGGCAACAAGTAAGCCCGCTCATATGGCATTGATCACCGAAGTTACAATCTATACTGACGGAGCTTGTTCGGGTAACCCCGGACCTGGCGGCTGGGCAGCTATTCTCATGGCCGGAGGCGTCAAGAAAGAGCTTTCAGGCGGTGAGCCCGATACGACGAACAACCGTATGGAGCTGATGGCTGTTATTGAGGGCCTTGCAGCTCTAAAGCGCCCTTGTAAGGTCGATATCTACAGTGACAGCGCTTACGTCGTCAACGCTTTCAGCCAGAACTGGATAGAGAAGTGGATCAGAAACGGCTGGAAGAACAGTGCCAAGGCAGAAGTAGCCAACAGCGACCTTTGGAAGAGGCTTATCGAACTTACTGCAACGCACAAGGTTACTTTCCATAAGGTCAAGGGACATGCCGACAATGAGTTTAATAACCGCTGCGATGAGCTCGCGGTAGCTGAATGGAAGAAGATTAGCGAGGGAAAAGGGTAGATATATGGGCAAGATCAATTGCAGTGATGATATGCTTTTCGAGAAGACCATCGATAAGAAGACGGTCTTCGAAGGAAAGGTCTTCGATGTTGAGATAAAGAAGATCACAACGCCCGAGGGCAAAGAAAGCTTCAGAGAGATCGTTATACACCACGGCGGAGCATGCATCCTGCCTATAGATGATGAAGGCAACTGCTATCTGGTTAAGCAGTTCAGAAGTCCTTTTGAGACTGTAATGCTCGAAGCGCCGGCAGGCAAGATCGAAGAGGGCGAAGATCCTCTTACGTGCGCTGCTCGTGAGATTACGGAGGAGACAGGCCTTACTGCCGGTAATATCGAGAGTGTAGGTGCTATTGCTGCGACACCCGGTTACTGCAGTGAGATCATCAGTCTTTTTATCGGAACCGGTCTTGAGTATAAGGGCGGGACACCGGACGAGAATGAGTACATCTCAACTGTTAAAATGCCTCTTAAGGAAGCTGTTGAAATGGCAGACAGTGGTACGATTAAAGATGCAAAGACAATGGCGCTTTTATATAAGGCTGCGAGGAGGTTAGGGATTTGAGCAGGGACACATCGCGCAAAGAAGCTGCAGGAGTAGTATTATTCTTCTTTGCAATAGCAATGATTCTGATTTTCTATCTTCCTGTTTCCCTGACAGGTGTTATCGGCGCGTCCGCTAAGAGTTTTTTCTTCGGTCTTGTAGGTATTGCTGCATATGCGATCCCCGTATATATTCTCTACGTTGCGCTGGACGTTTTCTTTGAGAAGAGACAGGGTGTATCCGGAATAAGAGTCAGGAGTATGATCCTGCTTTTGGTCTCCATATCAGCGCTTATCGCACTCTTCTCCATGGACATGGTCTATTTCGAAGGCTTATGCCAGACAAACGACGGCAAGGTATCTGCCCTTAAGGCATTGTCACTTCTTTGGGATTCGGGAGAGAAAGCAGAACTCATCACCAATCCCGCGAATTCTTCATTTACATTAACCGGCGGCATTATCGGAGGTTCGATCGCTGTAGCTCTTTATAAAGTAACCGGCACTGTGATCGGTATTCTCGCGATAATAGTATTCCTGCTTACCCAGATCCTTCTTGTTTTCAGAGTGTCTATCAAGGCTACTGCCAAGAAGACTGCACAGGCTATAAGCACTGCATCAGGCAAGGTCTATAACAGTGTGGTAAGCCATAAGGACCAGAGGCATAAAGATCCTAACTACCGGATGTATTCTGGTAACGGATATGGCGATACTAACGTTCAGCGGGCCAGACAGAATGCAGGCGGCACGACGGTTATCACATACGGTGACGGCGGTGTGATCCCTCCTTCCAATACTCCTGATTACGGTTCACGCTTTGTACAGAGCAAACCTAATGCGGGCAGTTCATCCCAGAAGCAGGGACCTTTTATGACGAATATGCCCATTGACGGCGCTTCAGGCTTTGCTGATGTCGAGAAGATGACCGGCGGTCAGATCCATGCTGTCGACCAGACACCCGGCAAGCTTGCCTTTAATGAGAAGGAATATAACGTTTCGAATGGCCAGGAGGCTTCTGCTGACTTCGGATATGTTACTGATCCTCTGAACCTTCCCAACGCAGCGAAAACCAAGAAGCAAAAGAAAACGCTCTCATTCCTGGATCCCAAGAAAAAGGATGATTTCTATGATCTTTCCGATCCTAAGAATGCAGAGCCTTCAGATCCTGACGATGATATCAACGATGCTCCTGACGGACCTTATGAGGTGGGTGAGGAGTACGGTTCTGCGTATGATTATTCAGAGCCTGACCGTTCTGTAAGAGAACCGAAGATCAATCTTTCCGGATACGGTGAAGCAAGTGAGCAAGTGGCAAAACCTGTTGCTTCGGCACCTGCTTCTAATGACAGGATAACTATCAATGCCGGCAATGAGAATACCGAAGGGTATAGTGCGACTGAGGGAAGGATCCTTAAGACATCTTCACGCAACACTTCAGCTCCTGCTGCTCCGGGCATTGAATTCGCAGAAGAAACAAAACAGCATGAAGCACAGCTCCGTGCCCAGAAGAAGAGGCTCAGAAACTATAAGCCTGCACCTACGACGCTTCTGGCTCCGGATATCAAGCTGCGCGCAGATGCTGATCTTGAGAGAAAACTCAAGGCAAAGGCACAGAAGCTTGAAGAAGCTCTCAAGAGTTTCGGCATCGTTGCAAGAGTAGTTAATATCACGCACGGACCTTCGATCACAAGATTCGAATTGACGCTTGAGACAGGTACAAAGGTATCCAGAGTTACGAATCTCCAGGATGACATCATGCTCGCTATGGCAGCGATCTCTATAAGGATCGAGGCTCCTATCCCGGGCAAGAGCGCTATCGGTATTGAGATCCCTAACGATACGGCAACAGCAGTTCAGCTCAGAGGCCTTGTTGAGACAAAAGAATTCAAGGCAGCATCCCCTCTTACTGTTGCTTTGGGAAGAGATATTCCCGGAAGACCTATCTATTGCGACCTCGCTAAGATGCCTCACCTCATGATCGCTGGCTCCACCGGTTCAGGTAAGTCCGTATGTATCAACTCGATCCTTACAAGTATCCTTGTTCATTCTTCCCCCGAAGAAGTCAGGATGATCCTTGTCGACCCTAAGGTTGTTGAGCTTTCGGTTTATAACGGCATTCCACATCTCATAATGCCGGTCATCACAGATCCTAAGAAGGCTGCAGGTGCACTTAACTGGGCGGTCACCGAGATGCAGAGAAGATATAAGCTTTTCGAGGAGGGCCAGGTAAGAGATATAAAGGGCTTCAACGAGAAGTATAAGAATGACAGCCAGGTCGAGCACCTGCCTCTGATCCTTATCGTTATCGACGAGCTCGCTGAGCTCATGATGGTAGCCGCTAAAGAAGTCGAGACCTATATCTCGAGACTTGCGGCACTTGCCAGAGCTGCCGGCATCCATCTGCTTATTGCCACGCAGAGACCTTCCGTTGATGTCATCACGGGCGTAATCAAGGCTAATATCGGTTCGAGAATCGCTTTCGCGGTTACATCAGGTGTTGACTCAAGAACTATCCTGGATTCATACGGAGCCGAGAAGCTCCTGGGTAAGGGTGACATGCTCTATGCTCCTATGAGCGCTCCCCAGCCGGTAAGAGGTCAGGGCGCGTTCCTTAAGGATGAAGAGGTTGAAGACGTTGTCGATAATCTCAAGAAGCAGTATGGCGCTATGTACGACGAAGCCATTATCAAGGACATCGACAGAGTTACCGAAGGCGGTGAGCAGGCTCTCGGAGGTTCATCTTCCGGCGGTTCTTCAGGCGGCGGCTCCGAGAATGATGAGCTGTTTAATCAGGCTGTTCAGACAGTGCTTGAGAACGGAAGTGCAAGCGTATCCGTTCTTCAGAGAAGACTCGGCTTAGGCTATCCTAAGGCCGCAAGACTCGTAGATGAGCTTGAGAAGAGGAAGATCATCGGACCTTATGAAGGAAGCAAGCCCAGAAAGATCCTTATCACAGAGACCGAGTGGCTTGAGATGCAGGCGAGAAACAGTGGAAATGACTGAGATAAATGAACTGATCAACGGGAAGGCAAAAGAACTCGTTGATATTTGCAAGGATAAGAAAGTGACTGTCGGATTTGCCGAGAGTCTTACAGGCGGAATGATATCTGCTTCGGTTGTAAATATACCCGGAGCATCCGCGGTTTTCAAAGGCTCTGTGGTCTCTTACACGAATGAGATTAAAGAGAATGTCTTGGGCGTGCCATCCGGGATAATCAGGGAACACACTGAAGTGTCTGAAGAATGTGCCTTAGCGATGGCATGTGGCGGAGCTAAGGTTTTAGACTGTGACCTGGTCATATCGGTGACCGGAATAGCAGGACCGACAGGAGCTTTGCCCGGTAAGCCCGTGGGAACTGTTTATATGGGTTGTTGTTATGAGAGTCCTGATACATTCGGAGTTTATTCCTCGGCTTTCAGGTTGAATTTGGAAGGCGACAGGGTTACTATACGCACCGAAACCGTGATTTCGGCATTGGAACTGGCTATAAAGCTGGTGAAAGAAGGTAAGGCTTAAGTGGCTGAGAATACTGATCAGGGAAATAAAGCTGTCGCATCTCCTGCAAAAAAGAAGGGGATGAGCTTCGGATTATCGGCATTTATCGTCGGTCTTGGCAGCATCATAGTAAAACTCTCAGGACTGATAAGAGACGTCATTCTCGGCAAGAGGTTCTGTGATGAAGCGGGAGTTTTCAGAGCTGCGTATTCACTGGCTTTTACCATTCCGGATCTTTTCTTTAATCTCCTTATCGGAGGCGCCATTTTTTCTACAGTTGCGCCGTATCTGAGCGCCCAGCTTGCGGTCGGCAAGGAGAAGAAGGGCGTCAGGACGATAAGCATATTTGTTTCTGTAGTAAGTGTTGGAATGCTCATTATATGTGCGCTGGGAACAGTGTTCTCGGAGCCGATTTACAATCTTTATGCATTGGGCAAAGAAGATATCAATCCGGAGGTGCTTCAGCTTGCAGCGAAGGCTTCGAAATTCTTGTTTCCCCAGATCTTCTTTATAATGCTCGCAGCATTATGCAACGGTATTCTTATCTCGTACAGGAAGTTCACGATCACGTCTTTCGGACCACTTATCTATAACCTACTCGTTATTGCCGCCATTTGGTTCTTCGGCGGTAATTCACGCAGTAACCTGGTAATGACTACTGCCGGTATCCTTGTTGCTACGGCGATCTACTTTATCTGCCAGTATTCGTTCGGATTTAAGCATTTGAAGCAGTTCAGATTTATTTTTCAGCCGTCGGACAAAGAATTCCTGATGCTGTTCAGGCGTGCTATCCCGATCCTGATCTCCGCTTCAATAATTCAGATCAACACGGTAGTGCTTTACCGTTTTGCTCTGCAGTTCGGTGAGCTTCACGTCTGGGGTTACAGAAATGCATCTACCATATGGCAGATCCCTTATACGGTCTTTGTTGTTGCGATCACTACAGTAATGACACCTGAACTTGCAGGCGATTTTAAATCCAAGATGTTTTCCAAGGCTTCTGAGCTTGTATCACGTTCACTGAAGAGCGCTTTGTTCATGACTATACCTTCGGCTGCCATAATGGCGGTCCTCAGCGTTGATGTCGTCAAGGCCATATATCAGTGGCCTTCGTCCAACTACACGGATGACAATGCGCGTTATGCGGCTACATTCCTTGTGGGCTTTTGTATCGCGGTAGTATCTGCTACTGTGGTTCATGTATTTAACCAGGCATTCTATGCTATCGGGAAGACTAAGATCCCGCTTATCGCAGGACTGATCTCTCTGGTCATGACGCCTGTTTCCTGCCAGATCCTGGTTACACTTGGAGCAGGCCCCATATCTCTTTCTTTGGCTTATTCGTTTGCAAGCATCTGCCAGATGATTATGCTCGTTATAGCTTACTGCAGGAATAGAGAACTTGCTCCCCGCGGCATACTGAAGTTCCTTATTAAGAGCGCTGTGTGTGTATCTGTCACCGCTGCAGTTGTTTATGTTTTTAATATGTTCGTTCCCGCACAGGGCGGAAAGTTAATGCAGCTTGGTATCATTGCGGTCAAGGGTATTGCAGCCTTCGTTATCTTCTTTGCTATGGCTGTTATCCTGCGCATGGAAGAAGCTACATTCTGGATCAACAGATTTAAGTCCAAGATCTTTAAGAAGAAAGCTGCGGCTAAGACCGCCACATAATTTTTGTCGTAAAGTTTTCAGTTCTTTAATGATATATTACGGTTAAGGAATCTGTTTAACCGTGAGGGTACTGATGATAAGCAATCGCTTGTTTAAGGTTTTGAGTATGGGCTTGACCGCTGCTCTTTTGGTATGCCTTGCTGAGAACAGTATCCCTGCAGCAGCTTATGACGGGACTTATGATCTTATTGATGAGGAGATCACTTCCGAAATAACCTTTTCAGAAGATGACACAGTTGATGCTGATCTTGAAGAAGAGGATATCGATGAGCAGTATTATAAATTTGTAGGTCGTCTTTATGCCATCGTAACCCGTCAGACTTATGCAGATCCGGAGGAGAAAAAAGAACTTGCCGCAAGCCTTAAAGGCGGTATCTCTTCAGCATATGACGTTATGTATCATTTCTATTTTTCCGATGCCTACAGGGAGCTCGGACAAAGCGACGAGGATTTTGTCGAGGACCTCTATACAGGTTGTTACGGAAGATATGCAGACGAATCCGGCAAGAAGTATTATGTGGGAAGGCTTGAAGCCGGATACAGCAGATATCTGGTTTTCAGGGAATTTCTCTCATCTAACGAGTTTGCTCAGCTCTGCAGCAGCTACAATATCCGTATTAAGAAAATACTTATAAGCAACTATATAGATCATCTGGACGGCATGACCTGCATCTGTGATGACTACTACGACCTCGATAAGAACGGTAATCTCGGATGGTGTTATAAGAATGCCGCCAAGCACGTCCGCTGCATAAACGAGTTCTACTACACCAGTTCCACGAACTACTACATCATCGCCGATATTGATAACTGCTACATAATGATCTTCAAGGGCAGTGTAGGCCAGTGGAAACTATATAAGATCTATCCGATGTCCTGCGGCAAACCCGGTCACGAGACACCGAGAGGAAACTACAAAGTAACGGGCAAGCTGTCATATTTCTATTCACACGGATCACTTTGCTATTACGCGACCCAGTGGAACGGGCCATATTACTTCCATAGTGTTACATATAACTATAACGGCACCATACAGAACGGCTCGCTCGGACAGCACATATCTGCCGGTTGTATAAGGCTCAGAAAGGACGTTGCGGAGTGGGTTTACGATAATATTCCGGTCGGAACGTCAGTTAAAACGATCTGAGTTCTTGTCGGTTTTTGTCGGAACTTGTCGGTTTTCAGAGTTGAAGTGGCCGTTTTTGCAGGTTTCGAAAATCGCGAAATGCAGTAGTTGCAGGCCTCTGTCAAACAAAGTGTCCGATTAACGGGACTTGTATGGATTTGTATGATTTTTGTGGGCGGAATTCGGTTGACAAAAGTGTATCATAACAATAGAATTAACTCATAAATGAAGAACAAATGTTCAATACTTTTTTTAGGAGGACGATATGGCTAAGAGTAAGAATGCCGGTAAGGGCTCAGTTGCCCAGGTTCAGGATAAGGATGAGAGAAGGAAAGCTCTTGACGCCGCTATGGCGCAGATCGAGAAGCAATTCGGCCAGGGTGCCGTCATGCGTTTGGGAGATAAGTCCCAGGTTGAGATAGACACTATACCTACAGGTGCTTTAACACTTGATATTGCGCTCGGTATCGGCGGACTTCCCAGAGGAAGAATCATTGAGATCTATGGACCTGAATCTTCAGGTAAGACAACAGTAGCACTCCACTGCGTTGCAGAAGCACAGAAGATGGGCGGTACATGCGCATTCATCGATGCAGAGCACGCACTCGATCCTGTCTATGCAGGCAATATCGGAGTTGACGTTGATAATCTCCTTTTGTCCCAGCCTGATACAGGTGAGCAGGCTCTCGAGATCTGCGAGACACTCGTAAGAAGCGGATGCATCGACGTTGTAGTCATCGACTCAGTTGCAGCACTTGTGCCGAGGGCAGAGATCGAAGGTGAGATGGGTGATTCACATGTAGGTCTTCAGGCAAGACTCATGAGCCAGGCTTTAAGAAAACTTGCACCAGTAGTTTCCAAGTCAAATACTATCTGCATTTTCATCAACCAGCTCCGTGAGAAGGTCGGTGTTATGTTCGGTAATCCTGAGACCACTCCGGGCGGCCGTGCACTTAAGTTCTACGCTTCCGTAAGACTTGATGTAAGGAAGGTTGAGACTCTCCGCAATGGTACAGACGTAGTAGGAAGCCACACCAGAGTTAAGGTCGTTAAGAATAAGGTTGCTCCTCCGTTTAAGGAAGCAGAATTCGATATCATGTACGGCAAGGGTGTTTCATCCGAAGGATGCATCATCGATCTTGGTGTTGAGAATAACATCATCGATAAGAGCGGTTCCTGGTTTGCTTATAACGGCGCCAAAATTGCTCAGGGAAGAGATGCAGCCAAGCAGTATCTCATTGACCATCCCGATGTCAGAGACGAGATTGAAGAGAAGATCAGAGATTCTTATATGCCCGCTGACGATGATGACGTTATCTCTGATGCAGGAGCAGATGCAGCTCCCGCTGAAGACTCTGATAACGATGACGATATTTTAGGATTCGATGTCTGATAATTCTAAGACCAAGGAAGCCGTTACCTGCGCGATCAGGCATATCGGAACCGGTGTTTATTCTTCAGGTAAGATAAGAGTTTATCTGCTTCAGAAGGGATATTCTGAAGCAGACGCTATCAATGCCGTTAAGCATTTGGTGGATACCGGATATATTGATGATATGCGTGCTTCGCGTAAGGTTCTTACGGCGCGTTCCGGCAAGAAGCAGGAGAGCAGACAGTATATCAATAAGCGGCTTCTCGAAGCAGGAATAGATCCTGATATTGCTGATGATATTATCGCTGCCCTCGATAGCGACGTTGACACATGTTTGAGTTTGTTTGAAGCCAACTACTCAGGATCTTCAGCTGACTATTCCGACAGGGAAGAAGAGTTTATCAAGCTTGCCCAGCTAAGAGGTTATAACCTTGAATGTGCAAGATCAGCGTTCAGGAAATTCCTGGAGCGCTGACCTTACCGGTTGTTATGGACGTGTTATATTTCTATTTCTCGTTTATTAAGCATTTACCATAATTCCAATAAGCAGGAATGCAAATGCGAAGAGTATTGATAATATAGATGATGCTAATTTTAATGTTCTGTTGTGTCGGATGTATTTAACGAAGAATATGATCTGATAGATAATGCAGAAGGGCAATGGATACCAGTATAAGAAACCGAACATGATCGACAGGATCATTCCGCTAAAACCGTAATATTTTGAGATGTCCTGCATGCCGAAATACTCACCGTTGATCCCGCAGGATAAGACCCAGAGATATGGTAAAAAGCAAATGAAGAATATGAAAGTTCCGATTATTTTGGAAACGTTGACTTTCCTGGAATAGATTTCTGAATTGTAGTTTTCCATTTTTTATCCCCCTTGAACTTTGCTTTATACCGGTATGTTAACACGGCGCCTCTCGAAATTCAAGAGAAATTTATCGAAAATCAATAAAATTTTGCACTTTATCAGTAAAATTCGAGTTCTGACAAGAGACCCGGTTTTGATTTATGTTATCAAGTTTGGATGGCCTTCAAGATGAACCGGATGGAGATTATCTTCGTCAAAGATCGATATCCTTGAAAGGCAGTCTTCAATATAAGCAACTGTTCTCGGGACTTCTGCTTTGGTATCTGCATAATCAAGGATCATATTCTGGTAAACGCTGGCGAAGTATTCATACTTGTCTGATGTCTCGTGCCCGTCGCCTATTGAGCAACAGTCAGTGAAGGATTCTTTTTCTGCTTCAAATATTTCAACGAATTCGTCGGTTTCTTCTACCCAGCCCAATTCATAAGCAATGGCATGTCCGACTTCGTGTATCGTGGAACGCCTGATGGTATTGGAGTTGGAAGATATGTAGATAAGATTTTTGTTATAGTCGGTTATTCCGCAGATCTGGCTAGGATAATCATACTCTGCTGCCAGATTCATTGTGGTAAGCTCGATCTTCCATCCGCGAAGTCTCAAGAACTGGAGCTGTTCAAATGGAATCAAAGACAACTCGTATTCGAATCGTTCTTCAGTCGTGCCGCCTGTTGGTTCCGTATAAGCGTAATTTGCTTCAATCTCATCAGAGCCTTTGTTCTGAGAAGTAACCACAGGCGCATCAGTTATTTCTGATGCTGCCGATGAGTTTAGGCTCTCAGGATAAGAAGGTTCGGTTATTTCGGTATTGCAGCCGGTGCAGGCGATGATCACGGCACAGCTCAAAAGTGCCGCACAAGTCGTTCGGGGTAAAAACCTGTTAATATGAGATCTTGTAATACGTTTAGTTCTCATAACGCTATATTAGCATATCGGTATATAGGATTCTTTTAGAAGGGCGGTTGGCTTTTCGCGATCTTAAGTAGAAAATGGAGGGAGCCTATGCTATATTCGTTGCTATGAATAATTCAAATGACAGTATAAAGATCACTCTTCTGGCTCTGGGCTGCTCAAAAAACCTCATCGATTGCGAGAATATGTCCACTGAGCTAAAAAAGGCCGGGTATAACGTTATCAACGATGTGCCCGAGTCCGATATCGTGGTGATAAACACTTGCGGTTTCATTGAGTCAGCCAAAAAGGAAGCGATCGATGCCATTCTTGAAGTGGCAGATTTTAAGGTGCCAAACGGTAACGTTAAGAAGATCATCGTATCAGGGTGCCTTTCACAGAGATATCCGGAAGATATCCTCAAGGAGCTTCCTGAAGTCGATGCCGTCCTGGGTACTGCGCATTACGGAGACATCGTAAATGTTGTTGCTAAACTGGTGACGGAACTTGATGTTGAGACAACGGAGAAGATCAATCTCACATCAGGCAAGGGCGGATTCTCACATCTTGTTAAGGACAGAGAGCTCTCGACCGAGGCTTATGCCTGGTTAAAGATAGGTGAGGGCTGTCTTCACAGATGCAGCTTCTGCGCAATCCCTTTGATCAGAGGCACTTTTGTCTCCCGTCCGATGGAAGACATTATTGAAGAGGCTAAGATCATCGCAGCCAGAGGCGTTAAGGAGCTGGTACTTGCAGCACAGGACACTACTAATTACGGAATAGAGCTTTATAAGGAGAGGCGTTTGGCGGAGCTCCTTAAGAAGCTGTCAGAGATAGACGGAATCGAGCTTATCCGCGTAATGTACGGCTATATGGACGGAATTACGCCTGATCTGATCGATGAGATGGCTAATAATCCCAAGGTTGCCCATTATCTGGATATTCCGATCCAGCACGGTTCGGACAAGATCCTGAAGTCTATGTACAGAAGAGATAATGCCGAACTGATCACTTCCAGGCTTGAGATGATCAGGAAGGCCATGCCTGACTGCATTATAAGGACTACCGTAATGGTAGGTTTCCCCGGTGAGACCGAAGAAGATTTCAAGGTCATGAAGGAAAACCTTAAGAAATGGAAGTTTGACAGGCTCGGCTGCTTTATCTTCTCACCTGAAGAGGGAACGCCTGCTTACGATCTGCCTGACCAGATCGATGAAGAGACCAAGCAGAGACGTTATGATGAGATCTATGAGCTCCAGAAGGAGATCTCGGCTGAGCAGTCCAAGAAGCGTCTTAACACTGTCACCAAGGTCAATATCTGTTCAGTCTCTGATGACGGCATCTTCTACATAGGCAGAAGTTACGGAGAGTCTCCGGAGGTCGATCCGGTCATTTACATTGCTTCCCGGGAAGAAGAGCTTAAGATCGGTGATTTTGTGGAAGCCAGGATCGTGGATTGTTCTGACGAATATGACATGACGGCCGTTACGATTTGACGCAAATCAAAATATGTATATTATTAGTGTGTTGTCTTTAGGACACATATTAGGATAAAAGGAGTATTTAGGAAATGAATCTGCCCAACAAGCTCTCGGTCTTGAGGATTATTCTTGTTCCTTTGACGCTCCTTTTTATGTTGCCGATCAATATTTTCGGGTGGCAGCCGGAAGGTTGGAACAATTTCATCAATTCCAATGGCATGATAGTAGCGGCAGGAATCTTTATTCTTGCTTCGCTTACTGATGCTCTGGACGGTCATATTGCCCGCAAATATAACCTCATCACAGATCTTGGCAAATTCCTTGATCCTTTGGCAGATAAGCTCCTCGTTATCAGCATAATGCTCGCCTTTATTAATCTGGGCAGACTTTCGGCCTGGATAGTAATGATCATTATCTTAAGGGAGTTTGCTGTATCCGGCCTCCGCATGATCGCCGCATCCAAGGGAGAAGTTATTGCAGCGAAGATGATGGGTAAGGTAAAGACCGTTACACAGATGATTGCGCTTATCTATCTTTTGTTCGAACCGTTACTCCTGAAGATCTTCGGTCTGGGCTACGAGGGATATCCGCTTGAAGTTTGTGCGGTCACGATAATCGGGGATGTACTTATCGGAATATGTGTTATTATGACTATTGTTTCGGGTATTGATTATCTTATTAAAGGCAAGCAATATTTGAAGGGTTAAATGTCAAATAACTTCGATAGTCAAAATATCCTATTGACAAAAGCCTAAAGTTACATTAAAAACAACTTGTGGATTTTACTTAAGAATCGTACGGAGGTACAAATTATGACAAATGAAGAACTTTTCAACTCTATTAAGCAGATGATCGTTGATCAGCTCGGCGTAGATGAGGATACAATCACAGAAGATTCCTCTTTCGTTGACGATCTTAACGCTGATTCTCTTGACATGGTTGAGCTCGTTATGGCTATGGAGCAGGAATTCGATATCGAGATCCCTGACGATGTAGCTGAGAAGGTTGTAACCGTTAAGGATGCAGTCGAGTATATTCAGAGCCTTACAGAGGGCTGATATGCCGGAGATTATCAATCTCTGATAAATATTGAAGTTTCAGACGGCTGGGTGCGTTTAGATGCATTCAGCCGTTTCTTGTAAATAAGACTATGACTGACTATTCAAGATTAGAACAAGATTTAGGCTATACCTTTATTAATAAGTCGCTCCTCGAGACGGCTTTTACTCATACGACCTATGTTTTCGAGACGGGCAGGGGACACTGGGAATCCAATCAGAGATTGGAATTCATCGGTGACGCCGTTCTGGATGTAGTAGTAGGACAGATGATCTACGAGCTTAAACCTCAGGCTGATGAAGGCTACCTGTCCAAGATGAGGAGCGTTTCCGTATGTGAGAAGTCTTTTGCCGAAGTGGCTCGAAAACTTCATTTGGGAGATTACCTGCTCCTTGGCAAGGGCGAAGCTCAGAGCGGGGGCAATGACAAGGATTCGACGCTGGCCGACTGCTTTGAGTCGGTTATCGCGGCGGTCTATTTTGACGGCGGATTCGAACAGGCGAAGAAATGTATCTTGAAAAATCTTACCGAAACAGTACAGAAAGCGGTAAACGGCGAGATTTTCCTGGATTACAAGAGCAGGCTCTTAGAACTCGCGCAGACAAGAGGTTTCCAGCACAAGATCACTTTCGAAGTGACCGGGGAGCGCGGCCCTGCGCATATGAAAGAATTCGATGTCAGTGTTTATTCCGATGACACTCTTTTGGCAAGTGCCACCGGACACAGTAAGAAAGATGCCGAGCAGAAGTGCGCGGAGAAGGGTATTAAGGAGTATATCCGCCTATACCCTGACAGCGTTTGAACTTATTGTCCTACAAAAAGGTCCCAATTGAGTTATAATGCTTGGGTGATTATTTAGGATTAAGACGGAACTGACACAAGGATGTATCTAAAGAAACTTGAGCTTCAGGGGTTTAAATCGTTCCCCGATTATACTTGTATCGACTTTGACCGCGGTCTTACGGCCGTGGTTGGTCCTAACGGCTCAGGTAAATCCAATATCAGTGACGCAGTCCGCTGGGTCTTAGGCGAGCAGAGCGTTAAGCAGCTCCGTGGCGGCAAGATGGAAGATGTCATATTCAACGGTACATCTGCCAGACGTTCGATGAACTATGCCGAAGTATCCATTACTTTCGATAATTCCGACGGATATATAGATTACGGCTTCCCGGAGATTTGCATCACCAGAAGGCTTTACAGATCCGGCGAATCCGAATATCAGATCAACAAAGTCAACTGCCGTCTTAAGGACATTACGGTCCTTTTCCTTGATACAGGTCTCGGTCGTGACGGCTATTCTCTCGTAGGACAGGGCAGAGTTGACGATATCCTTTCTACAAAGTCCGAAGACAGAAGAAGGGTCATCGAGGAGGCTTCCGGTATCGTAAAGTACCGCGTCCGTAAGGATGAGGCTCAGAGGAAGCTCAACAGCACCGAGCAGAACCTCGTCCGCATCAACGATATCCTTGGAGAGCTCGAAGAGCGCAAAGGACCTCTCGAAGAGCAGGCAGGCAAAGCGCGTAAGTTCAACGAGAATTACGAAGAACTCAAGAGACTTGAGACTTCTTTGCTCGTTCATAAGATCACCGAGGCCAATAAAGAAATGGGCGATTCCGCCGGTCTCAAGGAGCAGCTCGAGAAAGAGATTCAGGAGCGTGAAGACGAATTTAACCTCTTGAGAAAGAGCAATCAGGAGATCATGCAGAAGAGCGAAGCTCTGGATAACGAGATCGAAGACAGACGTCAGGAACTCTCAGACCTAACAGAGTACGAGCATGAGGCCCAGACAGATAAGAAGGTCTCGATCGAGAGACTCAACCAGACTAACCAGAGGATTGAAGAACTCAAGTCTGACATGGAGTCCACAGATGAGACTGTCGCTAAGCTTACAAATGAACTCAATGAGAAGAAGGCTAAGGCAGACAGCCTCCTTAAGGCTGCCAATGACGCCAAGATCTTAAGCGAGGAGCTCGACAAGGAGCGTCTTGCCAAGTTTGAAGAATATGAGGCCAGCAGAAAAGAAGCCGGCAAAGCCGATACCAAGGTAAAGGCTAAGACAGAAGAGCTTTTTGAGACCAGAAAGAAGCTTACAGAGTGCCAGGCAGGCATTACTGCCCTTGATGACAAGATCAGGGAAATGCAGGAGGCAAGATCTGCTTCAGAGAACGGAAAGGCTGAATTGAGCTCTAAGCTTGCCGAAGAAGAGAAGGCATTAGAAGAGATAAAGAAGATCAAGGGCGATGTCACCAATGACATCGAGACCAGAAATAAAAAGCTCGAGGAATTAAGAGGCCGTCAGGTCGAGTTAAACCAGTTCTTCGAGATCAATAACAGAAAGCTTTCCGCCGAAGAGTCCAAGCTTAAGACTTTGAAGGATATCGACAAGCGCAAGGAAGGCTACCAGGAATCCGTAAGACGCCTTACAGAGCTGGCAGATACCGACAGGTCTGTCAAGAGACTCATGGTCGGAATTCTCGGTGATCTTATCGAGACTGATGCCAAGTATGAGACTGCAGTTGAGACTGCTTTGGGAAATGCCCTCCACAACGTGGTTACCAAGAGCGAGGCAGATGCTGCCGAACTCATCGGAATACTTAAGGATAAGAGGCTCGGAAGAGTTACTTTCCTTCCTATCGAGAATATCAAGGCAAGGTATATCGATGAAGACGATCTCCGCAAGGCCAAGGGCGTAAACGGCTACATCGGTGTTGCTTCAGACCTCGTTAAGTCAAGCCGCGAGCTTGAAGATATCGTAGCTAATCTTCTGGGCAGGATCCTTGTTGCTCATGATCTGGATGCTGCAAGAGTGATCGCATCCAAGACCGGCCGTGCCTATAAGGTAATGACACTTGAAGGCGATTCTGTTAACCCCGGCGGTTCACTGACGGGCGGTTCGCTCAGAAAGACCGGAGCAGGTACGGGTATCCTGGGAAGAAAAGCAGAGATCGAGTCCCTGATTAAGACCGTTGCAGAGCTTGAAGCTAAGCTCGCAGATTCCGAAGACCAGCGCCAGGAAGTTGACGACGGCATCGGAACGATCAAGCGCGAACTTGCTCAGTTAGGTGAGCAGCTTAAGTTCTACCAGTTGGAGGAAGTTAAAGCTGAGGGCGAATACAATAACACCAAGACGAGACTTGAAGAGACGGAAGAGACACTTGCGAACTTCGATGAGAATATGCAGGCTGTATCCAAGTCCAAGATAAGGCTCGAAGAGGATATGGAAGAGTTTACACGTATTGAACGTGAGATAAATGGTGAGCTCTCCGACTATCAGGAAGAGATCGAAGCTCAGCAAAAGCTCTCTGAAGAGCAGGCAATAAAGCTCGAGCAGATCGTTGCCAAGGTGAGGGAGGCAGCTTCCCTTGCAGAGCGCAAGCTCACGGAAAGAAGTGGTATCTTAGACCTCGCCGGCCACATCAAGAAGCAGATCGAAGAGGCTAATCAGGGAAGAGAGAAGTTTGATTCCCAGATCAAGGAAGCCAAAGAGACTGTCAACAGCATAACCAAAGAGATCAATGAACTCGATGCAAAGCTCGATGAGAACGATAAGCAGCAGAAGGTCCTTGAGGCTAAGATCGCCGAACTCTTCGAGAAGAGATCGGCAATCTCCAATGACCTCTCCTCGTTCGGTGACAGACTGTCTTCGAGCAGCAATGCAATCAGTGAATTGCAGTCAAAGCTCAATGCCCACGTATCCAAGTACGACAAGATCATTTTCGAGATCGACCAGAACAAGAACAAGCTTTGGGAAGATTACGAGACGACATATGACAATATCAAGGAAAGCGTAGAGCCTGTTGAGAAGGTCGGTGAGCAGACAAAGAGGATCACGACCCTCAAGAATGCCATCAAGGCATTGGGTCCCGTTAATCTGGGCGCTTTGCAGGAGTTTTCTGAGCTGTCCGAGAGACTCGACTTCATGACTAAGCAGAGAGACGACATCGAAGCTGCCAAGAAGGACTTGGAGAAGGTAATCGATGACCTCCTGACTAAGATGAGATCTGAGTTTACTGAGCATTTCGATACGATCAACAAGAACTTCGGTCAGGTCTTCACGGATCTGTTCGGAGGCGGTACGGCTGAGATCATTCTGGGCAACGATTCGGAGGATGTCCTGGAGTGCGCTATCGATATCAAGGCACAGCCGCCCGGAAAGAAGCTTCAGAACCTGTCGCTCTTATCCGGTGGTGAGAGATGTCTTACCGCGATCGGCCTGCTCTTTGCCATTCAGGAATTGAAGCCTTCTCCGTTCGTCATTCTTGACGAGGTCGAGGCAGCATTGGACGACGTTAATATCACGAGATTTACGGACTTCGTAAGAAGGCACTCCGCTAAATCCCAGTTTATTCTTGTTACGCACCGTAAGGGTACGATGGAAGCGTGCGACCAGATGTACGGCGTTACCATGGCAGAGCGCGGTGTATCCAAGATTCTTTCTATGGAGCTTAAATAATGGGACTTGCAGATCTTTTTAAAAGAGGACTCGAGAAGACGAGGAGCTTTTTTGCGGGAAGCTTTACCAAGCTTGCTGCTTCGAGCGGCCACTTCGACGAGGATATGTTGGATGAACTTGAGGAACTCCTGATAAGAGCAGACTGCGGCGTACAGGCCAGCGTGGACATCATGGATCACGTTAAGGAGAACATCAAGAAGACCGGTGATGACAGCAAGGAAACTGTATTGGCTTCTGTTAAGGAGAGGATGCTCGAGATTTTAGGTGAGCCCCAGAAGGTCGAGATCGTTCCGGGCAAGCTCAACATAATCCTCATGATCGGCGTTAACGGCACAGGCAAGACCACAACTTCAGGCAAGCTTGCCGCCAGATATAAGAAGGAAGGCAAGAGAGTCCTTATGGCCGCCTGCGATACTTTCCGTGCGGCTGCCGTAGGCCAGCTCAAGACATGGGGCGAGAGGACCGGCACGGCTGTTATCGCCCAAGAGCAGGAGGGGGCAGATCCCGCTTCCGTTGTTTTCGATGCCATCCATGCTGCCCAGGCCCGCAATACCGATGTGCTCCTCGTTGATACGGCAGGACGTCTGCACAATAAGAAGAACCTTATGGAAGAGCTCGCGAAAATCAGGCGCGTCATCGAGAGGGAAGCCCCCGATGCTGTCATCAAGTCACTCCTTATCATTGACGCCACGACAGGCCAGAATGCCGTTATCCAGGCTGAGGGCTTCGGCGAGGTAACAGGTCTCGATTATGTCGGCATCACAAAGCTCGACGGCAGTGCCAAGGGCGGCGTTGCCATCGCTGTAGCTTACCAGTCCAAAAAGCCCATCGTGCTTGCGGGACTCGGTGAGAACGTAGAAGATCTTGCTGACTTTGACCCTGAGCTGTTTGTCAATTCACTCGTAAACGAATAATCTTCAAAAATCGTTATTTTGTACGGCAAAAACCACGATATTTTGATTGCCAAAGCATATTTTTATATGTATAATGTCGTAGTTTTGCTTAGAGCAATAGTTTTTGCTATGCCCGAATGCTTCACATAATTCAATCTATTCTTATGAGAGGGGACCGGTATATGTCATTACTTACGACTTCCTGGTTTATTGTACTTGGCGTAGTTGCACTTGCAATTTGCTACGTCGCTTACAACTACTTCCGCATTAAGAAGATGCCCGAAGGAACAGCTGACATGATCGAACTGTCAGGTATCATCCGTTCCGGCGCGCAGACCTTCCTTAAGACGGAGTTTAAGAGCATCGCCATCGTTGTGGCTGTGGTCGCAGTTATCTTCACACTCTTTGTTGAGAAGACAAGTGGTATCACATTCCTCATGGGAGCTCTTATGAGTTCAATCGTTTGCGTTCTTGGTATGCAGAGCGCTACATACGCTAACGTTCGTACATCGAACAAGGCAAGAGAGAGCCTTTCAATCGGCGAGACCGTTAAGGTTGCTCTCTGCGGCGGTTCCATCAGCGGCCTTGCAGTTCAGGGCTTCGGTATGCTGGGATTCCTCGCAGTTCTCCTTTGCTTCGGCGGCGTACAGCATGATGCTTCAAGCTCCGGCCTCGTAGCAGGACTTACTTGCAACCCCTACGTCATGAGAATATCAACATATTCACTGGGCTGCTCCATCGTTGCTATGTTCAACCGTGTTGCAGGCGGTAACTACACAAAGGCAGCTGATATTTCTTCCGATATCCTTGGTAAGCTCAGACATGACCTTCCTGAGGATGACTCAAGAATCCCGAACACTATCGCAGACTTCATCGGCGACAACGTTAACGATATCGCAGGCAACTGCTCCGACCTCTTGGAGTCATTCGTTGCTACAATGTCTGCTTCAATCATGATCGCTGTTACTCTTTATCAGACACACGGCGAGACAGTTTCTGATGCAACATTCAACGCTACAGTTCTTTTCCCGACAATTCTCGCTGGTTGCGGTCTCGTAGGATGCCTCATCGGTCTTGGACTCGCTAACATCAAGAAGATGGGCGACAATCCGTCAAGAGAACTCGACCTTTCCACATGGATCTCAGCAGGTTGCACGATCATCTTCGGCGGTGTTGCTGCATACTTTATTTTCAACAATGCAAGCATTTCAGCTGACGACTTGGCAACTTACGGATTCAAGTTCGGTTGGGCTTCTCCCTGGATCTCTTCCGTAATGGGTATCATCGCAGGTATTGCAATCGGTATCATCACAGAGTACTACACATCAACAGATCATAAGCCTACACAGAAGATTGCTGAGATGTGCACAGAGGGAGAGGCTTTCGTTGTTACAAAGGGTGACGCTGTAGGTTCAAGATCAGTTCTTCTCCCTGTACTCGTAATCATCATCGCTTTGATCGTATCCGGTGTTATCTGCGGTTCCTATGGTATCGCAATCTCCGCTCTCGGTATGCTCGCATTCGTTGGTGCTACAGTTTCCATCGATGCTTTCGGTCCTATCGCTGATAACGCAGGCGGTCTTGCAGAAGCTTGCCACCTCGATCCTGACGTTCGTAAGATCACAGATAAGCTCGACGCAGTTGGTAACACAACAGCAGCTATCGGTAAGGGCTTCGCAATCGGTTCTGCAGCATTCGCTACAGTTTCACTCATCATGGCTTACGTTGGTAATTACACAACAATCGGTGAGCCTCTGACTCTTAACTTCGCTTCATTCTTCGTTGTTGCCGGTGGTATCCTCGGTGGTGCACTTGTTGAATACTTCTGCGCTATCCTTACAGATAATACGATCGATGCAGCTAAGATCATGGCTGACGTCGGCGACAAGCAGATGACACAGGAAGTTCTTGACGGCAAGGCTAAGCCTGACTACAACATGATGATCTCCATGGCAGCTAAGGAAGCTATCCACAGAATGGTTCTTCCTTCAGTCCTCGCTCTCTTGATCCCTATCGTAGGCGGCTTCATCCTCGGTGTTGAATTCGTCGGCGGTATCCTCGTTGGTGCTACGATCGTTGCTATCCCGAGAGCTATCTTCATGGGTAACTCCGGCGGTGCGTTCGACAACGCTAAGAAGTACATTGAGCAGGGCATGCTCAAGGGTCACGCAAAGGGATCTCCTGCTCACAAGGCAGCAGTTACCGGTGACACGATCGGTGACACACGTAAGGACGTTGTAGGCGTTGCTCTGGACATCTTCATCAAGCTCATGTCCACAGTTGCAAATACAATCGCTCCGATTATCAGAAACTTCTCTGTTTTCAAGTAATCTGATATAAAACTGATTTACCGGCGGCTGTCTTGCTAAAAGGCAGCCGCTTTTATATTCTATTGGGGATTAGAGGTGAAAGATTCCCCTGTTTGTACGGTTTTTGGGCATTTTTCGCTTTACAAAACCCAATCCGGATGGTATTATCACCAAGTTGCCTTAATCGCAGTTTTGCGGAAGACTCCGACCCTTACCTTCGATTTTGGCGTATTTATCATTAAGGAGGAAAGATTTATGTCAGCATCTTTCGACAAGCAGGCTATCATCAAGGAATATGCTCTTTCTGAGGGCGACACAGGTTCTCCTGAGGTTCAGGTTGCACTTCTTACTTACAGGATCAATCACCTCACAGAACACCTCAAGACTCATAAGGGTGACCACCACAGCAGAAGAGGACTTCTCATGATGGTTGGTAAGAGAAGAAACATCCTTGACTATCTTGCAGCAGTTGATATCGAGCGTTACAGATCTTTGATCGCTAGACTCGGCATCAGAAAGTAATCTTAATACAGATTATTTCAAGAGAGCGGTTCCTTACGGGACCGCTTTTTTATTTACTTCTTAGGGTGATATAATAACTAAATAGGACATTCCGGGAGGTATTACTATGCTTGACGGTTTTATCAGAGTAGCGGCGGCAAGCCCGAAGGTTAAGGTCAGTGACGTTGATTTCAATGTTAGTCAGACTGTTTTGCTGGCTCGAAAAGCAGCAGAAAACGATACTGCGGTAGTTGTTTTCCCGGAGCTGGGACTTACAGGCTATACATGCGGTGATCTTTTCAATCAGAATGCACTTCTCAATAAAGCTATCGACGGACTCTATGATCTGGCCGAACAGACCAGAGATCTTAATACAGTCCTGATAGTAGGCCTTCCTGTTCAGGTTGGCGGCAAGCTCTATAACTGTGCAGCAGTTGTATACCAGGGTGAGATCCTCGGAATCGTGCCCAAGCAGAATGTCCCTAACTATTCCGAGTTCTATGAATTAAGACATTTCAAGCCTTTCGATGATTCCGAGAACGTCGCTATTGAAGACGATGTCTGTTTCGGAAGAATGGTATTTGACTGCAATGACCTGACATTTGCAGTTGAGATATGCGAGGACCTTTGGGTATCTTCGAGCCCTTCGGAAGAGTATGTAAATAACGGTGCGCAGATCATTTTCAATCTGTCCTGCTCTGATGAGATCATCGGCAAGGCTCAGTTCAGAAGAGACCTTGTCAAGATGCAGAGTGCCAAGCTTATGGCAGCATATGTTTATTGCGATGCCGGAATAGGCGAGTCTACTCAGGACCTTGTTTTCGCAGGACATAACATAATCGCTGAGAACGGCAAGATCCTCGCAGAGAGCAAGAGATTTGCAAACGAGAATGAAGACGATGCGATCTTGTATGCAGACATCGATCTCGAGAGATTGGAAGCAGACAGACGCAAGGCTAACACCTTCACTTCGGATCTTGCGGGTTATTCGGGTGTTGAGGTCGTAAGATTCAATGCAGAATTCCCGGATATCACACCTGCAAGAGCTATCAGCAAGACTCCGTTCGTTCCCGAGAACAAGACTGATCTCGAATCCAGATGTGAAGATATACTCAGTATGCAGGCAGCAGGTCTTTATACGAGACTTAAGGCTATTAACTGCAAGAAGGCTGTTATCGGTCTGTCGGGCGGCCTTGATTCTACACTTGCGCTTATTGTTACTATTCACGCTTTTGATAAGCTCGGTATAGACCGCAAGGGGATTATCGGTATAACGATGCCCGGCTTCGGTACGACTGCAAGAACCAAGAATAACTCAGTCAATATTGCTGAGCAGTATGGATGCACATTAAGAGAGATATCCATTTCTGAAGCTGTTACGCAGCACTTTAAGGATATCGGTCATGACATGGATGTTCATGACATCACATATGAGAACTCTCAGGCAAGAGAGCGTACGCAGATCCTTATGGATATCGCTAACCAGGAGGGTGGTCTCGTGATCGGTACCGGTGACCTGTCTGAACTCGCTCTCGGCTGGGCTACTTATAACGGCGATCATATGTCAATGTATGGCGTTAACTGCTCTATCCCGAAGACTCTTGTAAGGTATCTCGTATCTTATGAGTCCCAGCGCACGGCAGATATCAATCCTTCGCTTTCACAGGCTCTGGCTGATATCGTTGCTACGCCTGTATCTCCCGAACTCCTGCCGCCCACGGAAGACGGTAAGATCTCGCAGAAGACAGAAGAGACAGTAGGCCCTTATGAGCTCCATGATTTCTTCCTCTATTACATGATCAGATACGGATTTACGCCGTCGAAGATCTACCGCATGGCATTGCAGGCATTTGACGGCAGTTACAATGCTGAGACTATCTACAAATGGGAAGAGACTTTCTTAAGAAGGTTCTTTGCCCAGCAGTTCAAGAGATCCTGCGTGCCTGACGGTCCTAAGGTAGGTACGGTATCCCTGTCCCCGAGGGGCGACTGGAGAATGCCGTCTGATGCATCAAGGAATGTTTGGATCGAAGATTTAGAGACAGTAAAAGGTGAATGATGAAATCAGTAGTTTGCTTTGGTGATTCCAATACTTACGGACACAATCCGGTAAACGGCGACAGGCTCCCCGAATCGGTAAGGTGGCCATGCCTTTTGCAGGGACTCTTGGGTGACGGATACAAGGTCATCGAGGAGGGATTAAACGGCAGGACGACTGTCTTCGATGATCCCAACGATGACTGGAAGAACGGCATCGATTACATAAAGGGTATTTTGTGTACTCACAGGCCCGTTGATTATCTGGTGATCATGCTCGGAACTAACGACATGAAGACTGTTTATAATGCATCGCTTGATGATATAGCGGCAGGACTTAACGAGATCGTCCAAAGGGCCGAGAAGGTTATGGACTTGAAGCAGGGATACGTTCCGAAGATCCTTGTAGTATCTCCTCCGGAGATAAGC
Source organism: Clostridiales bacterium (assembly GCA_017427465.1). Taxonomy (GTDB): domain Bacteria; phylum Bacillota; class Clostridia; order Saccharofermentanales; family Saccharofermentanaceae; genus Saccharofermentans. The sequence goes on along the minus strand of JAFRST010000048.1, from coordinate 1,661 downwards.
AGGGATATACTTACGGGCCCTTTCCGCGATTCTTTCAATGAAGTTTCCATAGATAAATCCAAGAGGCTTGCTGAGTATTACAAGAGAGTTGCTGATAAGCACGGATGCGGATTCCTGGATGCCAAGCAGTACATCAAGCCTTCAGTCGAAGACGGTCTGCATCTTGACCCGGCAGGGCACAAGGGATTGGCTGAGGCAGTATCCGAGGCAATTAAGAAGTTATAACCTTTATTATTTGTCTTATTGCGCTTTTAGTATATAATTAATAGGTTCGAGAAGGAGTGTAGTGTGTAGATTGACTGCCCGAACATCGAGCCTGTTATTTTGCTCGGACCGTGAATCTACGAACTACCTCCTTTACAAAAATTCAATATTATAAAGGAGTTCGAAATGGAAAAGATTTTCAGAACTGAAATCGCCGGCAGACCGTTGGTAGTCGAGACCGGTAAGATCGCGCAGTTTGCAAACGGTTCCGTCCTTATCAGATATGGTGAGACATCAGTGCTTTCTACCGTTACAGCAAGCGCAACACCTCGTGAGGGAATCGATTTCTTCCCGCTTTCAGTAGACTACGAGGAGAAGATGTATGCAGTAGGTAAGATCCCTGGAGGCTTCCTCAAGAGAGAGGGAAGACCCGGCGAGAAGGCTATTCTCGTTTCCCGTGTTATCGACCGTCCTATCAGACCTCTGTTCCCTAAGGATCTTCGTAACGATGTCTGCGTAAACAACCTCGTTATGTCCGTTGATCCCGATTGCTCACCTGAGATCACAGCAATGCTCGGTACATCCATCGCAATCGCTATTTCCGATATCCCGTGGAAGGGACCTGTCGGAGGCGTTGTATTAGGACTTATCGACGGCAAGACGATCATCAACCCTACATTAGAGCAGCGTGAAGTATCTGATATGTATGTTACTCTTGCAGGTACACTCACAAAGATCTGCATGGTTGAGGCAGGCGCTAACGAAGTGCCTGATGACGTAATGCTTAACGCTATCGCAGAAGGTCACGAAGAGATCAAGAAGATCTGCGAGTTCATCAACAGCATCGTTGCTGAGATCGGTAAGGAGAAGTTCACTTACGAGTCAGCTGACGTACCGGAAGAGATTTTCGAGGCTGTTAAGGAATACGGCTGGGAGAAGATGCGTGCAGCAGTTCTCTCCAAGGATAAGGAAGTAAGAGACGGCAATGTTGCTAAACTTCAGGAAGAAGTTGCAGCTATGCTCGAAGAGAAGGAAGAGGGCCTTTCCAAGTGGGCACCTGACGCTATCTACAAGCTCGAGAAGAAGGTTGTAAGAGATTACCTCTTCAGAGAGCATGTAAGAGTTGACGGCAGAGCTCTGGATGAGATCAGACCTCTGTCCTGCGCTGTTGGCGTACTCCCCAGAGTTCACGGTTCTTCTTTCTTCCAGAGAGGCCAGACACAGGTAATGAACATCTGTACTCTTGCTCCTCTTGACGAAGCACAGAAGCTCGAAGGACTTGATGAGCAGACATACAAGAGATACATTCACCACTATAACTTCCCGGGTTACTCCACAGGTGAGGCTAAGCCTTCCAGATCTCCCGGAAGTCGTGAGATCGGTCACGGCGCTCTCGCTGAGAGATCTCTCATTCCTGTACTTCCTTCAGAGGAAGAGTTCCCTTACTCCATCAGAAC
>JAFRST010000047.1 GCA_017427465.1 Clostridiales bacterium | reverse complement strand
CGAGTGATGGAGGTTTACCAAGCAGTATAAGTATTTTCGACTAAAACAAAGACCGGATTTGATTCCGGTCTGTTTGCCATGCCTAAAATGCACCAAAGAAAAACCTGCCAACAAACTCTTGATTTTTGTTAGCAGGTTTTTCTGCAAAACATACCCCCATATAGCTGAAAAACACAAAACTGGGGGTATACCGGGGGGGACTGCATAAAAGAGCCAAAAAGTGACGAAAAGTGACACAAAAAGAAGCCCAAACGTGCCATTTCCCGTCACAGGCGTATCAACAGGCAAATTATTTCCACAAAAAAGGAGCCGCCCCGGAAGGGACAGCTCCTTGCTAAACAATTCGGAAGAAGACAGATCAGATCTCTTCGACGCGGACGTTTGTGAGATGGATCGTGGCGGTATCGCCGTGCTTACCCATGTTGAACTCAAGACGGCCGTTGTTGTCGTCCTTCTCCTTCATCTCGAACTCGAAGGTGAAAGTCTGCCACTCGGTCGTAAGGTCGATCGAGGTGTCAGGGAAGTAGCGGATCCAGCCGGCGTTCGGAGCGGAGATGCAGACGATGCACTTGCGGGCCTCGTCGGCGCGGATATCAAAGGTGATCCGGTATTTGTGGCCCTTGTACATCGCGATGTCAGGATGGACGAGCTGGACTGAGTATTCTTCGGTGCCACAGTTACTGGACGTGATGATCATCTCGCCGTCCTTGATCTCGGCTTGCCCTACGCCCTCATAGAAAAGGAGGAACTTCCAGTCGATGTCGTCGGTGAGGTCTTCAGCTACGGAGAAGTCTCCGTTGCGGATGTAGTTGCCGTCAGCGAGCGGGTCGCGGAAGGTCATCGGGGGCTTGGTTACGTTGGTGTCGTAAGCGTCCTTCTGGTATACGCGGACGTAGTCGATGAGGAACTCTGCGTTGTCGAAGTTGGTGGTCTCGTCAGGATTGCCGGGCCAGTCGCCGCCGACTGCGAGGTTCATCTGTACGAAGAAGGGCTGGTCGAAAGGTGCCGGATAGGGCTTGTCGTCTTCACCTTCGACTGCCGTGAACCAGTCGTTGCATGTGAGGACGAGCTCGCCGTCTGTGTAGAAGCGCATTTCGCCGGGTTCCCACTCTACGGAATACTCGTGGAACTTGGCTGAGAAACGCTCATCGCCTTCCTTGGTGATGGTGCCCTGCTGCTCGCCGTGAGGTTCGCCGTAGTGAATTGTTGAATAAGATACTGTCGTGTCGTGGCCTAAAGACTCCATGATGTCGATCTCGCCGCACTTGGGCCACTGGCCGTAGTAGGACTCGTCCTTGGGCATCATCCAGATGGCGGGCCAGAGACCCTGTCCTTCAGGTACTTTTGCGGAGACGACAACCTTGCCGTACTTGAAGTCGGTTTTATTCTGGCCCGTGACCTTTCCGGATGTGTAATGGGTTATGCCGTCCTTCTCGGTCTTGAGGGCCTTGAGTACGAGATTGCCGTCTTTTACGAAAACATTGTCCGTAGAAGTCGTGTACTCCTGAAGCTCGTTGTTGGTCCAGCCGGGTTCGTGGGGTTCATAGTTCCACTTGGTCAGATCCATCTCACCGCTGCCGTCGAACTCGTCGCTCCAAAGAAGGTTGTAGCCTTCGATTGCGGGAGTCTCAGTCTTCGCAGCGCCGGTCTCTCCAGCCTTCTTGCCGCAGGATGCGAGCGGAACGAGCATCGAGAGAGCCAGGATAGAACTGATGATCTTCGTGTTCTTCATAATTACCTCCTCAATAGTTATCTGATGAACAACATTGATGTCCTCAAAATAACAAATTCACCTTGCGGCGTTATTGCTTTTTCATATCTTATTTTTGCGTTTTCATGCTATAATAATGCTCGAAAGCCTTGTAACTCATGTATTTTTGATTTTCTGGCCGGGCATCTCGAAAAGGCCCGCCCGTACCATTTATTTTTCGCCTTCGGAGACCATCATGCCGGCACCACGCAAAAAGATATCCTACCAGGAGTTCCTGCACAGGGAATACGAGTTTTTCCGCGCGCCCCTGGCACCCGAGATGGACTTTTATGAGACGATCCGCTCAGGGAACCTCCGCAAGGTCAGGTCGCTTCTAAACGAGCCTTTTCACGAGAAGAAGGGACTGGGCGTCCTGTCAAAAGATCCGCTCCTTAACCTCAAATACCATCTGACTATCACTACCGCGCTGGTCGCGCGCTTCTGTATCTCGGGCGGTCTGTCAGCATCGGAATCTTATAACATAAGTGACTACTATATCCGCCTGGCTGACGAGGCGCAGACACCTGAAGAGATCTCCGATATTCACAATGAGATGTGCCTTCATTACACCAGGCAGATGCTGGCCTTGCAGCGCAGCACGATCACGTCCAAGGCCGTCAGCACATGCATCGATTATATCTACGAGCATCTGCACACTCGCATTACCTTGGCGACACTGGCATCGGTCACGAATCTCTCCGCACCTTACCTTTCGAGACTGTTCAAAAAAGAGACCGGTTATTCTGTAAGTGAATATATCCTCAACAAGAAGCTCGAGACCGCCAAATCCATGCTTTCATCGTCTGACTATTCGATCGCGGAGATCTCAGCGTCGCTCGCTTTTCCCAGCCAGAGCTATTTTACGAACGTGCTGAAGAAGGACTGCGGCATGACACCGAAGCAGTTCAGGAGAAGCAATACGGATAATATTCCGAGGATGAACAGAAGCTGAGACTCAGATATACATCTCCATATCGATGCAGTCCCACGGACCGAAGGGCGTGTCTATTATGTGTGCGCCGTATTCGGTGAAGCCGACGGATTCGTAGCAGCGTCTGGCCTTGGGATTGTTGACGAAAACGCCCAGATCGATCCTGGTTGCCGTGAGATTATCCTTAACATAGCCGATTGCAAGCTTTAACAGTTCGCGTCCGTAACCCTTGCCGCGGATTCCGGGGTCAACAATGACGAAGCCGAATCTGACGGATGAATCGTCGTTCTCATTCGGATACCTGATTATGAGATGACCTACGGGCTTGCCTTCTTCATCGATGCCTGTCAGCGGAATGAAGCGGCCGGTCTTAAGCTGGGGAATGTAATTCTCATCGATGCTGTAGGGGAGCAGCGGAAAGAACCCGTATCTGTCAGCTGACCATCTGTAGAGTTCTTCTTCGTTTTTGACCCAGCCGGCTATAACGGGTGAGTCTTCTCTTGTATATGCGCGTAAGATCATTTAATCTCCTTTCTTTGAACAGGCACAACAGCAAGAAGCACCCTCGTCTTTGCAAAGCACCATTGCCTCGGTCGAGGCCTTGAAGCCGAGCTTCTCATAAAGAGGGCGGCCCATTGAGGTCGCATCAAGACTGATCTCCGTAGCGCCCTTACTCCAGGCGTCTTTGATGAGCATTTCCACCATCTTGCGCGCTATGCCCTGACCTCTGTAAGAGGGGTCGGTGTAGACGTTCATGAGGTGTGATCTCTTGCCTGTCACGTGCGAAAAAGTCGGCATTATAGTGATGTAGCTTATCGAAGCGCAGCCTATGACCTTGCCACCGTCCAAAGCGAGCACGGTCGTCTGGTCGCCATTCAGGAAATACTCTCTGCTGCAGTTTATAAGCTTCTCGGAATACTTATAGTCTGAGGGCAGATGATTGACCTCACGGAGCATCACGAGGCGGCTTTCCATGAGCAGGTCGATATCTGCGGGTGTGGTGATTCTGTATTCGATCATAAATGTAGAAAACTCCTTGATTAACAATGTTACTTCAGCTCAACCACGGGGGATTTGAGCAAGAGGGAATTCTGCGGACAGCGGTGCTCAAAAAGCCTTAAAAAGGAGGTCTGTACGATTCTTTACAGGCTCTTTATGAACTTATCTGCCAGCTCTGGCCAGACACAGACCTCGGGTCTTGGCAAAAGCTTGGGAGCATCGGGGTTGCCTGTAGTAAAGTCCAGACTGTCAGCGACTTCCTGGGGTACATCCAGCTTGCCTTCCTTGATCGCCTTCACGAGCGCGAAGGTCTGCTCTAATGTGTAGGGCTCGCCGAATCTTCCGTTCACCCAGTCATCGTTAGGGATAGACAGGCCGTGTGGTCCTTCGGGGAAGGTTATATGTTCATAAGGCACGCCCTTTTCCTTAAGAGCTTCCGCGTAGAGATAGCTGTTCTGTACGGGCACGAGATCATCGGTCTCTGTCTGCCAGATGAAGCAGGGAGGGTTGGTCTCTTTGACGTTCTTTTCGAGCGAATAGCGGTCAAGCAAAGCCTTTGCCTCATCGTCAGTCCTGTCGTATATGTCGGCGCCCAGGAGGAAGCGGAATGAATCCTTGTGGGCAAATTCGCCGGAGGTAATGACGGGGTAGGAGAGGATCGCAGCGTCCGGACGGCATGAATAATCATTGAGGACAGGGTCACCATCCTCGATCTCGTCCCAGTAGTCGCAAACGCTTGCGCACACGTGGCCTGCGGCAGAGAACCCGCACACGTAGACCTTGTCGGGATTCACACGGTACTTGTCAGCGTTCATGCGCACGATGCGGATAGCCCTGGCGAGGTCATTCATCGCCTGGTCCATGACTGGCTCTCTCATCAGTTGGTTGGTGGTGTAAGTCATGACGAAGCAGTTATAGCCGAGTTCGTTGAAGCGCTTGGCGACGATCTCGCCCTCAGGCGGAACGACGACTGCGTAGCCGCCGCCGGGAAGCACGATCATGCAGGGATGGACCTCACCGTCGTCTAACAGGTACGGCCTCATGTTGGGCTCAAATTCAAACGCCAGCGGGAAAGTGTATTCGCCTTCATTCCAGAGAGTGATCTTTTCCATGTTTGTTCCCCTTTTCGCCATGCGAGATTATAGTGCCAATTATAGCACCAAGCGTGTGTTTGCCGAATTGTGTTAAGGAAATCAGTGGATCTCTTCCGTGACCAGCCTGACCTCTTCTTCCGCATGAAGGAATGCTTCTACGACGACCGGATCGAAGTGCACGCCGGCGTCGTTCCTGATACGCTCTATTGCCTCATCGAAAGGCATTCCGGGTTTGTAGACGCGCTGGGATACCAATGCGTCGAAAACATCCGCCACGGCCATGATCCTTGCCGACAGCGGGATCTCCTCGCCCTTAAGGCCGCACGGATAGCCGGTGCCGTTCCACTTCTCGTGATGGAAGTGCGCCATGTTCTCGGCTTCGCCCAGGTAATTCTCCTTGAGAGCTTTGCTCTCGACGCTCTTCTTTACGGAGCGGATGATGATGGCGCCCTCTTCGGCGTGGGTCTTCATGATCTCATACTCTTCGTCAGTAAAGCGGCCGGGCTTGTTGAGTATAGTATCGGAGATCTTGATCTTGCCGATGTCGTGCATAGGCGCGGATGCCACAACGTTATTCTTATAGTCTTCATCTACGATGTCAGGGTAAAGTCCGTCCCTGATCATCTGGTCGCAGATTATCTCAACGTAAGCGGCGGTGTTCTTGATGTGTGTGCCCGTGGACTTGTCGCGGCTCTCTACGAGGTCTGCCATGACGTTGATCATGCCGCTCTGGAAGGTCGCGATGGCCTCGTTCTTGCGCTGGGATTCACTGATATAGTTGACCGTGTCACGAGTCGTTTTCGCGAGGGCCTTATAGAGATGCTCGATCTCGTCACCTGTCTTGATCTCGAGCTGGCGGATGCTGGCCAGCGTCTCTTCACGCGCGCTGTCGTTGGTGTATGCGAAGTCGTAAGTTATCTTGGCGAGCTTATTGACGGGGTTAACGATATAGCGCTTCGCCATATAAACACTGATCGTGAGGACAGTGAGGAAGAAGCTCAGAAGGAGAGTGGAGATCTTGAATGTGAATTCGCGCTCGACCTCCGCAATATTCGGCATCGAGACGTCCAGGCCGACATAAGCCTGTGTCACGCCTTCGCTGTCCTTGACCGGGACGTAAGCCGTGAGAAGCCAGCCGTAAGTGTCGTTGGTGATGACCGGATCGATCTCCTCACCGGCCAGAAGCACCGGAAGATACTCCGAAAAGCCTTCGTCAAACGGCAAGACTTCTCCTGTCTCCGAACCTTCTACCTCCGGCGTGTCCACATCGAAAACAACGTGGCAGCCGTCGGGCCGGATCTGGTAAACATAGAGATACTGGATCTTCTCGGAGCTGTGCCAGATCATTTCCAGCGTCTTGGTAGTGGTGTGGTAGCCCTTTGCATAGCCCTGATAATTCAGGTAATCGTTGACCCTGTCGCCGTCGATAATCGAGGCAGCATATGTCGCAACGTCAGTGGCGTATCGCTCCTCCTGTCTGATCATGGTGTTGCGGAACTGATCGAAACTGACGAGCGCAACAACGGCTGCAGCGACAACAAAGATGACGGTTACCGATGCGGAGATCTTGCTGCTCAGTGACAGAACAAGCTTTCTGCGACGTCCGCGGTCCTTTTTCTTCGAGACTGTAGCGACATCAACCTCATTTCTCCTGGGTCTCCATTCATTCGGATAACTCTTGTAGATCAGGAATGCTGCGATAGTGCTTATCAGCTTATCCGGCAGATCGACGATCAATCCTGCATAGAACTGCGCGAAAAACGCGTTGTCAACAAACTCATAGATGCGTCTCGCGAGTGAACTTGCGAGCTCTTCGCCCATCGTATTGCCGTAAAGTCCCCAGGTAATAACGGAGCCGAGACCGCCGCCGATGACCATGAAATACAGCACCGGAACAATGAAGCCGGGAGAGAGCTTCCTTAGCGTGCCTTTCTGGGCAAAAGCTGCCGCACAGAGCGCGATAAGCACGCTGACGACGCCGTAATAAATATTGCTCTCATTGCCCGGACCGATCGAGCTGATGATGTTAGTGAAAAATCCGACGACGACCGCAGGCAGAAAACCGCCGACCATTGCAGCCAGGATCGTACCTATACAGTCAAAATAAAACGGAATGCCGGTCCATCCGGCGACCTTGCCGAAGAACAGGTTAATGACGAGGCAGACAAATATGAGCAGCAAGGCCTTAAGGTCGTTATTTACATTCTTGCTATTTGCCTTCTTGTGAGTAACCACGACGGAACTCCTTGCCTATAAACACTGCAGCCGGACAGGCAGCCGATAAAAACTAAAAGTTACCTGCATACTAACAAAACCAATTGACATTGTCTATAAATATTTTTGATTAATTGGAGGGGGTAATTTAGGGGGTTTGGTACTAGAATTTCCGCGTTCACCGAAGGCAGAGGGAAACAACAGCCGGTGCAAACTACTTGATCGTCTGGCTCAGTACTATGTCGATCGCGAAAAGCACAAACAGCGTTATTGCGACCACGTTAAAGGCGCGCGGGCGCTTATTTTGGAACTTCTCCAGAAGCGGCAAAAAGCAAAGCATGAGCAGCATTCCGAACAGGCCCCATGTGATGACTGACCGCACGCAGATGTAGCCGTTGACATGACCCCAGTTGAGGATGACCCCGGAGTAATCCCAGAGGCGCATGTGGAAATATTTATCGAAGACGTAGCCGCAAAAGAGTTCCAAAGTGCCGCACAACAGGCAGCTTACCAGGAAGACTAACAAAGGCTTTTTGCGCAGCTTGATACACGCGAAATAGATCAGCATCGCGCCGACTCCGTAGATCGGGATCCACGGACCGTAAGTCGTGCCGCGCTTAAAGAATTCGCCCTCGTTGATGAAGCCGCAGATCTCCTCGTATATGAATCCTACGACTCCTGCGAGTGTGAAGACAAACATCAGTAAAGGAATGAGTTTTTTGGCGGGTGTCTTACTCAAGTTGAGGACTCCTTATTACCGGGTGCAGCCACACCCTTGTGCGTACTGCCGGCCTCGTTCTTGGGAATATTTCCGGCCTTGTTCTTCGGCTCATTTCCGGTCTCGCCCTTCGGCCTGTATACATAGTGGATCTTCTCGTAATTTGAATTTTTCGCGCGCTCGGTCATGGCCTCGAAAGCCGCATTACGGAGGGCCTCTTTACGCTTGTCCATCGGCAGATCCATGTCGGGCATGAATGGGCCGTCAACGTAGACGACTGTTCTCGCGCCGGGAAGGATCTTACGCTTCTGCCACGTGGTCGTGAAGGTGAAGACGGGCTTGCCGGTCTCGGCAGGGTAGTGGAGAGTCGCGGGTTTGAACGGACGGATGCCGGTATACTGCGGCCAGATGTGCGCTTCAGGATAGAGGGTGACGATATGGCCCTTCTCAGCGTGCTGTTTCATGGCTTGCGAATAGTTCTTAAAACCCTTGGGATTATTGGGGAGTGCGATGCCGCCCAAGTCTTCTACGAAACGCCTGATACCCTTGATCGAGAAGCAGTCCGCGCTCGCGACGATATAGGCCTTCTTGGGGAAAGCCAGGAGGTTGGGGCAGTATGCGTCGCCCATAGATCTTGTGTGATTGCCGTAGAGATAAAAGCCGTTCTTGCGGTATCCCTTGAGCTTTTTGCGGCCGACGATCTTCTCGCCGTAAACAGTCTGCTGAAGAAGCATAATGAGCGGCGACACCGCAAGATTTAACCCGCCCGCGAAGCCGCGTCTTATCGCCGTCTTAGGAAAATATCTGTAGTCAGCGGGGAGCTCGACCGTGTTGATATCCGTGCCGGCAAAATCGTCATTAAGAAGATCTGAATAATAGACCGTGCGCTCTTTCATGACTTATGCCTCTTTCTGTCTGGTACCTGCAGCTTCCCGGAGCATTTCTTCCATCTTGTTCATGCACTCGCCGAGCCTTGATACGTTCGCCTGGGTTTTGTATTTCTCTTTGCATGCATTGAGTGCTTCGGGGTTATCCATGAAGTACTCGATCTTGTTCTTAAGATCTTTGGAATCCCATTTTTTGTAAAGACATCTGTCGTCCTGCGCGAAAAATCTTGCCGCGCTCCTCTTTGAGTTGCAGATTATCGGCACCAGGCCCGTTACTATTGCCTCGAGGCAGGCGATGGACTCGAGCTCGACGTAAGCCGTGTGCACGTAAAGATCAGCTGCGTTGAGGACTTCCTTGAGCTCGTCGTGCGGGATGAAACGCATCTCGCAGTCGACGCCTTTACGCTTGACCAGACGCCTGTAACGCCTTCCCTTAGGGCCTTCACCTGCCATGATCAGCTTGATCTTATCCTTGTATTTAGACTTCGCGATCGCCTTGATCAGGACCTGCTGAGCCTTCTCGGAAGAATATCTGCCGACTACGACGATAGTGAATTTATCGTGGTTCTTCTCCTTCTGCTTTTCGATCACTTCGGCCGGCACGGGCTCGAAGAACGACTCGGAGACGCCGTTGGATATTACCTTTGAGGGCACGCTCTTTTTGACGTTGCTCTCAAAATCTCTCTTGATAAACTCGGTCGGATAGTGCGTCATCGCGCAGTGTCTGTAGACCTTTTTGTAGAAATATCTGTAGACTTCCTTGGTCGCGAACGACGACTTCATCATGCCGATGTGGCAGGTAAAATTCTCGGCCTGCACATGGAAGCTCGACGTCATCGGGATGCCGTATTTCTCGCAGATCGGGATAGCTTTCCATGCCAGCGGGAACGGCATCAGAAGATGTACGACGTCTGCGCCTTTGATCGCTTCTTCAAGTATCTTGGGGTCAGCCTTCGCCGGCACGACTTCATTCCTGGCCAGCGCCGCATTAATGATGGGACCAAGGTTCATCGTCGGCACTATGCGAAAGCCCTTCTCGCCCTTTTTGTCAGCATCACAACAAACGACAGTAACATCGTGACCCTGTGATTTCAAATGGTTAATGAGGTTATAAGCTGCGACGCTCGTGCCGTTATTCGCATCGCCGAGCACGTCGCAAATGATAGTAATCTTCATCCTGTTATTCACCCTTTAGCAGAACCCTATTATTTGTACCCAAGGTTCATTATACAACATATTTTGAAAATCAAAATATTTGGGTGACCGGGGCTTTTGAGGTGGTGACTCATTTGGTGACTTGTTTGGCTCAAATAGTCTCCATTTGAGTCACCAACGGGAGAAAATGACTCTCGTGGTGACTGATTTGCTCGAAATAATCTCCATTTGAGTCATCAATTAGGCAGTAATGAATGTCCGAGGAGTTTTTTCGGGAATTCACTGCCACTCCGTATTCGGCTTACTATTACTGCTTATCAGGTTGCCATAAATAATTCCATTGAGTTTGGCCGCGATATATCTTATGTCAAGCGGCTGATCTTCAGTGTTGTAAGTGAAGAAAACATCCTGATCAAGAAGCAGTCCCGCATCAATATATGAACTGCATTTGATCTTGGCATCCCTCGTATATTTGGCGAAACTCATCATACCGTAATGCTCGTGAAATTTGCACGTTTCCAATTCGGGAATGTACAAGACAAAATCCGGATATACCGGACGGTTTACACCATATAAATGCAGTTCTGGTTCGTACTTAAAAGGAATCCCGGTCTCGGTGTAAAAGATCGCTATCTCGCGCTCTGCATCAGAACGATACTGAATCCCGTTAAACGGATAAATCATTGGCTTTGGATACTGTTTATTGGCATCATTTTTGAGATTGTCGAAAAACGCTTTATCCATTATGGTTGTTTCATTATTCCCGGTTCTTATTTTTCTCACTATCTCAGGCGGATCATATTCCGGTGGAGGCATTTTGTAATAACAGTTCCATATAGCTTCGTAGATCTTAAGTTGCTGTTCCAGATGATCCCGCTCAATCATTGCAGAATAAAGCTCTCGGCCTTTATCGGAATCCAGATTGAATTTGTGATTATCCATCGTGATTTTCGGGATGATAACGCCTCTTACCCGGTGTTCCTGCATGCTTACCTTGGGCAACTCCCGAAGCCGCTTTTTACAGAAATTGATCTTAAGAGCAAGATGCTCTTGGGGAATGTATTTATCCATGTATTCCATGGTTTGATTCTAGATGGTTCATTCGTAGAATCAACCGACAAAATTCGACAAAATACGGCAAAAACCGACAAGCGAAAAGGCCACGAAAAAGCGTTTTTGAGCAGGAAAGAAAAAATAAATATAATTATTACAACTTTCGCTTGATGGTGACTTATTTGATGACTGATTTGATCAGTTCAGTCACCGTTTGAGTCACAAATGGCTGAAAATGACTAAAGTGATGACTATTTTGAATGAATTAGTCACCATCAGAGTCATCACAGATCACAAGTGACCGACCTGAGGAGATTTTGGCCAATCGCAAAAAAGGAAAGCGCCTCCCATAAGGAAGGCGCCATGCAAACAGTTTAAGCTAAAACTTACGACTCCTGGAAGTCTTCCCACGTTCTGTCGTCTTCCTTGTAGCCCTTGGAAGACTTGATCTTGACGATGATCTTGATGATCAGGCCGGAGAAGAGGATCAGGGCGATGAGGCACCATCCGAAGATGATGTTGGATGCGAGCGAGTAGCCGACAGAATTCTCGTCAGTAGCAGCACCGTAGATACCGCCGCTCTTGAAGAGGCCATAAACGTTCCAGGCGAAGAGGCCTGCAAGCACAACGGGAGAGATGACCTTGATCGACGGCAGGAACCACCAGGAAGGCATCTTGAATCTCTTTGTGTTGCGGTTGAGCTCAGTGAGGATCTTGGTTGTCTTGAAGAACCATCCGGCTGCGATCATTTCGAGAACTCCCGTGATGATGAGAGTGAAGCTGTTGATGAAATGGTCGACGATGTCGAGCACCGCGAGGCCTGCGCCGGTTACGAAGATGAGGCTTAAGATGCCTTCTACGATGCAGATCGTGAGAGTCGTCTTTTTCTTTTTGAGATTGAACTTGTCTGAGATAGCGGTCGAGATGCCCTCGATGATCGAGAACAGAGAGTCGATCGCAAGAGTGATCAGGCAGAAGTAGAAGATGAACGCGAAGATCATGTTGAAGACGCCGCTGTTCGAGATCTTTACGATAGCCTGAGGATATATGATGAATGCCGTAGCAATGCCTGAATCGGTCATTCTGTCGAGCATTCCTACGCCGGCCATTGTTGTGAACATTACGATGCCTGCGAGGATGCTGATGAACATGTCTGAAAAGGCGATGATCATGGTGTCGACAACGATATTGGATTTCTTATCAAGGAATGAACCGTACGCGAACATGATCGCCATCGATGTTGAGAGTGAATAGAATACCTGACCGATCGCGTCGACCCAGAGATTGGAGTTGCCAAGAGCAGTCCAGTCAGGGATAAAAAGCTTTGCAAAACCTGTCATGGCCCCGGGCATCATAACGCCGCGGACTGCCATTATGAGAAGGCAGATAACAGGGAGGGATACTGTGAACTTAACGACTTTGCCGACTGATGTCGTGCCGTTGCGGATGCAGACGTAGCAGAGGACCCAAGCGGCGATAAGGCATCCTACGACAGGCCATGAGATCGTCGTAAAGCCTTCGGTAGTACCTGTGGTCTTGATCGTGGTTTCCCAAAGTGAACTTGCAGCTTCCGTGTCGCCTGTCATGTTCATGAACTTGAAGCTCATTACGAACATCAATATTACCCAAGCGAAAACAGCTGCGTAGTAGATCGAGATGCCGATACCGTTTGAGACTGCTATCCAGCCGATGCCTTCGGTCTTTTTGTTGAGTGCGCGCATCGATCCCGGTGCGCCCTGTCTCGTGTATCTGGCGATGGAGATTTCCATCATGAGAAGAGGAATTCCGATGATCAGCATTGCTATAAGGTAGACGAACAAAAAGGCGCCGCCGCCGTATTCTGCCGCCAATCCCGGGAATCTCCAGGCATTACCTAATCCTACGGCAGAACCGATCGCTGCCATGATAAAAGCCGATCTTGATGACCATTTTTCTCGCATATTAAAACACCCCCTGCGAGTAATAATAATACTTCGAAACAATAGGGCAAGTCAAAGAGCCTTGATTTGTGATAGAATCACAGTATTCCAATGGGGGGAGGGACACGTGTTATGAGAAAGACTAAAGTCATTTCAGTTTTGTTGGCAGTTGCTATGCTCACAGGTCTTTTTACCGGCTGCTCGGGCAAGGCTTCGGTAATCGATACCGATCGTTTTGTCAAAGCATGCGACAAGATGGGCTTAAGCGATTATGAATTCGGAGGAGATGATTCACCTGACGAAGGTGATCTTGAAGACGGATTCTATATCTATGCAGACGAGGATGCCGTTGAAGACGACGGTGTGTTCATTGACCAGTATCTCGCTACTTTTGGTCTGCAAGACGTTTTCGACAGCAGCAACGTGGAATCATTTGCCATTGCCGCAAAGTTTGCAGGGCTTGAAGATCTCGAAGATCTGGAAGATCCTGACGACTTGGAGAGCATCAAGCTCGACGGTGCATTTGCATTGCAGATGACGCTTGATGACGACTACTCCGAAGACATCATGGAAGGTCTGGAAGACCTGCTCGAAGATATTGACATCAGCACCAAAAAACTCTCCGACAAAGAGTTCTCCGTGACAAAGAACGGCGGCTACTTAAGGCTGCATGCCGATGCTGCGAAAGTTCTTAAAGATTTCTTTGATGATGATATGAGGTCTGCAGTAAAGAAGCTTACGGGCGATATAGCATTATCCGTCGAGGTCAACGGGAATAATATCCTGGTACTCGCCGGTGGCGCTCTCAATGCGAAGAGCTCTTCCGAATTAAAGAAGTTTGCGAAGGCTTTCGGCGCAGTTAATCCCGCCGGCGTAAGTACTAACGATAAAGCCTTCGGTGCTCTGTTAGAATTTATCAATCCGGGTATGAGTTCTTTTACAAGTGGCATGGGCAGCAAAAAGGTCGGCATCTCAATGCCTACAAAAGATCTCCAGAGATGGAACCAGGATGGCGATCTGATAAAAAAGACTCTCGAAGCAGCCGGCTATGAGGCAGATCTTCAGTATGCAAACAACAAGGTAGACGTACAGATCTCCCAGATCGAGGACATGATCAATACCGGATGCAAGGTTCTTATCATTGCCGCCATAGAGGGTAATTCGCTTGGAACGGTTCTCGAGAAGGCCAATAAGAGCGGCGTCACGGTTATCGCATACGACCGTCCCATTATGGATTCCGATTGTGTCGATTACTATATATCATTCGACAATTACTTGGTCGGCCAGATCCAGGGCGAGTACGTTAGAAATGCCCTTAGTCTTGATTCAACTTCAGGTCCATACTACATCGAGTTTACGGCAGGTGACCCGGGAGACAATTTTGCCGCTTTCTTCTATAACGGTGCTATGGATGTGCTCAGGCCTTACATAGATTCAGGCAAGCTCATTGTAGCTTCCGGTCAGACAGACTTTGATAGTGTTGCTACACCCAAATGGTCAACAGAGACCGCGCAGGCGAGAGCAGAAAACATTATCTATAGCTGTTATATGTATCCGACCGTTAATATCGACGCATGGCTCTGTTCCAATGACTCAACTGCCTGGGGTGTTGTAAATGCCCTTGATAGTACTTATACAGGAAGTTGGCCGGTCATCACCGGCATGGACTGCGATATTGTAAATGTCAAATATATTATCGGGGGCAAGCAGGCAATGTCGGTATTTAAAGATACGCGTACGCTGGCCGTGCAGGCAGCCAGAATGGCCGGACAGATCCTTGAAGGTGACAATGTTGCGGTCAACAGTTCATCCTATAACAACAGTATTGATATACCAACTTTCCTCTGCGAGCCTGTTTTCGCAGATATCAACAACTATAAGGCAATACTGATCGATTCGGGCTACTACACCGAAGCTGAGCTTACATGATCTGATTATAACGGCAGGCATTGGTATTGATCTTTTGCCTGCCGTAAATAATTAAAGGGGGATATTAGAATGAAAGGTACAAAAACAATTGCTTTGCTGCTATCGGCAACAATGCTCGCAGGCATCTTTACGGGATGCGCAGGCAAGACCACAAAGATAACGACAGATAAGTTTATCAATGCTTGCGAAAAGCTTGATCTTAAGGGTTTTGAGGTCGACGGGAAAAAGGCGCCCGATATCGATGACCTTGAAGAGGGCTTTTACTTATATGCCGATACCGATGCGATCGAGGAAGCAGAAGATTCCATAGATGATTTTCTGGATGAGATCGGCTTAGACGATGTTTTCGAAGCTGAGAACGTCAAGTCATTCGCGTTCGCCGCCAAGTGCGACGGCTTTGATTTAAATGATCTCTTAGATCGTGATGTTTTAGGCAGCACCGAGCTTGACGGTGCCGCAGCTTTCCAGATGACATTGGACGGCAACTACGCTGAAGACTTCATGGCATACCTGGAAGATCTCCTTGACGAGTGCGGCATAAGCACGGACGATCTGTCCGACAAGGAGTATTTTGTCTCCAAAAATGAAGGTTATCTGAGATACCATGTGGAGATCGATAAGCTGGTTGAGCAGGTTGTCGACAACGATGTATACGACGACATTTACGATTACTTATATTATTTCACTGACGGTCTGATCGATTCAGTGGAAGATTTCTCAGGTGATGCAGCGTTTTCTTTTGAGATCAACGGCAGCAATATCTTTTTCATCCTGGGCTTAAACGTCAACACAGATGAAACTTCAGTGCTTAATGACTTCGTCAAGGCTTTCGGCGCGACATGTAACCCCATGGACGTTCCCGTAAACGAGGATATTTCGGAAAATCTCATAGATGATTATCTTGATGATTTGGCAGATCAGATAGCACCTGGCCCTGATCCCGCAACACCCACCACGCCGGATAACAGCGGAGCCACAAAAGTCGGAATATCCATGCCTACTAAAGACCTTCAGCGCTGGTACCAGGACGGAGATAATCTTAAAAAAGGTCTTGAGTCGATGGGCTACGCAGTAGATCTTCAGTATGCCGCCAACGATATATCCAATCAGATTGCCCAGATCGAAGGCATGATCAATTCCGGTTGCGATCTCCTGATCATAGCCTGCATCGAATCCAGCTCCCTTAACGATGTTCTCGAAGATGCAAAAGCAAATAACATTCCCGTAATTGCTTACGACCGTCTTATCATGAACTCTGACGCCGTCAGCTATTACGTTACTTTCGATAATTATCAAGTCGGACGCCTTCAGGCACAGTATATAGTCGATACGCTCCAGCTTGACAATTCATCCGGTTCTTACAACATCGAGCTTATGGCAGGCGATCCCAGTGACATTGCTGCGGCATTCTTTTATACCGGCGCAATGGATGTGCTTATGCCCTATATTGAATCGGGCAAGCTCGTCGTGGTATCCGGCCAGACATCTTTTGATGAATGTGCGATCGATCATTGGAAGACCGAGACCGCTATGGCCAGAGCGGAAAACATCATCTCTTCTTACTATTCTGACGGCAGAAATATTGACGCATGGCTCTGCCCCAATGACTCAACCGCACTTGGAGTTATCCAGGCTCTTGATGCAAGAAATTACAGCGTCTACTGGCCGGTCGTTACAGGCCAGGACTGCGACATTGCAAATATTAGATGTATGATCGAGGGCAAGCAGACGATGTCTGTTTTCAAGGAAACGAAGCTGCTTGTTGATGAGACAGTCTTTTGGGCAGATAAGATCCTCGGAGGTTTCGATGTAACCACTGACTCTTCGTATAACAACAACGCTAAAAATGTACCCACATTTTTCTGCACACCGATTGTTGTTGATATAAACAATTACAGAACAGTCCTTATCGATCCGGGTTATTACACAGAGGATGATATATTCTAATGTGACTTTTGAACAAGTCTTAACGGAGGGACAGACAACATGAAAAAGGTAAAACTGATTGCGTCAGTGCTCGCCGTTTCAGTGCTCGCAGGGATTTTCGCAGGATGCGGCAAGACAACGAAAACGACCACCGATAAATTCGTTTCTGCCTGCTCGAAAATGAAGCTCGAAGAGCTGGATAGCGAGGATCCCGGGATAGAGCCCGAAAGCATCGAAGACGGCTTCTATGTCACCGCCGATGAGGATTCGGTCGATGAGCTTGCTGAAGTAACGGATCTTTATCTCAAGACCTTCGGCCTTACAGGACTTGTTGACACGGAAGAGGTCAGTTCATTTGCCGCAGCAGCAAAGCTCAGCGGCTATGAAGATCTCAAAGACGCAAAAGAGATTTCCGAGCTCGAGGACATTACTCTGGACGGTGCTTTTGCCATGCAGATGACTCTTAACGGCGACTGCGCCGATGACGTTATGGACGCGGTTAAGAACATGTTCGACATCTATGACATCAAGACCAAGAATCTCACGTCCAAAGAGTTTTACACTTCCGATAAAGAGGGTTACTTCAGATTCCACATCGACATCTCGAAGCTTTCCCCCATTCTGACAAATAGCGATGATCTCATGGAGCTCGCCGGCAACATGATGGATGAGGATGATTTTGAAGAGCTGGCAGCAGGCCTTACAGGTGATCTTGCAGTATCCGTTGAAGTAAACGGCAGCAATGTTTTTGTCATTGCAGGCGTCGCGCTTAATGCCAAGAGCCCGAGTGTCTTCGGCACATTCGCAAAGGCTTACGGCATCGCGCAAAATCCTATGAAGCTTGCCATGAACGACAAGCTCGCAGGCTCTTTGGCAGATACCGCTTTTAAGGATTTCATCGCATCTTTCCGCAAGACTACGATCATTTCGATCGAAGATTTTGAATATGCCTGCGATAACGATTTAGATCTTAACAATTTCGATTTCTTTGACCTTGCAGATATAGATCCCGTTGATGTCGAGAACGGTCTTTACTTAGTCTCGGATGCAGCCATGACCGACCTGATCCGCAACAGTGATACCGATGCTGTCGCTACGTTACTGCGTGACATCGGTATTGACAGGATCATGACTTCTGATGATGTCGAATCCTTCGGATTTGCGCTTATATTCGAAGGCCTCGAAGAACTGAGATTTGCAAGAGACGTTGATGAAATTGCCGATATCCGGGCAGACGGTGCTTTTGCTTTTGTCGTGAATCTCTCAGACAGCAGCTGTTCCGGAGACATCCTGGATTTTATTGAAGACAAACTCAATGATGCCGACATCGATCTCGATGACCTCACCTCAAGCGAATACTATTCAGCCGAAGCAGAGGGATATCTGAGATTCCACATCGACGTCAATAAATTCATTGATCTCATGTTCGAAAATGATGACATCTACGATCTTTTCGATGCGATTTATGGTGACGATGATGTAATCGACACTCTTAAGGACTTTTCAGGTGACGTTGCAATCACCATCGAAGTCAACGAGTCAAATATCTTTATCCTTGCCGGCTTCTCCATTAACACAGAGCCTACTTATCTTGGAAGATTCGCAGATGCTTTCAACGCAGCCGGAAATCCTGCTGACATCCCCATGAATGAGGATGTTGTAACCGATCTGATCGACTATATTGCCGATGATATGTTTTAAGCATCGCGAAAGGCAAAACAGTTTTCAGACACTGATCCGCGGAAATGTATATTTTCGTGGATTTTGCTTATAAAGGGGCATATCCGTGGCCGCAAACCTTATGTATTTTTAACCCTTATAAGGCCGTTTAAAATTTTTTGATTGTGATAGAATTCGTTTAGTCCCAAAAGGAGGGTATTATTACAATGAAAAACACAAAAGTTATAGCATGTGTACTTTCAGCAGCAATGCTCGCAGGCGTATTCTCCGGCTGCAGCGGCAAGAAGGTAACAAACATTTCTACAGAAGAATTCACAAAGGCATGCGATAAGACTCTTAAGTTAGAAGAGGTCGATATCGAAGACATTAACGATCTTGAGCAGGAAGATCTCGAGGACGGCATCTATCTTTCACTTGAGCAGGAAGACATCGAAGACATGGGCATCGGCGACTACATCGATATGTACCTCAAGAGCTTAGATCTTGATGACATCATTGAAGCTGAGGACATCGAGTCCGCTGCAGTTGCAGCTAAGATGTCTGATCCCAGCGTTATCTATGAGGTCGAAGAACCTGAAGATCTCGAAGACCTTGAGCTCGAAGGCGCTTATGCACTCCAGCTCACACTCGCTGACGATGACAAAGCAGCAGACATCATGGAATTCATCGCTGACAAGCTCGACGAATTAGACCTTGATGTTAAGAAGGATCTCTCCAAGCAGGAGTACTATGCAGGCAAGAATGACGGTTACCTCAAGGTCCACATTGAAGTAGACAAGCTCGTTAAGATCGTCCTCGAGAACGAAGACTTCCAGGATGCTCTCGAAGATTCCGACATGGAAGATGAGATCACTGAAGCGCTCGAGGCTCTTACAGGTGAAGCTGTTGTTACTGTTGAAGTAAGCGGCGCAAACGTACTCATCCTCGTTGGCTTCGGCGTCAACACAGATGCTTCAACACTTGGTGACTTCGTTAAGGCATTCGGTGCTTCTGATCCCACAAAGATCCCTCACAATGAGAAGGTTGGTGAGGCCCTCGTTGAAGGCGTAGCTGACGCAGTAGCAACGTACATCGAGAAGGCTCAGGAAGCAGCAGAGCGCGTTCGCCAGCACAATGATGAAGTTCAAGTGGTTGACGATGCAATCGAAAGTCAGCTTGGCTGATCGAGCTGACTGATTAGTCAAACAAATTAAAAACACACCGGCTGTCTCATCCGAGACAGCCTTTTTTGTGCCTGTAGCATTTCGCTTGGGCGCTGCCTTCAAGGGACGGCTTGAAGCCTCGCCCTGCGGTCGCCCTTGACTGCCCGCCCGCTCATGCTTTTTTGGGTCTTAAGAGGTGCAAGGCACATCCCTGCATTACCATGCCGGATATATGTGTTTCAAAACCATAATTCAGCGTATGTTTTTTGTCGGCTTTTCAGAGGTGTTTGTCGGTTCCTGTGTATGCTTTTGTCTGAACCTTGTATGGTCTTGTATTTTTTGTAAGAAACCTTGTATGAAATCCTGCAGGTTTTGTTTCAGGTTTTGTCGTTCGCGTTGCCGCGAGGCGGCACCGACAATCCGACAAAGGTTACCGACAAGATCTCATACAAGGTTTTGCTAAATCGCGACAAGAGCAGACAAGGATATAACAAAACCCCTGAAGAAAAACGACAATCATATCTGAAATACCCCTAAAAAACCGACACTGAATTATAGTCTGAGGATACATAGTTATTGGTGGATCTCAGCACATAATAATCGGCGGATTCATCGTCAGATGAGAGCCGGGGAATCCGGCTCTTGAACACTAAAAAAGCAACTGCAAAGGCGAGCAGTCAATGGTGCCAAAGGCAATGTCCGTCCATTGACGGCGAAGCCTGCAGGTGCTAACTGTTTAGAACATTGAAGGCGGGAAGCATCTTGCCAGCGTTCTTAAGGCCGTACCGAAGTTGGTGAGATCCATTAAGACTCCGCTGAAGAGGAATGACAGGATCAGGTATACCGGCAGGATCGCCGAGAAGATCTTGGAACGGGCTGTACGGATCGGAAGAAGCGTCATTACCGTGCCGGCCACGAACGAGATGAAAGTAACGAACAGCGTGTATAAGATCACATGAAGCAGACTGAATAAGGTCTTTGAGACCAGGAAGCAGACGATCGATACGATCGCTGCAGGGAAGGTGAAGACTGCGACCTGGATGAGGCCTAAGTAAATGCGCTCTAAGAGCTTGAAGCGCTGGTAGATGCGGTTGTCCTGGTCGTTTAAGAAGGCGAGGGCGCCTAAGAGGGCCGCTGTGAAGATAAAGAAGCCTGCGAACTTGTAGAGCGGGATCGGGATCTTTTCTGAACGGGTGATGTCGTTGTAGACCTGGCCTTCAACACTTTGTACGGCGAAGAGAGACTGGTCCTGAATATATTTCTCGAACAGGGCGGTGAGCTCGGGATCGTCAAGTTCCACTTCATAGCCGTAGTCTGCAAGCGTGTCAATTATGACCTGGCGCGAACTGTATGCATAGAACTTGCCAAAGACTTCCTCGCGGGAGAGGAAGGGGAAGCTTGAAGCGGGCGTGGTTATCATTTTAACGGTGTAACGCTTGCTGTCTGAAGTGAGATTTTTTGAAAAGCCCTTAGGGAAGATGTAAGCGGTGTTGGCCTTGCCGGACGCGATGTCTTCGTAGATCTCGTCTTCGCTGTCGACCTCGTAGAAGGTGAAGACCGAATTCATCGTGCAGAGTTCGTCTACTATTTCTTTGGTCTCGTCGGAATTGTCCTTGTTGAGGATGGCGACCGGAATGTAGACGGAGGTCTCTTTCTCGGGCACGAAGATAACCAGCAATGCGAGGACGATGATGATAAAACTCATCACGTACATGGCGGGGTTGATGAGACTTCTTTTCGAGAGGACGAATAATCTGTTCAGGAATAGCTTCATAAGAACATCGACCTCATAAAGAAAAGATTCAGGTAGTAGACAGGGTTAAAAACGGCAGCTGACTGGAAGAACTTGGGCATGTAGTCCAGTGGGATCAGGCCGCCGGCAAGATACATCAGGGATGTGCCTGCGCCGAAGGTGATGTAGGAGACCGCAGCGGGGCTCTTAACGATGTAGCAGAGCGTCGTGCCGAGCATCGCGAGGATCAGTATAGCGGGGATGATAGTGATGAGCGACAACGGATTTACCGTGTGGAATACCACCGCGAAGACAATGAACAGCAGGACATAGAGAAGGTACATCATGAATGCGGCGCAACCGGCTTCGAGAAGGAATATCTTCCATGTCTTGATGCCGGAGAGTCTGGCGCGCGCACGGAAGTGCGTGTTGTTGCCTTTGAAGAAGAATGAGATGACGAAGATCGACATCATGAGGATGAACAAAGTATAGGACGCGGTGAGCTGGTCCCTGACGCCGTACTTGGCGACGAGGTCGTCAACACTGACTTCGCGGAACCGGTCCTTGCGGTCCAACACGTAGTTTAAGAGGTTGTCCTGCACATCGTATTCAACAAGATAAGCGCCGTAAGAATCTTCGCCTAATTCTTCAGCGAGTTCGCCTGCGGTGAGGATGGAGCACTGCGTGGTGCCCAAAAGATCGCTCATGGTGTAGATCAGGTCGTTTACGATGTGTTCTTCATATGTGTCGGCGTCTCTGTAGATGACCTCGGCCTGGACTGCTTCGTCGGTGCCCATCTTCTCGATGAAGCCTTCGGGGATGATGATGCCGGCGATGGCATCGCCGCTCTCGACCTGGCTTAAGACCTGCTTCTTGCTCTTGACCATATTGATGTCGACGGTGTGCTTGACGCTCTCCATCCTGGTGATGAGGCCTAAGCCCAGACGGTTGTATGCATCGTCATCGGGCATATAGCAAGCGACGGAAACGATGCTGTCTGTGTTGTCCTCGAAAAGGAATTCCGAAGCGTATACAACGAGCGTCAGCATGGCGATGCCGAGCGCGAGAAAATAGCACGCTAAGTAAGGTAAGAAAAGCAATACTCTTTTGCAGTATGCTTTAATCATTAAGTGCCTCCGCGGGAGAGGTGCCATCAGGAAGAAGTACGGCCTGACCTTTCTTTAAGAGGTAGACTTTGGAGCAGTGCTTGAAGAGTTCTTCGCTGTGACTTGCGATGATGACGGTGCCGCCTTCTGAACTGAAAGAATCTATGAATCTGATGATGTCGTTCTTGGCAGGGATATCGAGCGCTGCCAGAGGCTCATCGAGCAAAAGGATGTCGGGCTTGGCAAGAAGGACGGATGCGATCGCAAGGCGCTTTTTCATACCGCCGGACATACGCTTGACTTTGACGTTGATGAAGTCAGAGACCTTGAGGATGGAAAGCTCAGTCTCGGTCAGTTCCTTTAAGATCTCCTGCTTGCTTAAAGGAGTCCACATCTTGAGATTATCCATGGCAGTGAGCTCGTCGATGAGAGCGTTCTCCTGCGTGACGAAGCCTGTTTTGCCGCCGGTCCTGATCGCGCCTGATGAAGGTTTGCGAAGACCGGAAATGGCGGAAAGCAAAGTCGATTTGCCTGAACCGTTGAGTCCCAGGAGACCGACTACTTCGCCTTTGGCGGCGGTCATCGAGACATTGGTCAGGACGGTTTTCTTGTACTTTAATGAGACGTTCTCGACAGTTACGATTGAATCGGCCATAGCTTACAAGATCTCCTTATTACATTAGGGAGATTATAACACAAGTAATAAAAGAGCCGTGGAAATGAGGGGATAAGTGATGTCTTTAACCGGCGTTACTGATGAACTGCTCGAGCTCATCTTTAGAGATGGCAGGACCTAAGAACAAGCCCTGGAATCTGTCGCATCCGCTTCCTGCCAGGATCTCGAACTGGTCTTCCTGGCCGACGCCTGTAGCTGTTACGGTGATGTCGATGTCGTGCATCAGGGATATGGCAGAACGCGTAAGGATCCTGCATGTTGCATCTGTCGCGAGATTGGATGTGAAATTGCCGTCGAGCTTTAAGATCGAGACGGGGAGGAGAGGGATCGCGTTGAAAGAAGAATAGCCTCTGCCGAAGTTATCGAGTGCCATCTTAACGCCTGTTGTAGCGAGCTCTTCTATCGTCATCCTGATGTCTGCAAGGCTCGTGATAAGACTCTCTTCCTGAAGATCTAAGATGAGGTTATTTACGTTGCAGTCCGTGCTCGAGACGATGTTCGAGAAAGACTGGATGAAGTCAGGCTCTCTCAACTGATAGTTGGAGATATTGATGTTCATCGTGAGTTCCGGATCGATCTTGTTGATCATGGCAAGAGCGCCAAGAGAATTCTCCATGGAGAAGCCGCCGACCCTTCTCATGTAGCCTGCATTCTCAGCTGCTGCGAGGAATACCTGCGGCGGGATGATCTGACCGTTCTTCTCGAACCTTAAGAATGCCTCGAAGCCCGTGAGCTTGCGCTCGTATGTAAAGCAGGGCTGGAATGTCATGAACAGGCTTCCGTCTGACATAGCGCGCTCGAAGATCTTTACTATCTCATCTCTTGATTTGTTCTTGAAAATATCTGCGCCCGGAAGTGCTGCGCCGCTTTCAGTCTGGCCGCCTGCAGATGCTTTGCTCATCCGTTCTTCTGCTTTGGCGATAAGTTCGCCGCCGTGGCGCGAGTCTGAAGGGTAATGGGCGAAGCCGTAATTGATGGTGGCATTCATGGAGTCTAAGCCTGCAGCAAAAGCCCTGGATGCTTCCTTTACGAGTTTGTCTGCGTACTTTTTCTCTGCTTCGGGAGAAAGGCCTCTCCTGAAGAGAATGACGAAGTCAGCATCATCGATCCTTGCGACCATGTCTGTGGGATCTGCCGCTTCACGGAGACGGTGAGCCATGTTCTGGATGAAGAGGTCCATCGATTTGTGGCCGATCGTTCTCGTGATGTTATCGAAGCGGTCGAGTGCAAGATATATGACCGTAAACGGACGGCATGCCGAATCGGGGACTGTGCTCTCCTGCATGTTGGAGATATCTTCTCTGATGAGCTTGTCCGCGCGCTCCGTGATCATGTCACGGCCGGGAAGCGTCGTCAGTGAGTCGATCGATAAAGTGATGTTCCTGCCCAATGCTTCACTTAAGTTCTGGTGTGTACCCATGACCTCGTGATTTACGATGAGGCTCGTGCGGGCGAACATCTCGTCTTCCAATTCTTTCCTGATCGCTTTACCGCGCTCATTGCGCTTCGAATCTTCGATGTGCTGGATCTTGCTCGCGATCTTGATGACGTAATACTGCAGAAGCATGTCGATTACCATGGTGAGGACGGTCATGACAAGAAGGAACGGAGCTGACTCGTTCTTCATCATGATGTATTCGTATGTATAGATCATGAACTGGACGAAGTTCAAGGTGAACGATACGAAGTATGCGAACTTGCCGAGGAAAACATTCATTAAGAATGCAATGAGCATCAGACCGGCGCCGATGAAATATCTGGTCGAAGTAACACCGGAGAATATCTGGACAGCGAGCAAGGCAATAAAGGCGATTACGCTCGCGAAAACCACGGCAACATAAACCGCATCAGATTTTATGAAAAGTCTGCTGTCATTGTTCTTCATATGCCCTATTATCCTATGTTTTTAATGGAGTTGTGTTACTCCAATATTAATTTAATATTAAATTCTCGGATTTCACAGTCAGGCTTTTTTAAGAAGAACGCTTATTATTTTCGCTGTTCTCCTGAAAACCTCCCATATTCTATATTAATAAGCAATTAAGAACAATTTGCTTTGAATTGCCCGCTTAAGTATAATATTTGGCAGCGCCCGAAAAAGGGTGCAACATTTACTCCACTTCGTCTGTATATAGGGTGAAAGCGGAGATAATTCGAAGGGATCAATGGAACTTACTTACGAAGCCAATCTGCCGCTTTTACGAAAGCTCGCCATACTGCTGGCGAAGTCAGACTCTGACGACGACTTGTTTGTCGAGTCGTACGAGAGCGAAGACTACGAAGCAACGGATATTGCTGGCGAAGAACCTTCTTCGGGCAGTAACCGCAAGTCTGACGAGGAGATAGAAAGGGAAGCGGAAGAGATCCTTGACCTTCATGGCAACGCCATCCTGCGTCTTGCAGTCTCTTACCTTCACAACAAGGAGGACGGCGAAGATATTTTGCAGGAGACGATGATAAAGTTCGTGACCGTAAGACCTGTTTTCGAGAGTGAAGCACATCGCAAAGCATGGCTCATGAGGGTCGCATCCAATCTCGCAAAAAACCGCATCGACTACAACAAAGTCCGCGATACCATGGAACTCAACGAAGAGATCGCAGGACAGGTACAGGAAGACCTTGATAAAGGCGACGAGTATAAAGCCATCTGGGATGCCGTAAGGAATCTCCCCGTACACCAGCGTGAAGCGATTCACCTTTTCTATCAGGAAGGATATTCAACCGCGGAGATCGCCGTACTTACCGGCAGACGCGAAGCAACTGTACGCTCGGATCTGAAGCGTGCGCGTGACAAACTGAAGGAACTGCTGAAGGAGGTGAGTGATTTTGAATAAGTACAACGAAATCATGAGCCATATTACAGTCGACCCTGAGATGAAGAGCAGGGTCATGAGCGCTGTTTCCGCTGCCATCAAGGAGAATCCCGATGGCGCAGCTGTTGTCACGGATATCCCTGAGTCACCCAAAGCCGAAGCACCTGTAAAGAAGAAGGCTAAGAGAACGCCCATCGCGATCATATCATCCATTGCAGCTGCTATTCTGGTACTCCTTGGCGTACTGTTCGTATTCAAGATGATGAACAGCAACACCAAGAATGCAGAATCGACCAGCGCAAACGGAGGGCGCGACAGTTATAAAGTGGATTCTTATTTAGGCGGAGCAGCAGAGGATACTGTTGCAGCTCACGATGCTGAGATCGATTTAGCTGATGAGATCGACAAGAATATTGAGAATACTACTGCCGAGCTTGCAGAGGAATCAGAAAGCCCGACTTATGAAAATTTAGAGACGGAAGAGACACAAGGTGATGTCGATCTCAATACCAATTATTATACGATCCTGCCAACGAGAGATAAGGACGATTACTCTGTAGGTATGGGTGATGAGCACCTCGACATCATCAGCAGAACACTTCCGTTCGATCTGAAGGGAACAGGCAAGGGTTCATTCTCGTCTGACATCACCATGGAAGTATTCTTTGGCGAACAGTCACAGAAGGTTCTCCTCTTATCCGCACCTGAGGGCACTGATATCATCAAGCAGTTCGATCCTTCCAATAAGGCTCCCGGAACTGACGGCACGACACCTGCAGGCACCGCAGTCAAGTATTACCGTATCGTCTTCGGCAATGTCTTAGAGCTTGGCAAGAACGAGACGTCGACAGACATCAATGCGGCACTCTACACTAAGGACGGAATGACATACCTGCTTGTATTCTCCGATCCTCAGACACCTGAGACGATCGCTGCACTGGCAGATGTGATCTGATCCATTATTTAATTATTTAATGATGGCCGTACCGGTTAATGGTGCGGCCCTTTTTGTGCTTGCCGGAATGAGGCTTTGAGGGCAGGTTTCACGATAAATGCGTGAAAATACTTGTCAAAACGCTAGCACCAGACCGAAACGGGTGTGTTAAAATAAACATATTATGTTTATCGGGTTTTATTCCCGAGGAAGGGGTACGCCTATGTTTTGTCCTAGTTGCGGAAAAGAAAATCCGGATGGCGCAGCTTTTTGCGGTGGTTGTGGATTCTCATTCGAGAAAGTAGCTCCCCAGGCAGCACCTGCTCCTGTTGCAGCAGCTCCCGTCGCACCCGCTCCCGTTGCGGCAGCACCTGTTGCACCTGCTCCTGCAGCACCTGTTGCAGCAGCTCCCGTTACGCCTGCACCTGAGCCCGCTGCCCAGCCTGCTACCGAGTATTCACGTCCCGGAGTAGCTACACCTACAGCTTCTGCTCAGCCCGCTGCAGCAGCACAGCCTGCAGCTCAGCCTTCGAACGCAGTTCCGTTCGGCCAGCACTTTAAGAATCTGTTCCAGGCAACGATCCATCCTGTTACAGGTCCTGCAGAAATATCAGGACAGTATGTCAGAATGGGTGACGCAATTCTTCTTGCGATCATCGTTATCGGATGCCTTTCACTGATCGACTTCACTACAGCGTTAACTATCGTTGACTGGGGTTTCCTCTATGGCGGTTATGTAGCACTGGTCATCTTGAAAGCATTCTTCTTCTCTTTGATCCGTTATGCAGTTCTTACATTCGGCTGCGCAGGTCTCTTCATGCTCGCGGGTCTTATCTGCAGATCAAAGTGGTCATTCCCTAAAATGCTTTCTATCGCAAGCATGGCTACAGCACCTGCTTATCTCTTACCGGCTTTGGCAAGAAGCTATTTCGGACTCATTCCTTATGCAGGAGTAAGCTATATCTTAGTAACAGCTGCTTATGCATACTACTTCATGATGCTCTATGAAGGAGCTGCTGCTGAAACCAAGCTCACAGGCAACAAGAAGGGATTCGTTCTTGTAGCAGTTATTGCACTCACCGGAGTTATCGCAAACCTCCTCTGATAGCTTAACTTAAGCGAAAAGATCACGGAGGCCGTCTCGTATGAGGCGGCCTTCTTTTTGTGTTTGTATATGCAAAACGTGTCACTTTCCGTCACAACCGGAGAATCCTCCCGCAACATTTTCGCGCAGATATCTGTATATAGGACATAAAGCAAATCGGACAAAGATTATGGAGGATAAATAGAATGAAGATATGTTCAAAGAAAGACATCAAGGTCATTACCGCAGTCATGGCAGGCACGATGCTTCTCGGAGGCTGCGGCAAGACATCGGCGAAGAAAAATGAAATACCCTTAAAAAATGATCCGCAGCTTAAGACGGAGATCGATCTTAATGAAGTTAAGAACACTTCATACGATGAGGATCTGATGAACGAGGAGTACAGAAGATACTGCTTCGATCTCATGAACCGGTCGATCGCTGATAACAATGGCAGCGGAAACATTATGATATCGCCTGCGTCCATCATGATGGCGCTCGACATGGTTGCTGCAGGCTCAAAGAATGAATCATTAAAGCAGCTGACGGACCTTTTCGCAGAGAACCAGGATCCGCTCATGCAGCAGGCCTTCGCTTCCGCTCTCATGGACAGGATCAATAATTCAGAGGAGATCGAATTCTCCTGCGCCAATGCCGTTTGGAGCAACAGGACTCTCTTAGGAAATTCCGTAAACACGGAGTATGTCGAATACATAGAGGAGACATTCGGCGCCGAGTATACACAGACTGAATTTGATATCAACACAGTAAATGAGATCAACGGCTGGGTAGACGAAAACACCGACCATATGATCAAGGAGGTCGTCGACAGTCTCGATGCGGAAACGGTCATGGTGCTCGTAAATGCCATCGCCTTTGATGCCAAGTGGGCCGAGCCTTATGACAGCGATCACATCAAAGACGGCGAATTCCGCTCTGCAAACAGCGGTACCCAGAATGCCACATTCTTGAACGAATCTACTGAATACTATTTTGAGACTGAGAAGGCAACCGGTTTTATCAAGAATTACAAGGGCGGAGAGTATGCTTTCCTCATGATCCTTCCGGCTGAAGAGTCCGTCAATGCGAATGAATTCCTTAAGGGTTTTACGGCTGATGATTACGAGAAGTTCATCAAAAGCCGTACAGATGAATACGACGTATATACAAAGATGCCCGAATTCAAATATGACTACGAGTTCTCTGTAAACGACACGCTCAAGAACCTCGGTGTAACAGATATTTTCATTCCCGGTAAGGCTGATCTCTCAGGCATCGCAGGCGCTCCCGGTGATATCTATGTATCCCAAGTAATACACAAGACTCATATCGAAGTCGACAGCAACGGAACAAAAGCTGCGGCCGTAACTGCGGTTACTCTTCACTGCGCAGGCGCCGAGCCCGTCACAAGAGAGTTCCGCCAGGTAATCTGCGACAGGCCTTTTGCCTATGCGATCGTTGATCTTGAGACAATGGCTCCGGTCTTCATCGGTACCGTAAATGAGATCTGATGAAGACGATTTCTGCGGGTTTTGCTTAAGTTTTCCTTAAGAAAGTCAATTAAGAGCCCATTTTTACAATCTACAAGGTATAATATGCGAGTGCTTCAAGTTCGGGTGAGGACTGGAGCACTCTGCATATTTATATCCTGATGCGAGGGTGGAATGGATAAGATTGTTGAGAACAAGAGTCTTAAGGACAAGATAATCTATGTTGTCCTGACTTTGCTCCCGATGGCCATTTATATGGTCTTCTATATGCCTACGTTTTTCTGGGTCGAGAGCTTGGAGCCCGCAGGCGGTTTCCACCAGATCCACGTCGCTTTGGATGACAAGATCCCCGTACTCGAAGGATTCATTATCCCATACGCAATGTGGCTTCCTTATCTCGTCATCGGCATGATCGCATTGGGTATCAAGGGCCGTGTTATCGCGCGAAAAACATCTTACATGCTCATGGCCGGAATGACACTGTTCATCATCATCTGCCTGGTTTACCCCAATGCCGTTGATCTCCGCTGCCAGATTCCAGACCGCAACAACATCTTTATGGGATTCATAAAATATCTCCACTCGATCGACACGCCGACCAACGTGCTCCCGAGCCTTCACGTCTATGACGCGCTCGTTGTGGCAGCGGGTATTCATATCGGATTCAAGGAAAAGAAGGCAGTCGTCATCGCCAGCGACATCCTGGTCTTCCTCATCTGCATTTCCACGGTCTTCGTCAAGCAGCATTCCGTGCTCGACGTTTTGGCTGCAGTCGTTATCTTTATCCCTGTGTTGATCATCATCTGTTTCGTTATCAGGCCGGTGAATAAGAAGGCTGAAAAGGGCGCGGAGATACAAGCGCAGGAGTAAAACCTGCAGTCTTCAAGACCCGCAGAATAACCATAAAAAACAATTCGTAGTATAATAGTCCTACATACTGGAAGAGGGTTCTTGCCTTTAGGCTTTTCATAAGTGAGGGGGAAATGCTTATGAATAAGTGTCCTGTTTGTGGTGCGCCGCAAGTTGATCAATTGCCGTTTTGCGACACCTGCGGCAATCGTTTTCCGGAGAAAAGAAAGTTCAGTAAGCTGTGTGTTATCGGCTTTGGCATTGCGCTGGCATCAGTGGCTTGCTGTCTGGCAGGTTTCTGGTGTACTGATTTCGGCAATGTAACTCCATTTTTGTTTAAGGTAGCAGTTGTGGCTTATATCTTAGCTGTTGGTTTTTGTGTTGCCGGTATTATTCTTTCGTGCAAAGGAATATCAGAAGTTCGTTCCGGTAAAGTGAAAGGTTCGCCTTTCGGAATTGTCGGAATAGTATTATCAGCGCTGGCGGGTATCTTTGTTTTACCATTAACTCTTATTGTCGGATGCGAAGCAATTCTTTGTCAGGCTTTTGAGGATTTATCTTCATCGTCCGGATCCCGCTATGAAGTTCCTGATTATACTGAACCACCGTGGTATACGACAGAGTCGGAGACTGAGACCGAACCGACCGAGACTGAAGATGATGAGCCTGAGCCGCAGTTTGTTACTTATGGCACCGGCCCGGAGAAAATCGAGCTCTGGACATACACATATGAAGTGCCTGAATTCATAGAACAGTACATCAGACAGAATCCTGAATTCGGTGAAATGTATACTGTTAAATGCACGTTCATCAGCAGAGACTGTGACTATGAGAGAGTACTGGATGAAGCACTTGCAAATGGTGGTGACCAAGCTCCTGATATATATGTTGCTAATGTTGAGTTTGTATACAAATACTCTCAGGGTGAAATGGCTGAGTATGCTTCCGCTTACAGGGATCTCGGCATCGATGTGGATAAGAAGATCGAGGACGCCGAGATCGCCCCGTATACAGTGGAGATCGGTTCACGCGATGGTGAAGTCGTAGCCCTTGGTTATGAGGGTACGGGCTGTGCCATGATCTACAACGCTGATATAGCCAGGGATGTATTTGGCACGGATGATCCGGCTGAGATCGAGAAGATCATAGGTGCCGGTACAGGCAATTGGGATAAGTTCCTTGAGGCCTCTGAGATACTTAAGTCTAAGGGCTATGCTGCAGTCTCCGATACCTCTGCTATATGGCAGCTTTATACGACGACTACGGATTCGGCGTGGGTCGCGGACGGACAGATTAACATCAGTACTGACAGGGAGGGCTATATCGACCTTGCTAAGACGCTCAAGGACAACGATTATTCTAATAACACTGTCATGTGGTCGGAGGAATGGTTTAACGAGATGAGCGGTGTAAGCGACCGGAAGGTTTTCGCATTCTTCGGACCGGTCTGGTTCATAAGTTACATTATGGAAGGCAATTCCGGAGGGAGTTATGTCGATGAAGGCACATACGGACAGTGGAGAGTCTGCAGACCGCCGGTCAGTTCCTACTGGGGCGGCACATGGATCTTTGCTAACAAGGATACTGACCAGAAGGAAGGCGTTGCCGAGCTCATCGAATGGATCACTCTTGATACATCTGATACAGGACTCCAGTATCTCTTGGCCAATAAAATGATTTATGATTATCAGCAGGGTGTTGCTTCAGGAGTCGTTATGGCCAAGTCTGATGGTGTCTCTGATTTTTGCGGAGGCCAGAATGTATACGAGGCTTACATCGAGTGTAATAACATGCCTTCCGGCAAGTATCTGACGGAGAATGATAATCTGATCAACAATTACTTTAAGCAAGCTGTTGATATGTATGTTAACGGTGACCTCACCAGAGATGAGGCTATCGAATACTTCAAGAACAGTGTTTACGATAATGTAGTTATCTGAGAGAAAAGGTTTTCGAGAACAAGGCAAATAAAAACTCCCCGCCGGTTGACGGGGAGTTTGCTTTTGAATTCAGAACACTTATCAGTTCTCAAACTCGACAACGAGCTGGGATACTGTCTGCTTGGCGTCGCCGTAGATCATGACGGTGTTGTCCATCGTGAAGAGCGGGTTCTCGATACCGGAGAAGCCTGTACCCTGACCGCGCTTAAGTACGAATACCGTGCGTGCCTCGTAAGCATTTACGATAGGCATGCCGTAGAGCGGTGATGACTCGTCGTTGATAGCAGCGGGGTTAACAACGTCGTTAGCGCCGATGACGATGGCGATGTCTGTGTTAGGCATCTGGGGATTCATCTCGTCTGCTGTCTTGAGCTGCTCGTAAGGAACGTTAGCCTCTGCGAGGAGAACGTTCATGTGACCGGGCATACGTCCGGCAACGGGGTGGATAGCGAAGTTAACTTCACAGCCGTTCTCTTCGAGGACATCGCAGAGCTCCTTAACAGCGTGCTGAGCCTGTGCAACAGCCATACCGTAACCGGGTACGAATACAACGCTCTTTGCAGCTTCGAGGATAAGGAAAGCATCCTCAACGGACATAGCCTTGGGCTCCTTGTGCTCGCCCTCTGCAGCGGAAGAAGCCTTCTTCTTTGCTGTCTTGAAGAGGAGGGATGCAAAGGACTTGTTCATAGCCTTGCACATGATGAGCGTGAGGATGACGCCGGAAGCACCAACCAGGCAGCCGGATACGATGAGCACCGTGTTGCCGATAGGGAATCCTGCAAATGCTGCAGCGAGACCGGAGAGTGCGTTAAGGAAAGAGATGATAACCGGCATATCGCCGCCGCCGATAGTGATAACCAGCGTAACACCGAGAGCCAGGGATGAAAGTGCAGTAACAAGGATTCCGACAAGGCCCAGAACATCTTCGGGAGCGATGCAGTAAAGAACGATGCCGATAACTGCAGTAGCGAGGATGCCTGCATTGATGAAGTTCTTGCCGGGGATCGTGATGTTCTTCTTGAACATCTTGAGACCTGCGAGCTTAGCCCAAGCGATGAGTGAACCTGTGAATGCAACGGCACCGATAACGATCGTGAGGCCTAATGTGATCGATGTGAAAGCATCTGTGCCGACAGCGTAAGAACCGCCGCGGATAGCGCAATACTGAGAGATTGCAACGAGCATTGACGACAGACCGCCGAAGCCGTTGAAGAGCGCTACGAGCTGGGGCATGCCGGTCATTTCGACCTTCTTAGCCCAGATGAAACCGATAACGGATCCTGCTGCGATAGCGAGGATGATGATGATGTAAGCTACTAAGCCGCCGTCGAAAACATCCTGTGAGATGAGGACTGAGAGGACGGCGATGCCCATACCGATGGATGACATCAGGTTACCCTTACGGGCAGTATCTGCCTTTCCGAGCTTCTTGATTCCCATGATGAAGAAGACGCTCGCGATCATGTAAAGGAAGATGCAGAAAAAATCGATGAAGTCCATTATTTCTTCTTATCCTCCTTCTTCTTAAACATTGCGAGCATTCTGTCTGTTACGAAGTAACCTCCGATAACATTGATGGTTGCGAAAAGAATGGCGATGCCGCCTAAGATCATGCCCAAAACATGATTGTCAACATTGATAGCGCAAGCTGCGATAGCACCGACGATGGTGATACCGGAGATAGCATTTGTACCGCTCATGAGCGGAGTGTGAAGCTGGGAGGGAACCTTGGAAATAAGCTCGACTCCGAGGAAAGCTGCGATGATAAAAACGAATACCAACAGCATTATTGTCTGACCGTCCATTATTATGCCTCCTTGAATCTTTCGTGAATGATGGCTCCGCCCTGTGTGAGCAGGCACCCCTTCATGATCTCGTCGGTCATCTTGACCTCGAATTCCTTTGTCTCCTTGTTGTAGAAGTGAGTAAGGAATGCGGAGATGTTACCGGAGAGCATTTTCGAAGCGTCCCAGGGTACCTGGCGCTGGAGTTCGTCACCGGGGAGAATGATTACGCCGTTGTCTGTAACGACTACTTCACCGGGCTTAGATCCTTCAACGTTACCGCCTGTGGATACTGCCATATCTACGATGATGGCGCCGGGCTGCATACGGTCGATCACGTCCTTCTTGATGAGGACAGGAGCCTTGCGGCCGAAGACCTTAGCGGTGGTGATAACGATATTAGCCTTCTCGCAGACCTTAGCCTGAGCTTCCTGCTGCTTGGCGATCTGCTCGGGTGTGAGTTCCTTAGCGTAGCCCTGAGCGGTCTGGCCCATCTCGCCCAAGTCGATCTTGACGAAGTTAGCGCCAAGTGACTTAACCTGCTCTTCTACGACCGGTCTTGTATCGAAAGCGTCAACGCGCGCACCGAGTCTCTTAGCCGTTGCGATAGCCTGAAGGCCTGCAACGCCAACGCCGATAACGAATACTCTGGCAGGATTGATAGTTCCTGCAGGAGTAACCATCATCGGAAGTATCTTGGGCATACGTGCTGCCGCATTGAGAACTGCAACGTAACCAGCAAGAGATGTCTGTGAAGACTGAACGTCCATCTTCTGAGCGAGCGTCGTTCTGGGGATCATCTCGAGGGATACTGCCTGGATGTTATTCTTGGCAAATCCGTTGAGGAGATCCTTCTCGTTAAAAGGATCTAAGAAGCTGATGTGAACCGTATCGGGGTTCATGCCCTCAGCTGAATCGGGCTTGAGGATCCTGACAACAATCTCGGCATCCTTAAGGCCATCTTCTTCGGCCTTAACTATCTTCGCGCCGGCTTGTTCGTAATCCGCATCTGTGAAGCCGCTCTTGAGACCTGCGCCACTGACCACCGTGAACTCAAAGCCCATACCTGTGAGCTTCTTGATGTCATCGGGGATAACGGCAACTCTTGTCTCGGCAGGCAGGCTTTCCTTGCATACCAGAACTTTCTTCATGTGCACACCTCTTATGACTTGGATTGTGTAGGGACAAAAATCCACACTAAAACTTTAAAATTATATCACGATATCTGACCTTATGCGTATATATAAATAACTGCGTGTTAAACAGTTGTAAGGGGTGGTTTTGGCGGGTGCGGGTGCGGTACTCTGCGTGAGCAGCTGCAGGGACTCGTGCGTGAGCAGCTGCAGGGACTCGTGCGTGCGAAAATCGTGCGGATTTTCCGATTATTCGCACAAAAAAACGCATTTTCGGGCTCAGATTGCGAAAATCGTGCGGATTTTTCGATTTTTCGCACAAAAAACGCATTTTCAGGCTCAGAATGCGAAAGCCGCACAACTTTTCAGCACTTTAGAGTCTCGCCTTTACCCAAAAAAATACAACAAAAAAGGGGCCGCCACTAAGGCAGCCCCTGACAGATCATATATTAACCTGTACGGTATCAGAAGAACTCGTCTTCGATGTCCTCGATGCCTTCCTCGATCTCCTCGAAGAGATCTTCGAAATCATCCTCTTCCATCAGGATGATGTCTGTGTATCTGGAAGGAGCCTTCGGAGCGGGATCTCTTGTGTCTACCGTGATGGTGAGTTCGAGATCATCAACGCCGTCAATGGCCCTGCCGTCAGACTTGATCTTCTCAAGCACGAAGATGTACTTGTCGCCCTTCTTGTTAAGGGTGCCTTCCAAAGAGAAATCGCTGTAGTCATTCTTGCCCTTGAATTCGAGATCTCCGGACTTCTTGTCCCAGCTGATGGTCATCTTGTAAGATTCATCATCCCAATAGTCCTTAATGGTATACTTGATCTCGGCTTCGTATGCCTTTGCGCTGTCCTCTTCTACCACGTACTCGATGGACATCTCGTAATCGTCGTTTGTCTTGACTGAGAGGCTCATTTCCTTTGTCTTTGCAATGTTCTTGCCGAGAACGATCTCGATCTCTGTCTGTTCGCCGTTAACGTCAAAATCAAATTCCATCTGGGCAATTCTCTTGCCGGA
This sequence comes from Clostridiales bacterium, assembly GCA_017427465.1. Taxonomy (GTDB): domain Bacteria; phylum Bacillota; class Clostridia; order Saccharofermentanales; family Saccharofermentanaceae; genus Saccharofermentans. The sequence goes on along the minus strand of JAFRST010000047.1, from coordinate 88,974 downwards.
CTTTGTGATATAGAAAACGCCTTCAAGGTCTATCTTCATGTCTTCGATGTAGTCGAGTGAATCTTCAAGTTCGTCGATCTCATCATAGAAAGCATCAACCATATCTTCAGCATCGTAGCCGCCGTAGCCGTAGATCAATGACATGTTCGGCATAGCTTCGTAATAACGGGTGAGGAGGTCCTCAAGGCTCTTATCGTTGTTGATGTAATCGATGAGGTCCTGCATGATCAGAACGATAGCATCCTCATCAACATTGATAGTGATAACGGTGCAGGAGATATTGTCTCCGCCTACCTTGATCTTGTCGCTGGACTTCTCGACATCTGCATACTTTAAGACTGTCTGGATCATGAACTTCTCATATCTTGTAGCAGCCTTCGTGAGATCGCGCTCGAGTTCCTTGTTGCCCTTGGAATTCTCGCTGAGTCCGATAAGGTAATCGTAGAGACCTTCGGGAAGAGAATAATCAGTGTCTTCATCAGGATCGAAAATGGAATCAGGAAGATTCTTATCGAGCTTCTTGAAGTTGATTCCGTATGCGCCCTCGAAAAGCTCAGGACATGTGGCAACGAAAGAATCCTTTCCGTAGTAGATCCTGGGCTGTACCATGACGTCCTCGTCATCATAGATCGTCATCTCGTAAGCGCCTCTTGAGTTCTTGACGTCAGTGTAGACCTTACCCTGGATGGAAATGTCGTTTGCGTACTTGTCAAGGTTTGCGGATACAGCAACTGAACCACCGTTAGAAACCTTCTCAATTGTCTGGAAAGCCTCGATCTTGCGGATGTCCTTTGCAGTGTTAACTGCAGCAGATGTGATTAAAGCGCTGGGTCTGTTGGAAAGTACGGCAGCAACGATTCCCACAATGAGAAGCGTACCCGCTACTGCTGAACCCACGATAATATAGAGTTTCTTCTTATCCATGAAGTCCCCTCCTCAAAAATAAATTACAAAAACAATAATAACTCGGATTCCGCTTAACCGCAACTGTTTCACCCCTTTCAGAGCCCCTCAAAAACCCCCTGCGGGTTGAAAACATAAGGGTTTGCATCTATTATAAATAATGGAGGCAGAGGCTCTTCCTTACATGGGTGGCGTCCGCGGACGCAAAGGGAAGGCTCGATAAAGAGGATAATTATGGAAGAAAACGGGAACAATACAGACATCAGGGCAAGGTATGAATTCCTGATCGCGGGGATCATGGTGCTTCTGTTGTGTATGTGCGCATTTGCCGTTTACAGAGTTACGAATTATATCAAGGTCGGTTCGAAAGCTGATCAGCAGCCGGTTACGTCTCCTGAAGGCAGTGACGGCGCGGTGCTCATTGAAGTTGAGATCACTCAGGAAACCGGCGAAGGCGACGATGACCAGTCACTGAGCGAAGCTGTTGAGGCCGGCGAAGTAGTGATCGAGGTCATCAATGAGCATGACAATATCTTGATCTTCACAACTACTGAGACCGGCAACAATTACTACAAGTCCAGGGAGGGAAGCCTGCCGCTTTACAGCGAGCCTGCCGAGTCAGACGGTCCCAAGCCTGCGCTTGTTGAGTCTAGGACATTTGAAGTTATCGGCTTCAGCAGAGACGGCTGGGCAGCCATCATGTACGGCGGTTCGAGGTATTACGTTAAGAGCGCGGACATCGTTCAGACAGAAGCGCCCGAGGATGCCGCAGAGAAGCATGTTGAGCCCGAGAACACCCAGAAAATAAGGTTTTTTACGCCGACTTCTTCTGATGATTTCGAATATGTTGCCACACGTAATGCCACGGCATTCCGTCTTCCTGATGTTTTCAGCAGCGGCAACAAGATAGATCTGAAACCCGGAGACAGAGCCATCGTCGTTGCCAAGTGCGGCAATTGGAACAAGATAATATTCATGAATGCCGAGTACTATGTGCTTGGTGCTCTCGAATCCAGGGAGCAGTGGATAGAAGAGAATCCCGATGCTGAGATCAAGGATAACACCGGTTATCCGCCGGCAGGTTCACCTGAAGCTGCTTCAAGTGCTGCAGCTGCAAACGGTCTGCCTGTTGTTGAGACAACACCTGCGCCTTCCGGTGATGACACGGCGGACGGCAGCGATTCCGGATCATCCGGTTCATCTTCGCAGGATTCATCAAGCTCCGAGTCATCGGGTTCTGACGACAATCTCAAGGCATCAGGCCAGTCTGTTTACGCAAAAGAGCTTTTAGACCTGGTAAACCAGGTGCGGGCCGATGAAGGACTTGATCCGCTCACGTGGTCAGATACACTTGCTGGCTGTGCTGCTGAGCGCGCCGCTGAGATCCCGCTCCTTACAAATTCTCAGATCGAGAATCACTTAAGACCTAACGGCAAGCCGTGGTATACGGTCAACGGATATGACGAGAATAACACCCCGCTCATAGGCGAGAATATTGCTTGCGGACAGACTTCCGCGCAGGCGGTTTTCGACGCATGGATGGCATCTGAAGAACACAGGGAAAACATCTTAAAGCCCGAGTTCAAGACTTTCGGTGCGGCGCTCTTTAAGCCCGACAGCAACGAATACGAATTTAGCTACTACTGGATCGAGGAATTTGGGTATTGAGTCTTAAGAAGGATACAGTTACCGGTGTTTTGACAAAGCATCCGTTTATTATCTCGGCGCTTCTGGTGCTCGTTGTTCTTCTTGGCACGGGTATGCAGATATCGAGCAACGTAACAGTATGCGCGGTCATGGTATGCGGATATCTTCTCATCATCGGATACGGGATTTATCTCAGGAAAACCAAGAGGCTCTCTGATGAGGCCCTGATAGCCCTGATCTTCGCGATGGGCTTTGTGGTAAGGCTCGGCTATGTACTCTACACGGACATCAATACGAGACAGTGCGATCTCGGTGAGTTCAGGGAAGGCACATACAACTTAATGCATTCCGGATACATCCTTTACATCAGGGACAAGTTCTCGCTCCCTGATGCCGATATCAGAAATCTGGGACAGTTCTACCACCCGCCGTTCCACTACTTCGTTTGCGCGGTCTTCCTCAAGATCTATGAGCTGCTCCTGCCCAAGGGGATGCATAATTACGAGGCTTTGCAGGCACTGTCGATGCTCTGGACACAGTACGCGCTGATAATGGTCTTTAAGAACATCAAGCTCCTGGGTGTCAGGAAAGAGCACCATGTGGCAGCTGCCTATGTCGTCTCGGCTTTCCCCGCATTCATGCTGATGTCAGCATCGGTAAACAATGACATATTATCGATAATGCTGTTCTTCACCGGTTTCTACTTCGGTCTCAAATGGTTTAAGGGCGGATCGTGGAGGCACATACTATTATCCGCGCTGGCTATTGGCTTCGGCATGATGACCAAGATAGCGGTAGGGATCATTGCTTTCCCGTTAGGATTCCTCTTCATCGTCAAGCTTCTTAAGGACATCACTGACAAGAAGGAGAAGAGAGGCGGAAAGACATTTCTGCAGCTCGTTGCTTTCGGCGTTATATGCGCGCCTTTGGGACTGTGGTACCAGGTCAGGAATTACATCAAGTACGGTGTGCCAATCACATATGTCTTAAGGTCTGACAACATCTATCAGGACTTAAGCGGCTACACTCCGATGCAAAGATTATTCGGCTTCTACGGGTTCCCGATCGAGGACTATTATATGAATCTCGGTTCGGACGGAGAGAAGGATTACAACATTTTCATTGCGCAGGTCAAGACGGCGCTCTTCGGAGGTGAGAACTGCAGGGATGACCTGCTGATGAGCATGGCTGGATACGCTTTGCTTATCGTGTTCCTCGCGATGATAATCGTAGCGCTCATCGGACTCATCTACACTGTCGTTACGATCAGGAAAAGAGGCTTTGTCTGGGAAGATCTGTCTATGGTAGTTCTTGCCATAACTGAAGTCGTATCTGTCGTATCCTTCTCGCTCAAATATCCTCATATCTGCTCGCAGGATTTCAGATACAGCACACCGCTTCTGCTGTGCAGCACGGTCTTCTATTTGATGGCCGGCGAGATAAAGATCCCGGGCGCAAAGGACAGCCTCATGCCCAAGCTCGTCAAGAACCTGGCGCTCGCATTCTTCGCGCTCTCGATACTCTTCTACACGATCCTTTGGACATACGTCAAAGGCGCAGTAACGGTGATCGGCTGATATGGCAGACAAGGCAAAGGCAGCTAAGGATTACAGGGAACTTGCACAAGGCTTCGGCGTGTGCACAGTAGCGGTGATAATCCTCTATCTGATGTCCGGAATGAATGCCGTAAGCCTCCGCGAGATGTCCTTATCAGTCCTCATGACGGTCTTTACAACAGCCTGTGTCTATTATGTCACGAGAGCTTTTATCAGCAGTCCCAAAAAATACCTTGCACTCGCATCCGCGGTCCCCGCATTCGCAATCTACATGCTTATCTTCAAGATGTCTTTTGCGGCAGTAAACAGGGCCACGCTGGCATGTATTTCCATCATGGAAAACGTCATGCTTTGGGGCGGTCTGGGAACTATTCTGGTATGCATTATCGTGCTTCTCATTGCCCGTAAGTTCGAGGCCAAAGACGCTGTGACCGCAGTGCTTTGCGCAGGATTCGTGCTGCGCGCCGTAATGGTTATTTTCACGCCATTAAATTACTGGCAGCACGACGTGTCAAACTTCTCCGAAGACCAGGCGGGATTCCACGACACATACATCCTTTACATCTATAACAATCTGGCGCTCCCGTCAGGCGACGTCAGGGACTACGGACAGTTCTACCATCCGCCGCTCCACTACCTGATAAGCGCTTTATTCTTGAAGATCCACAATGTGCTTCCGATGAGATTTGCAGGCAATGTCAACGGTCTCAAGTTCCTTCCGATGCTGTGGACTTCTTACTTCATTCTGCTTACTAAGAAAACGCTCGAATGGTTCAAGATCGAGGGCAAAGCGCTTGCCGTATCAATGGCGCTCATCGTCTTCTGCCCGCAGATGATATTTCTCGCTATCCAGGTCAATAACGATGCCTTGGCATTGATGCTCTTTGCCGCATCTTTCTACCTTGCTCTCAAGTGGTATTCCAAGCCAGAACTTACGACGATCCTTTTCCTCGCGATCGCTATCGGCTGCGCCATGATGACCAAGCTCTCCATGGGCTTTGTCGCATTCCCGGTCGGCTGGCTGTTCCTTGCAAAACTCGTAAAGACAGTCAAAGAGCCTGTCGGATCGAAGTCCCGGAAAACCGCTTACAAAGGCAGGATCAAGGATCTTATCAAGCAGTTCGCGGTATTCGCGGTCACGGTATTCCCTCTGGGATTGTGGTTCCCTTTAAAGAACCTCATCGCTTACGGAACGCCGATCACTTATGTATTCGAGATCGATTCTTCCGCAGGTCAGGACATATGGATGTATTCTGCCTGGCAGAGACTTTTCGCTCCGTCTAAGGAGATCCTGGCCACGCCGTTCCTTCAGGAAGGCGGTCCGTTAAACGACTTCAACATCCCGCTTGCTATCATGAAGACGGGGCTTTTTGATGAGCGCAAGTTCACTGATGCTTATCTGGTATTTATCGCTAAGGCGCTTATGGTAACCGCATTTATCCTGGTGCTCATCATAGCTGTCTGTGCGGTTTACGGAGCGTTCAGGAGGATCAAAGAAAGCGGCAGGACCCCTGAGAATATTGCGCTCTGGATTTTGGCAGCAGCGCTCATCCTGCCTGAGATAATGTTCTGCTTCACGCATCCGGTCGTCTGCACCCAGAGCTTCAGATACATCGTGCCTGTGCTGATACCGGCCGCATCCTGGTGCGGAAGCGTGGTGAAGGCTGATAAAGGCGCCGGCAAGGCTATATCAAAAGTCCTTACGGCAGTTACTGTGCTGTTCGTTATTGCGGTGATTATGTTCTATGGAGTCTTCGCGCAGTATTCAGGCCCGTGGGAGGCCATGATCCATTGATATCAGGCCTTTTCCTGACCTGAACCCAAAGCTCTTCCTGACAAAAGATCTCTCCAGTGCCTGCCTTCGAGCTCGTAGATCATCTCGACTGCGGCACAGATCTCATCATCTGTTCCTTCGGAATCGACAAAAGCCAGAAGTCCTGCGATCTGTATCATGTCACCCTCGATGGATTTCAGAAAATCACCGGGTGTTGTCGTGACGCCGCCGTACTGGCTGTATGAGAAATCGACTGCGGCTAGCGGATAGATGAAGCTCGAGCACTGGTCGTCCAAGACCCGGGGGAGCACCTCAACAAGCGTGCTTACGAGGTCTTCGGGGAGATTTGCGATAAGGTCCCATGTGATCTCTGTCTCTCCGCCCATGTCGGCCTTGATGTAGTTTAAGAGGTCACCATGCATTGCGAACTGCTTTATGAAGTCCTGTTCGAGCTCATCGAAAACCCCGTCAGCGCAAGCGACGCTCAGAAGAACGCCCTGCAGGATCATGTCGAACTGCGCGAGCGTCAAGGCCGGATCGTAGTTGGCGCCTGATATATGCTGGAAGACATTATCCATCGCCATGATGGTCTTCTCGGCGTGATCGTACGCCTGAGCGGCCTTATCCAATATGTCCTGTCTGTCGAAGTTTTCCATCAGCATGCCTCTCGAAAACACTTATGGCGATATTTTATTCCTTGCCCGTGTCCCGTGTAAAGGACAAATAAGTGTCATATTAAGGCACTCATATGCCCGATGTGCTATAATCTCTCATTGGAAATAATAAAAGGGGGATGCTTTATGGCATTGTTCGGAAAGAAAAAGAAGGATGAGGAGCTTAACGCCGAATCCGCTGAAAATAGACAAAGTAACAGTGTTACAGACGAGATGAAGGTCATCTTGGAGGCCCGCGAGGAAGAGCAGCAGGAGAGAGAGGCCAAGGCACTTGAGAGACAGCAGGAACAGGATGCTGCCACCAAGAAGCAGGACGAGATGAATGAGCAGGTCAAGATCGCTTCCGAGAAGGTCCTGAACGGAATGGCCAAGCCTGAAGGTATGACTTTCTTCGTGGTCCTGGATGAGATCCCTCTAACGGCCGAGCCTGAGACAGCGGGCAACGTTATCGTCCGCGGTGACATCAGAGGTACCATCAAGGCAGGCACTGATGTTTACCTCTATCAGGGTGAAGGCTGCAAGTACAGCGTCAGGGTAGAGAAGATCAGGAATGAGAACAGGGATTTTGTAGACGAAGCTACTTACGAGAGAGTAGAGCTCGAGATAACAAGGGGCGATATTCCGCTCCCGACAGATCCTGACCAGTCAGTAGAAAGACCTGTAGAAAGATTCGCGGTCATTACCGATGCCCCCGGCATCGAGAATATGGCTGATCCCGCATGCAGAGGCATGGGCAAGGCCGGCAATCCGAGAACGATCGCAATGCTCTGCGAGTACGGAAGATACGGCCAGATCCCCGAATTCTTCTCCACTACCATGGATTGCGTCATGACATCAGAGTTCCTGACACCCGTAAAGATCACACCCGCCAAGAACGGCAAGAGCAATATCTCTTTCGCAGGAATGACTTCAAGGAAAGACCAAAACGTATCACTCCTTCCGGTATTCACTGACTTAAAGCTTGCGAAGGATGCGCAGAAGAGGGCTTTCTCAAAGCAGGGATTAGGCCAGGTTTTCTCCATGTCATTTGCACAGGCAGCAGCCATCGGCAGAGATGCTAACCACCAGGGATTCATCGTTAATCCGGGCGGACCGGTATCTATCACCCTCCCCGTGAAGCTCATCAACGACATGGTCAACACAAGACTTTTCAAGACCAGATTCGGCGAGGGCTCTGCAGACAATGCTTCTCTCGCTTTGGGCGGAACAGGCAACCGCAATCTCGATGACTTCATCGGCAAGGGCGGCCCCCAGATGGCGGGTCTTACAAAGATCGTCATCAGGAATCCTCTAAACACACCGGAATTTCTCGCGCTTGAGAAAGCATTGAAGCAGTACTGCGGTTCGCATCCGTCAATCGCAAGATTGATGATTCTTATCTCGGCACCAGAAGCAGATCAGAAGAGGCAGTCATATCTTGCATTAGTCGACTGCTCCGAGGAGGCATTCGCAGCTGAGTGCAAGGGTCTTGCAGCAGCAGCCAAGCCCTTCATGAAGTCTGTAAGAACGATACAGTTCCAGCTGTTCTCCAAGCTTGCCGACAAGGAATCTTTTGAGAAGAGAAGCACATGGCTCTATTCGAAGCTCCCGCTCTGATAAGCGGGGCTCCGGCATAAGCCGTTAAATAGGGATAAGACGATTCACAAAACGAGAAAATTAAAGGAATAAGGGAGTTTTCGAGATGCGTGAAAGAACAGTCATGGTGAGTTCGTGTTTACGCGGATTTCGCTAATAATTAACAGATAGAGTAAAGATTGTTCTTTTTTCGCGTGTTAGAATTTCAACACTATGTTGCAGATTAGGGATATACACAAAGAATACAAAACAGGAAGCCTCGTACAAAGGGCTTTGGACGGAGTGTCGCTGAATCTCAGGGACAATGAGTTCGTTGCTATCCTGGGACCTTCGGGCTCGGGCAAGACGACGCTCCTTAATATCATTGGAGGTCTGGACCGTTACGATACGGGCGACCTCATCATCAACGGCGTTTCCACAAAGCGTTATAAGGACAGGGACTGGGATTCATACCGCAACCACACAATCGGTTTTGTCTTCCAGAGCTACAACCTGATCCCGCACCAGACAGTCCTTTCCAATGTAGAGCTTGCTCTTACCATCTCCGGAATCACTGCCAGGGAGCGCAAGCAGAGAGCGCTTGATGTGCTTGAGAAGGTAGGACTGCGCGAGCAGGCGCACAAAAAGCCTAACCAGATGTCAGGCGGCCAGATGCAGCGTGTCGCTATCGCGAGAGCTCTGGTTAACGATCCCGATATCCTTCTTGCAGACGAGCCTACCGGTGCGCTCGATACAGATACCAGCGTTCAGGTCATGGATCTTCTTAAAGAGGTTGCCAAGGACCGTCTGGTCGTCATGGTAACGCATAATCCCGAGCTCGCTGAGGAATATGCAACGAGGATCGTAAAGCTCAGAGACGGACGCATCACCGATGACAGCGATCCGTTCGAGCTTGAAGATGAAGCCAATGCGATCACTCCGGTACACAAGAATCTCGGCAAGGCATCCATGGGCTTCCTTACCGCTCTTGCATTGAGCTTCAATAACTTAAGGACAAAGAAGGCGAGGACCATTCTCGTCGCATTCGCAGGATCCATCGGCATCATCGGCATCGCGCTCATCCTGTCGCTGTCTAACGGCGTCAATGAATATATCAACAGGACAGAGCAGCAGACGCTGTCGCAGTATCCGCTGTCGATCGAGCGTTCGTCTATTTCTTTCATGTCCATGATGATGGTCCAGACTGAGACCTGGGAGCCTGCCGCAGAGGGCGAGATCACGGAAGTACCCTCGGTAAGCCAGATCCTCTCTACGGTTCAGACCAACGACCTTATATCGCTCAAGGAGTATTTTGACAACGAAAGACCTGAGATCTATGAGCTCTCAAACGGTGTTGAATACACGTACAGCATCAATCCGCAGATCTTCTACTATGACAAGGGAACGGGCGATTACAGACAGGTCAATCCCAACAACGATTTCTCGTCGATGGGTCTTTCTTCCTCGTCTGTTTTTGCTTCATCTTATTCGATGAATGTCTTTTTCGAGATGCCCGAGAACGAGGAACTCTATATTGACCAGTACGATGTCAAAGCCGGCAGATGGCCCGAGAACTCAAGAGAGGCCGTTCTCGTACTTACCCAGAACGGCGCAGTAACGGACTACCTCTGCTACACGTTCGGCTTGAGGGATTCTGAAGAGCTCGACAAGATGATCAGTGACTTTTCCAATGGCCTCGAAGTCGAGACTGACCAGGAATATTACACATGGCTCTACGAAGACTTCATGGGTACGAACTTCAAGGTGGTACCCGCTTACAAGTTCTATAAGTATGACGAGAATAACAAGATCTATACCGATATGAGAAACAACACCGGTTACATGCGTGATCTCGTATCGGGCGGCTATGACCTTAAGATCGTCGGCATCGTCCAGCCCAAGCAGGGACAGGATATCTGGATGCTCGATTCGGGCATTTATTTCGGCAAGGATCTTGTGGAAGAGTTGCGCCTCGAAGCAGAGGGCGCTGATGTGGTTAAGGCTCAGAAGGCCGACCGCGAAGTTAACGTGCTTACGGGTATCAGATTCGATGAGGAAGAATCCGATTTTGATATGGGAAGCTTCTTCTCGATCGATGAAGAAGCTATCCAGGATGCTTTCGTATTCGATGAGGATAAGCTAAATATCGATGAGGATGCATTCGGAGACATGAGCGGTATGGATCTTTCAGGTGCGTTCGGAAGCGCCATGCCGAGCCTGTCCGCAGACCAGATCTCAGGACTTCTTAAAGGCGTCGATCTCAAGGTCGACACGGATGCACTTGGCACAGGCATCTCAAGCATCTTAACGGATTATATGGATTATGCTTCAGCTGATCCTTCCACTAACTATGCTAATCTTCCTGACGCGATGTCACAGTTCATCTCGTCACCCAGAGGTTCTGCGATAATCAGGGAACAGCTCCTCAAGATAATTAATGACAGCGGCATAGGATCAATCGACCAGGCCCTCGTAAACGAGGCCCTTAGCGCTATCACCGACGGATTTGCGGAATACGCCGTAAAGCAGGGCTGGGACATATCCGATCCCGCGAACTATCAGGCTTATTTCCAGCAGTATCTCGAGAGCGACGAAGGTCAGGCGGTCGTTAACGCCCAGTCTGAGAAGATCACATCAGAGATCTCGAGCAGGGTAGAAGTAACCTTGGACAACGCCCGCGATATGGCTGCCGCACTCCTTGCCGCATACAGCGAGTATGCAACCGAGAATGATCTTCCCGATCCTGCTGTGCTCGGAGATTCCATCAAGGAATATCTCGGCACCGAACGCGCGAAAAATCTCATTACCTACGTTGTAACCACTTCCGTAAACACGGATGAGATCACCGCTACTGTCATGAAAAACGTATCCGGCATGACATCTTCCATGATGGGCCAGATCGCAGACGGCATCCAGAAGGCCATCTCGATGGTCATCGAGCGCCTGGCGACCAACATGACAAATGCTCTGAAAGATACTTTCGAAAGCATGGGAAGCGCGCTTACCATCGATCAGGATGCGTTCGCCAAGGCATTCCAGTTCAACATGGACGAGAGCGAGTTCCAGTCCTTCATGAATGAGATGATGGGCGGCTCCGGCAGGTCTTCGGCAGAGAGGAATCTTGCAGCATTCGGTTACTGCGACAGGGACGATCTCCAGAGCATCACGATCTTCCCCAAGGACTTCGAATCCAAAGACGAGATCGTCCAGATAATCAAGGACTACAACAAGAAGGTCGAAGATGCAGGCGAAGATGACAAGAGCATCGTCTACACCGATATCGTAGGCGCGCTGATGAAGTCAGTAACGAAGATCGTCAACACGATCTCTTACGTGCTCATCGCGTTTGTATCCATATCGCTCATCGTATCGTCCATCATGATCGGCGTCATCACATATATCAGCGTTCTCGAGCGCCGCAAGGAGATCGGTATACTCCGCGCCATGGGCGCCTCGAAGCACAATGTCGCCCAGGTATTCAACGCCGAGACCATAATAACCGGCTTCCTGGCAGGTCTATTCGGCGTCGGCATCTCGGCCGTGCTACTGATACCCATCAACGCGCTGATTCACAGTCTGGCGGACTCTACTGACGTAAGTGCCGTGCTGCCATGGACCGCAGCAGTCGTACTCGTTATCCTGAGCGTCATCCTCACCCTGATCGGAGGTCTTATCCCTTCGAAGAAGGCATCGAGACAGGATCCTGTAACCGCATTGAGGACTGAGTAATGGGAGTCTCGCGCGGGGTTTCCTGCGTGAATTAAGTGCTGCAAAATCAAAACGCGGGTAGTATTGAGGCGGAATTTGAGGCTATACCCTCAAGTTTAGCCTCGAATTTGTTTAGCCGGATCGAAAATGAGGCGGAATTTGAGGCTGCACCCTCAAGTTTAGCCTCGAATTTGTTTAGCCGGATCGAAAATGAGGCGGAATTTGAGGCTATACCCTCAAGTTTTGCCTCGAATTTGTTTAGCCGGATCGAAAATGAGGCGGAATTTGAGGCTGCACCCTCAAGTTTAGCCGCGAATTCAGCCCGGTTTACGCCTAGTTTGGCGCACAAAGCAAAGAGACATTTTTTACGTCATTGACTGCAAAACAAAAAAATCAAAAATTAATTAATAATTCACCCACAAACAGGGCGCTTTCCCCTATAATATGACTATGCCTTTCAGGCAAAAGGCGCTACACCAGAAGAAAGGGGAACAGCATGAACAGCAAAGCCATGTACAACCTGACTTACGGGCTCTTTGTCCTGACGGCAAAAGACGGCGCCAAAGACAACGGCTGCATCGTAAATACCGTGATGCAGGTTACTACAGAACCAAACAGGATCTGTGTTGCAGTTAACAAGCTTAACTTCACGCACGACATGATCAAAAAGACCGGCGAGTTCAACGTCTCGATCCTTACCGAAGGATCCAAATTCGAGACTTTTAAGCATTTCGGATTCCAGAGCGGCAAAGATATCGACAAGTTCGTGAGCATAGACTTTAAGCGCGCGGCAAACGGAATCGCCTATATCGCTGACGAGACCAACGCATTTCTCTCGGCTAAGGTCGTAAGTGAGACGGATCTTGGCACACACACTATGTTCCTGGCAGACGTAACCGACGGGGAGATCCTCTCAGATGATCCTTCAGTCACATACGCGTTCTATCAGAAGAACATCAAGCAGAAGCCGGGCGCGCCCAAGGCAGACGAGGCACCCAAGAAGGGCTTTATCTGCACGGTTTGCGGATACATCTACGAAGGCGATACGCTTCCCTCAGATTTTATCTGCCCGTGGTGCAAGCATGACGCAAGCTACTTTATCCCCTTGGATAACGGCACTGCGCAAAAAGAAGAAACAAAACAAACAGCTATAAAAACTCAGGAGGAAACAAAAATGGCTAACAAGTACGCAGGTACACAGACAGAGAAGAATCTTCAGGCTGCTTTCGCAGGCGAATCACAGGCTAGAAATAAGTATACCTATTTCGCTTCCAAGGCTAAGAAGGAAGGCTATGAGCAGATCGCAGCTCTCTTCCTCAAGACAGCTGACAACGAGAAAGAGCACGCTAAGATGTGGTTCAAGGAGCTCGAGGGCATCGGCACAACAGCAGAGAACTTAGCAGCTGCTGCAGACGGCGAGAACTTTGAGTGGACAGACATGTACGAAGGCTTCGCTAAGACAGCTGAGGAAGAGGGATTCCCGGCACTCGCAGCCAAGTTCAGAATGGTCGGCGCTATCGAGAAGCACCACGAAGAGCGCTACAGAGCTCTCCTCAAGAATGTTGAGGCTCAGGAAGTTTTCGCTAAGAGCGAAGTTAAGGTCTGGGAGTGCAGAAACTGCGGTCACATCGTAGTCGGCACAAAGGCACCCGAGCTTTGCCCCGTTTGCGCTCATCCTCAGAGCTACTTCGAAGTAAATGCTGAGAATTACTGATAGCTTGGAATAAGTTATAAATAATGAGACAGGCCGTCCTCCGGGACGGCCTGTTTATTCTTTCTGTACTTCTTCCTTTTTCCCGGATGATTTATTGCACATGGCAAAAATGCTGCCGAGGATAAACGGGATATAGAAGGTAAACAACCGCCAGAACAGATTTCCCATGTTCAGATTGGATGTGAATATTCCGTGGAAGAACAAAGCAAAAGCACCTTCGGCCCCCAGACCTGCGCCCGGTGTCGGAACATATGCGATCAGAAGGAACAGGAACGTCTGGACAGTTATTATCCCCCAGATTGATACTCCGCTGTTTCCGAGGGCCTTGTAGATCGTGTAAGTCATGGCAAGGTAAGAAAAGATCTGAAGCATGCTGATCAGATACATTTTTGCCATTACCGGTTTACTGCATACGGTCTCATTGAACTGTTTGCCGTAATTGGATATGGCCGTATCAGATCTTTGTTTTAATGATTCCGGATCCTTTATGAGAGAACGTTTTCCTATATGCAATGAAGACAGGCGGTTTATAAGAGACGTTGTGATCCTGCTTACGACAGACGTGCGTTTTCCGATGACCACCATGCTTAATGCGGCGATCAGGCTGACAGATATGCCGAGTATGATGAGCCATAAGTAGCCAGAAAAGACGCTGAAGAAAAACCGGTTGTTAAAGGCGAACAGAAGAGCTGCCCAGGTCAGGAGCGCTGCCTGGTAGATGATGTATTTGATCAGAAGGATCGAAAGAGTTCTGGACATCGCGATCCCTTTTTTGGACAGATAAAGCGCCTGGACAGGCTGTCCGCCTGAATTAAACGGAGTTATATAACTGAAAAATCTGCAGATATAATCGGACTTGAGGACCCCGAAGAACTTTCCTGAATACCCTGATTTTTTGAGGGGAATAAACAGCGATAATGAATCCAGGATTATTTCCGCAAACATAAGGAGCAGACACACAAATGTCCATCTGTAGTCGGCAGTTTTCAGAATAGTAAGGATATTCTCGACTCCGTCCTTATGAAGCATATAAATAAGCATTCCGGCAAGCACTGCGGAAATGAAGATAAAGGACAATATTTTGTATAAAGTATTTTTATTCAAGCAGTACTCCTTTTAATCATGCTTACAGTAAAGAACGGTAGAAGGACTTCCACATCTTATAGAGTCTTTCCTCACTGTAGTAATCAGCGATCCTGCGGGAAATGCTACAGGCTTCAGAATAATACTCTTTATCGTTTTTAAGTCTTTCGATCTTCGCGGCAAAATCCTCATTGTCATTTCCGCTGAGATAGTCATCGCCGAGTATCGGTTGGTAAAGCTCAAGATTACGCATAAGGATGGGCGTACCGGTATTTGCTGATTCCAGAATTGTCATGGGGAACAGCTCGTTATAAGACGGAATAAACAGCAAGTCTGCAGCGTTATAGTAAAGATTCATATTATCTGATGATTCTATTCCCGTAAACGTGACATTTGCCGGAGGATTTTCCATATAAGAACAAAGCTCCTTATATCCGTCGGTTATAACTCCGAAAGAAAAACCGCCTACCCAAATGAACCGGATGCCGGTGAGTTTTTCGGCGATCTTAATAAAATCAATTACGCCTTTTCTGGTCTGCACCTGTCCACAGCCCATTACAAGAAAGGCATCACGGGGTATACCGTATTTCTCGGAAAGACGATCCCGGAACCCGAGTCTTTTCTCGTTGCTCAGTTTGTTGAACATTTTTTTCGCGGCGAAGTTCGGAATATATACAGCTTTTTCCCTGCTTATACCGATATTTACCAGCTTATCGATAAAATGTGGATTCACGACGACGAGCATATCGGCGCTCTTGTAAAAATGTACGACATATTTTTTGAATATCCGCATAAATAGCCGGGGCATCTTAAGAGAACCGTCCAGCGTCTCGGGAAGAAAATGCACATAACAGATAACGGGCTTTTTGGAAAGCTTCATCTTGATATAATTAACCGGTTCAACGGTGTGGATATGAATGATATCCGAATTCCTTACTGATCCGTTTATCTTCAGTTCGAAATCATCCTTACCGTAATCCCTGATGAGGCCCAAAAGCTCCAGGTAGGCACTCCCGACGCCCTGACCCTTAACGGAATCTGCCATGGAAAGCATATTTATCCGGATTTTCTTCTGTGCTTTTCCGCTTTGCTCAGCCCCGGATTTGTATGGGTAATGCATTGCCAAATGTTTAAAATACAGCTTTACGCCGTCTGTTTTTGAAGTGAAAGAGAAAACAAGCTTCAGATAAGTGCTGCTTCTGATACATCTGTTCACGAATGAGAGCAGACGTTTTTTTATCAACCGGTTATTCCTTGCATCGGGAAAAAGGTCATTCAGTTTTACCAGTGCTTCCCTGACTTTTTCCCGATCTTCTGTTTTCCCGTTTTGAGTGCGCAGTTTAAACAGAATGGTCAGCAAAGCGTTTTTATATAGCAGCGAAAAGGCTCTGTCCCTGACATCTGCCGGTTTATTAGCGAACAACGGTTGGATCTTTTCTATTGCCTGAAGATAATAAAGGTGTTGTTCCCCCCTTTGGTTTACGGAAGAGGAACTGCGCTGGTAGTAATGGTAAAAAGGCTCTTTCAGGAACACGTAATTCTCAAGCTTTGACTTAAGAACCATGTCATAATACAGATCCTCGTAAATAACCAGGGATTCATCGAAGAAAACATCCTGAACAAGCGATCTGCGGAATAGCTTTCCTTTGACATAACAATATTTATCGACTATTTCAGGAGAATCACATACTGAACCGTATTTCCGGGTAAGTTTAGGTAATTTGGACTCCGTAAATACTTTTCCGGTGTTTTTGCCGTCTGACAGGTGAACGACCTGGTAGGAGTCCACATAATCCGCTTTGTAAAAAAGAGCCGCTTCAAGAGCATGATCTATGGCAGCCGGATCTAACTTATCGTCGGAATCCAAAAACAATATATAATCACCGGTCGCAGCATGAAGTCCGGTATTCCTGGCGGCAGAAACACCTTTGTTCTTATTGTGAGACAAGGAGATTATCCTGCTGTCTTCTTTCCGGTATTGTTCTGCCACAGTCTGAGTGCCGTCACCGGAACCGTCATTTACAACGATTATCTCCAGGTTTTTATACGTCTGGTTAATTGCACTTTCTATTGTATTGCCTAAAGAGGATTCGGCATTGTAGGCAGGGATGATTATTGTAACTTTATTCTCGTTCTCCACAGTATCATCTTTTCTTCAGGGCAGCTTTGCAATAATTCGCATTTTTAATTTTATCATAGTAAGAAGACATCTTACATATTAGAAGCAATGATGTATAATGTTACAGCATTCCTCATATTGTTAGCCGGAAGAGAGCACCGCTTTGAAGATTCTTATTACAACAGATTTATATGATCCAAGCGTCAGCGGGGTAGTCTCATCCGTCAAAGTTCTTGCCAACGGTCTTAGGAAGAACGGACATGACGTCAGGATCCTTACTCTTTCAGATACCCATAAAGAGAAAAAGGACGGAAATGTATACTATATTTCCTCCTTCAGCGCATCAGCTTTTTATCCTCAAGCCAGAATTGCTTTTTTCTCAAGAAGCAAAATGATACGTGAATTGATCGAATGGAATCCTGACATAATACATACTAACTGTGAATTATCCACATTTAATATCGCAGTCAGGATTTCCAAAAAGACGCAAACACCGATAGTACACACATATCATACTTTTTATGAAGCATACTTGAACTATGTCCCTATGGGAGGCGGTCACTTGATAAAGTATCTTCTTCCCTGCCTCGTCCGTGCTGTTTCCAGGAAGGCGAGGATGTTCATTGCTCCCACCGAGAAGACCGCTCGTCTGCTAAAGACGTTTCATATCTCCATTCCGGTATCCGTTATTCCAAGTGCCATTAATGATGCCTTTTTTACAGATAACTGCGTCTGTTACCGTGAAGAACTCAGGAATAAGCACGGAATAGAAAAGGACGAGTGTATCTTCATGTATCTTGGCAGAGTCGCAAAAGAGAAAAACATCGAAGAACTTCTGGATTATGCTTCCTGCGAGGAAATGAAGGATTACCGGATCCTGATCGCCGGCGACGGACCGTACAGAAGCAAGCTGGAAAGATACTGCAAAAAACTGGGCATTTCTGACAGGATTATTTTTATCGGAATGGTGCCGCCTAAGGAAGTGCAGAAATATTATGCGGCCGGAGATATATTTATTAATTCGTCTTTAAGCGAGACACAGGGATTAACGTATCTGGAAGCCATGTCCTGCTCACTTCCTGTTCTTTGCCGTTATGATACTTGTCTGGACGGTGTAGTCGAGAATGGTAAAAACGGATTTGTTTTCAACAACAAAGAGGAATTCCTGCGCTACGCAAAGCTTCTTGCAGAAGACAGCCTGTTGCGAAAAACAGTCGGGGAAAAAGCAAAAAAGACAATTGTTGATAACTATTCTTCAGATAAATATATCAAGTCCTGCGAAGACTTATATTTCCGTATAATCAACGACGGATTGCAGGAACCGGTCTGAACCGTCCAAAGATAAATCAAATAACAAGTGAATGAAGAGAGGCTGTCCTTGAGGGGCGGCCTTTTTTATGTATGCTTATCAGCGCAGTGCTATAATGAATCCATCACTTTCGGAGGCTCTTTGCTATGAAGAAATCAGTTAAATTCATCTCTCTGTTATTGGCTTGCGGCATGCTTATGTGTATGGCTTCATGCTCGGAAAAAGATAAGAAAGAAGATTCCGGAGAAAAGCATGAACAAGAGGACGATATTGAAGAAAAAGACAGAAGAACTAAAGACGAGAAAGATGAAGACGACGATGTGAAGGATGAAGATGAGAGTTCAGACAAATCAGGTAAGGATTCCAATATCAACAGCAAAGCATTGTACGAAATGTATATGAGAGAGGAACTTATTCCTCAGCTCGGTTGGACAGATATAGCTGACAAGTATTTTTCAGGTGTTCTTGACGATTATAATTCGGTTGATCTCAGAGAGATTCCGGATGAGGACTACGGAAATTCGGCAGGAATCCTGTCTGCTGACGTTGACGATTACAACGGCGATGGGACAGATGATCTAATTGTTGTGTACTTTTATAAAGATGATATGCCTGCTTTTGATAATGAGTATTTTGCAGAGTATTTTTCCAATTCTGACAGCGTATACAGAATAGCAGTAGCTGCTTATACAATATCCAAAGGCCAAGTTGTAAAAACAGATGAATACAGTGTTACTCAATACAACGCTGACAATAATATGAATTACTCGGTAGGTTGTCTGTTCTCGCAAGATTTGACCCAAAAGAAATTCGAGATTTATAAGGTTCTTATCAACAACAAACCATACTTGTTATTCAGCAATCAGTTTGCCAGCAGCCCGGCGTTTAGATTGGTTAAAAAAGATGCCTGGATGATGGAAATTGATAAAGACGGTAAATTTTTGATGGATTCATATTTCGTTTCCGAAGGCATAAGACATAATTATGAGTCTTACAGATATGATTTTGCGAATGGAGCAGAAACCACAAGCTCATATTCTGTATTGGATGCGCAGACTGATCCTGAAGATTATTATGATGTGTTGGATTATTTAGTTGATTGTAATATTACATATCAGGAAGATGAAGACTTTGGCTTTACGATTGATGAAAACAGCAATCAGGTTTTGATCGCAGGATTCCTTTTCCATCATCAGAATGAATATGATGACCAAAACCAATACTATCGTTTTGATTTCAGTTTAACCTATGTTGACGAAGGAAATCTTTCCCAAACAATGAGATAACAATTCACGGCCGTCCTTCAGGGCGGCCTTTATTAAGCTTGCTTATTGGTGCAGTGCTATAATGGATTCATCACTTTCGGAGGCTCTTTGCTATGAAGAAATCAGTTAAATTCATCTCTCTGTTATTGGCTTGCGGCATGCTTATGAGTATGGCCTCATGTTCGAAAAAAGATAAAGAACCGGATGCTGAGCAGATACAGGAGCAGATCGATACTGTCGCCGTAAAACTGGAAGAGATTAAATCAGATAAAGACTATGAAGATCTTGATCCGGATGAAAAAGCTGAACTGGTAATGGATGAACTAAAGGTGTTATCTAAAAAAGGATATGTCAATGCCGATACGATCTATTACGATGATGAAGAACATAGAATTACCTTCACATATGGCAGCGGAGTTTTGGCCTGTGATTTGATAGATGGATTTGAAGATGACGTTTATGGAGCAACCCCTGATCCTGTTACATACATCAACGGAAAAGAAGATATTGTTTACAATTCATCACGAAGTGACAGGCAAGCTAAAGCAGTCATTCTTGATGCGGCGATGGAATTCAAGGATGTACTTGCCAGGAGCGAAACCCTTGCTCAGGATTTAAGTTCTGAAGGTATAGAAACCAAACTGGATGTTACTGTTACATTAGATGATATGTGCAATCTTCAGAAATATTCTTTTGTTTTTTTTGAAATGCATGGTGAGCATTTGTATTTTGCCGATAAAGGCGAGGAATTATCCGTTATATATTTGCAGGAAGGAATGCGATCAAAAGACTATAAAAAATACCAAGATGATCTGTTAAACGGCAGAATAGGCGTATCGACTGACAATAGTCCTTTCATTTTTTCGAGTTTCTTTGCCAAGCATTATGATAAAGGAGATTTATCCGGTAATGTATTCCTGATTTCTTGTTGCCAGCTTATGGGCAAGCGTGATAAGGATAATGAAGAGTGGACACAAGTATTATTAGAATGCTCATTATCAGCTTTCATAGGTTTTCATAATTCTGTTGCTACTATGTATGTTTCAGATTTAGCTGAATGTTTTTCCAGAGGTTTAATAAATGGCAATACAGTTAAAGATGCTTATGACTACGCTTTGAACCAATGTGGAGAAAATGACGAGAAGTGGAGAGGGTCTTATTTAGCAGCCTATCCTAAACTCAGGGGTGATGAAAATGCACTGTTCAAATGGGAATACGATGAAAATAACGGAACTTCATCCGGCAGTCAGGATACAACTGTATCTTCATCTAATCCCGATGAACTCTATCAAATCTATATGCAGAATGAACTTATTCCTCAGTACGGATGGACATCAACAGAAACATCCACGTTCTGTCTTTCTGTTTCAAATGGAAGTGGTTTTGCATACAATCCGGCAGACAGTCAAATAGAAGCTGCCGGGATAATTTCAGCTGATGTTGATGACTACAACGGAGATGGAGTAGATGACCTAATAGTTATCTATATGTACAAGGAATCTGCAAATGGGGTTGATTCGGTATACACGGATTCAAGCTGGTTTTCTTCGCCACAGACTGAAATATACAGGACAAAACTGGCTGCCTTTACGGTATCAGGAAATAATGTGGTGAAGACGGACGAATACGATGTGGTAACGTATGGAATCGACAAACAAAATGATTCTCTTGTCGGATGTTTATTCCCTCAAGAACAGGATCAGAAACGAATGACTATTTTCAAGGTGTATAAAGATAATACGCCAAGCATATTATTCAGCAATGTTTTGAATTCCGGTCCTATGTTCAGGTATTTCTGCGAAACTTCCTGGTTTATGGGAATCAACCAGAATGGCAAGTTTTATATGAAGTCTTGTTATATAGGCGGAGGCATAACGAATGACCGCTATAGCTATCTTTATGAGTTTTCAAATGGTGTTGAGACTTCTTATGAGGAATATCATAACGACGTAGATAACCCGGGATTTGAATCACCGTATGTAACGGATTATTATGATGACCACCAGGTGTCTTATTACGAAGATGATTATTACTGGTCTATTTCCGAGAACAACGAACAGGTTTTCGTAGCCGGATATGATGTGGATATAACAGACAGTGATAGTTCAAACGGCAGCTATTACTATAGTGTTACCTTCTTCGACGGCGGTAACCTCTCATCCGAACTGAGGTAACGCGGAATCACTTTTTCGCGTACTCAGACTACCCTGTAATACACTTCATACCTTCCGTCGTCTTCCATCTCCATGATCATGTATCCGCGCTTTGAGCCGCCGCGGGGCAACGAGATGGAGCCCGGGTTTAAGATGCGCGGACCGGAAGGCCGGTCTCCGCGTGATTCGTATACACGGCTGTAGTCTGACAGAGCGTCACCGAAGCTGTCGTAGGGGACGTGGGTGTGACCGAAGAGCACGATGTCGCAGCCTTTTTCCTGAGCGGTGAGAGACAGCGTCAGGAGGCCGTAATTGACGCGCTGGCGGTGTCCGTGGGTGCAATAGAAGTTGTGTCCATTGAGCTCGAATACGGCATCGTTTTTTAAGACAGATGAATCATAGGAATTGTAGTCGCAGTTGCCTCTTACAAAGACGCAGGGAGTCTTGGGGGACCCTGCCCAGGAAGCGATCTCCTGTGTGGAATATTCGGCGTCGCCCAGGTGGATAAGCATGTCGGGAGCTTCCTTAAGGATCGCTGTTCTTAAGGGCCCGTTCATTCCGTGTGAGTCACTTACGATAAGTATCTTCATAACCCCTCTCAGACGAAATAGAAGTCGGTATCCCAGCCGGGAATGCATCTCGTGTGACGCATATAGACTTTGTAATCGCTTCGTATTTCCAATACCTTTTGCACGATTGCGAAAACATCCTCGCTCCTGTGATAGCATGCGATCTTCATGACAGGGCGGCACTTTAAGATAGTCTCACGCGCGCCTTCGATCGATTCTGATTCGGAGCCTTCCACGTCGAACTTGATGAAGCTTACGTTATCAAGCGATAGCGAATCAACGGTAACGACATCTATTTCACGGGTGCTCTTTAAGACAGCGTTGCTGTTTACTGCGGCACGTGTTCCTCTGCCTCTTGAATTTGATACCTGCTGGACACCTGTTTTGCCGCCGGCGAGGGCATTGATGCTTTTGATATCAATGCCTTTATCTATGAGTGTTTTGGCATATGCGGAAAGCTTTGCGAACGAGTGACGTTCGGGCTCAACGGCAACGCAGGAACTTAAGCATGGGAACTTCTCAAGATAACGTTTGACGGTGTCACCGTAATATGCACCGAGATCTATATAACAGCCCTCGCGTATGCCTGATAACAGATTGAATTCTTCATCGTCAGGAGACTCGCACAAGGCTAGATATTTTATGTCTCCGGTGAGTTTGTAGTTGATGTAATTCTCGTAGCAATTTCCGGAAATATCGTCTGCAAGATGCGATGCGGTTTCATCGATAACGGCGATATTAGATTCATAGAACTTGCGGCTGAATAAGATGTTGCCGTACACCGGAACATCAGGCACATAGAGCTCTCTTTCGGAGGCGATCTTGTCAACAAATGACAATACTTCAGGCCTGGAAGAACCGAAGCAGACGAGGACTATGAAGTCTTTGCCTGCGAGCTTTTCACAGCATTCGCTGTAAGAGATAACTTTAAAGCCTCGGAATATGCGGTCTCTGACGAATCCGTCGCTTGCAAAAACAGCGGCGATGAGATCTTTCAGGCCGTAACTATCAAGCATATTAATTATCTTGTCCGCACCGTCACCGGTGCCGTAGAGGGCAATGGGGCGGCGTTCCTGCGCGAGATATTCCCAGAGATCTTGTGTGCGGTTTGAATCATTCATAGGGATAAGTATAAATCCTGGGGGAGAAATTTTCGAGCGCGGTGCAACATTTCGGAAAATGGAACTGTATCTATAGTAACAACGGCAATTAAACCGAACCAAAAACGGAGGGTAAATATATGAAAAAGTTAGTACCGGTTTCAATAATTGCAGGCATTCTTGCCATCTCAATGATCGCAGGATGCAGCTCTTCAAAGTCTTCAGGCGCCAGAGCACGCGAGCAATTCGACACCCCGGCTGAGACTTCGGCTGCAGGCGTTGATAGCTACCACAGCAATTCCATGGCAGCAGGTGCAGACAGCTATGTGGAAGATGAAGCCTGGGAATATGAATACGGCTACGAAGAGAATTTCGACACAAAAGACATGAGTGCAACGAACGGATCTCCTGATAAGACCGACAACGAAGTCAACATCGATCCCGAGGCAGGAAGGCTCCTCATCAGGACCGTAACCATGTCGGCAGAAACAAAGGAATTCGACCGCGTTAAGACAGATGTTGAAGCACAGGTTAAATTCCTCGGAGGATATATTGAGTATTCTTCCGTAGCAGGAACAGGCAACGACAGGGATCTGCGCACAGCTTATTATCAGGTACGTATTCCCGCTGACCAGCTTGATACACTTCTTGAGAAAGTCGGCAACTCATGCACTGTACTTTCTTCAAGCGAGAGCACATCAGACGTAACACTTGAATACGTTGATTCCAAGGCAAGAGTAGAGTCTCTCAGAGTCGAATACGACCAGCTCTTAGAGCTTTTAGACAACGCTCAGGATCTTGATACCATCATCGTTTTGCAGAACAGAATGAGCGATGTCAGATATGAGATCGAATACTACGAATCAAATATCAGAGTGCTCGAGAACCAGGTAACATACGCAACACTTAATCTCTCACTTACGGAAGTCCTTGAGGAGACTGAAGTGGAGGAACCTCACGTAGTTACATATCAGGAAAGAGTTTCCGACCAGTTCGCAGACACATGGGATAACACAAAGATCTTCTTCCAGGATCTCCTGCTCGATCTCATCGCTGCAATTCCGGGACTTATCGTACTGGCAGTCTTCATCATCGCAGGCCTGATCGTCCTCTTCGTTATCAAGAGCAAGAGAAAGAAGGCAAGAGCTCTTAAGGCTAAGCAGGAAGAAGAGAAGTCAGCAGCCGAGAAAAAGCTTGCTGAGGAAGTGAAGGAAGAAAAGAAGGAAGACGGCAATAAGGCAGAGGAGAAGGAATAAGTCCGACGCCATTAAATATATTCTGAAATCTGACAATTGTTAAAGCCGCAATCGGGGAAATTCTTAAGGGGGTAAACTAATCAGATAAGGGATAAACAGACAACTGAATATTAAGCATAGAAAGATCAGAATTTCAGAAGTGCAAAATCACATCCGGCTGCGAAGTCTGCCCACCTCCCGGGGCCTCCGCAGCCGATGTTGTCATATACTGCGCAGGTTAAAAATCCCCCTGATCTCGCACCGTTTAATGACTGTGCCACGTCGTCAAAGACCAGAGCTTTACCGGGAGTTATCACATTACCAGATGCGGAGACATATTCGCTCGCACGAAGGAAGATATCGGGCTTGCTCTTATCGATCTTTCCGCCCAGATCTTCCAAAGTTATCACGCAGTCGAAAAGATCTCTTATGCCTGTATGGATAAGAGAAGCATTAGCGTTTTTTCTGGACAAAGCAGTCGTTACGCTCAAAGTAAATCCGAGTCTTTTCGCTTCATGCAGATATTCTAAAACGCCCTCTTTGAGACTGACTTCTTTCTCGTAAAATTTGAAGACCATTGACTCCCAGGTATCAACGATCTCCTGCCATGTCAGAGGGATGCGGTACTTGGTCTGAGTATATCTTGCAGCGTCTTCGATCGAAGCGCGCTTTACCATGTCGGTGTACTCCGGCGTTACTTCGTATCCGTAGCGTCCTAAGAACTCAACGTCGACATCATTCCACACGCTCATGGAATCTAAAAGAGTGCCGTCGAGATCGAATATCAAGAGCCTAACACCTTCTTTGGAAAGTGCTTTGAGGTCAGGATATTTCTCGTATGAAGGACCTGGCTTTGACGTCATCTTAGTCCATGAAATTGAGCTTGCCCTTGAGGTCTGCCAGAGCCTGCTCTTTTCTGGTATTGAAATCGATCTTGTTGTTCTCGATGAGATTATTGCCGTAAGAATCGATGGAGACAATCAAGGGTCCGAAGCGCTCAGCCTTAAGCTTCCACATTGCTTCGGGCATGCCAAGATCGAGCCACTCAACGCCTTCGCAGTCAACGATCTCTTCTGCTGCTACGACTGCGCATCCGCCGGGGAAGATAGTGTGTATAGCCACATTATCGATGCAGCCTTGGGTAGTCTTGGGACCCATGCCGCCCTTGCCGATGATGATCTTAACTCCGGTCTTTGCAAGGAACTCTGCCTGAGCCTTCTCCATACGCATGGATGTCGTAGGACCTACGCTTATTACCTTGTACTTGTCAGGCTCTCCTTCAGCTGAGATCTTCTTCATGATGGGGCCTGCGTGGAAGATGGCTTTGCCCGCAAGTTCAATCGGAGGCATCTTGTCTGATACTACAACTCTGTGGTGAACGTCATCTCTTCCGGTGACGATGTCGCCGGTAAGATAGATAACGTCGCCTGCGTGAACTTTCCTGATATCTTCGTCAGATACGGGTGTTTTGAATTCGAATGTGCTCATAAGACTGCCCCCTTGTGTGTGAAGAAATCGTAGGTGAAGTCAGGATTGATCCTGATACCTGCTCTTCTGTGTGCCCAGCATGCGGTGGAAAGTCCCATCGCAAGTGTTGCAGGGTGTCTTGATGCCTGCTCTATGTTAACGCCCATGACGGAGAGCTTGCCGCCGAATCCGCCGGGTCCTAAGCCGATGAAGTTGAGACCGTCTTCGATGAGCTTTTCCATCTGCGCTGCCTTGGGGTTAGGATTGTGCGATCCTACCTGTCTTAAGAGAGCCTTTTTGGAGAGCTTGGCTGCAACTTCCGAAGAACCTGCGATACCGATGCCTACGAGGCAGGGAGGGCAGGCATTTACGCCGTATGTGGTCATCTGGTCAAAGACAGCCTTAGCGATGCCTTCGTAGCCTTCAAGAGGCATGAGCACCTTGGAGAATCCCGGCAGTGAGCATCCGCCGCCTGCCATGTAGAAATAAAGTTCCAACCGGTCTGAGTCCTTGACGATCTCCCAGTCGATCCAGGGGCTGTGCGTGCCGATGTTATTGCCCGTGTTCTTCTCTTCGAAAACTTCTACAGCATTAGGTCTCAGAGGAGCATTCGATGTCGCGTTCTTGACCGCGTCGATGAGAGCATCTTCGATGATGTCCATGTAAGGCCACTTGGATCCGACGCGCGCGAAAAACTGCGGGATGCCTGTGTCCTGGCATGAAGGTCTCTTCAAAGAATCTGCGAGCTGCATATTCTTTTCCATAACATTGTAGATATCGGGAGCAAAGCCCTCGTTCTCGATTTGTTTCATCTGCGCAAGACGCGTCTTAACGTCTTCGGGGAGATGCCCTGCGGAATAAGCCATAAAGGATGCGACGAGCCTGGACAACTGTTCGCGTGCTGACACTTCTGACATACGGATCCTCCGTTAAATTTTGATGTGTCAATTATATAACATAGAGACAGCAAGGGTTATCACAAGCAATTAAATAAATTATAATGAGCCAAATAATGAAATGATTTTGTACAAAGGGGAATAATGATGACTGACGAAGTAGCGTTAAAGCCTTCAATGTATCAGAAGATCCAGGATCAGATCTTCTGCTACATGTCCATGGCACTTCTTGTTTTGCTGCCTGTTATCGAGGTGGTCTTTGAATTCTTGAGAAAGTTTAAGGTCGGCTCGTTCAAGAGATTCACACCGTCCAAGTACCAGGCTCACATCATCAAGTATTTTGCGATCGTGCTTACGGCTGTCATTGTCATCTCATTTGTCATGAGGATCGTTAAGGGCTTCAAGCTCTACGTAGCAGACATCTTCTATGTCACGCTCACGGTATTCATGCTGCTGTCCATGATATTCTCTGTCAACTACGGTGTTTTCGCAGGCGGATCAGAGTATTACTGCGAATGGCCGATGCACTTCATGTGCTACTACGGCCTGTTCTATGCGGGCTCCATGATAAAAGACCCGGCGCTCCGCAAGAAGCTTCTTTACTCACTTGTTTTCGTAGCTCTTTTAGAAGGTGTCGTCGCATACTTCCAGACATTCGACTGGGAGATCACATACTGCCTCTTCCGTGATGACCGCGTATCTAAAACGACATACGGCACAGTCCAGAACACCAATTTCTACGGCACGCTCTCGACAGTCCTTACGGCTGTTACCGCAGGTCTTTTCATCTTCAGCAAAAAGCTCTTCAAGTCACAGGTCTTCAAGTGGATCATCTACGCAGTATCACTGCTCGTGTTCTACACTCTCCTTGCAAGCCAGGCGCGTCTTGCATGGCTCGGCATGATAGGCCTCGTCTTCACATATGTCGTATCGCTTCTTGTCATGCGCAAGAAGAGCAACATCGACAAGGAAACATTCAGGGACATCACCAACGGTTGCCTCGTTATCGCTATCGGCTATCTTGTGGTCATGATAATCACCGTAATGTTCACTCCTTACATCGTCTCAAGAGTCGAATACACGGCAAGCAATGACGTTGCCGATCTGCTCACCGGCGACGAGGGCTTCGGCTCCGGCAGAGGCTGGATATGGAAGGTTGCCCTCTACGCTACGAAGAATCACCCGCTTACCGGTATCGGTCTTGATAACCTCGGCCAGGCGTTCAGAGAGATGCCTACGTACATCGAAGGTGTCAGCCGTGTCCAGGATAAGGGCCATAACGAATACATCCATACACTCGCGACACAGGGTATTCCCGCGCTCATCAACTATCTCGCTCTGCTCGTCTACTCCGTATCAGGTGTTGTAAAGGCGATAATCGGCGAGAAGGACGAAGAGAAGAGGAGCATCCTCTGGATCTGCTTAGGCGTTGTCGCAGCATATCTTGCGCAGGCACTCTTAAGCTCAAGCGTTATGAACGTAGCTGTTTATTTCTGGATCTTCCTGGGCCTCATAACCCCCAGGACAAAGGCGGTGTCTTTCAAGAAGCGCTGACGAAGAAAGGGGGCGTCCCATGTTCAATTCTTTCAAACGTTACAGAGCAGAAAAGTTCAGACAGCTTTTCATACAGAATTGCACGGCCTTCGATACCCCCAGACTTGAGTCGGAAGTTTTTCCCGCTGAATGCAAGACAGAGATGGACGTCATCTACAAAGACGGTGACAAGCCTTTGAAGCTGGACGTTTACACTCCTTTCGGATGTTACGGCGCGAAAGAATGCTTCATCCTCATCCACGGCGGAGCTTTTGTATACGGCACGAAAAAACTCGACCAGAACTTCGGCATGCACCTCGCCATCGAAGCAGGCATACCGGTAGTCAATGTCGATTACACACTTCTGCCTGAGACCACGTTGCCCCAGATAATCAACGAGATCTTCAAGGCAATGAATTATGTCTATATCAAATACGGCTTTAAGACTTACCACACAGTCGGTGATTCGGCCGGCGGTTATCTTTCTTACATGGTCGCCGTCTGTGCAAGGAGCAGACACATAGCGCATGCCATGTGGGTTTTCGAGAAGCTCAGGGGATCTGTCGAATCTGCTAACATGATCTGCCCGGGCATAAAGATGCCGATTAAAGAATTCCCGGGGTTCTTCTTTGAGAATCTTCCTGACAACAGAAAAGAACACCAGCGCCTTCCTGACTACGCGTATAACTTAAACCTCCTCGCCGGGCGTGAGCCGGACCTTAGGATCTGCATCGTAACGGGCGAAGATGACATGATGCGCGAGCAGAGCAAGGAGTTCAAATCGCACCTGACTGACGCGTTGTTCGACGATGCTCTGAACGACGGCGACCTTAAAATGCACCACGTTTTCCAGATAGCGCACCCCGACTGGCCGCAGGCTCAAAAGCAGATCAAGCTGATCGCCGAGAACGCGGTGGGAAGAAGATAGGTTCTCTGCTGACAGTATTTGCATGTGACGGGTAAAAACAGACTTTTTGGTGTTTTTACCCGTATTTTTTGCGCCTTATCAGGATAGATATGCTTGTGTGACGGGTAAAAATACGTTTCTTTGAGTTTTTACCCGTAAAAAATGCGTTCTGGGGTTATATTTCAGCGCGAAAATACGGATAAAACCAGCAGTTTTCGCGTTTTTACCCGTCGAAAATGCGATTCGAAGTTATATTTCAGCGCAAAAATACGGATAAAACAAACAGTTTTCGCGTTTTTACCCGTCGCGCGTTCCTCACAAATAAAAACTGATTTCCCGCCGGGCAGGAAATCAGTTCTTTTAATCAGATTTACAATAAGCTTTACGGCAGATCGTAGCACATCGACCACATAATGCTTTCGCTGCCTTTCATGGACGTGTAATAGTACGGATTCTTACCGAAGTTCGCCTCATCTGAAGCAAATCTTATTCCGTATACGAGTATGACTATATCCGAATAAGATAAGCCGTATGTGAGATCGCCCCAGTAGTCATATCCGAAACCGTTGACGAGATATTCTATCTTGTGATCATCGAAGCCGACCAGCGGTTCATAGATCTCGTAATTGCCGTCTCTTCCGGGATAATCCCTCGGATAATAAGATTCGGCATCAAAGATGCTTTCTCCGGCTTTTGGCAGCATATGGTATTCGAAATAGAAATCCGTAAACTGGTCATTCTGGCTGTTAACGCCGAAGAACCCGAACTGCGTCTGATGCCCGTTGCCGTTTTTGACAGCTGTAGAGATTTCTTTGATGTCATCTGTAGGATTTGCGTCTGAATCGTAGAATTCCCATCCGTAATCCTTTAAGAGTTTTGGAAGGTCGAAAACATTACCGTTTATGTAGTCATCGATATTAACATCCATCTCGAGAGTCATCTCATAATCGGAGCCGGAATAGAGTGTGTATGTATAAAGACCGTCATGTGAGGAAGTCTCCACGCTGACCTCAGCGATCCAGTCAGAAGGCTCCACTCTGTCCTTTACGATATCAAAATAATCGATCCACATTGCAGGCCTTATTCCGCTGGGATCATCCGTGAACATCAGTTCGAACTTGCCATTTGAAGGATCACTCTTGCTGTTAAGATAAGGCTTGCCCGTGTCAGTTCCGTCGGATGTGCGCTGGATCTCACAGGGACCTCTGACCCACCAGTCGCAGTCGATCTTGTCGGCGCCCTGTGAAACGGCATAATCCGTAGCCTCGCAATAGCATGTGGTAAGCTTGTCCGAATAATAATCCAGTTCTTCCATGCTCATAAGGAATACGCGGTTAAGGGCCGGATCCCTGTACATATCTTCCGTGGGATACCCGCTAACATAATCCGTGAGATGGTCATTGATCGCAATCTCGGTCCAGAGGATCTTCTCTTTCTCTTCATCGGTAAAAGCCTGCTCGTAGAAATCCTCGTTCAGCCAGGGCTGGAGCCTTGTGGACTCCCAGGATCTCATAACATCATCGCCGTCGAATGTACCGTAATCGATGACATACTTGGAAAGTACGAGCACGCCGTTATCCGTCGAATCGAGCACCAGCCAGACGATATCTTGGCCGCCGTATGAACCGAAGGTTATTTCCTCAAGATCCAGTGGGGAATATCCGTCGCCCGAATAATCCGAAGACTCTTTTGTATCTTCAGAGACATCCTGGGAGTCCCCCGTTTCCTTTGCGGATTTTTTGCACGAAGTCAGTCCTGCAGACAGAAAGGTGAGCAGGATCGCTGCTGCCAAAACAAGAGAAATCCTTTTCATTCTTAAAATCCCCCTAAATCATAAAAATCAAAATGATTTAAGGGGATTATAGCATGCTTTTAAAACTATGAGATGTTTTAAGCTTTTTGGGCCTTTGGCGCGTGCGTCTTATCGTAAGTCCTGTTGATCAACTTTGATATCGGCTTGTATATGAAGAACGTGATGATACCTACTACGATTCCCTTGAACATGTTGAATGTAAAGAAAACAAATAACAGGAGAGTCATCGGGTCTTTAACGAGAGGATTGACTTCTGCGCTCATGCCGATTACCGCATCCATGGAAAGACCGAAAGCCTTAGCATAGAAAGGCAGATTGATGTAATAGTTGATAGGCATCGATGCCAAAGAGAAAATAAGCGTAGCGAAAGCCATTGCCATAGCTGCGCCCTTCTTGGTGCGGATCTTGCGGTAGATATGTCCTGCTGTGAAAACGAAGACGGCACCTACGAGGAAATTTGAAAGCTCGCCGACACCCATAGATCCTGAAAAGGGAAGGTGCAGAAGGTTCTTGATAAGCTCAATAACGACGCCCCAGACAGGACCTAATGCGAATGTTCCGATGAGCACCGGAATCTCGGAGAAATCGAATGCAAGGAAATCCGGGAACGGCAGCAAAATGAGCGAAGGCCTTATCTCAAGAAACATGAGGATTGCAGCCATAGCAGAGAGAATCGCGGTAGAAGCGATGCGGCGCAGATGCATTTTGCGCGCAGCTTGAGAATCCGCCTTAACGGTCAAATTAGTTTCAGACATTGAAAATACACTTCCTTTCTTCCGGACTTTACCGTCGGCCCCGGACTCACACCGGGTCAACCTCACCATAAGAATTTATGAGGCTTGCGGGCTTACGCGTCTAACGTTCACCGCCGGTCGGAGAATCACACTCCGCCTTGGACGGTTCATATTATACATTGGAAGGAAAGATTGTAAAGAGATTTTAGAGGGTTAAGCACCACGGAAATCCTGTTTGTTGAAAGACTGGTTTGCTCCGACATACGAAAACAGGATTCTTGCGGATTTTATATGTCGGGGTGCTTCTACAAAAAATCAGGCGCTAGAAGATCAGAAATAGTAAATGTGATCTTCAGCCTCGATAATGCCTTCCAAAGGATCGACGCCGGGGTTCTCTTCAAGATAACTCAGGAAGAAATCCATCATCTGCAGCTGGTCAACAGAGCAATAGTAGCCCCTGCCGCAGATAGAGACATTATAGTAGTCAAAATAGTTAGGGTATTTGGGGCACAGCTTGATCACGAGGTTCCTCGAAATGATCGTTATCTCAGCCACATAAAGATCGAGGTTTGAGCCCTTGGGCGTCGTCCACGGACCGATCTCTACGGACGGGTCAAAACTTACCGAAGTATCGTTGTTGAAGAACCCGAGGAAGCGGTATGAAGAATCGAACGTCTTCATGTCATATTCGGTATTGATATAATAAACATCGATCCAGTCGCACTTCTTCGCGCCGAAGTCGTAAACGGTCGCATCTTCCTGAGTGATCATCATGGAGATGTCGTTCTTGGAATGGAATCTCAAGTCGCCTATGAGGAAACCGTAAGAGCCGTAACCGATATCTCTCTGTGTCTCCTCGGAGGTCTCGTCAGTGGAAGACTCGTCATCAGAGGAAGAGTCACTCTCTCCGGATGTCTCTTCAGCGG
The DNA here is from genome assembly GCA_017427465.1 of Clostridiales bacterium. GTDB lineage: Bacteria > Bacillota > Clostridia > Saccharofermentanales > Saccharofermentanaceae > Saccharofermentans. The sequence continues at coordinate 56,335 of JAFRST010000047.1, read as the reverse complement.
TAGTTTCAGCAGTCGTCGCTATCGTCGTCTCCATAGTCGTTTCTGCAGTTGTCTCGCTCGTAGTGGGAGCTGCCGTCTCAGTATCGGATGTCTCTGACGTGGAGCTTTCAACAGACGTATCCGCAGCAGACTTCTCGCAGCCGCTCAAAAGAACGCCCATGACCAAAGCCGGAACGATAAGAGACTTTATTAAGTTGGAACGTCTTTTAAGAGCCACCTGTCACACCTGTTATCCCTTTTGCAAACATGTGCAATTATATACCAAGGCGGGAGATATTACAGTAAGGGTTCTTAGGCAGTAGTGCGGAAGATTGTAAGTTTAACCGACAGTCTTGCCTGTGGGCTTGTTAAAAAAGATCTTGCAGGAGCCGAATCCTAGGACTACTTCACCATTCCTTACAAAAGAGAACGCAGAGAAGCTCTTCTCTATATCGTTATTGATGGCAAGCTTGTCGAAGGTGACCGCTTCGCCTGTTTTTGCAAGGTATTCGATCGCATCGTTAGTCGCTTCGCCGGGCAGGGTAAAATCGAGTCTGTCGCTTAATCCCGCGCTTAAGAGCCATGGCTGGACGGACAGCGACAGAGGAGCCGGCGAACCGGGGAATATCGAGTGACGCTTGATGGTGAACTTAAGCTTGCCGCTCTTGAGCTTCCTGACGTTAGCCGTATAGAAAGCAGGGAACGGAGGCCCCGTGAAATCATCGAAGACATCAGTAATATCGTTGTCTCCGAGGAGCTGCCATCCTGTATTGATCTTGACGTGATCCTTGTTAGTGAACTCATTGATCGCGTTGTCGATCTCAGGCTGAATGCTCTTGGAAAACTCGAGATCCGAATAGACCTTATTCTCCTGGTAGCGGACAAAGGATGAATATGTAGCTTCAAGAAGGAGCTTCAATCTCTTGACCTTCTGGTCAGGGAAGATCTTCAATGCCTTCGCGATCCTGATAGCGCTCTCCGGAAGATTCGAATTGAATTCGCCGTTCTCAAACCGTATCCTCGAGTCATGGTAGACCTGAAGGTAGATATTGTAAGCAAGGATCGGGTCAGGGCTGCCGGCGTCTCCCAAAAGGAGCATGTCTGCGAACTTAAGCTTGGCTTCAGGCACGCCGTAATTTGAAGCGATGGCAAAATAAGAGAAAGCCTTGTCAAAGTCAGGCTTGCCCGTGAGTTTGCCGTCGTAGTAGATGAATCCCAATGCGTTGGCGGCATAGCCGAATCCGAACTCCTTAAGAAGGACCGTAAAGAGCCTTACAGCTTCGCTGTAATCGCAGGGGAATGCCGAATTGCCGCCGTTGCAGGCGAATGCCTTTATCTTGATCGCTTCGAAAACATGCTGGTCGCAAAGAGTATCCGTGAACTGGACAAAGCGGTTGATAACGTCCTCGGGCGCATCAGATAAAAGGAGGCTGTTATCCCAGTGATTGAGAAAAACGAGCATCTGGTCTTTGGTATATGTGCGCTCTTCGGGCGGGAGCTCTTTATTATCCTCATAATTCTCGATGAGATTAAGAAGTCCCGGGATATCCAGAACATCGGAAGCCGTGCCCTTGGGGAAGTTATCGGTCCCAACGGTAGTATCTGCTATCTTGGCGATCTTGATGAAGATGGTAACGAGTATATCTTCATCAGTCTCCGGCAGGGGAGGCAGCGAAAGATCGCAGATATTGTCAGGGTCAGGCCCCAGGAGTTCATCCAGGCAGAGGTCTTCATAGAAATATGTGGTGACAGGGCACCACCAGTCGAAGGCGAAGTCATCGAAAGAGAGCTTTTCTTCCTCAAAATGATTAAGCGCAGTCTTAAGATCCGACAACATCATCGGATAATCGTTCTCACACTGGACCTCAAAACCGGAATCCGGATATGCATCCAGATCGGACCCGCCGACGATCTCGATCCAGCCGATATCGTATCTGCAAAGATCGATCAGCTTGTCCTGTGTCATAAAGATGTAGGGTTTACGCTTAGCCATGCCAATATTATAAACGCGTCAGTCCTGCTATTAAAGACTTGACAACCCCGATAATAGGACAGATATCGGGGTTGGTCATTGGTGTTTTAAGTTGTCCTCTAAACGGTGATTACTCTACCGTAACGCTTTTCGCGAGGTTCCTCGGCTTATCGACGTCGAGACCCCTTGCACAGGATACGTAGTAGCCCAGAAGCTGGAGCGGAACGACGGCCAGAGATGCCGCGAAAAGCTCGTTGATCTTAGGAACATAAACCACGAAGTCTGCAGAATCTTCAATAGCGTAATTGCCGAAAGACGTGAGGGCCATGAGGTAAGCGCCTCTTGCCTTTGTCTCAACGAGGTTGGAAAGAGTCTTCTCATAAAGGCCGCTCTGTGTTAGGACGCCGATTACGAAGGTGCCGTCCTCGATGAGGCTGATCGTGCCGTGCTTTAATTCGCCTGCGGCATAAGCTTCGCTGTGGATGTAGGAGATCTCCTTCATCTTGAGGCTGCCTTCGAGTGTGATCGCATAGTCGATGCCGCGGCCGATGAAGAAGATGTCCTTCTGTGCTGCGAGCTTTGCGGCGAACCACTGTAGACGCTCTTTGTCCTCAAGGACTTTGTTGATCTTGCAGGGGATCGTCATTACTTCAGCGGAGAGCTCTTTTGCCTGCTCTTCTGTGATGGCGCCCTTTGCGAGAGCGAGCTTGATAGCGAGGACATAGCAGACAGCGAGCTGGGCCGAGTATGCCTTGGTCGTGGCAACGGAGATCTCGGGGCCTGCAAGTGTATAAAGGACATAGTCAGCTTCACGGGCGATGGAAGATCCGACAACGTTAACGATGGCAAGTGTCTTGATGCCGTCTGCTTTAGCGCCTCTTAATGCAGCAAGTGAGTCAGCTGTCTCGCCGGACTGGCTGATGATGATGCACAGGGCGTTCTTGTTAAGCGGCATCGTTCTGTACCTGAATTCGGAAGCGAGCTCACATCTTACGGGGATGCCCGCGAGCTGCTCGATGATGTATTGTGTGCAGCAGCCTACGTGATAAGCAGAACCGCATGCGACGATGTAGATCTGCTCGAAGCTCTTGAGGTCCTCATCCGTGAGGCTCGTAGCTGAGAGGTCGATCTTGTAAGAGTCGCCGTCGGGTACGATGACTGAGTTCAGGGTGTCCTGGACTGCCTTGGGCTGCTCGTGGATCTCTTTCATCATGAAGTGCTCGAAGCCGCCCTTTTCAGCGGATGCTGCGTCCCAGTCAATCTCGGCGGGAGTCTTCTCGATCGTGTCGCCGTCGAGGTTATAGAAGGTGACGTTGCCTGCTTCGAGGCATGCCATCTCGAGATCGTTGATGTAGTAGACGGATCTGGTGTACTTAAGGATTGCGGGAACGTCGGATGCGAGGTATGAAGCGTCCTTGTCGCAGCCGATGATCATGGGGGAATCCTTGCGTGCTACGAAGATCTTACCCGGATGATCCTTGAACATTACCGCGAGAGCGTAAGAGCCTCTTACACGGACCATTGTCTTTGCGAGTGCTTCGATCGGATCGTGGGTATATTTCTTGTAGTAGTAATCGATAGTTTTGATGGCGACTTCGGTGTCTGTCTCGGAATAGAATTTATAGCCCTTGCGGATCATCTTGTCACGGAGTTCCTGGTAGTTCTCAATGATGCCGTTATGTACGCCTACAACGTTATAGTCATCTACGATGTGGGGGTGGGCGTTATTTTCCGTGGGTTCACCGTGAGTAGCCCATCTTGTGTGGCCGATGCCGCATGTGCCCTTGAGTGCGCTGCCTGCGTCAGTCTTCTCGGAAAGGACCTTGAGTCTGCCCTTTGCCTTGACTACTACGGGATTGGCTTCGCCGTCCCTGACAGCGAGACCTGCCGAGTCGTAACCTCTGTATTCGAGCTTGGCAAGACCGTCCAGGAGGATAGGAGCTGCCTTTTTCTTACCTGTGTAACCAACGATTCCGCACATAAAGAAAATCTCCTAAATTTTTAATTGCACTATTTTAGCACATATGGAAAAACGCTAATGAAACCTTTTGGGTATGACTATCATATACAAAGGTTATGGGTAAAAATTTTCGTCATATGTCGAAAATAACTATTGAGAATTACCGCCGAACCATTTATAGTATTTACGCTTATAGGGAAAACCTATAGCCAGAACGGGGGAAGAGCATATGCTCGAATTACAAAATATCAGTTTTCATGCTGACGATAAGGACATCCTTAAGGACATAAACCTTAAGATCGATGACAAATTTGTCGCAGTTACGGGACCTAACGGAAGCGGCAAATCAACGCTCCTGAAGATCATTATGGGTATCATTAAGCCCACATCAGGAAAGGTCATCTTTGACGGTCAGGACATTACGGATCTGCCTGTTAATGAGAGAGCCAATCTAGGTATAAGCTTTGCATTTCAGCAGCCGGTAAGGTTCAAGGGCCTCAAGGTCAGGGATCTGCTTGCTATCGCTGCAGGTGAGAACGGCGCCTCTGCCAAGGTCCGCGCTTATCTGAAAGCTGTCGGTCTCTGTCCGATGGATTACCTTGACCGTGAGATCAACGACACGCTCTCGGGTGGTGAGATGAAGCGTATCGAGATCGCCATGGCTGCCGCAAGAGGCGGCAAGCTGAGTCTTTTCGATGAGCCCGAAGCAGGCATCGATCTCTGGAGCTTCCAGAGTCTTATCGAGGTTTTCGAGAATCTGCGAAATGTAACCAACGGCAATATCCTGATCATAAGCCACCAGGAGAGGATCCTTGAGATCGCCGATAAGATCATCTATCTCAAGGACGGCCAAGTCGACAGATACGATGAGTCAGCCAAGGTAATGGACGAACTCAACATGAGACGCAGAGGCGGCTGTGACTGCGCATTCGGACAGAAGGGAGGATCCTGCAATGGATGATCTTGAGAAGAGGATGCTAAAAGAAGTCGCAGAATTAGACAGTCTCCCGGTAGGTGCGTTCAACATCAGGAGCAACGGCAAGAGCGAAGCCAGGAACTCCACGGCAAATATCCAGATCGAGTCCAGGGAATCCGGCGACGGTATCAATGTCTACTTCAAGGACGGCACAAAGAACGAGTCCTGCCATATCCCGGTCATAATCTCGATGACAGGCCACAAGGAGTGTGTTTATAACGATTTCTTCGTAGGCGAGGACTGCGACGTTACCATCATCGCCGGCTGCGGCATCAGCAATTGTGGCGGTCACGACAGCCAGCACGACGGAATCCACACTTTCCATATCGGTAAGAATTCCAAGGTTAAGTATATAGAGAAACACTACGGCGAAGGCACCGGTACGGGTAAGAGGCTCATGAATCCTACTACTGTCGTCTACCTCGAAGAGGGCTCCACGATGGATATGGATACCTCGCAGATCGCCGGGATCAACGATACCTACAGGATCACGAAGGCTGAGATCGGCCCTGACGCGACCTTGATCATGCACGACAAGATCCTCACCAACTTCGACCAGACAGCCAAAGCTGAGATCACCGTGGATCTCAACGGCGACGGCTCCGTCTGCGACATCGTAAGCCGCGGCGTTGCCAAGGGCGAATCCGAGCAGGATGTCATCATCGACATCTCCGGAAACGCTGTCTGCAAAGGCCACGCCGAGTGCGATTCCATCATCATGGATAAGGGCATCATCGTCGCAACACCTAAGCTTAAGGCGACATGTGTTGATGCTTCACTGATTCACGAGGCTGCCATCGGCAAGATCGCCGGCGAGCAGATCACTAAGCTCATGACACTCGGACTTAACGAGCAGGAAGCTGAGCAAAAGATCATCGAAGGCTTCCTGAGGTAAGATTTTTATTGCTGATTTGAGGGCCGTCCTGCGTGGGCGGCCTTTTTTGTTTGGAGGGGGAGTTTTTTTTCGCGCGCCCGAAAAATGCGAGTGCGTAAAAACAAGCCTAAATCAGGTCAAATCACGCACGGTTTTACGCGCGCCCGAAAAATGCTGAAAAAGTGTACGAATCTCCCCCAAAACAGACACGATTTCAGCATTTTTCAAAAAAGTGCTCGAAAAAGTGTGCAAATCACCCCCAAAACAGACACTTTTTCAGCAATCGCGAAAAAACTGAAGTCTTCAGCCGTTTCCCGCTCCATCCAAGCCGCCCGTACCCCCAAAATGAAAGTTTTCCCACAAAAAGAGAACACGATGCCCTCATAAAACAAAACAATAAGGCAAAAAACGTGATAAAATTACTTTAACATTTTCATCCGGAGGCGACGTGTATGGGACTTAATTTCCGTAAATCTATCTCTTTGGGCAAGGGCTTGAAGCTCAACTTAAGCAAATCAGGACCCAGCGTATCGTTCGGCAAGAGCGGACTTCGCCAGTCCATCAACCTTAAGGGCCAGGCAAGGACTACAGTCGGTATTCCGGGAACAGGCATTTATTACACGAAGACTAATAACGTTAAGAACATTGTCGGCGGACTGACCGGCAAGGGCAAGGATGCCAAGAGCAAGAAGGCAGCCAAGAAGGAAGTTGAAGCTAAGAATGCGAAGACAAAGGCTATCGCTGCTCCGAAGGTAAATAACGAAGAGCTCATCAAGGCTTCACAGGCTAAGATCGAGGAGTTCGCAGCCGGTATCGATGCCATCAAGTCAGTACATAAGCAGTCTGACGGATATATCGATTGGGAGGCTATCGCGAACGGTGCGGTATCAGGCCAGCTTAAGGAGCTCCAGCCTTTTGCACAGAGCATTTTGGCAGGCGACATCGATTCGTATTTCAAGGTTATTGCTGAAGTAGGACCTTTTGACGATCTTTTGGATTACGGCAGCTGCTTCGAAGTAGGTACTGATGATCCCACGAAGCTTGAGATCGAATTCCAGGTTAAGTCTGAAGATATCATTCCTACTGAGTATCCCGACATGAAGGCTAACGGCGAGATCGTCATGAAGGAGTTCACCAAGAGTGCTTACTATGACCTCGTTCAGGATTACGTATCGAGCACGATGCTCAGAGTGGCAAGAGATACATTTGCACTCCTTCCGGTTAAGGAAGTCATCATCCATGCCGTAGACAAGGTATTAAATCCGGCTACAGGCAACGATGAGGAGGTCACGATCGTATCGGCAAAGGTCAAGAGAGATGCGCTTGCTACCTTGAACTTCGAGAGGATTGATCCTTCTGACTGCCTTGAGAGCTTTGAGACCAATGTTAAGTTCAGAAAGACTACAGGATATGCTCCTGTTGACAGGATCCTGGCTTACTGAGGATGCTGACGGGATTTAAGATCTACACTTCAAGGGGTTATATTGACAGAGTGTAAACTTTTATCCTGAATCATGATAACAAAGCATCGTGCTTCTTGATTGTAAAATGAAGGCTGTTTTAGACTAATATCAGGTGCTTCTGATTTGAGGTAATTCGGGGGTTGATTGATATCAACCAAATAGAGGGCGTGTATGGCTGACCGTAAAAAGATTGCTCTACTTGTGGGCCAGGCTGATGAATACTATCAGTCCCAGTTCATTGAGGGCTTTACAGGCAAAGCTTTTGAGTGCGACATGGATGTCGTGGTCTTCGCAAGCTATCTCAAATATCAGAACAGCCGCGTAAGAGAGATCGGTGAGACATCGATATTCTCGCTCGTTCCCTACGAAGAATTCGACGCGATTGCCGTTATGGCAGATACATTGCAGTCACCGGGTCTTTCCGACAGCATTGAAGAGATCATCCACGAGCGCTGCAATTGTCCTGTCCTCTTCGTGGACAAGGAGAGCAAGTATTTCCCGTCCATCTTCCCGAATCATTATGAGGACGCCAAGAAACTCGTTTCACATCTTATAGAAGAGCACGGATATACGGACATCGCCTATCTTACCGGCAAGGCATGGCACCAGTATTCCAGACAGAGACTCCAGGGCTTTATGGACGCGATGTCCGAGCACGGACTGCCGGTCGGCAGGGAGAGAGTTTTCTACGGTGATTTCTGGTATACGTCAGGTGAGAGTTTAGGCGACCGCCTCATCAAGAAGGGCGACAAGCTGCCCCAGGCTATCGCATGCGCTAACGACTGCATGGCGATAGGTCTTGCCACGGCGCTTACCGAGGGAGGGCTTAAGATCCCTGATGACATAGCGGTCATCGGCTACGATTCCATGGAGGAAGGCAGGTATTCACCTGAGCCTATCACATCGGTAAAGCTCCCCGCGAAGAAGATGGGAGCACATTCGTGCAAGGATCTTTTCGATATGATCAACGGAAAAGAACCCGAGCCTTTTACCGATCTCGGAGAGTTTTTCAGCGGAAGCTCATGCGGATGCGCCAAGCACATCAACGCGATCGATACGAAGTACCGCAAGGTCTGGCCGACAGACACATCACATAACAGCGTTTTCTCATCCTTTAACCATCTGGACGAAGATCTCGTTATCCAGAATGATTTTGACGGACTTACAAGGACCGTTTTCTCATACATTTTCCAGATCAGGGACTTCGAAGGCTTTAGCCTCTGCCTCAACGACAAGTGGCAGGATAAGGCCAAGAATATGGCAGGCTCCATCGATGACGCGAGACTGTCTGTCGAGAAGCTTACGGAGACCGACAGATATTTTACTAAGAAGATGATGCACGTTATCGCGTGCCGTCCCGAAAATCTTAACTGCGACAGAGTCAGCGATGACGTCTTCTTTGACAGAGACGTTCTTATCCCGAGACTCGGCATGGACAGGGAAAAGCCGGAGGCTTTCTTCTTCACGCCTCTGCATTTCGAAGATTCGGTCTTCGGCTATGCGGTATTGTCATTTACAGAGCCGAGGTCTTATAAGAAGTCATACCGCTTCTGGCTCCACAGCCTCATGAGAGGACTTGAGAACTTCAGAAGATATGATGAGCTCATCAAGATCAACAAGAAGCTCGAAGCAAGCCTCATCAGGGATCCGCTTACTGGTATCTATAACTACAACGGCTTCCTGCAGCAGACCGATAATATCATCAACATGAATCCTCTCAAGGACGGTGAGAAGGTCGGTGTTGTTGCGGTCGATATCAAGAACTTGTCCAAGATCAATAACGATGACGGAAGACTCGCAGGTGACAATGCCATTATCAGCGTCGGCCGCATGTTGGGCGAGACGTTCGTTAAAGGCCAGATCTTCTGCATGGGTAACGGCGAGATGATCGCCATGGAGACGATATCTGATGAGAACATCAACAGTGTCCTCGAAGACCGCGTAAAGATCTTAAACGACAAGATCGAAGACTATAACGCTTCGCTTCCTGCAGGCTCGAGAAGAATCGAGGTTTATTACGGAATTGCCGATGGCCAGCCAAGGATCCGTGATGACTATGAGAGCCTCGTTAACGTCGCTCTCTCCAGAAAGAACGGTCAGAAGATCAACTTCCAGAGATTTACGGCCGACGGCCTTAACGATAAGCAGATCAAAGAGGCCAGAATCGTTAATGCTATCCTCGATGAGAACAGGATCAACTATTGCTTTCAGCCCATTATTGATGCCCATACGGGTGAGATCTATGCGTACGAAGCATTGATGAGAGCTGATACTACGCCTTACATCCAGCCGATGCTCGTGATCAAATATGCCGAGATCTTCGGAAGGCTCTACGACATTGAATATGCGACGTTCAGCAATGTTATCAGATATGTAAAAGAGCACCAGAATCTGTTTAAACCGGACGCAAAGATCTTCATTAATTCTTTGCCGGGTCAGCATCTGAACAAGAAAGACATCCGGAAGATCTTCGAGATGACAAAGGATGCAAAAGACAAGCTCGTTGTCGAATTCACCGAGCAGTCTGAGATGGACGATAATGCTCTCGATGTAATGAAGGAAGATTACAAGAGCCTCGGATTCGAGACCGCCGTAGATGACTACGGTACGGGTTATTCCAACGTAAGCAATCTTCTCCGCTACATGCCGAATTACGTTAAGATCGACAGGGCGCTCCTCGTGAACATCCAGGATTCACCGCAAAAGCAGCACTTCGTTAAGGACATCATCGAGTTCTCGCACGATAACAATATCTTGGCGCTCGCCGAAGGTATCGAGACAGCAGAAGAGATAGCTACGGTCATCCGCCTGGGCATCGACCTTATCCAGGGTTATTACACGGCAAGACCTTCTGAAGTCATCCGCAAAGAGATCGATCCCGACATCAAGGCTGAGATCATCAGGCACAGCAAGAGCCGTGACGATGAAGTCATGAGGAAAGAATATGTCGCAGGAAGGGAAGCGAGGATCTCACTCTCGCAGCTCGTTAAGGACGGCTACAACACCATCCGCATCACATCCGGCGAAGTTACGCACAGAGACCTTGTTATCTCAGGCGTTCCGGGCGATGAAGGCAGGATCTATGTTGAGATCGAAGACGGATACAAGGGCAGGCTCCTGCTTGAGAACTGTGAGTTCACGGGCAAGAAGCGTGATGCTGCGATAGACATCGGCAAAGACTGCGATGTCACCATATCTTTAAGCGGCGAGAACAAGATCCTTGACGGCGGTATCAGGGTGGCATCGACATCCAACCTCATGTTCGAGGGCGACGGCAAGCTTCTGATCAACGTCACGAGAAACGAAGCGTTCGGCATCGGAAATGATATGAATTCTTACCACGGAGATATTGTTTTCGATCAGGACGGACTTATAGACATTACGATTAACGCTACCAAGGGCATTGCGATCGGCAGCGGACTGGGCGGACACATCAGCGTCAGAAGAGGCGCTTACAAGATCAATCTCATGGGCCAGCAGAGCGTCGGTATCGGTTCGATCTCCGGGGACATCGAGCCGCTCATCAGTAACTGCGCTCTCGAGATCAAGAGCGTTGCCCTGTCCTGTGTCGGCATAGGTTCATTCCTCGGAAGATGTGACATCATGATCGAGCACACTTCTGTTAACATGGATTTCTTCGGCAACGAAGTTGTCCTGGTCGGCTCCAAGCACAGCGATAAGCTGCAGGTAAGCATTTTCAGCGCCGCGTTTACCGCCAGGGCAAGAGCGCATGATGTTACCGTGCTGGGCTCCGGATCGGCAAGTCCTACAGCAGTAAATATTGATTATCTGGCATTCAAGGTAGATCTCGAAGGCAAACAGGTAGGCATCTACAGAGGTGTCGATAAGAGCGTCAAGGTCAGGATCTCCAACTCACAGACTTCAGGCAATATCGTTACAAACCTCGGTATCCCGAAGCATGCTGCAGATATGGACTTCAAGGTAAATAATTCATCTGTGGTACTCAATATCAACGGCCAGGCAATGAACGAGATCAATACTTAAGGCACGCGCGGGATTCCGCGTGTTATGGCTGCCTTATGATTTTTGAAGAAGATCCCTTTACTTAAGATCGAGATAGATCGGGCAGTGGTCCGATCCCATTATGTCTGACAGCATGTTGGATTCTTTTACGCGATCGTTAAGGCCGTCAGTCGTGAAGAAATAGTCGATCCTCCAGCCTACGTTACGCTCCCTTGCAAAGGTCTTGTAGGACCACCAGGTGTAGCATTCTGTATCGTCGGGATGGAGCATTCTGAATGTATCGGTAAGGCCCCTTTCAATGAACTTGTCCATGTATGCGCGCTCTTCGGGCAAAAAGCCTGATATCTTGGAGTTTGCCTTCGGGTTGGATAAGTCGATCTCCTTGTGGGCGGTGTTGACATCTCCGCAGCAGATGACCTCTTTGCCTTGGGCTTTAAGAGCATCCACCTGGTCAAGGAAGCAGTCGTAGAATCTGAGCTTGAACTTGACGTAGTCGTCGCCCCTGCCGCCATTGGGAAAGTAGATGTTGAAGAGTACGAAGTCACCGAAATCTGCTTTGATCACGCGTCCCTCGTGGTCGAACTCTTCTACGCCGAAGCCGAACTCGACGCTCTTGGGCTCGATCTTCGAATAGAGCGCTGTGCCCGAATAGCCTTTTCTCTCAGCTGAATAAAACCAGCTCTTATAGCCCGGAATGTCCGTGATCTCAGGTCCGAGCTGCTCTTTGAGGGCCTTTATCTCCTGGATACCTATTATGTCCGCGCCGATCTTATTGAGGCTCTCCGTAAAGCCTTTTGTGGCGACTGCTCTTATACCATTGACATTCCAGCTTGCTATTCTCATAAATAACCTCGTGAATTATAATCATTGAATAGATTTTACTCTAATTAAGCTTTGGAAGGAAAGGGATTCATGCGGATACTTGGGGCAATGCTCGGAGGGACGATTTCTTCATATAATGTCTCCGGAACGGTCAAGCTCGGAAGGCCTTCTTTTGCCCGTGATTACCTTCTCGAAAACTTCCCTTCACACGGATTTGTTTTCCCGGAGTTCAACACTTATTCCTCGGAAGATGCCACTCCTTACCTGTACCGCGATGCATTAAAGCAGATCGTGACCGCGGCAGGAGACGCTCATTATGACGGCATCCTTATAACGCACGGGACTGATACATGTGCTTTTTTCGCGCAATTGGCAGCAAGGGTACTTACAGGACTTGATATCCCGTTCGTCATTACCGGAGCGATGAGAACGCCTGACGCTGATCCGGGTGAAGCGGCGGGCAACCTGGCTTTTGCTGTAAAGTGTCTCGGAGAGGGCAGGACGGGAGTCATATTTAAGAACAGAGAAGGCGTGGAGCAGCTTTATAAAGCGCATCTCATAATGTCGCCTGATATTAGCGGGATCTACAGTGAATATAGTGACGGCGTTGAGCCTGAGAAGAGGGACTTCTCAGCATTCCTGTCCCGGGAAGTGCTCCCGGAGATTCTTACGGTACCTGCAGTTCCTGGTGCTCTTTTGCCCGAAGAAGGCTTTGACAGGGTGCTCATCTGCTGCAATCATTCGGGAACGGCAAGAGCCGGACTTGCAGCTGAGGTTGAGAGACTGACAGCAAAAGGAATACAATGCTATATGGCGCCTGTCCCTACTGAAGGCGGCGTATATGAGAGCAGGAAGATATTAAGGCAGGCCGGTGCTGTAGAATTGCCCGGAATGCCAATAGAAGGTGCTTGGTCGGAGGTGTTGCTTAGATGAGTTTGCCGCCTAATATATTTGACCGTTATGGCAGGAAATCTTTCGGAGGGAGCCAGATGTGGCTTCCGGATGATATGCTCCTCAACAGCGGGTGCGGAATAATCGCGGGTCTTGACGCCGTGATGAGGCTCAAGGGCGAAGAGAGCATGGAAAGAGATGCTTATATAGACAGGTTCTTTGTCGCTAAAGACTACATAAGGCCTCTTACGATCGGCAAGAACAGGGAGGCAAGAAAGCTCTTCGGCCAGGAATTTCACGGGAGCTTCGGCGTCAGTGCCGGAAGGTTCAGAAGGGGCGTCAAAAAGCTTGCCATAAAGGAAGGCATCAAGGTCAGGGTAAAGCCCTTCAGGTTCAGATGGTGGACTAAGATTCCCAAGTATCTTGAGAGCGGAGACCCGCTGGTCATGCTTTTCACTGCTCCGATAAGGAATGTGGCCGTAGTATCCAAGAACGGACATAAGACCATGTGCAACTACCACTGGGTCACGGTCACCGAGATGGACGGCGACACTCTCACGGTCTCTTCATGGGGCGAGAAGTGTACAATGTCTGTCAAGGATCTTAGAAGATTCGATGTCATGGTTCATTTTTATGCAGTTTCGTTGGAAAAAAGAAGCGACTTAGTGTAAGGTTATTCTGTATTTGTTTTCCACACTTTAGGGAGGGTTAGGTTATGAGTAATGAGATTGCCGAGAAGATCAAGGGAATGCTGGTCGAAAGACTCAGGATTCCTGCAGATGAGCTCGAGTACGATTCCGAGCTTTTCGGCGAAGACATAGGACTTGATTCAATCGATTCCATCGAGATCGTTGTAGGAATCGAGAATCTCTTCGGAGTTGATCTCTCCGGCGCTTCAAAAGAGGATTTCCGCTCTATCGAGACACTTACTGCATACGTAGAAGCACACAAAGAGGATTAAGATGCTTGACGTTAAGCGCTGTGTTATCACGGGATTAGGCCTCGTCTGCGCAATCGGAAACGATACGGACGAGTGCTTTGAATCAGCATTAAACGGAAGATCAGGCATAGCGGACGTTAAGTGCTTTGACACTTCAAATTGTTATTCCCATAAGGGCGCAGAGGTCGGTCTTGCGACCGGTGAACTTGCTAAAGGCAAGTACGACAGGACCACGGCTCTCGGCATAAAAGCTGCAGGCGAAGCCATCGCCGACAGCGGGCTCGACATGAATTCAGAAGCGGCTTCCGAGATCGGCGTTATCTTAGGAAGCTGCATCGCAGGCGCTGCCAGCGTTGAGAAATATTACCGGGACAAAGAAAACGGCGGCAAAGGTTCCATAGATGACCTTAAGGCGATCCCTGCTTCGGTCATCGCAGGCAATGTCGCGGATTACTACAAGGCCGGAGGAATTACGGCCAACATCGTAAATGCCTGTGCTGCAGGCACTTTGAGCGTTGCGCTCGCCATCGACCTCATCAGGGGCGGCAAGGGGGAGATCTTCCTGGCAGGTGGCTGCGACGCTTTTGCATCCCTGCCTTTCTCGGGATTTCACGCGCTTAAGGCCCTCGATGCCAATGAATGTTCACCTTTTAACCACAGTGAAGGCATCACTCTGGGCGAAGGCGCAGGAGTGCTTGTAGTCGAAAGCTACGAACATGCCGTTAAGCGCGGCGCAAAGATCTACTGTGACGTGCTCGGCTCAGGCGTCAGCTCAGATGCTTACCACATCACGGCTCCAAGGCCCGACGGCGAAGGACAGATGAGCGTTATCAGACGCGCGGTCGACAACTCGGGTCTTACGGCCAATGATATTGAATATGTAAATGCGCACGGCACAGGCACAGCCAAGAACGACGAGGCTGAATTCCTGTCGCTTAAGATCTGCTTTGAGGGAAATGACCACGTCTACGCAAGCTCGACCAAGTCCATGACAGGCCACTGCTTAGGCGCTGCCGGCGCAATCGAAGCAGTACTTACCGTCAAGGCTCTCACAGAGGGCAAGCTCCCGCCCACGACGGGCTATACAGAAGAGGATCTTGGGGTCCTTAAGGAGAAAGCCGGCGCAGTCAACTTCATCGCCAATAAGCCTGTCAGGAAGGACATCAATTATGCGATGTCGAACTCGTTTGCTTTCGGCGGCAACAACGCGAGCATAGTATTTGCAAAAGACCCCAATCCTGTGAAGAATACGGTCCGCAAGTACGATCTTTATGTAACGGGGATCGGTGCGGTGACCGGCGAATACTCTGAAGAGACAGGCGATTACAGGGCAAATATCGATGCTGATACATTCAAGTCTTACGGCGTTAAGACTGCGTTCTTAAGAAAGCTCGACAGGCTGTCACAGCTCCAGCTCTTAAGCGGCATCAAGGCTTTGGAAGATGCCGGCATCACAGTAAACGAAGATAACGAAGACCTCATAGGCATCTGCATCGGCACCAGCGACGGCCCGATGACAGAGATCGCGAATTTCCAGAAGGGCATCATCAGAGACGGTGTCGACAAGGGCAGCGCGTTCGCTTTCCCGAATACCGTTTACAATGCTGCAGGCGGATACCTGAGCATCTTCACTGGCATTAAGGGCTACAACGTCACGATCGCCAACGGCAACCAGTCAGGTCTGCAGAGCATCTGCGCGGCATCAGGCGCTATCCTGTTCGGTTACGAAGACATCATGCTCGCTACCGGAACAGATGAGTGCACCGAGATAGATGACGGGCTTTATTCTGATCTGGGTCTTAAGGGCAAAGGCGGTTTCACGCTCGGCGAAGGCTCTGTAACCTGCGTTATCGAGAAGGATTCTTCAGCTGATGCAAGAGGCGCGAAGCGTTATGCGAAGATCGCGGGTTTCTCTTCTGTAAGAGACACATCGGGCGACACTGCTAACAACCAGAGAATGTCTGAAGCAGCATTGACCAAAGCTCTCGAAAATGTTCTGGCTGAAGCAGGCATGAAGCCTGAAGACATCTCCTGTATCTATGGATTCGGAAACGGAATCGATAAGATCGATGTTTTCGAGATGGAAGTATATAAGAAGATCTTTAGCGATAATATCGAAGTCAGGCTCGTAAAACAGGACTTTGGCGAAGCGAGAGCGGCTTCAGCTTCTCTGCAGTTCGCGATGCTCGCAAAGGATATCGATGAAGGCAGAGCTGCGAACGGCATCGCAGTCTCATTCGGCACAAGCGCGCTTTATTCGGCAGTGCTTCTGACAGGCGCGTGACCGAGGCACCGGGAGGTCGGCATTATGGGTAAGACGGCAGTAGTTACAGGCGGCTCAAGAGGGATCGGCAAAGCGATCTCATTAAGGCTTGCCAAAGAAGGCTATGACATCGCGCTTAACTACGGCAGCAACGACGCTGCGGCAAAAGCCACGCAGGAAGAGATAACTGCCCTGGGTGTCAAATGCGAGATTTACAAGGCTGACACATCCGATGTCACACAGGTCAAGGCAATGTTCAAGGAGATCAAGAAGGCCTTTGAGACCATCGATGTCCTGATTAATAATGCCGGCGTAGTAGATGACGCATACCTTCTCATGATAAGGCCCGACTCGCTCGAGAGGAGCCTTGCTATAAACATCAGCGGTTATATCAACTGTGCCCAGGCTGCAAGCCTTAAGATGTGCTCACAGAAGAGCGGCAAAATCATCAACGTATCATCCGTAAGCTCGATCCTCGCAGTTCCCGGCCAGACCGTTTACAGCGCTACAAAGGGCGCGGTCAACTCTATGACCCAGACAATGGCAAAAGAGCTCGCACCTTACGGCATCCAGGTAAATGCCGTAGCTCCGGGTTTTGTCGGCACAGACATGATCAAGTCAATCCCGGGCGATCTTGCGGAGAAGTATCTCGAGAGGATCCCCATGAAGCGTTTCGGCACTGTGGAAGATGTGGCTGACTGCGTAGCGAGCCTCGTATCCGATGCGTTCTCCTACATGACGGGCCAGATAATAGTTTTGGACGGAGGTTTGAGTCTCTGATCTTGATAGTTGAGACCTGCTTATAATGAAAGTTCTTATATTAAACGCAAGTCCCAAGCTGGACAGAAGCAATACGCTGAATATCACCAATGCCTTTGTATCGGGCTTTCCCGAAGATTATGAGATCAACAGGATCGATATCTATGCAAAGGACATCAAGCCCTGTAGAGGGTGCTTTTGCTGCTGGGCTTCTGAAGATGCCACCTGCGTTATTAAGGATGATATGACTGAGATCATGGCTGAGATCATGAAAGCAGACATCATCATTGAGAGCTTCCCTCTGTATTTCTACAATATGCCCTCACAGCTCAAGGCCATGACCGACAGATGCCTTTCATTCGCGGTCCCTTATGGCGGCAGCAGGAGTGAAGACGGCCAGACCTTCGACATAATGAGGGATCCTGCTATTTTTGATAAGAAATTCGTTGTAATAAGCTCCTGCGGCTATGTTGAGCCCGAGCCGGTCTTCGCGGCGCTCCTTACCCATTATGACCTGATCTGCTGCGGCCGTGACAGATATACTGCCATCCTTTGCGCCGAAGGCCAGATCCTGTCGAACGCCAGGGAGACGAGACAGGTAAGAAATTATCTCGAGAGCATAAAGGATGCCGGCAGCGAATACTGCGCTAACGGATTTAAGTTGAGTGAAGAGACACAGCGCAAGATCGCCATTCCGTGCTTCTCGCCAGAGGGATTCAGAACGATCATGAATGCGCACTGGAAGTACGGGGAGAGCTGAGTCTGTTCTGCGTACAAGTTCTTTGTTTGTACACCTCATAGCGATTGCGAAAAACGTGCATTTTTTTCAATTTTTCTGCACGAAAATCGCATTTTGGGGCTCAGATTGCGAAAATCGTGCAGTTTTTCCGATTTTTCTGCACAAAATTCGCATTTTCGACGCATAGAAAAAGCGCCTTAGAAAAATACTTTGAAAATCAAAGCACTTGACAAAGCCACTGTGTCTGTGCAATACTTTGACAATCAAACTATTTTGTTTAGGGGCGTATTGTACCCCTAAAAAGCTGAAAAAGAGGTTGAAAGTCAAATGACAGGCAGAATTATCGGACTCGGTTCTTATATCCCGAAGAAGGTATTAACCAATGACGACTTCGCGTCATTCCTTAATACGAGCGACGAGTGGATCACGGAGCGTACCGGAATAAAGGAAAGACGCATCTCGGATCACTTGAATGAAAAGCCGTCTCAGATGGCGATCGAAGCTGCCAAAAGGGCTATCGAAGATGCCGGCATCGATCCTAAGGAGATCGAGCTTATCATTACGGCGTCCACAACACCCGATATGGTAGTGCCTACTTTATCATGCATAGTTCACGAGGCTGTCGGAGTATCCGAGAATTGCGGCTGCTTTGACGTCAATTCCGCTTGCCCGGGCTTCATCGCAGCATTCAATGCGGCACAGGGTTTCTTTGAGACAGGTCATATTAAGCTTGCCCTGGTGATCGGTGTTGAGTGCTTATCCAATTTTGCAAATTACAGTGACAGAGGAACATGCATCCTCTTCGGCGATGGCGCAGGTGCAGCTATCCTCAGGGCTGAAGACATCAAGCGCAATGAGTTCATCATGAGATCCTCGGGCGCGCGTTCAAGGTGTCTGCGCGCTGAAGCCGCAAGACAGCCTGACCGCTGGAACGAGGAAGGTTTCAGGGAGAGCACGCAGTTCTACATGAACGGCAAGGAAGTATTCAAGTTCGCCGTTACGGAAGTTCCGCAGATCATAAGAGATCTTGCAGATAAGTTCAGCTTTGATCTCGAGAATGACGTCGATTACTTCATCCTTCACCAGGCAAATGCAAGGATCATCGAAGCAACGGCAAAAAAGCTCGGCATTGACCGCGCTAAATTTCCCATGAACATCCAGAGCTACGGCAACACATCATCTGCCAGCATTCCGATCCTCTTAGATGAGATGAAGCGGGACGGCAGGCTCAAGCCCGGCATGAAGCTCGTTCTCGCAAGCTTCGGCGGTGGTCTTACATGGGACGCTAACTACATCGTTTACTAATTTATTTTCGAAAAAAAGGAGATAAAGGACATGACAAGAATCACAGATTTGGTCGGAATCAAATATCCTATTTTCCAGGGCGGTATGGCATGGGTAGCTGACTGGCACATCGCTGCAGCAGTATCCGAAGCAGGCGGTCTCGGCATCATCGGTGTCGGCGGAGCAGATGAGAACTGGCTCCGTGACCAGATCAAAAAGTGCCGTGAAGCAACAGACAAGCCGTTCGGCGTTAACCTCATGCTCATGAATCCCAGAGCTCCCGAGATCGCTAAGGTCATCGCAGAAGAGAAGGTTAAGGTCGTAACGACAGGCGCAGGCTCTCCAGAAAAGTATATGGACATGTGGAAGGAAGCCGGCATAATCGTTATCCCTGTTACAGCAGGCGTTGCTCTTGCAAAGAGAATGGAAAGTTGTGGTGCTGACGCAGTTATCGCTGAAGGCACAGAGTCCGGCGGACACATCGGCGAAGCTACGACAATGACACTGGTTCCCCAGGTAGTAGATGCAGTATCCATTCCCGTTATCGCTGCAGGCGGCATCGCTGACGGCAGAGGAGTTGCAGCAAGCTTCATGCTCGGCGCTGAGGGCGTTCAGTGCGGAACGGTTTTCTGCGCATGCGACGAAGTAAATGTTCACCAGAACTACAAGGATATGGTCATCAAGGCAAAGGATAACTCCACAAGAGTTACCGGCAGATCCTACGGTCATCCCGTAAGACAGATAAGAAACGCTCTTTCCAACAAGTATCTTGAGATGGAGCAGAGTGGCGTTACTTTTGAAGAGCTCGAGGGACTCACAGTAGGAAGTCTCCGCAAGGCCGTAGTAGAAGGCGACGTCAAGGAAGGTACATTCATGGCAGGCCAGATCGCTGGTCTCGTCAAGGAAGTAAGACCTGCAAAGGAGATCATCGAATCGATGTTCGAGCAGGCAGATAAACTTTTAGGAAGGAAGCTCGAAGCATAATGAGTCTAGCTTTTTGTTACCCGGGTCAGGGAGTCCAGCACGTCGGAATGGCAGAGGGTTTTGCCAGATCTGACAGATACTTTGCAGATATGATCGCAACAGCATCTGAGGCTGCAGGGATCGACATGGACAAACTCCTTTATGAACCCAACGAAAACATCAACATCACAGAATTCACACAGCCCGCACTTGTAACCGCATGCTGCATGATCACGGACGCACTGCTCGACGCAGGATATAAGCCCGCAGTCACGGCAGGTCTTTCACTTGGCGAATACTGCAGCCTCTATGTTGCAGGCGCCATCAGCTTTGAAGACGCTGTAAGACTTACAAGACTCAGAGGAAAGCTCATGTCCTCCGAAGTTCCTGCAGGAGAAGGCTCAATGGCAGCAGTCATCGGTCTTGATAAAGAGACCATCGAGAGCGTTACAAGCAAGCTCGACGGATGCTGGCCCGCTAATTTTAACTGCCCCGGTCAGATCGTTATCACAGGTAAGAAGACAGCGGTTCAGGCTGCTATCCCGCTCCTTCAGGAAGCAGGCGCCAAGAAGGTCGTAGAGCTCAATGTATCCGGACCTTTCCATTCACCTCTTCTTAAGGGTGCAGGCGAAAAGCTCGGCGATGCTCTTAAGGATGTGGAGATCAAGGATCCCAAGATTCCTTATATCGCAAACGCAAACGCTGCTGCCGTCACGGACAAGACTGTTATCAAGGACCTTCTCAAGGCACAGGTATCAAGCCCTGTCATGTGGGAGCAGACACTTTATGAGTTAGAGAAGATGGGCGTTGATACGATCATCGAAGTCGGCCCCGGCAAGACCATCGCAGGCTTCGTAAAGAAGACCGTTCCATCGATCAAAGTAATCGGTGTGGCTACACCGGAAGACATCGAGACACTGGCTGAGAAGCTGGGATAATAAAGGAGGAAAGATGATTATGTCAGACAGAAAAACTGCTATCGTTACCGGCGCTTCCAGAGGTATCGGCAAGGCAATCGCAATTAAGCTCGCAAAGAGCGGTTACAACATCGCGATCGTTGACGCATGCCCCCTCGAGATGAGTAAGGAGGCTGAAGACGAGGTCAAGGCTTTAGGCGTAGACGCTAAGGCATATCAGTGCAATGTTGCTGATTTCGAGAAGGTCGGAGAGACAGTAGCACAGATCAACGAAGACTTCGGCGGCATCTATATCCTCGTTAACAACGCAGGAATCACGAGAGATGGTCTGCTCCTCAAGATGACAGAAGAGAACTTCGATTCCGTTATCGCTGTTAACCTCAAGGGTACATTCAACTTCATCAAGCACACCACGCCTATCATGATGAAGAAGAGAGAGGGAAGAGTCGTAAGCATTTCTTCCATCGTAGGCCTCGAGGGCCAGGCAGGCCAGGTCAACTATTCTGCATCCAAGGCAGGAATCCTCGGTATCACAAAGTCCTGCGCAAGAGAGCTCGCATCAAGAAACATCACATTCAATGCGATCGCTCCAGGATATGTTGAGACACCCATGACCGCTGTTCTCACAGATAAGCAGAAGGAAGCGATCTTTGAGCTGATCCCTCTCAAGAGATACGGTCAGCCTGAGGACATCGCTAACGCAGTTAATTTCCTTTGCTCTGAGGATGCTTCATACATCACAGGCCAGGTATTATCCGTCGACGGCGGAATGCATATGTAATTCAAGGATGCTTATGGGGAGCATCCGCGAAAATAAAAACTATTGGAGAGTAAGTAAATGGCAAATAGAGTCGTAGTAACCGGCATGGGTGCGATCACGCCCCTTGGTAACAGCGTTGAGGCATACTGGGAAGGCCTCAAGAAAGGAAAGGCAGCTACCGCGCCGATTACAAAATTTGATACGAGCAACCTCAAGGTAAAGCTCGCATGTGAAGTAAAGGGTTTTGAAGCCACGGATTACATGGACTTCAAGACGATGAAGCGTATGGAGCCCTTCGCACACTATGCGCTTGCAGCAGCTAAGGAAGCGATCGAACAGTCAGGTCTCGACATGACTAAGGAAGATCCCTACAGGGTAGGTGTTATCGTAAGCTCCGGCATCGGCTCGATGCAGGCTCACGAGAGAGAGCAGATCAGATTCGAGAAATCCGGCAAGATCGCTCCCATGTACATCCCTTTGATGATCGCTAACATGGCATCAGCCAACATCGCTATCCAGTACGGCATGAAGGGCATCAACACATGTGTTATCACAGCATGTGCAACAGGTGCTCACTCGATCGGCGATGCTTTCAAGGCGATCAAATACGGTGATGCCGATGTTATGGTCACAGGAGGATGCGAGGCAGCTGTCTGCAAGACCGGAATCCAGGGCTTTGCAGCTCTTACTGCTCTTTCCACAAACGAAGATCCCGAGACAGCCTCAAGACCGTTCGATAAGGACAGAGACGGATTTGTAATCGGTGAAGGTTCAGGCGTTCTCGTTCTCGAATCTTATGAGCATGCCAAGGCAAGAGGCGCTGAAATACTTGCAGAGATGGTAGGGTACGGTGCTACATGCGATGCATACCATATCACTTCACCTGCAGAAGACGGATCAGGCGCAGGCGAAGCAATGATCATCGCAATGAAGGAAGCAGGCATCAAGCCCTCCGAGATCGATTACATCAACGCTCACGGAACATCCACACACCACAACGACCTTTTCGAGACACGCGCAATGAAGTACGCGTTCAAGGAAGATATCAAGGGCATCTCCATCAACTCAACCAAGTCCATGATCGGCCACGTTCTGGGCGGCGCCGGCGGCGTTGAGCTCATCGCCTGCGTAAAGGCTATCCAGGACGGTTATGTTCACGTTACTGCAGGTTCTAAGGAAGCTGAAGGCGAGATGGATCTCGATTACACATTCATCGAACCTAAGAACCGCGATATAAGGTATGCTATGACTAATAATCTGGGCTTCGGCGGTCACAATGCTTCTTTGATCGTTAAGAAGTTCGAAGAATAATCACAAACGGTTTGTCCCGGAAAGAAATATAAGGAGGCATCTACATTATGGCTAACTCACTTACCACGACAGAGATCATGAAGATCATCCCTCACAGACACCCCTTCCTTCTCATTGACAAGGTAGAGGACTATGAGCCCGGCCAGTTCGCTGTCGCAATCAAGAACTTCACATATGACGAATATTTCTTCAGAGGACATTTCCCTGAGTATCCGATCGTACCCGGCGTTCTCACTGTTGAGGCACTCGCGCAGACAGGCGCAGTCGCAATCCTCTCACAGGAAGAGTTCAAGGGAAAGATCGCCGTATTCGCAGGAATCGATAACTGCAAGTTCAAGCGTGCGATCGTACCCGGCGACACGGTAAGACTTGAGACAAAGATCACTGCAGTAAGAGGCCCCGTCGGCGTGGGCGAAGCAGTCGCAACTGTTGACGGCAAGGTCGCTGTCCAGGCTACACTCAAGTTCGCTATCATGCAGTAATTCCCCGACCTTTTAATAAAGCTTCCGGACTGCCTCAAATAATTTGAGGCAGTTCTTTTTTTGCGTTGGAATATCCTCGCGTTAAGCATTACAATTTAAATAAGAAGAACCACCAAAAAATAACGCAAAGGAGAACCAGTATGAGTAGCATAAAGATTCAAAAGATCAGCATCACCAAGCTCACGGCAGACGCAGTAGTCAACGCAGCCAATTCCGCACTCATAATGGGAAACGGAGTTTGCGGATATATTTTCAGAGACGCGGGTGTCGACAAGATGACCGCGGCCTGCATGAAGATCGGGCGTTGCGCTACGGGATCTGCAGTCATCACCCCGGGATTTAATCTCCCGGCCAAACACGTCATCCACGCGGTAGGCCCCATCTGGAAGGGCGGTATCGACGGCGAACCGCAGAAGCTTTACAGCGCTTACAAGAGCTCTTTAGAGCTCGCCAAAGAGAACGACCTGCATTCGATAGGTTTCCCCCTGATCTCGGCCGGCATCTACGGATACCCTCTGGAGGGAGCATGGGAAAGAGCGATTTCGGCATGCCGGGATTTTATCGCCGGTAATCCTGATTACGAGATCAATATCACATTTTGCGTCCTCGATGACAGGATAATGGAATTGGGCGAAAAAGCACTCGGATGAGTTCTATGGATACCAAAAAGATCCTGGGTAAAATGACCCTCCCGGATAAGGCCAGGCTCCTGTGCGGGACCACCGCCTTCTCGATCGGAGGGTTCGAATCTGCGGCCGGTTTTATACCTGAAATGAACATCCAGGACGGCGGCACAGGGATTAACTACGAACACACCCTCGTTCACTTGTTTAACAATGTTACAAGTGCCTATTCATATGGGGAATTGGACAATGTCATCCACTTCTTTTATGAGACGGATAAGCTCTCGGAAAGTGAAAAAGAGCTCCGTGACAAGCTCCAAAATTGTCTCACCGGATACCGGGGCGGGATCGATGCCGCACCCGGCTGTTACCCTCCCGGAATAGTATTAGGATCGACCTGGAATCCCAAGGTGGTTTATGACACCGGCAGGGCTCTCGGAATGGAGGCGGCCGTCTATCATGTCGGCGTGCTCCTCGGGACTCCGAATGCGAATCTTTTAAGGGACCCTGCCAACGGAAGATTTTTTGAAGGCTATTCTGAAGATCCGTTTCTTGCCAAAACTCTGGCACCGGAGATGTGCAGGGGCGTAGAGAGCACGGGCGTAGCATCTGACGTTAAGCACTTTGCGTGCAACAACTTGGAGAAGAACCGCAACGTCATAAATGAACTCATCAGGGAAAGGGCTTTAAGAGAACTGTATTTCCCTGCCTTTGAGGCCTGCAGCAAGGTCGCCTCTACTCTCATGACCGCATATCCGTCAATCAACGGCAAGCCCTGCTGTGAGAACGCCTGGCTGCTTAAGGATGTCTTGAGAAAAGAATGGGGCTACAAGGGTGTTACCGTTACAGACTGGTCCGCATGCAGAGGCAGGACAGGTGATTCGGTTTCTTCCGGACAGGACCTCTTTATGCCGGGTCCCTGGGATCCTTCGGATATCGTCAAAGCAGCAGAGGACGGAAGGCTCTCAGTCAAAGGCCTCGATGAAGCTGCACTCAGGGTCCTCGATCTGATAGACAGGTTTGCTGACGTACAAGCCCCCGAAGGTCTTACAGCCTCCAAATACAAAAAAGCGGGCGATAAGGCCGCGTATAATGCTGCGGCCGAAGGCATCGTCATGCTCAAGAATAACGGCGCGCTGCCTCTGAAGAAGACATCGAAGGTCGTATTCTTCGGTAAGTTCCCCGAGAGATTCAAAGACTATGGCGAAGGAAGCGCACAGGTATTTACGGACAGAAAGGCAAGTCTTACTGATGAGCTCAGAAGCATCCTGGGTGATAACAGAGTGCTTAAAGATGATATCGAAGCTTTCCGCAAGGGAGCGACCGCGGTAATAATCGAATCCATAGGATCGAGTGAAGGCACTGACAGGCCTGATCTCAAGATCAATAAATCGACTCTGGCTTTTATCAGAAAGCTTGCAAAAGACAAGGGAAAGGGCAGGATATGCCTGATCCTTAACGTACCGGGACCGGTCGAATTGGACGGCATAGAGGATATCGCTGATGCGGTATTCACAGTTTTCTATCCCGGCATGATGGGTGCCAGGGCTATGGCAGATATCATGACGGGAAAGGTCAATCCGTCGGGTGCTTTGACATGCACGTTCCCAGTATCTTACAAGGATACTCCGGCATATCTGTGCTATCCGGACAGCTATACATGTTTGTACGGAGAAGGCATTTATGCAGGTTACAGGGGCTATATGAAGCGAGGCATAAGGCCGCTTTATCCGTTCGGATACGGACTTTCATATTCGAAGTTTGCGATAAAAAATTTTTCCTCATCTAAAAAAGGCGGCAGGATCAGCATCACCTGCAATGTGTCAAATAAGAGCAAGACGGACGGCAAGGCAGTGGTCCAGCTTTATGTGTCAAAGAGGGTACCGGTCACGCCGCGCGCTCCGGTTGAGCTCAAAGGATTTTCGAAGGTCTTGGTAAAGGCTGGCAGCACTTCGAAGGTAACCATATCGTTTGACAGATCCGAGCTCTCTTACTTCGATGAAGTCTACGGCAAGTTCCTCATAGAGGAAGGCGCATACGATCTTTTCCTGAGCCTTAAGGGAGTTGAAGACCTTATCCCGGCGGGGAGTTTCCGCATAGATGACGGCTCTCCCGAGCTTAAGTGCGGGGCATCCTGGGAGATAGGACAGATCGCAAAAAACAAGGAGCTCGTTGATGCGCTCCGTAAAGACGCCGAGGCTCTCGGCGTGCCTTTCGCGATGTTCACGAGCGCGGCAAGATACGTCCCGTTCAAAAGGCTTGAAGAGCTTTTCGAAGAGACTCAAAAGCTTAAGAACTTTAATGCGGCCGCCGGAAGATACAGAGCCGGATAATAGCTTGGGACCGCCTCAAATTAGGCGAATTTCCTTAAATAGTGTATAGTAATTAGACTGTTTTCGAGAACGGAGGATGAACTATGGGTGAATATGATTTCCTCATTGTAGGAGCAGGTCTTTACGGCGCGACTTTCGCACGCCTTGCAACAGATGACGGATATAAGTGCCTTGTCATAGACAGAAGACCCAATGTTGCCGGCAATGTCTACACGGAAGATGTACACGGCATCAATGTTCATAAGTATGGCGCGCACATTTTCCACACGAGCGATAAGGACGTGTGGGATTTTGCGAACAGGTTCGCCGAGTTCAACCGCTACACGAACTGTGTCGTTGCCAACTACAAAGGCGAGCTCTATTCGATGCCGTTCAACATGTATACATTCAACAAGATGTGGGGCGTCGTAACTCCTCGGGAAGCCAGGGCAAAGCTCGATGAGCAGATCGCCCTGGGCAAAGTGGACGAGCCCAAGAACCTTGAAGAGCAGGCCATCTCCCTCATAGGACCTGACATCTACAACAAGCTCGTAAAGGGCTACACCGAGAAGCAGTGGGGCAGAAAAGCCACCGAACTTCCCGCATTCATCATCAAGAGACTGCCCGTAAGACTTACTTACGATAACAACTATTTCAACGACAAATATCAGGGCATTCCGGTAGGCGGCTACACCAGGTGGATCGAGAATATGCTCGAAGGCATCGAAGTAAGGTGCGGTATAGATTACCTCAAAGAGAAGGATTCTTTGGATAAAATTGCTTCGAAAATCATCTATACGGGAATGATCGATGAGTATTATAATTACACCCTGGGCAAACTCGAGTACAGAAGCCTGAGGTTTGAGACGGAATATCTGCCTGATACCGATGACTTCCAGGGCAACGCCGTAGTCAACTATACCGATGCCGAGACACCGTTCACGAGGATCCTTGAGCACAAGCATTTCGAGTTTGGCACAGGAAAGGGAACGGTCATCACACACGAGTATCCCGCAGAGTGGAAGCCGGGCGACGAGCCTTACTATCCGCTCAACAATGACAGAAACAACGAGCTTTACAAGAAGTATACCGAGCTCGCCGCAAAAGACAGCAACGTCGAATTCGGAGGCAGGCTCGGCAAGTATAAATACTATGACATGGACGACACGATCGCCGCATGTACAGAAGACTACAAGAGGATAACAGGCAAATGAAAAAAGTTATTGCAACACTGCTGACAGCGGCTATCGCCGTATCGATGATCTCCGGCTGCAACAAGAATAAGCTCACCGAAGATCCCACAGATACTACTTCATCATCTGATACTGCCACAGACACTTCTTCGACATGGGAGCCTCAGAACTTCGATGAACTCTATGGCAACCAGCTCCCTAACTATCTTAACCATCAGTACTATTTCGATGGCAAGGCTGTTCCGATGACAGAATCGAATTACTACTTCATCAATTCATTCATCGAACTCGCGAATACCGTAAGCCAGGGCTATTACACTGCGACTACGATGGGTTACCTTGATCTTTCCGCAGCTTGCCCTGAGGGCAGCGGATATGCGACTTACGGCGATTATTTCGTTGCATATGCAGAGAGCAAGCTCTCACAGGCATTGATCGTCAATGCACGCGCTGAGGCAGAGGGCATGTCACTCACGGAAGAGGCACAGAAAAACATCGATGAGGTATTGGGCGCTTTGGCCCAGAAGGCTTCTAATTCCGGAAAGACATACGAGGAATACCTCAAGTTCTGGTATGGTCCCGAGATGACAGAACAGAGCTTCAGAGAGATCTACGAGAGAGAATATCTCGCAGGTCTGTATTCAAAGTGGTATGCGCAGAATTATGAGCCCCAATACGAAGACAAGTATTTTCACAATATAAGATACGTGCTCTTCTGGGCACCTGAAGATCCGTATGCTTCAAATGCAGGACAGGCACCTGCTACCGAGGAAGAGAAGGCAGCAGCTCTTGCATCCGCAAACGAAATGCTGAACAAGTGCACATCGCTCGACGATATTACGACACTTGGCCAGGAAGCTGTTGATCTTGGAATCGCTAAGGAATCGAACGACATCGTAGTAAATAAGTATGGCAGCAGAATGGTTCCCGATTTTGAGGCATGGGCTTATGACGAAAGCCGTAAGGAAGGCGATATGGCCATTATATATGCCAGCTACGGTTATTTCATCGTAGGTTATGTCGGCCGCGAGGAGCAGCCCCAGTCTGTTTATGAGTCCGCTGCAATGACCGCTCTGAGCCAGGAGCTCCTGGCAGAAGCACAAGGCGGAACACACGATCTGCATACCGATGATCCGTACCTCGCTTCACCTCCGGCTCCCACACCGACTACGGCTCCGAGCACATGATTATTTGAATTTGATTAGTATTTTCGGCATGGCGAAAAACATTTCCCATGCCGATATCATTAAAGGATGAAAAACATGAAGAGACCAATAGCATTAGTTCTTACGGCGGTTTTCGCAGTATCCCTGTTCGCCGGCTGCAAAAAGGAAACACTCGTAGAAGAAAGCACCACAGCATCTTCCGAGAATTCTTCAGAAGCGACAGCGACTACATTTGACCCGGCTGAGATCCCGTCTTTTGAAGAGTATTACGGCCCGCAGCTTCCGAACTACCTTAATCACCAGTACTATTTTGACGGTGAGGCAGTCCCGACAAACATCACGAATTTCTATTTCATCAACGCGTTTGAGACTTTGTCATCTTATGCCTATTATGGCTACTACGATGCGACTATAACGGGACGCATCGACCTGGCTGCAGAAGGCCCTCTCGGCAGTGATTTTGCTACTCAGGGTGATCTTTTTGTCAGTGAAGCCGAATACAATATTGAATACGATCTCATCATGGCAAAGCGCGCAAAGGAAGAGGGCATTGAGCTTCCTGATGATACAAAGCAGAGCGTAAATGAGATGATGGACAGCATTAATGCAGACGCTGCTGCATATGGTCTGACTTTTGAACAATACATAGCACACTTCTACGGCCCCGGGCTGAATGAAGAAGCCTTCAGGGAGATCCTTGATGTTTACTATCTCGCTGCACATTATGCATCTGCATACTACGACAAGTACGCAGAAGAGCGCAGTGATGTTACCGTTCCGACCGTAAGATATGCTCTTTTCTATGCTCCCGAGACATCAGAACAGTCCTGGAGGGATGAGGCAAAGGCGAATGCAGATGCCATGAAGGAAGCTGCCACTTCACTTGACAAGCTCACAGAACTCTCTGAAGAAGCTTACGGAACAGGCAGTATCTACGATTATGGCGATTACGGCGTCTTCAACAAGGAAGATGTTCCTGCCGAATTTGCCGTAGACCCCGTATTTGAAGCATGGGCATTCGGTGAAGACCGCCAAGAGGGCGAGATCGATGTCATCTACTCACCGGATTTCGGATACTTTGTAGTCGGATATCTCGGATATCAGAATCCTGAAGCAACCCAGTTCCAGGAGATTGCTTCATACGTCCTGAAGAATTCCCTTAACGAAGAGATCGAGAGCGAGATCCACGATTTCCACACTGATTCCGAATACGCTCCGTCGCCTGCAGGCCCTACGGCAACTCCTATCCCGACTGCAACTCCCACAACAGCTGAAGACCAGAGTACTTTGCCTTCTCTTTCAACAGATCCTGCCGGCTCAGGCACAACGCCTGCTGCGACAAACCAGAAGGTTGATTCCGTAACAGTTCTTGTCATCGTATTTATCACGCTCGCGTGCGTTGCGGTTCTGGCAGTTATCGTTATCCTCATCGTTTATGCGATGAACAACTACAAGAAGGAGAACGCCATCAAGGCCGATATCGCTAAGACCAAGCGCAAAGAATCTGACGATGAGGACGAGTCCGGTAATGAGGATGAACCTGATTCCGGCAAAGAATCTTCGGATGAAGATGGCGGGGAGACAGAAGAGGCTGAAGATGAGGAAGAGACTGAAGAGTCAGAGGAATCTGAAGAGTCAGAGGAGGATGAGGATTCCGGCGATTCAGAGGGTTCAGAAGAAGACGACAAGTAAGGCCGGTCTGACTTTAGAGTTTCAGGAGGTTGTCCCGGACCGGGGCAGCCTCTTTATTTGTTGCGTGCGTATTTTGTGCGGAAAAACGCGAAAAACCGCACGGTTTTCGCAATCCGGGACCAAAAATGCGGATTTTGTGCAGAAAAACACGAAATACTGTACGATTTTCGCAATCTGAGACCGCACGGGTGACGAAATGCGCTTCGCCGCCTTTATTTACTTAAAATAGAGCGCATGTTAAAATCTTAGGTTGAAGATTTCTGACTATTTGTAAGGTAGGAGCGTAATTTCATGGAGATTACAAAAGATCTGGTTCAGTATCTGGAGAGCCTCGGGCGTCTGGAGCTGAGTCCTGAAGATGAAGAGAAGACACAGAAAGCGCTAGGCGACATTCTGGGTTATTTCGATGAACTGGGCGAACTTGACACGGAAGGCGTGGAGCCTTTAAGCCATGCGGCAGGCGTTTCCAACGTAACGCGTGAAGATGTCATCGCCAATGAAGATATGAGGGATGCGGTCTTAAGCAACGCGCCCGAGACAAAGGACGGTACGATCCTCGTGCCGAAGACCTTTGATTAAGGGGTGTGCGTATGACAGGTACTGAGATTAGAAAATTAGGCGCGCTTGAGATAGGCGCTGCGATCAAGGATGGTAAGATCACTTCAGTCGAAGCGACAAAGGCTTTCCTCGACGCCATAGATGCAAAAGACGGTGAGTACAAGTCTTACATCACAGTTATCAGAGACGAGGCACTCGCAAAGGCCAAGGAAGCTGATGAGGCTATCAAGGCCGGAACACTGACAGGACCTCTGGCAGGCGTTCCGATCGCCATCAAAGACAATATCTGCACGAAGGGCATCAAGACGACCTGCGCATCCAAGATGCTCGGGAATTTCATTCCGCCTTACGATGCAGAGGTTATCCGCAAAATAGAAGAAGCCGGAATGATCATTCTCGGCAAGACGAATATGGATGAGTTCGCGATGGGCTCCACGACTGAGACCAGCTACTTCGGCATCACATCCAATCCGTGGGATACAGACAGAGTTCCGGGCGGTTCTTCAGGAGGTTCTGCCGCATGCGTAGCAGCTGCCCTGGCACCAGTCGCTCTGGGTTCTGATACGGGCGGATCCATCAGGCAGCCCGCTTCTTTCTGCGGCGTAACGGGACTTAAGCCTACTTACGGCGCGGTTTCCAGATACGGCCTCGTTGCTTTCGCTTCTTCTTTGGACCAGATTGGACCTATCGGAAGAAAGGCAGAAGACATCGCAGCAGTATTCAACGTTATCAGCGGAAAGGACCCCAAGGACCAGTCTTCGTTAGAATCTGAGAAGACCGATCTCTCCGCCATTGGGAATTACAGCCTCGAGGGCAGAAAGTTCGGTATTCCGGAAGAATACATCGGCGACGGTATCGATGCTGACGTCAAAAAGGCAGTCCTCGATGCAGTAGAAGTCCTTAAGTCAAAGGGCGCTACAGTTGAAACATTCTCCATGCCGATCATTAAGTACGCTATCCCGACTTACTACATCATCTGCACCGCTGAGGCGTGCTCCAACCTGTCCAGATATGACGGTGTTAAGTACGGCTACAGACCTGAAGGTGTTGATGACTTAGGCCAGCTCTATATCAAGTCCAGAAGTGAAGGCTTCGGACTCGAAGTAAAGAGAAGGATCATGCTCGGTAACTTCGTTCTCTCATCAGGTTATTATGATGCTTACTACAACAAGGCCCTGAGAGTTAAGAACCTCATCAAGCAGGCTTTTGATGCGGCTTTCACAAAGTACGATGCCATCTTGGGACCTGTTGCTCCTACGGCTGCGCTCAAGAAGGGTGAGAGCTTATCTGATCCTCTCAAGATGTACTTGGGCGATATCTGCACCGTTCTCGTAAACATCGTGGGTATCCCCGCGATGTCCGTACCTTGCGGATTCACGTCTGACGGACTCCCCGTCGGTCTCCAGATAATGGGTGACAGGTTCTCTGAAGAGACTGTCATCGGCGTTGCTTCTGCTTACCAGAAGGCAACTTCGGATGAGGGTTTTGAGAATAAGATCCCTGAAGAAGCATTGAGAGGGGAGGGCTAAGTCATGCAGGATTATGAGATGGTAATAGGTCTCGAAGTACACTGCGAGCTCTCGACAGAATCAAAGATCTTCTGCGGATGCTCTGCCAAATTCGGAGGCGAGCCCAATACACACGTCTGCGAAGTCTGCTCCGGCATGCCGGGCACACTTCCCACACTTAACAAGCAGGTAGTCGAATACGCCGTAAAGGCAGGCCTCGCGCTCAACTGCGAGATCACAAGAAACAACAAGTTCGACCGTAAGAACTACTTCTATCCTGACCTTCCGAAGGCATATCAGATATCACAGCTCTACTATCCGATATGCAGGAACGGCCATGTCGACATCAAGACATCACAGGGTATGAAGTCCATCGGCATCCATGAGATCCATATGGAAGAGGATGCCGGCAAGCTCGTACACGATCCCGTTACGGGCATGACGATGGTCGATTTCAACCGCTGCGGCGTCCCGCTCCTTGAGATCGTCTCAGAGCCTGATTTCAGATCCGGCGAAGAGGTCATCGCATATCTCGAAAAGCTCAGGGATACGATGCAGTACTTAGGCATCTCCGACTGCAAGATGCAGGAAGGTTCCATGAGAGCCGACGTTAACCTCTCCGTAAGGCCCAGAGGCCAGAAGGAGTTCGGTACCAGAACGGAGATGAAGAATATCGCTTCCCTTAAGGCTATCGAGCGCGCCATCGAATACGAGCGCGACAGACAGATCGACCTGATCGAAGAAGGCGGCAAGGTCATCCAGGAGACAAGACGCTGGGACGATGAGCAGGAGTACACATACTCCATGCGTTCGAAGGAAAATGCCCAGGATTACAAGTATTTCCCTGATCCTGACCTCATGCCTATCAACATCTCAGACGAGTTCTTAGACAAGGTAAGATCTGAGCTTCCAGAGTTTGCTGACGCTAAGCGCGAGAGATATGTAAGAGAGCTCGGTCTTCCTGAGTACGACGCTGAGATCATCACGGGAACACCCGCTTTGGTAAAGGTTTTCGAAGCAGCCTGCGAAGTTGCAAAGAGCCCTAAGGACTGCTCCAACTGGCTCATGACAGACCTTCTCAAGATCGCTAAGGACGCCAAGGTTTTGGCTGCCGATATCGATTTTGACGGTAAGATCATGGGTAAGATCATTAACCTCGTAAACGATGGCAAGATCAACCGCAAGTCTGGTCAGAAGGCTTTGGAAGAAGCGTTCCTGAGCGGCACGGATCCCGAGAAATACATCGCTGATAACGGCCTCGCCCTTGTATCTGATACAAGCGCCATCGAGCCCGTCATCAAGGAGATAATAGCCGCCAACGAGAAGGCCGTATCAGGTTATCTCGCAGGCGAAGAAAAGAATCTCACGTTCCTGATCGGCCAGTCGATGCGCGCCCTCAAGGGCAAGGCTGACCACCAGGTCGTCAGACAGACATTGATCGACCTTCTTAACGGAATGAAATAATGGAGATATTGCTGGACATTTTACTGGTACTGTTCTTCGTGCTCGTTAATGCCTTTTTCTCAGGCACCGAGATGGCTGTCATCTCCCTTAACGACGCGAAAATGCATAAGCTTGCCGAAGAAGGCGACAGGAAAGCCCTGCGCGTACTCAAGTTCATCGATAACCCGGGCAACTTCCTTGCGACCATCCAGGTAGGCGTAACGCTTGCCGGATTCTTATCGTCCGCTTTCGCAGCGAGCAGCTTCGCCAGCAAGCTTGCCCTCCTGATCGATCCGGAGTCACATCACGGTTGGATAGAGCCTCTCATGACGGTGCTCATCACCATCGTGCTGTCTTATTTCTCCCTCGTATTAGGCGAACTCGTTCCGAAGCGCATCGCCCAGAACAAGCCTGAGAAATGGGCCTTCGCGGCCGCAGGCATCGTTAAGTTCTTTGGCGCGATATTAAAGCCGTTCGTATGGTTCCTCACGGTATCGACAAATCTTATCCTGCGTCTGTTCAGGATCGATCCCAACCAGACCGATAAGACAGTCACGGAGGAAGAGATCCGCATGATGGTCGATGTCGGTTCCGAATCGGGTAATATCGAAGATACCGAGAAAGAGATGATCGAGAATGTTTTCGAGTTCAACGACAAAGAAGTCTCGGAGATCATGACACACCGTAAGAGGATCGTCTCGCTCCCTATTGATGCTGAGTATGACGAAGTCATGCGCGTCGCAAGGGAAGAGAAGTTCACGAGGATCCCCGTCTACAAGGATACGATCGATGACATCATCGGCATCCTCCACATTAAGGACCTTATCGGCATCATGCCTCCCACGGAGGATAAGCCTTTTAAGCTCGAGAAGTTCATAAGAGAGCCTCTCATCGTCCACGAGACCCGTAAGATATCTTCGCTCTTCGGCGAGATGAAGAACTGCGGAATGCAGATGGCCGTCATCGTCGACGAGTACGGCGGAACGATGGGCATCGCCACTATCGAGGATATGCTAGAAGAACTTGTAGGCAACATCACAGACGAGTTCGATGATGAGGCTGACGAGTTCGTTAAGCTCTCTAACGGCGACTATATCGTAAGGGGCGACATGACGCTCTCAGACCTTGAAGACGTTCTCGATATCGAGCTTGATAACGACGAATACGATACCATCGCAGGCCTTGTCATCTCCCAGCTCGACAGAGTTCCGGAAGAGACAGAGCACCCTGTAGTTAACTACAAGAACTTAAGGATCAAGGTCCTCAAGGTGGAGGAGAATGCCATCTCCAAGGTCCTGATCCATATCAACCCCGTTGAGCCTGCAGAAGAAGGCAAAGAGGAGAACGCCAAGGGCGATGAGTAAGTACGATCTTGTTCTCTACGATCTTGACGGAACTTTGTGGGACTCGGTCCCGCTCATAGTGGAATCACTTCGTAAATCTTACGATATCGTGTTAGGCGGCACCGACCGTGCTGACAGCGATCTGATGAGCTATATCGGAAAGCCTCTGGGCGAGGTTTTCGCTATGCACGACGATGAGACCAAAGAACGCCTCATAGAGGCATATCTCGACTATAACTGCGCAAGACTCGAGGAAAATGCGGTCCCTTTATTCCCGGAAGTCTGTGATTTTCTGGCGAAAATCAAGGCTTCTGGCGTCAGACAGGGCATTGTAACCTCTAAGCGTGAGTCTTCTGCCATGATCACCATCGATCTTCTCGAACTGGGAGGATATTTTGATACGATGGTCTTCAGGGAGGCCACAGAGCGCGCCAAGCCCCACGGTGATCCCCTGATAGAAGCCGCAAGAAGGCTTGGGATTACTGATATGACACGTGTTCTCTACGTAGGAGACGCTGAGCCTGACCTGCTCTCGGCAAGGGATGCCGGAGCGGATTTTGCCCTCGTAGGGTGGACCAGGATGGACAAAGAGGCCCTAAAATGCCTCGGACCTCACTATATTATTGAGGTTCCTTCGTCTCTTCCTTGCATTATTGAGGGCACCGAATTATAATGTTCAATGCTCTATATTAATAAAAAATAAGGTAGGTAGGCAAAATGGCAAAGACCTCCAAGTCTGGTAAGAAGGCAAACAAGAAGGTTGTATCAGGCGGTTTAGGCACGGTAATCGTTGTTATCGTTCTCATTATCGCTATCTTTTTCGTATACATTTCCGGTATCCTTCCCAGCACTGTAACAGGCGTTTCTATCAAAGAGACACTTCCTGACGGAACTGTAAAGACAGTAAGGAACTTCAATATTCTCGAGACAAACCTTCACTTTAAAGAGGTTTTCAACCAGTACTCAAGCTACGGTATGGTTACTGAGGATATGCTCGACGTTATCTATGACACCGAGAAAAATGAGACTTACAGAGATATGCTTCTCAGAGAGGCTGCAAGCCAGATGAGAACAATGGCTCTCGTTGAGCGCGCTGCTAAGGAATCAGGTTTCATCGAAATGTCCAAGGCACGCGATTTTGCGGCAGCAGATCTCGAATCTCTTGATTCTATCGCTAAGATGTACGGCTACCAGTCTGCTCAGCAGTATATGGCTGCTCTCTACGGAACAGGCATGACAACAAGAAAGTACATCGAATACTCATCACGCGAGATCCTCGTTGAAGAGTACGGCGCATACCTCAAGCAGTTCGATCCCGCGATCGTTCCTTCTGATGAGGCTATCCAGGCTAAGTACAATGAAGACCCTTCATCTTACATGACAGTAACTTTCAACAATTACTTCATCTCAGGCGCAGACAGCTCAGGTAATGCAACTGCATTGAGCCTTGCTGAAGCAGTTGCAGAGGCACAGAAGATCGCCGATGCTTCCAAGGGTAAGGATTCTGCTTACTTCAGACAGGCAGTTATGAATTACCTCACGGCACAGGGTGATGAAGAGACTCTTGCAGGTTACGATAATCTTGCCGACCCTACACTTTATAAGAATTACACATATGCAAGCGTTTCCTACATGAATGCTGATATCTGCGATTTCCTCTATGGCGATGCAGTAGCCGGTGACGTTAAGGTTACCGAGACAGATAAGGGCGCTTACGTTACATTGCTCGTTGAGAAGAAGCTCAATGACACACAGACAGTTGCTTACAGAACACTTACTTTGACAAACGATGTTGCTTCACAGGCTGATGCTACACCTGAGCAGATCCTTGCAGGCGCACAGGCCATCGCAAATGATGCTACTGCAAAGTATGTTTCCGGCAGCATGGATTCACTTGCTTTCTACAACCTCGTTAAGAGTGAGACAACAAATACCCAGGATATGCTCACAGGCGGTTACAACTCCGGTGTAACAGCTGAGTCATTGCTTTCATCTTCTTCAGATGCACCTCTTGATACTACAAAGGTTGAGATGGGTATGTGGCTCTTCGATGAGGCACGCCAGCAGGGTGATATCAAGGTGTTCATTTCTTCAGATCAAACACAAGTTTATGTTCTTTACTTTGAATTCTCTGCACCTGCATGGTACAACACGGCAAGGAACACAATTACTTCTGATAACTTCAATGCCTGGAATGCTAGCCTTTCCGCTAACGATCCCCGCTATGAAGTAAACCAGGGACTTATAAGAGCACTTGTATATTAAGTTTTAGTTTTCAGATTTATTGATAGGGAGGAAATATCAATGAAAAGAATACTGGCACTCGTTTTATGTTTTGCACTTCTGTTCTCGCTCGTCGCATGCAACAGAAGAGAAGTACCTTCCAGCAGTGATGCCAAGGCAGCTGTCCAGGAAGAGTACGATATGAAGTTCAAGCTCGACTCGGAGAAGGTTGCGAAGGACGAATCCAAGGCTACATGGGTATTCGTTTCCAAGGATGGCACTCTTGAGGTAACAGTTACCTGGGAGGCCAAGCACCCGGATAAATTCGAATTCGAAGACAAGGATCTTGCGGTAGTACCTTCTACAAGGGACGTTCAGAACGCCGTTGAAGAAGAATACGGCATGTCATTTACATATGAATTCGAAAACATCACTGAAGATGATGATGAGACAACCGGTGAGTGGGTATTCATTTCGATTGATGAGACTCTTGAAGTAACAGTTACATGGAGCTCCAAGAAACCCGATAAGTTTAAGTTCTCTGACAGAGTGCTCGCAAAGCCTACTGAGCCTACTGAGACCTCTGAAGAAGATCCGGGTATTCCTACATATGGCCGCGGATCTGAGATCATTGAGCTCTGGTCATTCACGAACGAGGTCCCTAACATGGTAGCTAAGTACATCGAGCTCCATCCGGAGTTCGGTGAGAAGTACACAGTCAGGTGCACGATCGTTGCTACAGACGGCGGTGCTTATCAGCAGGCTATAGACCAGGCACTCGCAGGCGGCGCAGACGTTGATATTTACACAGCAGAAGCAGCTTTCGTCCTCAAGTATGCTCAGGGTGATATGGCTGAATACGCAGCTACATACAAGGATCTTGGTATCGATGTGGATAATAAGATCAAGTCAGCTCAGATCGCTCAGTACACAGTAGATATCGGTTCACGCGACGGTGAAGTCGTTGCACTCGGATACCAGGCTACCGGCGGAGCTATGATCTACAGAGCTTCGATCGCCAAGGCTGTTTTCGGAACAGATGATCCGGATGAGATCGAGAAGATCGTCGGTGCCGGTTCCGGCAACTGGGATAAGTTCTGGGACGCTGCAGCACAGCTCAAAGCAAAGGGCTACAAAGTTGTTGCCGGTGGCGACGACATGTGGAACGTATGCGAGAAGGCTGCTTCCAAGGCTTGGCTCGACAAGAACAATAATATTGTTATCGCTCCTGAGAGAGAAGCTTACTTCGACATCTACAAGAAACTTATCGATGATGATCTTTCTAAGGACACAGGTTCCTGGAACGAAGCATGGTATGCTGAGATGGGCGCCGGCGCAGAAGCTAACACATTCTGCTTCTTCGGACCTGCATGGCTCATCAACTACGTAATGGCCGGTCAGGCCGGTAATACATGGGGTGACTGGAGAGTTTGCACACCTCCTGTCGGCTTCTTCTGGGGCGGCACATGGGTTCTTGCTAACAAGGATACAGATCAGGCAGAGGGCGTAGCAGAGCTCATTGAGTGGATCACACTTGATACTTCTGAGACAGGTCTCCAGTATCTCTGGGCTAACGACAAGATGGGTAACGGAGCTAAGGATACAGTTGCATCTGCAGTAGTTATGGGTAAGTCCGACGGAACACTCGATTTCTGCGGCGGCCAGAATGTTTTCGACAAATTTATAGCCGGAAACGCTAACGCTACAGGTAAGGCTATGACTCAGTACGATGAAGACATCAACGGCTTCTTCAAGGATGCAGCCAGCATGTATGCTCACGGCGAACTTGATAAGGACGCGGCGATTCAAATGTTTAAGGACAACGTCTCAGACGCGTTTGCTCTCTGACAGTTTTTAATAGATGGTGCTTAGGCGGCAAGGTGACGTAATAAGCGCACCTTGCCGTTTTTCTAAAGGAGGATAAGATGGCAGTGAAAAAGATATTGGCTTTACTGGTCGGTTTTTCCCTGATATTAGGAGTCACTGCCTGCGATTTTCTGAAGAAGCAAGTGCCGGTTGACTTGGAATCGCAAACATCAGCAGAAGCAACAGACGATCTGCTTGCAAAAGTGCCGTCAGACAAAGAGATCCGCATAGCAACCGAGCAACGGTACAATACGATTTTCTATATTGTCCGGATGAGTGTCTCCACAGACGGAAATGAAGCTGAATGGGTATTGGTCTCCAGGGACGGAACTTTAGAAGTTACAGTTACCTGGAATACAAATGATCCTGACGAGCTCGATTATTCCGACAGGGGATTGTCAGATTTCGATGTTGCATCAGGCTCTTTGGATTTCCCGGATAATCAGTATTCATACGGACAGGGCAGCGAGACGATCAGAGTCTTTTCTTATACTTCAGAAGTTCCCGAGATGATCGGGGTCTACATGGACAAGAATCCGGCTTTCGGTAAAAAGTATAAGGTTGAGGTTGTTATCATTCCGGCTGACAGCGGAACGTATCAGACAGTCCTCAGCAAGGCTCTTCTGACAGGCGAGAACAAAGCTCCGGATATATATCTGGTGGATTCTCCCTATGCAGCTGAATATACAAAGGGCGATATGGCCCGTTGCGCAGCATCATACTGGGATCTGGGCATTGATATTGATAATATGATCGAGAAAGCCGATATTGCCGATTATGTAGTCAATGTCGGCACCCGCAAAACAGGTGAAGTCGTTGCACTCGGTTATCAGTCTACAAGCGGCGCTATGATCTACAGGGCTTCCATCGCAAGGGAAGTATTCGGAACAGATGATCCTGATGAGATCGAGAAGATCATGGGCGCAGGTACGGGCAAATGGGATAATTTCCTGGATGCTGCAAAAGTGCTTAAGAGCAAAGGTTATTCGATAGTTGCAGGTTTGGATGACCTTTGTGAAGTCTGTAATACGAATACTTCATCTCCGTGGCTTGATTCAGACAGTAATCTCGTTGTTTCTCCTGAGAGGGAAGAATTTTTCGATCTGGCGAAAACTTTGATCGATGAAGGTTATACCGATGGGGCCGTTTCATGGACGGAAAGCTGGTATAAAGACATGCAGAATTCTCAAGTATTCTGCTACTTCGGATCTACATGGCTCATCAACTGGGTAATGATGGGTAACTGCGGCGGTACCAGAGCCGGCGAAGGAACTTACGGTGACTGGAGAGTCTGTTTGCCTCCCGTAGGATTTTTCTGGGGCGGCAGCTGGATCCTTGCCAATAAGAACACAAAACAGAAGGAAGGCGTAGCAGAACTTATCACATGGTTCACGCTCGATACGTCCGAGAACGGACTGCAGTATCTTCTGGCTAATGACAAGCTGGGTTATGGCTCTTATGAATCGGTCGTTTCAAATACTGTCATGGCTGAATCGCGCTATGAATGCGGTTTTTGCGGAGGCCAGGATATTTTCAAAAAGTATAGTGACTGCAACAGATATACGTCCGGCAATAACATGTACGAGCACGATATAGAAATCTACGACTTTTATTATGAAGCGGTAAAACAGTATGCCAATGGCAATATCAGCAGAGATGACGCCATCAGGCAGTTTAAGGATAATGTTGACAGTTATGATTTTTAGGAATATAAATCTGTAGTTCTTTAAAAGAATAAATAGAAAGGATAAGGATGGAAAAAACAATGAGAAAAGTTTTGGCAGTCATTATCAGCTTTGCGATGATGATCGGAATGACGGCTTGTAACCTTAAGAAGGTTGAAGTGCCGGCTGACAAAGAAGTTAAGAAGGCTGTAGAAGAAGAGTACGACATGAAGTTCAAGCTCGATTCTTCAGAAGTATCCAAGGACGGATCCGAGGCTGAGTGGGTATTCATCTCCAAGGATGAGACACTTGAGGTAACAGTCACATGGAATGCTAAGAATCCCGACAAATACGAGTTCGACGATGAAGAGCTCGAGCCTGAAGAATCTGAAGTAACAGTTACCACAACAGAGGAAACTTCCGAACCTGCCCCCACGACAACTGAAGGCACAACTGAGACAACAGCCAAGAAGCCTGCTGAGATCAATGGCTCGATCGTTAATTTCGATGACATGAGCTTCTACATCAGCGGTAAGAAGTACACATTGGGAAAGTCTACTCTTCAGGACATGATCGACGCAGGTGTTCCTTTTGAGAAGAGCGATATCGATGAAGCTTCCACAGAGCTTGAAGCCAAGTACCAGGGCGGCGGATTCAGGATCAACCTTGCTGATTACTACTCGGTCATGATCTATGTATTGAACGATACCGATTCACCCAAGCCGATGAGCGAGTGCATCATCAATGAGCTCTATGTTCCCGTAAGCGATATCGAGCAGAATATCTTCGAACTCAACTTCCCCCTCACTCTCACTATGGATGAGCTTAAGGCTAATGCCGGCGAGCCGAACAACGACATCTATCATTACGAAGATACTGACAGCGACTACTATTCCGATACTCTCAAGTATTCCATCGAATCTGAGATCTATTTGGGCGGAAGCAGTTATCAGTTCGATTTTGTAAAGGGTGAGCTCAGATATTTCTACATGACTTGGGTTCCTTAAGTCATATCCCGAAGAAATGAAGTTTATGGTGGCCGGCTTTAATATGCCGGCCATTTATTTGACAACCTACCGATCGTGTAGTATTTTTATCTCAATTCAATCAAACCGTTGACGGAGAGTGAGTAACTTCAAGGAAACCGTTCAAAGAGAGCCCGGGGTGGTGTGATCCGGACAGCAAGGACCTTAAGTGAATGGACTCCTGAGGGCGCGAAGGAAAGGGTAATCCCTAAGTATGTTGCGACGTAAGGCATGCGTAAGTTGCCGGAGATATGTTGGTATCTTGCTAAAGCGCACGAGTCACATCGTGAATCAAGGTGGCACCGCGGATAAGTACTATTCGTCCTTGACTTAAGACTAAGAGGTCTTTTGTCGGGGGCTTTTTTATTGCCTCCGTCAGACAAGAAAACGGAGGTGAACTTATGAAAGTAGTGCCGTCAATCGAAGAAGTCAGAGAGCTGGCTAAGACAGGCAAGTACGATGTCGTGCCTGTAAGCTGTGAGATCTTATCTGACTTTACGACTCCCATCGAGACGATCCGTATCCTGAAGAACGCATCTACCCACGCGTATATGCTCGAGTCAGCCCAGTCTGATGAGAAGTGGGGAAGATATACTTTCTTAGGCTTTGACCCCAAGCTTGAGATCACATGCATCGACGGTGAGATCACCTATGGCAACAAGACCGAGAAGACTGACAATCCTTCGAAAATAATAAGAGAGATCTTATCCGGCTTTAAGAGCCCGAGACTTCCTTACCTGCCGTCATTTACGGGCGGACTCGTAGGATACTTTTCATACGATTATCTGACCTACGTCGAGCCGACTGCAAAGTGTGATGTCACAGATACCGAGAATTTCAAAGACGTTGACCTTATGCTTTTTGACAAGGTCATAGCATTCGATCACGTAAGGCAGAAGCTGATCCTCATCACCAATATGTCCCTGGAAGATATTGATGCAGGCTACGCCGAAGCGGTAGAAGAGCTTAAGGAGCTCATAGATATTCTTAAGAACGGCGCGAAAAGCGAAGAGCCCGAGGGCAGGCTCCTTGGTGAGGTCACACCGCTGTTCTCCAAGGAAGAGTACTGCGCAATGGTCGAGAAGGCCAAGAGCTATATCCACGAGGGTGACATCTTCCAGATCGTCTTATCCAACAGACTCTCGGCTCCGTTTGAAGGAAGTCTTCTGAATACTTACAGGATATTAAGAACAGTCAATCCGTCACCTTATATGTTCTACTTTGCAGGTACTGACGTCGAGGTCGCAGGCGCTTCACCAGAGACGCTGGTCAAGCTTGAAGACGGCATCCTTCACACCTTCCCTCTCGCGGGCACAAGGCCCAGAGGAAAGACAGAAGAAGAGGACCTCGCGCTCGAAGCAGAGCTTTTGGCTGACGAGAAAGAACTTGCAGAGCACAACATGCTCGTAGACCTCGGCCGTAATGACCTGGGCAAGATAAGCAAATTCGGCACGGTCGAAGTTGAGAAATTAAGAAGCATTGAACGTTATTCTCATGTCATGCACATCGGTTCGACTGTACGCGGCCAGATCGCCGAAGGCTACGATGCGCTTGATGCCATCGAAGCGGTGCTGCCTGCAGGAACTCTATCCGGAG
The DNA here is from genome assembly GCA_017427465.1 of Clostridiales bacterium. Lineage (GTDB taxonomy): Bacteria > Bacillota > Clostridia > Saccharofermentanales > Saccharofermentanaceae > Saccharofermentans. Next base: position 12,784 of record JAFRST010000047.1, on the reverse strand, counting down.
CACCCAAGATCCGCGCATGCCAGCTTATCGGCGAACTCGAGAACAACAAGCGCGGCATCTACGGCGGAGCGATCGGTTATATCGACTTTACCGGCAACATGGACACATGCATCGCCATCCGCATCGCATATAAGAAGAACGGCAAGGTCTTCGTCAGAAGCGGAGCAGGTCTTGTGGCAGATTCCGTACCCGAGAAGGAATTCGAAGAGTGCCTTAACAAAGCAAAGGCCGTAATATCTTCTCTTAATCTCGCGCAGGAGGTGGAGTGATGATACTTCTTATCGATAACTACGACAGCTTCTCATATAACCTTTATCAGCTGATAGGTGAGATCAATCCCGATATCAAAGTCATCAGAAACGATGAGATGACAGTAGATGAGATCCGCCAACTTGCGCCTGACCGCATTATTTTGTCTCCCGGCCCCGGCCGTCCTGAAGACGCAGGCGTTATCTGCGATGTAGCAGCTTCCATCCACGACATCCCTATGCTCGGTGTCTGCTTAGGCCACCAGGCTATCTGCAAGGCATATGGTGCTACGATTACTTACGCTGAGCACCTTATGCACGGCAAGCAGTCCGACGTAGGTCTCTATGCATACTGCCCGCTGTTCAGAGGGATTGGCGAGCACACCAAAGTAGCACGCTATCACTCACTTGCAGCTGACCGCGACACGATCCCCGAGTGCCTGCAGATCACAGCTGTTGCTGATGACGGCGAGGTCATGGCAGTCCAGCACCGTGACTATCCGATCTACGGTGTCCAGTTCCACCCCGAGTCGATCCTGACTCCAGAGGGCAAGAAGATGCTGGAGAACTTCCTTTCCAATTGTTGATAATCTCAAGTAATAACCGTTCCCCTTAAGAAGCAAAACCCCGAAGCTTAGGACAGCTTTGGGGTTTGCTTTTGGTGTTAAATATTTGCCGGTATATTACGAATACAGATTCCTTACGTGCTCTATGAACTTCATTGCCAGCGCGCTCGGGATCTTCTCCTTATCCCATGAGAGGATGTAGTCGACGTTGACGGCAGGGGTGATCGTCTTTACCACAACGTCGGAATCGGCAGAGATGTTCTTGGCGACCGAAGCCGGGAAGATGGCGATACCGATGTTTTGGTCAACGAGCTTGGATGCGTTGGAAGAATGGGCGGTTTTAACGATAAAGTGAGGCTCCTTGCCCGTGGGCTCGAACCAGGACCTTATCTCTTCTTCTCTTGAGTGACGTGATGAGATGATGAGGTCAGTATCAACAATGTCGTTAAGCGATACGGTTTTCTTCTTGCTCTTGGCCAAAGGGTGTGAGCCGGGAATGATCGCAGCCCATGTGTCGCTGTAAACGGTGATGCCGTCAAGCTGCTCGGTGTTAAGGGGAGTCATGGTGATGGCAAGCTCAAGAAGGCCGGACTTCATTCTGTAGGTCAGGTCGTCCACGGTGCCGCACCAGAGGTTATAGGTAACATTTGGATATTCCTTTTTAAAAGAAGAGATCCATTCTGCTGCGAGCGAAGGTCCGTTACTGTCAACGTGGCCCAGGTAAAGAGTGCCGCTTAGGCCCTTCTTAACGTCGGTTATCTCTGTTTTCGCGATGTCGGCAAGAGCTAAGATCTGTTCGCCGCGGCGCTTGAGGGCCAGGCCTTCGGGTGTGAGTGTGACGTGACGCTTGCCTCTGATGATCAGGGTGCAGCCTAATTCTTCTTCCAATTCCATGAGGGCACGGGAGAGCGGGGGCTGGGATAAGTGCAGTCGCTCTGCTGCACGCGTAATGTTACGTTCTTCTGCGACGGTTAAGAAATAACGTATTTGACGTAGATCCATGCCATATCCTCCTCAAAAATTATCATACCTACAAGGTATCGTAATACGAATATTATTTGTATTTTATTTCTTTCGGCCTTGGGGCTACAATTAGCCTTGAAATCATACAACGATATTCTAAACGCATTAAAAGCAAATATCAATACATTTTGAGTATGATTTCAAAGCTCGTGAACCATGTGGTGGATGAAAGCGGTTCCGGGGCGGGAGGAGAATATGAGACCTTACGAAGAGAAGTACGTTAAAGAATGCTATCAGGCAATGCAAGAAGAGCATGACGCTTGCGGTATCGGTTTAGTAGTAAATATCGATGGTAAAAAAGAATACCGTACTCTTGATGATGCTTTGTCCATTGTCGAAAAGCTCGAGCACAGAGCAGGTAAGGACGCTACAGGTGAGGTAGGCGACGGCGTCGGCATCCTCGTTCAGGTATCACACAAGTTCTTCAAGAATGCCGCTAAAGAATCAGGCATCGAAGTAAAGGACGAAGGCGACTACGGCGTAGGAATGTTCTTCCTTCCCAATGATAATAAGAAGCGCACGCTCGCTATGCGCATGTTCAAGGTCATCTCCGAAAAGAACGGTCTTACGGTCTTAGGCTGGAGAGAAGTTCCCACAGATCCCGATATCCTGGGCAAGGTCGCAAGAGATGCAATGCCTGTCATCATGCAGTGCTTCGTTGACCGTCCGGCAAACTGCGGCAAAGGCCTTGCATTCGACCGTATGCTCTATGTCGCAAGAAGAGAATTCGAGCAGAGCACAGACGAGACATATATAACATCTTTATCTTCAAGAACTATCGTATATAAGGGAATGTTCCTGGTAGGACAGCTCCGTAAGTTCTATAAGGATCTCCAGAGCAAGGACTATGAGACGGCTATCGCTGTGGTCCACTCAAGATTCTCCACGAATACGACACCTTCATGGGAGAGAGCACATCCTTACCGCATGATCGCTCACAACGGTGAGATCAACACGATCAGAGGTAACTTCGACAGGATGCTCGCGCGTGAAGAGACATTGTACAGCCCTTCGATCGAGAACGATGTAGACAAGATCTTCCCGATCATCCACAAGACGGGCTCTGACTCCGCAATGCTCGACAACACATTAGAGTTCTTTATGATGAACGGCATACCGCTACCTCTGGCAGTAATGATGATGATCCCCGAGCCCTGGAAGAATGATTCTTACATGGAGCAGGAGAAGAAGGATTTCTATCATTACTACGCAACCATGATGGAGCCCTGGGACGGCCCTGCAGCCATCCTTTTCACGGACGGAGTTATCGCAGGCGCTACGCTCGACCGTAACGGATTAAGACCTTCAAGATATTACATCACAGACGATAACAGACTGATCCTCTCTTCAGAGGTAGGCGTTCTCGATATAGAGCCTGAACACATCGTAAAGAAGTCCAGACTGCAGCCCGGCCGCATCCTCCTTATCGATACGGAGAAGGGCAAGCTCGTATCTGACGAAGAGTGCAAGAAGATCTATTCTGAGAAGCACCCTTACGGTGAGTGGCTCGCATTGAACCTCCTGCATCTTTCCGAACTCAAGATCCCGAACAAGAAGATCCCGGTTCATACTCAGGAGATGAGAAACAAGCTCTATAAGGTTTTCGGATACACATTCGAAGACGTTAAGAACGAGATCTTACCCATGGCCATGAACAAGGTCGAAGCTACGGCTTCCATGGGTACTGACATCCCGCTCGCTGTTTTGTCCGAGAAGCACCAGCTGTTGTTCTCATTCTTCAAGCAGCTTTTCGCACAGGTCACAAACCCTCCGATCGACTCCATCAGAGAAGAGATCGTTACGGATACGACAGTTTATATCGGATCTGACGGTAACCTCCTCGAAGAAAAGAGCGGCAACTGCAGAGTCCTCGAAGTTAATAACCCGATCCTCACAGGCGTTGACCTCGTTAAGATCAAGTCTTTGGACCAGCCCGGCTTCAAGGCAGCTACAGTATCCATTCTTTATTATAAAAATACTTCATTAGAGAAGGCTTTGGACCAGCTCCTGATCACTGTCGACAGAACATGCAGCAAGGGTGCCAACATCATCATCCTCTCAGACAGGGGCATAGATGAGAACCACGTTGCTATTCCTTCACTGCTCGCAGTATCCGCAGTTGAGCAGCACCTGGTACAGACGAGAAAGAGAACTGCCGTATCCCTCATCATCGAGAGCGGCGAGCCCAGAGACGTCCATCAGATGGCAACTCTCTTAGGATTCGGCGCACGTGCCATCAATCCTTATCTCGCTCACGAGTGCATCGCCGAGATGATCGACAAGGGAATCCTCGACAAGGATTACCACACGGCGATCGATGATTATAACTACGCTATCCTGCACGGTATCGTTAAGACATCCGCGAAAATGGGTATCTCCACACTGCAGTCCTACCAGTCCGCGAAAATCTTCGAGGCTGTCGGAATCTGCAAGGAAGTGGTAGATAAGTACTTCACGGGTATTGTAAGCCGCGTTGGAGGAATCGGCCTTGAAGAGATCTCCGAAGGTATCCTCTTCAGACATGACAAGGCATTCGATCCCATGGGACTCGAGAATGATGAGACTTTGGACAGCACAGGCTTCCATAACTTAAGAAGCGGCGATGACAAAGAAGACCATCTCTACAACCCGAAGACGATCGTTGCCCTCCAGAAGGCAGTCTGTGAAGGTTCTTACGAGCTCTTCAAGGAATATACGGCAATCGTTGATAACGAGAAGCCTCATACATTAAGAGGTCTGCTCGCGTTTAAGAAGACAGGCAATTCGATCCCCCTGGAGGAAGTAGAGCCTGCTTCAGAGATCGTTAAGAGATTTAAGACCGGTGCAATGTCTTACGGTTCCATCTCCAAGGAAGCACACGAGTGCATGGCCATCGCAATGAACCGCTTAGGCGGCAAGTCCAATACAGGTGAGGGCGGTGAGTCACCCGAGAGATTCGGTACGGAGAAGAACTCCAAGATCAAGCAGGTCGCATCGGGAAGATTCGGCGTTACGAGCGAATACTTAAACAGCGCTGAAGAGATCCAGATCAAGATGGCTCAGGGTGCAAAGCCGGGTGAAGGCGGACACCTCCCGGGCAAGAAGGTCTATCCCTGGATCGCTGAGAGAAGATACTCTACACCGGGTGTTGCCCTTATCTCACCTCCGCCTCATCACGACATCTACTCGATCGAAGATCTGGCACAGCTCATCTACGATCTTAAGAATGCAAACAGAAAAGCAAGAATATCAGTAAAGCTCGTATCAGAAGCAGGCGTAGGAACGATCGCGTGCGGCGTTGCAAAAGCAGGCGCACAGGTAATCCTCATCTCAGGTTATGACGGCGGTACGGGAGCAGCACCCGCAAGCTCCATCCACAACGCAGGTCTTCCTTGGGAATTAGGCCTCGCAGAGACCCATCATGCGCTGATCGAGAGCGGCCTTCGCGGAAGAGTCGCGGTTGAGACCGACGGCAAGTTGATGAGCGGAAGAGACGTAGCCATCGCAGCACTTCTTGGTGCAGAAGAATTCGGATTTGCTACTGCACCGCTGGTATCAATGGGATGCATGATGATGAGAGTCTGCAACAAGGATACCTGCCCTTTCGGTATCGCATGCCAGAACGAGGACTTGAGAAAGAGATTCAAGGGCAAGCCCGAGCACGTTATGAACTTCATGCTCTTCATCGCAGAAGAGTTAAGGGAGATCATGGCAGAGCTGGGCTTCAGAACAGTTGACGAGATGGTCGGAAGATCCGATCTTCTCAAGGTCAAGGACAAGCAGATAACGAAGAGAGCCGAGATGGTCTCCCTCTCGCAGATTATAGATCCGTCCTATGCGGATTCCCCAACACGTCATTTCGAGCCTGACCACGTTTTCGACTTCGAGCTCGAAAAGACGATCGACGAGAGAGTATTCCTTCCGCAGCTCGCGAAAGGCCTTAAGAACGGAACGATCAGGATCGATGACGTTAAGGTATCGAGTACCGACAGAGCAGTAGGAACCATCTTAGGTTCGGAGATAACCTCCACATATGGCAGCAGCCTTGCCGATGACAGCGTCACGGTAGAACTTACGGGCGGCGGCGGACAGAGCTTCGGTGCGTTTATCCCGAAGGGCCTTACGTTAAAGCTCACAGGTGATGCGAATGACGGCTTCGGAAAAGGATTATCCGGCGGAAAGCTCATCATCAAGCCTTATGAGAATTCCGGATTTGAAGCTTCCAAGAATGTCATCATCGGAAACGTTGCACTTTACGGCGCAACAAACGGTACTGCATACGTCTGCGGTGTAGCCGGTGAGAGATTCATGATCAGGAACTCGGGCGCGACAGGCGTATGCGAAGGTACCGGAGACCACGGACTTGAGTACATGACAGGCGGCAAGGCCGTAATCCTCGGCGAAGTCGGAAAGAACTTCGCAGCAGGCATGAGCGGCGGCATGGCTTATGTACTCGATGAACATCACACACTTTACACGAAGATCAACAAGGCTCTTGTTGAGATGAGTGAGATTACAGAAGAAGCAGACAAGAATGAGCTCAAACAAATCCTTCAAGATTATGAGCAGGCAACAGGATCTTCCAAGGCGAAGGCAATACTTCAAGACTTTGACAAGTATGCCCTGAGCTTCAAGAAGATCATACCGACAGATTACCGTCACATGCTGACGTTGATCGCAAAGTATGAAGAGCAGGGAATCGCCCGTGAACAGGCAGTTTACGAAGCATTCAGAGAATTCACTAAAGTCGGTGCTTGATCTTAGGGAGGATCTTATGGGTAAAGCTACAGGATTTATGGAATACGACAGGCACGAAGATTCCTGGGTATCTGAAGAATCCAGGATCACCGGCTTTGAGGAATTTCACAACCACTTAAATGAAGAAGAAAGACGCTGCCAGGCTGCAAGATGCATGGACTGCGGCGTGCCGATGTGCCAGTCGGCCATATGCCTCAAGGGCATGGTAACGGGATGTCCTTTACATAACGTTATCCCCGAGTGGAACGACGAGATCTACAAAGGTCACTACGAAGCAGCTTTGGGCAGGCTTTTGAAGACATCCAACTTCCCGGAGTTCACGGGAAGAGTATGCCCCGCGCTTTGCGAGAAGGCATGCATCAACGGAATAAACTCAGGAGCAGTTACGATCCACGATAACGAGCTCTTCCTGATCGAAAAAGGTTATGAGCTGGGTTACATGAAGCCCAGGATCCCGAATACCAGATCAGGCAAGAAGGTAGCCGTTATCGGCGCAGGCCCTGCAGGACTCGCAGTTGCTGACCAGCTCAATCACAGAGGCCATGAGGTTACTGTTTTCGAGCGCGAGGACCAGATCGGCGGCTTACTGATGTACGGCATTCCGAACATGAAACTCGACAAAAGCGTGATCGAGAGAAGAAGAAAGCTGATGGAGGAAGAGGGCGTTGTATTCAAGACAGGTGTTGACGTAGGCAGCGGCGCTTCTTTCGAGAAGATAAAGGAAGAATTCGATGCGGTAGCTCTCTGCTGCGGCGCAAAGAAAGCAAGAACGATCACCGCAAAGGGTTCAGAAGATTGTAAGGATATGCATCTTGCCGTTGATTTCCTCAAGTCTGCGACCAAGGACCTTCTCTCCGGAAAGCAGGGCAAGTGGACGATAAGCGCCAAGGACAAGAACGTAGTTGTCGTCGGAGGCGGTGATACCGGAAACGACTGTGTCGGAACTTGTATCAGACAGGGCTGCAGAAGCATCACGCAGCTTGAGATGATGGCAAGGCCGCCAAAAGAAAGACAACAAAATAACCCCTGGCCCGAATGGCCAAAGGCCCTGAAGACCGACTACGGACAACAGGAGGCCATCAAGGTATTCGGTTCCGACCCGCGAATATATGAGACTACCGTAAAGGAACTCATTACTCAAAAGGGAAAGCTAAAAGAGATCAAGACTGTCAAGGTCAAGTTCGAAGACAGAAAGCTTGTTGAGGTGGAAGGAACCGAACAGACGATAAAGTGCGATCTCCTGATAATCGCGGCAGGTTTTGTGGGATGCGAAGACTACATAGCAAAAGAAAGCAAAGTCGAGCTGACACAAAGAGGAACGGTAAAGACAGAGCCTGAACAGTATAAGACTTCAATACCTAAAGTGTTCACAGCAGGAGACATGCACAGAGGACAATCGCTCGTAGTGTGGGCCATAACGGAAGGAAGGCACTGCGCAGCCGAGATGGACAAATTCTTAATGGGATACAGCCCGTTGATCTAAACCAAGTTATTAAATTTTAGGAGGAATATATTATGGAAACGAGATCTGTACCGGAAATGTTCGGTGAGAACGTGTTTGACGACAGAGTGATGAGAGCGGTCTTGACCGACGATGTATATCAGTCACTCAGAAAGACGATCGATGAGGGCGCAAAGCTTGATATCAAGGTTGCTGAACAAGTAGCAACAGCAATGCGCGACTGGGCACTTGCAAAGGGCGCCACACACTTTACTCACTGGTTCCAGCCTTTGACAGGCGTTACAGCAGAGAAGCATGACTCATTTATCGAGCCTTCACCGGACGGCGGTGTCATCATGGCATTCTCCGGAAAGAATCTCATCCAGGGCGAGCCAGACGCTTCTTCATTCCCGACAGGCGGCATCAGAGCTACTTTCGAGGCAAGAGGATATACCGCATGGGATCCTACATCTTATGCTTTCATCAAGGATAAGACACTCTGCATCCCTACGGCTTTCTGCTCATACACAGGTGAAGCACTCGATAAGAAGACACCTTTGCTCCGTTCAATGGAAGCTTTGAACAAGCAGGCACTCCGTATCTTAAAGCTTTTCGGAAACGAAGACGCTAAATATGTTCATACATCAGTCGGTCCTGAGCAGGAGTACTTCCTTATCACAAAGGAAATGTATGATAAGCGTCCTGACATCAAGTACACCGGAAGAACACTTTTCGGCGCTAAGGCTCCCAAGGGCCAGGAGATGGACGACCACTACTTTGGTGTTATCAAGCCCAAGGTCCAGGAGTTCATGAATGACTTGAACCAGGAGCTCTGGAAGCTCGGTATCCTTGCCAAGACAGAGCATAACGAGGTTGCTCCCGCACAGCACGAGCTCGCTCCGATCTATTCTTCAACGAATATCGCTACAGACCAGAACCAGCTCATGATGGAGATCATGCAAAAAGTCGCTTCACGCCACGGCCTTGTATGTCTCCTTCACGAGAAGCCTTTCGCAGGCGTAAACGGATCAGGCAAGCACAACAACTGGTCAATGTCGACAGATACAGGCATCAACCTTCTCTCACCCGGTGCTACACCTTATGAGAACGCCCAGTTCCTGCTCTTCCTCTGCGCTGTTATCAAGGCAGTTGACGATTACCAGGATCTCCTGAGGCTCGCTGTTGCAACAGCAGGCAACGACCACAGATTAGGAGCTAACGAGGCACCTCCGGCAATCATCTCCATCTTCTTGGGCGACGAGCTCTCCGCTATCCTCGATGCCATCGAGAATGACACACCTTATGCAGGTTCTGAGAAGAAGATCATGAAGCTCGGCGTTGACGTACTGCCCCGCTTTGCCCGTGATACGACAGACCGTAACAGAACTTCACCTTTTGCTTTCACCGGCAATAAGTTCGAGTTCAGAAGCCTCGGTTCTTCCAACAGCATCGCCTGTGCAAACATGATGCTCAACGCAGCTGTTGCAGAATCTCTGAAGATCTATGCAGACAGACTTGAAGGCGCAGAAGATTTCGAGACAGCACTTCACGACATGATCAAGAAGACCATCAAGGATCACAAGAGGATCCTCTTCAACGGCAACGGATATGACGATGCCTGGGTCAAGGAAGCTACAGAGGTAAGGGGCCTTTCCAACTACAAGACAACACCTGACTGTATGCCTCACCTCCTCGATGAGAAGAACGTAACGATGCTCACATCACACAAGGTCTTCACAGAGGCAGAGCTCAAGTCCAGAGTCGAGATCATGCTCGAGAACTACAGCAAGTCAGTCCTCATCGAGGCTAACACAATGCTCGAGATGAGCAGACGCATGATCCTTCCTGCAATTGAGTGCTATGAGACAAAGCTCGCAGGCAGCGTTGCAGCCAAGAAGGCCGTAGCTCCTTCCGCAGCATGTGTTTACGAAGGTGACATCATCGCCAAGCTCTCTGACCTTGCAGACAAGGTTTACTCAGGAGCTAACGGACTCGAAAAGGCGATCGCTGCAGCAAACGGCGAATCAGACATCATTTCAGAGAGCTTATATATCAAGGATAACGTCATTACAGCAATGAACGATATCCGCAAGGCAGCCGATGAAGCAGAGACTTATGTCTCCAAGGAATGCTGGCCGCTTCCTTCCTACGGCGACTTGCTCTTCAGCGTAAAATAACAGATCCTCATATTCCACCCACCCTAAGTAACCCCCCTGGACCCAAAAGGTCCTCGGGGATTACTTAGAATTTTGTTTAGGGATATTTTTCGAAAAATAAAGAAAAGAGATGATGACGTATGACTAAATATATATTCGTAACAGGCGGTGTTGTTTCAGGCTTAGGCAAGGGTATCACGGCAGCTTCCCTCGGAAGACTCCTCAAGGCAAGAGGTCTTAAGGTGGCAGCTCAGAAACTGGATCCTTACATCAATGTCGATCCCGGTACGATGAGCCCTTACCAGCACGGTGAAGTCTACGTCACGGAAGACGGCGCTGAGACCGACCTGGATTTAGGCCACTACGAGAGATTCATCGATGAAGACTTGAACAAGTATTCAAACCTCACATCAGGCCGCGTCTACTGGAACGTTCTCAACAGGGAAAGAAGGGGAGAGTACTTAGGCTCCACAGTCCAGGTCATCCCTCACATAACCAACGAGATAAAGGAATTCGTATACCGTGTCGGCAAGAAGACCAACGCCGACGTCGTCATCACCGAGATCGGAGGTACGGTAGGTGACATCGAGTCACAACCCTTCATCGAGGCGGTAAGACAAATCTCATTGGAAGTCGGCCGCGAGAACAGCCTCTTCATCCACGTCACCCTCGTTCCGTTCTTAAGAGGTTCGGATGAGCACAAGTCCAAGCCCACACAGCATTCAGTAAAGGAACTGCAGGGAATGGGCGTTAACCCCGGCGTATTGATCCTCCGCTGCGATGAGCCGCTCGAAGACGAGATCATGAAGAAGATCGCCCACTTCTGCAACGTCAAGGAAGACTGCGTCATCGAGAACATCACTCTGCCCGTGCTCTATGAGGCACCCCTGATGCTCGAGAAAGCAAACTTCTCCGAGATCGTCTGCAGGGAGCTCGGCCTTGAGACAAAGGAGCCTGACCTTACACACTGGAAGGAGATGGTCGATAAGATCCATCACATCGATACCGAAGTCAGGATCGGCCTGGTCGGCAAGTATGTCCACCTTCACGATGCTTACCTCTCAGTTGCAGAGGCTCTCAAGAGCGCAGGCTACGCAAATGACGTCAAGGTAGTTATCGACTGGATCGACTCAGAGCTCATCAATGAGCAGACAGCAGGCGACATGCTCTCTGGCCTTGACGGCATCATTGTTCCGGGCGGCTTCGGCAACCGCGGCATCAACGGCATGATCCTCGCCGCTAAATACGCGCGCGAAAATAATATACCTTACTTCGGTATCTGCCTCGGCATGCAGATCGCCGTCATCGAGTATGCAAGAAACGTGCTGGGCATCGCTGATGCCAACTCAGGCGAGTTTGACGAGCAGTGTGCCAACAAGGTCATCGACTTTATGCCCGGCCAGAGCGACGACATCGACAAGGGCGGCACGCTGAGACTTGGCGCTTATCCGTGCAAGATTGCAGCAGACAGCCTTCTTTTCGAGTGCTACGGCAAAGATGAGATCTTCGAGCGCCACAGGCACAGATATGAAGTTAACAATGACTACAGAGCCCGCTTTATTGAGAGCGGCGCCCGCTTTGCAGGCACTGCGCCTGACGATTCTCTCGTTGAAGAGATGGAGATCCCGGGCCACAAGTTCTATCTGGGTGTCCAGTATCACCCCGAGTTCAAGTCCAGGCCTGACAGGGCTCACCCCATCTTCAAGCAGTTTATCAAGGCTGCAAAGGAAGGCTGATTTGTTTTTAATAAATCGCATATACAGATACAGAGGCGGGATAAGGTCTTGGGACTTTATCCTGCTTTTTTGTTTGATGTTAATGGGGTTTGAGCGCAGGACGGGGCAGGTTTTTCCTAAATGGGCCGTTTTTTGCGATTTGGGAAAGAATTGGCGTGGAAGTTTTCCCAAATGAAGGATTTTTGCGATTTTGGAAAAGAATTGCCCGGGATTTTTTCCTAAATTGAGGTTTTTCGCGTTTTTCGGGGAAGAATTGCCCAAATCTTTTCCCAAATTGAGAGTTTTAGCGTTTTTGGGAAAAGAAATCCCCATAATCTTTTCCTAAATTCAGGTTTTCCGCTTTTTGGGAAAAGAAATCCCCAAAATCTTTTCCTAAATTGGGGTTTTCCGCTTTTTGGGAAAAGGAATTCCCAAAATCTTTTCCTAAATTGAGATTTTCCGTGTTTTGGGAAAAGAAATCCCCAAAATCTTTTCCTAAATTGGGATTTTTCCGGAATCGGGAAAAAATCTCCCCGGAATCTTTTCCCCCAATATGCATTTTCCGCATTTTGGGAAAATACCAACGCACAGTCGTGTTAAGGGTGACCATAACTTTATGATCACTTTTGCCTAACCATGCACGAAAAAAGTTGTTGACAAAAGTTGTTGCCTTCTATATAATTCTTTACTGCGTCGTAATGGGTTTGGGCAACTATGCCTATTTCTCTTGACGGAAAAGAATTTTTATGGTAATTAGAAATGCTTTTCAACCAAGAAACCGCTTAAACCATGTGTTTTTAAGCTTTGTGTGAGGTGATTCGTTAACAATGGTCCATTCCGTAAAACAAGGCAAGACAGAGCGACAGTCGTATTCCAAGATCAAAGAAGTAATCGAGGT
>JAFRST010000046.1 GCA_017427465.1 Clostridiales bacterium | reverse complement strand
GAGAAATGCTTTGATACGAGCAAAGCAAAATTCGTGTTCTGTGACTGGAGCTCAGGAGCATCGAAGCTGTGACCGTTAACCGTTACGATACCGTTAGTATTCTCTGTAACCACGTATCCGTATGGATTCATGCAGAATGTTCTTACCTTGTCTTCGAACTTTTCGGTGCGGTAAACGATCTTACTCTCATAAAGCTCTGAAGTAAGATCAGAGAAAACGACAGCCGGGAGCTCGACTCTTACACCGATATCTACTCTGTTGGAATATGTCTCGATATTAAGCTCGTTACAGACCTTCTCGATCCACTTGCTGCCGGAGCGTCCTACAGATACGATGCATCTCTTGCAAGTATAAGATTCGCCCTTGCACTCAACTTCGTAAGTACCGTCTTCAAGCACCTTAAGGTCTCCTACCGGCGCATTGAAGAAGAAATCGACCTTATCCTTCAGCTTATTAAAGATATTACCCAGGACCTGATAGTTCTTATCTGTACCGAGATGTCTTACGGAAGCATCAAGAAGATGGAGTTTGTTCTCAAGACAGATCTTCTTAAAAGAGGAACCGGCAGTCGAATAAAGCTTCGTTCCCTCACCGCCGTTGGCAAGATTGATGCTGTCAACATACTTCATGAGTTCGAGTGCTTTTTCCTTGCCGATATGCTCGTACAAGGTACCGCCGAAGTCATTGGTAATATTATATTTTCCGTCAGAAAAAGCGCCTGCTCCGCCAAAGCCGCGCATTATAGCGCAAGACTGGCAGTTAATGCAGCTTTTTACCTTATCTCCGTCAATGGGGCACTTGCGTTCTTCGAGAGGTTTGCCCGCCTCGAAAACAGCTACCTTAAGATCAGGTCTTAAGTTGACAAGCTCATAGGCAGAGAATATTCCGCCCGGACCCGCACCGATAATAATCACGTCATAACTATTCATAACAAAAGCTCCTTTATCAAAGGATTACAACTACATTATAAGTTAACAGGCAGTTCTTTTAAATACTTAAGCAGGATGCTTACCACACCTGAAGAATATGAAATCAGGATGATGGTAAAGTCCGCCGAACTTATCCGGATACTTCTCGATAATCTCCTCAGGAAGATTCGACTCCTGGCATTCTTCGATAATAAAGCCTGCAGATACTATGTTATTTATAAGCGTAGAGAATCTGCGGTGGTAAACTTCATAATCATCCACGCACCATCTGAACTTTCTTAAGCCTTCGATGTTGTAGTTATGAAGGTTTGCATAAAGTCTTTTTCCCTCTTCTGTCCTTGTGTATCTGTCATAGACACCGTCATAAGCAGTTGATATCGGATGTGATGTCGAGAAAACAAGTTTGCCTCCGGGCACCATGAGAGCATTGATCTTCTTGAGTACATCACAGAAGTCTTCGGCATAATCAAATGCAAGAGAACTCGTTACCACATCAAACTGACCGTCAAGCTTTTCGAGATCTTCAAACGGCAGTCTCATGTATTCGATATTGTCTGCAGAATTGTTTTCGCGCGCAAAGCCAAGCATCTTATCAGAGATATCCGTACCGAGAACAGATAATGCTCCCATGTCTGAATACTGTTTAGCATGCTGGCCCATACCGCATCCCACATCAAGAACGCGCTTGCCCTTAAGATCAGGCATCATGCCCATGATTATCGGGGTCTCGATCAAATCGTTGAAATTGATCTCATTCTCCCTGAGGCTTTTGAAATTCTCAAAAAAAACATTGTTATCATAAATATTCTGCTGTGCCATCCGTATTATTCCTTTTCATGTCAAATAAGCTGTTATCAATAACGGTAACAGTATAAACCATATCTTTTCAGGAATACTCTTATTTTTGTTTCTTGATCCTGATGGCGTATGTCAGCGGAATTGCGACTACGGCAGCCGCACCGGCCTGGATAAAATTGAAAGGAACAGAACCCGCTGCTGCAGCTACATCATAATACACAGTTTCGAAGGAAAAATAGCCGCCGACCATGATAAGCTCCGCAGCAGCTGCCGCTATGACTCTAATAATAAAGCTGGCAAAATTCTTTCCCTTAGCTTTAAGCATGATAAGGCCTGCAACAACACCCATAATGCCTTTGATAACGAATGTAGGAGCTATATACATAGGATAACCGGCGATAAGATCGCTCAAAGCAGATCCTATGGCCGCCGGGAAAAAGGCTACAGGACCGATAAAATACGATGCAACGAGGATAACCGCGTCACCGAAATTGATATAACCGATCGCAGTAGGAAATCTGATCTGCGTGCCGATAAATACCAGAGCAGCAAAAATGCCGCTTACGGCAATGAGCCAAAGAGTTCTTTTGGAAGTGTTCTTTCCTTTATTCTCAGACATGTTGATCACCTCAAAAAACTTCTAAGATCCATCGGGTCCGAGCAGATAGTCTCTGCGCCGTTCCCTGCAAGGAATTCCCTGGTCTTATAGCCCCAGGCACAGCTGATACAGCTCATTCTGCTGTTTTTTGCAGTCTGGATATCTGTATCGGTATCACCGATATAGACCGCTTCGCTGTTCTCTACGCCTAATTTGAACAAACATCGTTCAACAGGCTGATAGGAAGGTTTCCTCTCTACTCCCTCCATTGCACCGCTGACATAGTCAAAAATACCCGGGAAGAAGTGATCTGTTAGTTTTTGGGCAGGTTCATCATTTTTGTTGGACACGCATGCCAGAAGCATACCGTCAGACTTAAGTCTGGAAAGGCTCTCGATGATTCCGTTATAAGGATGAGTATTCTCGAGATAATGCGAATCATAGTAAGCTACATTGTCCTTAAGAAGCTTTTGCTTCAGATCTTCGCTGTAATCACCGGGATCGGCCGAAAGGCTTCTCTCGATAAACTTTACAACTCCGTTATTGATAAATGTCTTGACCTGTTCTTCTGTCTGGGGCGCAAGATTGTTCATTCTCCTTGCAGCATTGAGACTTAAAGTAAGCCCGCCCAGAGTATCCAGGAGGGTTCCGTCAAGATCAAAAATCGCAAGTCTGTATCTCATATCATTGCGCCTGCTTAGTAAGTCCTATTGTCTTATTGATATATAATACTTATTATCCTACCGTCCGCATAGGTAACTTATTAGGACAACTAATGGAAATATAGCACTTACAACCGTCCATTCAACGATCAAAATGTAGAATTACATAAAACGTAATGCTAACATTGCATTAGAAAAAATATATTTCAGGAGTTTCATATGTCGATAATCAAGTTTAATACCATGGATTTTGGTACATACGATACCGCTGTTGTTGTTTCCGGTATCAACCAGACCAATACCGCCAACAACAAGCCGATGCTCAAGATCACGATCAGTGACGGAGACGAGACCATAACAGCACTCAAGTTCGATTCCACCAGGGCTGATCTTGCCGCAGGCGGCATCGAAGAAGGCTCCACAGCAGTAGTCTCACTCGAGATCACTGATTATAAGGGCAACAAGAGCTACAGGATCGTATCAATAACACCCGTTAAACTTCCGGATGACGAATTAAAGCAGCTCATCACCCTTCCTCCGGAAGATCCCGACAAGCTGGTCAAGGACATCATTATGATGATCAAGCAGTCTTCCGGCAGAGAATATGATATGTCTGATACTTCTGTTCCCGATGATGACTTCACCGTCACAGCACTCACTGTAAGAATACTTACCCAGTATCTGAAGGCTTTTACAAGATCTTCTGCCGCAAAAGCAATGCACCACAACATCTACGGCGGACTTGCTTACCACACATACAGGATGATAAAGACTGCGTATGCGGTCTGTGAAGTGTACTCACTGCTTAACCGCGAGCTTCTCGTATGCGGAACTGCACTTCACGATATCGGCAAGATCGTTGAGATGAAGACATCCGACACCGGCATTGCCGCCTATACTGATATGGGCAATCTCTTCGGCCATCCCCTGCTCGGCATCGAGCTTATCGACCACGAATACTGGAGACAGAAGGAGATCAACGGCAATTCATATAACAGCGAAGAGATAGCCATGCTCAAGCATATGCTCGCTTCCCACCACGGCCAGCCCGAGTGGGGCGCCATCAGGGTTCCTTCCACACCTGAAGCAATGATCCTTCACGAGCTCGATATGATCGATTCACGCATGTATATGTACGAAGATATCTTTAAGGATATGAAGCCCGGCAGTTCGAGTGATCCTGTATTCGGCATCGCAACCGATGGCAAGACTGTGGTCTACAAGAATTCTTTCAGCAAATACGAGTAAGAATCAAGCGTAGCTCATCTGCTGCAGGTTATTATTCAGATCGTAGTAGTATAAGATCTTATTCTCTTCATCAAGTTCCTTGAATAATCCCGATTCAGGGAATTCATATGACTTGTCTGTGGCTTCGAAATTTATATCATCGTATCTGTTTGCCCAGTATTTGGGAAGCAACGGAGCTGTAATATCTTCAAGCAGACACCCCGTTGATTCTCTTAAATCGCCGCTCATCATGAAGTAAGCGAGATAAAGATCTTCTGTGCATAGATATTTCTTAAGAGACCATGTCGCGTCCACATGATAACCTTTGCCGTCGATTACGACATATGTCCATGCATGACACATATCAGGTTCAAATATACCTATATTCAAGGCGTCTACGCCTGACTGCATGAGCAGATAAGCATATATGCTTGCAATGTGGTCACACACACCTGTCTTGCATTCAAATGCCTTATAATCCGCACCGTCTCCCGTGGATTCCGGATCAGGATTGCCGTATATGAATGTGGATTCCATGTAATCGTATAGTTTCAGACACTTCTCGAAGTCAGTATCGTCATCTTCAAGCCAGGTGTTGAGTATCTCTTCGATCTCTGCCTCGTATCGGGCTTCTCTTACGACGAATTCATCTGCAGGCATTTTGTAGTAGATCCTGCCTACACCGTTCTCATACGGCACCGTCCCGTCATCGCTCTCGCCCGTGACCTTCATGCAGGCAGCAGGGAACAGATTGTTTAAAGTCGTATCCTTAATAGCCCAGTTGTATGCTTCCTGACTGGAACATTCGAAAGTATCCTTGCCTTCGCGGAGCGCATCTATAAGATTGTATAACGCCTGATAATGGTCATCAGGGATAGCATCTCCTACAGTCTTTGAATAAAGATGCGGATTGAATTTATATGTGCTTTCCGTTTTAGTCTCTGATTGAGAAGCCGCTGCCTCACTTGTTTCTGTCGTAACGGCTGCACTGATACTTTCAAGCTCAGCTGTCGTCTCTGTTTCTGATCCTTTCGTGCTGCATCCCGTTACTAATAACACGAAGGACAATGAAATTCCTATTAGCTTTTTAATCCCCATTTAAAAGCCTCCTTCCGCGCGATTATAGCAGAAAGAGGCTTCATTTATTCTTCGGTTTACGGCAAATATTCGGTATTTGCCTTTGTCTTATTTCTTTTTGGTCTGGATCTTATCATTCATCTTTTTGGCTTCTTTACGGTAATAACGCATGAAGCAGAACCAGATAATGAATGCTACAGCGAGCTGGATCCCTGCGATGATAAGACCCTGTACAAAAGTAGCAGAACCTCCGAACCAGCCTACTGCAAAAGCAACAGCGGTATATATCGCACAGCCGATTCCCATGTGAATAATTACTCTGATAGGCAAAGGCAGATTCTCTTTATGATATACAACAGTCGGCACACCAAAGCCCAGACCGACAAGTATGCTTCCTACAGCCATCTTGGTAAACTTATAGTTCTCGAGGCTGAAATTTCCCTTGTATCCGATATCAAATACGATGCCTACCAGACAAAAAATCGCCAGAGCCATTCCGATGCTTATGACTGTGCTCTTCAACAGATCTTTTAATGTTTCTTTCATTTCCTTTTCCTCCCTTATAAACCGAGATATTTCTTAAATTCCGGCAGATACTTCCTTGAAACGTAATCCTTATTTCCATTTTTGAGTTTCAAAAGAAGAGTTCCTGAAAAACCGGGTTCGATACTGTCCATATAAGACAGATTGATCAATGTTGTCTTTGATATCTGCATGAACTGATTGCCCAACTGGGAAGCCAGCTCATAAAGGCGCTTACGCGAGCGGTATCTGTCCTTAGCTCCATATATGACCGTATCACCGTCTTCTACCCTTACCATGTATACGTCTTTGGGCTGCAGAACGATTATGTCCTCTTCGTTCTTGAGTACCGTTATCGGCGTCTCGCTGGTTCCGAGAATATCTATTATGCGCTGGATCTCATCCGTAACTCTGTCTGTGTGGATCACGGCAAAAGGCTCTTTGTATTCTGCCGAGATATCTATACTTACTTTCACTTTGAGAAAGCCTCCTTGAAAACATGTCTTTATGTTACATCAAGATGCCTTGCGTTGCGACGATGCCGCTTGCTCTTTACTGAACTTGAGCTCATCTTCATCACCCCCCTTGTATGTTTGTGGCCTCATAGTAGCAAAACGCCTGATGCCTGTCTTATGATTCGCGGTAAGTGGCGAAAAAAAGCAGGTGAAATGCATTTGCGTGATATAATCTTGAATTGAGGTGTGCTTCCATTGGTTAAGATACAAAGCAGTTTAAAAGCGAATAAAAAATCTGCCGTCAACAAGCCGTTAGTTACGACGTGTTTATTGTCGACGCTCGTTACGGCCTTCGTCATCCTGCTTTCTTATATCCTTTTGGGGTTTGCACCATTCGGTGATCAGGCACTGCTTTACAAAGACGGCCAGCAGCAGATGATAGACCTCTTCTGCTGGTATAAAGATGCTCTTACAGGCAAGTCATCGATCGATTATACGTTCACAAAATATCTGGGTGGCAGCAATTTCGCAGTTTTCTCATACTACTTAACGTCACCATTTAATCTTCTTATCGTCTTCTTCAGCAAGGAGCAGGCCTCATTATTCATGAACATCCTTTATCTGTTAAAGGCTTCGTTCGCGTCACTGACCGCTGCATACTATCTTTACAGAAGGTTCCGTCCTGCTTCCGGCTCCGGGCAGGCTCTCACGATTATCCTTGCAACATCATATGCGCTCAGCCAGTACATGATCGCCCAAAGCTCCAACATGATGTGGCTTGACGGCGTTTATATGCTTCCTCTTATGCTCGCAGGCATAGAAAAGCTCGTGTCAGATAAAAAGAGCACGCTCTTCATCGCATCTTCTGCGCTTGCTTTATGCTTTAACTGGTATACGGGCATAATTGATCTGGTATTTGCAGGTTTCTGGCTTCTTTTCGAATCCGTCCGCGTTGCAATGACACAGGGATCAAAGTCCGGGCTTAAGAAGTTCGCATCATCACTTTTGAGGTTTGTTATAGCATCCGTAAGTGCTGCCTTGATCTCTGCGGCTATCCTTCTTCCCACTCTTTCAATGCTCTCGGGAAGATCTTACGGCAAGTCCGGTATTGGAATGCTCTTTGACTTCTCATTTATCGGATTTGTACCAAACGTCATCAGCAATTACTCATTCGGAGTAGTCAGCGTTAAAGGCAGTGTAAGCCTTTTTGCGGGCACATTTACCCTTATCGGAATAATACTTCTGTTTACTTCTGCCGTTAAGGCCTTGAAGGAGAAACTTCTTTATGGTGTTTTCCTCATTATAGTGGTCCTTATGTTCTACTGGCAGCCGCTGGTATCAGTCTTCTCCATGCTTCGCACGGTAGACACCTTCTGGTACCGTTATTCATATGTCGGAAGTTTTGCTCTCATATATCTGGCCGCCGTTTTCTATCTGGGATCAGAGACAAGAAATATAAAGCTCTGGATACCGCCTTGCGCTGCAGTCGTTTTCTCGATCTTAGTATTCTTCATGACCGATCCTAAAACGCATACCACTTCAGAGATCCTCCTGGCAGGCAAGTTATCTGAAATACTGGGCATTAAAGTAAATTACTATTGGCTTCCCATTATCGCCAAGATCATCTTCCCTGTAGTAATATCGCTTATCTTCTGCCTGACACTCAGTCTGAGCAATAAGAAAACTACGAATCTTAAGGCTGCTACAGCGCTCCTTGCAGTTATCGTTATCACGGAATTAACCTTCGGACAGATGATCCTCGGGAAGGTCTACTCTACTGCCGATACTCCTGCACTCGAATCCTACACCACAAAAGAACTCGCTCTTTTAGAGAACATCGATGACTCTTCTTTCTTCCGCTTAGTCCAGACAACATACCACAGCAGCCATCATTCTCTTGCCGCTTCATATAGCGAACCGATGGCTTACGGCTTTAACTCGGTCTCTGCCTTCGTATCAGCGCCTGATGAGAATTCCATCGCGTTCCTTGACCGTGCAGGCTATAAGAGCTACTACGACACTATACCTGTAACCGTTTCGGAGAATCTGGCTCTTGACAGTCTCCTTTCGGTAAAATATGTGTTACTTGCCTCAGGCGATCAGAATAACGACGGCCTCACTAAGCTTGCCGGTACAGACGGCTTTAAAGATCTGTATTCTAATCCTTATGCCGTGCCTGCAGCTTTCGTTATCAATAAGACCGGCAGCTATGAGAGCAGCAGCACGATCCCTGCAGAGTATCTTAACGATCTTTACAGTTATCTCTCAGGTATCGAAAAAGATATCTTTATCCCTGTAGTTCCTGACAGTGAATCTTATGAGCAAAACACATATCGTTACAGTCTTACCGCAGGTGAGTCTTACATACTTTATGCCAACTTCGTAACCAATACGGAAACAGGCGCAGTGCTCTATGTCAACGGCGAAAAATATACGTCTTACTCAATGGAGATGGCACCTTCGATGGTCAGGATAAAGACGGTTGAAGGCAAGGCTGAAGTTGAACTTGTTTTTAATGAAGATAAAACAGGAACCGCAGTCACTGACTCCCAATTCTATGCACTTGATCTTGAGGCTTTGGAAGAAGCTACTAATGCTATAAAAGCCAAGGCTGTTTCCAAGAGCGACATCAGTGACGGACATTGTGTTTTCGAGGTAACAGGCGCAGGATCAGGCGACAGTCTCTTCACATCAGTTCCGTATAACAGCGGCTGGGCTGTTACGAGAAACGGCCAAAAGATTACTTGCGATCTCACGGGCGATACGTTCATAACGATTCCGCTCGAAGAAGGCACCAACGTTATAGAGATGACTTATAAGGCGCCGCGCAAAACTGCCGGTATCCTGGCTTCAGTCGCAGGATTAGTCATGCTCGCAGGTATCGTTTTTATAGAGAACAAGAACAGGAAATCTCAGTAAACGATCTCCCAGTAGAATTCATCGCGCTTGCAGAAGCCGAAGTTGTAATCCATTGTACCCGGATATTCTTCACCGCCGTAATTTTGTGAGACAAACATCTCAATGGCAGCCATCTTCTTCTGAAGCTCCGCGTCAGTAAGCTCTATCTTTATAACGCGGCTCCAGTCAAGAGTAGTATCCGTATTCGGGAAAGGATCCGTAAACTCCGTAATAACGGGAGTATCGCCGCTCTTGTATTCGAGAGGATAAGGCCAGGAAGGATCTTCTCCGTGGATAACGGTCTCGCAAAGAACAGGCATAAACCCGGTCTCCTTGAGCTTTACAAGCGTATCCTTTACGAGCTTAAACGCATATACATGGTCTGTATGCCACTCAAATTCGGAAGTCGTATAGATACGGTCAGGACGGCACGCGAGAATAAAATCCTCAAAATCACTTATAAGATTTGCCTTTGTATATGCGGCGTGGTTACCGGTATTAAGCGTATGGTAATCAAAAAGATTCTGTGATGGATCGCCATAGGTATCAGTGCTGCCGCTTCTGGCCTTGAAGACCTGATCCGGATCCTCACACGTAAGAAGAGCCTCCAAGGTAAGATCTCCATAGCCGAGAACGGTGATATCCGATCTGTCTACACCTAACGATTCAAGTGCTGCGGCGCTTTCGCCGAGGCGGACCGAAGCATATTCTGTGCCGTAATAATCACCGTTAGTCAGGAATACGACTTTCACGATATCACCTTCGGCGATCGTCTTCTGGATCATGCCGGCATAAGCTAAGATCTCATCATCCTCATGCGGTGCTACTATCAATGACACAGACTTATCTGTCTTCTCAATAGAAACATCTCCGAATGAGATATTGCCGTCTCCCGGCAGGAAACGGAACTTGATCTCTGACTTGCCTTCATCGAGGAATACTGCCTCTTTTACCTGGCCTTCGCCGCTCGGGAAGAAAACCTTCTTATAAAACCTGCCATTGATGAACAGACCGTATGTAGCATCAGCACCGTCATTGCTGTACTGAACTTCAAGCTCATAACGGCCCGTTGCTCCTGCAGTCAGCTCGAAGGCCTCCGAACGCTCTTCAGGCAGGAGATCCGCATCATAGTTATATACTTCAAGTCTCTGGAAAGAAGCATAATTCTCTTCAAATGTCTCGATCTCATTGAGCGTCTCACCTACCATGGCCTTGCAGTATGCACGGCGGTTATCGTTCTCTTCGAAGAATGTGATCTTGCCTTCCACATAATTGCCGGTCATCTTGCCGTGATGGACCGTACCTTCAGGATAGTACATATAAAGACCGAGCATACCGCCGTTATGAGCATAACCGTGCTCAGAACCGTAACCGTCTATCTTAACCGTGCAGTTAATGATGTCAGGATAACCTGCTCCTGCAAGACCGCCCATGAACTGCTCATCCTTTGTTGTGCGGTCTGTATCAATGCACACGAGAGTCACATCGGCATTAACACCTTCGAAGCTTCCGTAACCGTAACCGGCAACACCACCGACACCGAACATCCTGTCGTGAGCTCTCAGATAAAGATCACCGCTGACATAGCAGTTGATGATCTTGGAGTCTTCCATATATCCTGCGACAGTTCCGACAAAAACAGGGATATCAGAATCTATATCAGCATGAACGGAAGAGAATGTAATGTCTCTTATCGTTGCGCCTTCAATAACATCGAAAAAGCCTGCAAGAGACGTGGAATACGGGATCATATTACCGTCGTATGTATCCCGGACGGCATCTCCAATGTTTGTAATACTGAGATTAGTTATAGAGTGACCATTGCCGTCGAGCGTGCCTGTGAACGTGAACGGAGTCCATTCCCTGCCTGCCATATCAATATCCTGAGTCAGGATATAATTGCCGCCGGGTTTATCTGCTATAGCCGCAAGGTCTTCATATGAAGAGACTTTCTTATAGGTAAGCCGGGCGATCTTGTGGCCCAAGTCTAACTGAGTAAAACCGAATACCAATAAAAGACCCAGCAGAGCCACTACTACTCCGACCAGGAGTACTGTTGTTCTTGAGTTGTTATTCTTCTTGCTCATCTGACCTTTTAGCCTCTCACCGATATTCCCAACTAGATTAAAGTAAGTTTGCTTTTAAATCAACCAAACTCTATATTATTACATTTCCTCATCTGCAGAATCTCTTTTTGGGTTACCAAACCTTAAAGCAGCCTTCCGCCAAGCCCAAGCCATAGCAGGCACTGCAAGCAGGAACAACATGTAATACTGCTCATACCTGTATCTTGTCTGCATCTCAAAAACTATCTGGACAAGGAAATATCCACCGAAGATCAGGGCCGGCAAGGCGATCTCGCCATGCGAGAGGATCTTTTTAGTAAAGCACCTTATGGATGCAAAAACCACGCTCGCAAAATAGATGATCAGTCCTGATGAGTTCAAAGTATCGGTAACAAACGGATGACTGTCAATAAATGCAGAACCGAGATATGTATACTGGTTATCCGCAAACCCTGCAAAGTAAACAATATTGTGATATAAGAACTTCGGATCTATCTGTTTGTTCAAGGCAAGTTCCTTAACATACTCTGCGGCAGCTGCGCGATAAGCATCGTAGTCAAAACCGTAATACTGAAGATCAAAATAGAAGTTCGTATGAGCAGCATCCACTGTCTCCTGGTGTGTCATGCCCTCACCGGTAAGCCCGAGAAGGAGCTTAAACCAGAAATTGCTTGATTTTACCCCATAAGGAGCCATGCCGGTGACGATGAACAACCGGTTTATCAAAAAGCTTAAAAGCACATATGTTGCAATAACGATGATGCCGCCATAAAGGAAAGATATTTCCTTTTCGACAAGTGCTTTTACTAACGAAAGAACGACCACAGCTATGAGAATGATTATGGAAGCAGGCCTGAAGAAATCCGCCAGGCAAACACTTATGCCGATTAAGATCCAGCCGATAACGCTGCTCTTATGCTTCTTGGTGATCCTGAGATAAAGATATACTGTCAGGAGTTCAAACAACATCGCTTCATGCTGATTGTTGAAGATGCCTGTGCCCATAAAAATGAACGGATAAAAGATAAAAAGGGATGTCCCGCAGAAAGAAGTCCTGATACCGCAGTAGAGGCGGAAAGTCTTATAAAGCACCATATTTGTTATGGCAAAGATAATAAGCCTTATGGTCGAGGCTAATAACACACTTCCATGACAGAGCCTGTTAAGCAGTGATAAGTAATATGAATATCCGGCAAGATAACTGCAAAAAACAAATATGCTGTCTTTACCCGTTACTCTTTCCTGAAAGGTTCCTGCCACTATCTGGCCGGCACCTTCCCACACGAGCTCATAGTCACTTACAGGCTGCGCCTGAACTATAAAATTCCATATAAGCAGTTCGGCCAAAGTTAATATGAGACAACACAAAATGGCACGGATATCAGTCTTGATAAGTTTTGACACAAGAACAACTGCAGCAACTGCTGTTGCAACAAACAGTACTCCTGCCCAGGAAGCAAGCCCTGTATACTGTCTTATGCTCATCCTGAATATGCTGAAGATATAAAAGCACAACGACAGCATTATAAGGATCAATGCCGTCATATTAAATACAGCCGTTGTCTTCTTCATTGCTGACATATTCTACTAACCGGCCTTCTCTTGCATCTTAAACTGCACGATGATGGAAAGGATCCCGTCTGCCAGATTGGATTCTATGCTGCCGCCGTTTCTGTCGATGAGTTCCCTTGCTATCGAGAATCCTAATCCCGTCGAAGCACTTCCTTCTTTGACTGTGTAATACCTGTCGAAAAGTTTAGCTGCCGATACCGGTGTCAGATCAGGCGCGGGATTGCTGAACGTGGCGCAGCCCGTGACATCAAGCTTAACCTTCAAAGCTTCATCGGCATATTTTAAAGCATTGCTGATTATATTCTCGAAGATCCTGTTGGCGCTCTTCTTTTCACATAGAACATATACAGGCTCATCAGGAAGCTCTATTTCAGGCTCTATGCCTTTATTCTTAAAAGCGGCATAGAATGAGAGAATGCATTCTTCCAAAGCACGGCTGATATCAATCTCTTCGGGCCGGGCTTCTTCGGTCTTAACAGGATATCTCGCAGGATCTGTCGATGTGCTGTACTTAAAGAGTTCATCCGCAAGATCGCTCAATGATAACGTGCGGTTCTTGATGCGCTCAAGATACTGATTCTTAAGCTCTTCATCTGTCTCGTCCTTCATGAGATCGAGATAAGAATTGATCGCTGTTAACGGAGTCCTGATATCGTGGGAGATCTCTGTCACTGCCTGTGCCACCTTGCGGTTGCCGTCCTGGTATTCGTTTCTTTCTTTCTGAAGATTCATAAGCTCACGGTTAAGAGTCTCTGCTGTTTTTAAAGCATGAGGATCAGTAGTCGTAAGCGTAATCGGTATCTGAGTCTCTCCCTTTATCTGGTCTTCAATATTCTCTGTGAGCTCATCGAAGCCGTGCCTTAACAAAACGATCTTAATGACCGCCACAACAAGTGCCACGACAAGCACTAAAACCAGCACAATGAAAAGAGGTATCAGTATCTTCAAATCAGTTACGTTCCTTTGTGATATGGTTAATGATACCACATCCCCAAGAACAGTTCGTCAGCAGTGTATCTCGCGCTTTTTGAAGACAAAAGCTCCGACAGCGGTACTTGTCAATATCCAGAAGACATTAGTTGCTACGTTTATGGCCATCACACCGTCACGATAAGCCATATATGGCCCTACTAAATCATGCTTTATCATGTGAGTGCACAGAGTAGGATCAAGATATACGATCGTAAGCAGAGTGGTTCTTGCCCACTTAGGCATTTTGCTCTCGCCTAACGGCATGAGTTCTTTAGTTCCGTAGAACACCCTCATCGTACCCATTGATGCATCATACTTAAAAGTTAAGGCATTGGGACCTTTTTCTTCTATGATCTCCTTATATTCTTGTAATATTTTCTCTTCATTATCTGCGAGCTGATAAGACATATCGACTTTTTCAAAAACCAGAAAAGATATAGGGAAAAACAGCATGATCGCAATAATAAAACCTGCAACAAAAGACGAAGTCATTTTCGAGCTTGCATATAATACGGCAAGGCTTATTGAAGATACCGTAAAAAGCAAAAGAAGCGAGATCACAAACATCATGCCTGCCACCGGCAGATACAAAGGCGGCTTCCATCCGTTAGCCGGTATCATGATCAAAAGCAGGATAAAGTTAAAAAGGAACATTACCATATCGATCACAAATACGAAGATCAGTGATGCTATGTAGATCTTCCCTTTGCTGTGACCGCATGCTATCAGATTCTTAATTGTACCGTCACTGAACATCCTTCCGAAGAAGAACGGGATAAAAAGTACTATCAGTATGGCCGGGATCAGATTAAGTGAGCTGATCTCCTTTATCAAAAAGAATATCTCGTCTCTTGTAAGGTTATTACCGTCATTATTGAGCTTATCATAAGACTCCTGCGGTATCGGCTCGCAGCCATATCTGTATGCATCATAAGAACTGATACCGGTATTTGCAAATTGATATTCTTTAACTTCATCTCCGACGGCATCTCTTCCTATGCCGTTTTCCCAGTCCTCCACAATAAAAACAGGACCGTGAATACTGAATTCATTTGAAAAAGCAAACACGTTCAAATAGACACAGGAGCAGACCAGCAAAACAACAAGCCCCCAGAATTCGATGCTTCTGAGCATTCTGTAGAATAAGCCTTCGAGTATCTTCTTCATATTACGAGAGCTCCCTCTTCTTGATCACTTCAATTCCCGCAGCAGTCGTCACGGTTACGACTATGGCGCCTGCTATCATGCTCTTTTCGAATTTGGATGATCCCTCTTCCAGAAAATTCTGAAAACCGTACGGTATCGTATCGTAGACAAATGTCAGCACTTTGCGGGAAGTGCCTCCGACATAATGAGGATTGAGTGTCCAGGCACCTTCGCCGGTCTCTTCATTCTCTATGTAGTACCGGTATGGTTCGTTAAGCTTGGCTTCCAAGTTCTGGCTGAGAATGAGGATGCAAGGGATTATAAGCAGAGTAACGATGAGTGCGAAAAATTTGTTGCTGAAGAAATACTGCATCAAAGTATTAAATGCGGCAAAGGCAATGCAGGTTATCAGGACATAAAATGTAATGCGGATTATATGAGCATCTATCCTTTGACTTCCTCTGGTTGGCCAGAACTTGTAATACGCAAAAATGACTCCGGTGGTAACGGCAAATCCTATGACCGTTGCAGTAATAACCGCTGCCAGATCGGCCAGATAGATACATTTCCTGGAGATTCCGGTTGCCACCTTGTTATTGATAGAACGGAATTGCAGATCGTTTCCCGTAAAAGAAGTGCAAAAGATCGCAATAAGAAAAGGCAGAACGATCAAAACGCCGATTATACACATTTCCATGAATTCCCTGTCAAAATATCTCGGTCTCATGTAAAAGATAAAACCATAGTTCGTCGTGACCGTGTTGATTATTATTATCAAACCCGTGAGCAGCGAGAAGAACAGGACCCTTAAAAACCATTTGGTCCTGAAAAATCTGAAAAAAGCTGACTTCAAAGCCCTGCTCATGAGATTCCTTCCCTCTTTGCGACTAGGTTCATAAAATATCCTTCAAGGCTCTCATTGTTATCAGAGATCGAGACGACTTCTACATCCGCTTCATTGGCAAGGCTGACTATGCGTGTCGCCGTTACATCCGTAAAGATATCAATGGTCTCTTCGTTCTCGACCTTGTATTCGATTCCTTCACGGTCGAAGACAGGACATATGAGTTCTGTTGAAGATACGATAAGCCTTGAGGCTTTTCTTACCCTGCCCATGAGATCATGTGCGCTCAAAGTCTGCAGGATCTCGCCCTTCTCAATAAAAGCATAGTGTGTTGCAAGCTTTGAGAGCTCTTCGAGGATATGGCTCGAGATAAGAATGGTCGTATGCTTCTCGCGGTTTATCCTTAAGAGGATCTCACGCATCTGGATGATTCCCTGCGGATCCAAGCCGTTGATAGGCTCATCGAGAACAAGGATGTCCGGATTGCCGCAGAGGGCAACTGCTATGCCGAGTCTTTGCCTCATGCCGAGAGAGAACTTGCCGGCCTTCTTCCTGCCCGTTCCTTGCAGATCCACAAGTTCCAAAAGCCCGGGGATACTGTCAAATGACGTCATTCCGAGATTGATATATTGCAGCTTTACGTTGTCATAAGCATTCAGATTCTTGTAGATCGCAGGGCTCTCGATTATGGAGCCCATTCTTCTTCTGACGCTCAGGATCTTTTTATCCTTGCTGGAAATGCCTCCTATGCTGTATGTGCCTGATGTAGGCTCTGCAAGGCCCGTGATGATCCTCATGAGCGTTGTCTTGCCCGCGCCGTTCCTTCCGACGAGTCCGAATATCGATTCCTTCGGAATGTCCAGGTTGACACTTTTAAGCACATGGAACTTGCCATAGTCCTTACACAGGTCTTTGATAGAAAGAACGTTTTCCATTTAAGAATCTCCTTTGAGCTTGAAGCCTATACCCCAGACTGCTTCTATATATTCGGTATCGGTCAATTCTTTTATCTTCTTACGAAGATTGCTTATATGTACTTTGACTGAGCTCTCAGTACAGTCCGGTGTCTCCGTCTTTATAAGGTCGAGAAGTTCCGACTTCGATATCACTCTTCCCTTCCCTGCCACGAGCATCTTTAAGATCGCGTATTCGGTCCTCGTAAGCTTAAGTTCCTTTCCTTCGATCGTTACTTCATGTTTGTCAGTGTCGATCAACATATCCCCACATGTTATGCGGCCACCGTTCTTCTTCCCCTTACTTGTTCTTAGAGCAACATTTACTCTTGCTTTGAGTTCCTTTATATCGAAAGGCTTGGTTATATAATCAACACAGCCTTCTGAAAGAAGTGATACCTTATCATCGACAGAAGATCTGGCGCTTACCGCGATAACCGGAGTCTCCTTCGGGATATGAGTTAAGAGCTCTTCACCCGTAAGACCCGGGAGCATAAGATCCATAAGGATAAGATCCGGGTTTTGCGCGAGCATCATTCGTCCTTCGGTGCCCGTTACTGCCCGAATGACTTCAAATCCGTCCTTTGCAAGCTCTCTTTGAAGGACTGCTCCGATATCTTCATCATCTTCTACGATCAGTATTTTGCTCATGTAAAAATCTTATACCATTCACTTTTCAAATCAAGTTGAGAGAATAAATGTTACCTGAATCTTAACTCTTTTCGAGTCCGGATTGGTATAGAATAAGCCTATGAAAAAGCGGAAAAACTTAAAACTCATTTCATCATTACTGGCATTGCTCTTTGCTCTGCAGATTACTTCATGCTCATCAAAAAAGAGGCAATACGAAGTCATCCAAGAGAGCGATACCTGGTATGAATGCTCTGATTTTGAGATATCAGATCTTTATCCTTCCGATATATATGATTATTCGGAGTTTGAGACAATCGGCGTCATGGATGGCGCTATCTACATAATGGCTAACGCACAAAAGCATTTCGACGGAAGTTTTAAAGATCTCCCGGAAGAAGAAATAGTCCAATACTATGAGACGTCAATACTTAAGTTCTCGTTCGACGGAGAGCTTTTAGAAAAAACAGAATACGCTACAACATATAAAGACGGAACCATCCGTTACCTTAACAAAGCCTGGATATCAGACGGCAAACTCAATCTCCTTGAATCAGTATATGAGAATGATGTCCGTTCGCAGATCTACTTATTTGACGGCAAAGAGATCGATCTGGCTGAGATAGTTAATAATGAATACAGTTCCATAGATTATCTCGCCGACATATATTCAACCGGCGGTTATACGGTCTACAGCATCTTTATAAATGAATATAGGGAAGCTCTTTTTATTGAACGTCCTGACGGTTCGGTTTACCGTGTCTATGAGGAGATAATCAATGCTCTGGGCGGATACTACTATGATGGTCTTGGAGAGTTTATTCCCGCTGACAACGGCCGCGTAATGATCCCGGTATATCTGGAATATGAGGGGTTATTCTATTTGCTGCTTGACCCTGCCACAGGCGAAGTCACAGAACTCGAGGATCTGGGAACGAATGAAGATCTCTATATGGTCGAATTCTGCAACGGTAAGATCATTTCCCGCGATTATACCGGCTTCTCCAGAATGGATACATCAACAGGCGAAATGGTCCCGTTCTGCGACTACAGCAACATCGACGCACCGCTTACAGATGTTGCCGAATCCGAAATGCTTTATCTTTCTGATGACAACAGCGAGATCGTACTCGGCATGGAGATCTACGATTACTCAAGTCCCTACGGAGGACAATCAGGATACAGATTCATGCATCTTACCAAAGCAGATAAGAATCCTAACGCGGGAAAGACCGTACTCATCTTATCAACAACCGAGAATGCATTCCCGGACGAAGCAGACATCAGTGCAGTTACTGTATTCAACAGACAGAACGCATCTTATTTTATTAAGTTCGTTTTCCCCTACGATGCAAACGGCAATTACACGGAGGTTAACGCCGACCTGATCCTGGCGGATAAACTCAATAACAATCCCGGGGACGCTAACAGCTATGTCGATCTTGCGCCTTACCTTGATCTCAATAATGACATCTATTTTTCCAATGCTGTCAATGCTGCCATGAACGGTGATTCGCTGTACCACATGCCGCTTGATATATCCGCATCAGGAATCATCACGGCATCTTCAAATGTTCCTGCAGGACAAAAAGGATTCACTTTTGAATCTTATGAGAAGTTTGTAGATGACGTCTGCAACGGCATCGATCCCATGAGCAAGACGCCGGGATATATGATGGGCAAATCCGAATATTTCACCATACTCTTCATGAACATGAGCGAGAAGTTCATATCTGACGGTAAAGTCGATATCGACAACGAAGATTTCAGGAATCTCATGCTTTTCGTAGACAAGAACGGAAGCGAAAATTCCATATCAGAAACAGATGCAATACTCGCCAGCATTAACGAGCACAACGCAGCCATTCAGGAGATCGAAGACATGCTGAATGGCAAGACCGCAGAGCTTGACGGCAAACTCGGCGCTGTCTACGGCAACTTCTATACGTTCGAAAACTACATCGACTGTTATTCCGACTACGGCGAAGGTCTCGGTGTTTACGGACTTCCCTCTTTCGATGCCAGAGGACCAATGACAAAGTCAACAGAATTCATCAGCATCTCGTCCATGACTTCATATGTCGATCCTTGCGTAGAATTTGTCAAGCTCCTCCTGTCATATGACATTCAGTGTGTCAAGTACAACAATCCTATTAACCGTGATGCCCTGCGTGATACTGCAGAAAGAAAACTGGAAAGTTATAATTCTTCGATCGTCCTCATGCTTTCTTATGACCCGTCGTTCGGACGCGAGGTCCCGGCTGAAGCGGTTGATAAGTATATCGAACTGCTGTCATCTTCATACGGCGGCAAAAACATCGGTGAAGAGATCGAATACATTCTCCGCGAAGAATCTTCATCTTACTTTAGCGGAAGCAAATCCATGGACGATGTAATACCCGTCATGCAGAACCGTATTCAGACTGTGCTGAACGAGAATAAATAATCTTACTTTCCCTCAGGATAAAGTACGGGAAGCGTAGGAAGCTCAACAGGAACTGTCTGTTCCCTGATCTCCGTAACAGGAGTAATAGTACCGTCAGAACTGAGTCTTACCGGAATGCCTTTATTGGCACGCACCAAAGCCACATATTCTTCTATCGAGTTTATCTTCTTCTCGAAAAGCATTCCGCCCATATCGTTGTCATTATAAAAATGGATATCTGATCCTGCAGTCATCGGCAGGCCTAAAGGCAGAGCAAATTCATAGCCCAGAGCATTCATATTGGGTTTATTGGCAGCATTATAGATCTCGATACCGTCTACCGCATCAGCAGGAGGAAGCTTGATATCAGATAAATAGTCCCTCTCCCTGTAAGGATGAGCCTGGATCATGATGCCGCCGGCTTTATTGACTGTTTCATGGAGCTCTCTTCTTGTCATGTCCATGATGCATTCGTTATCAAGGAGCCACTTCTTATCTATGCCGTAAAGAAGGTATTCATCTTTCCAGAAGTTATATTCCACACCGAACATGACAGTAAAATCAAGGTCTTCAGAAGCCTTCAGTGCGCGCTCATAACCCGAGCAATACATCTCTACTCTTTCCTTCCAAGGAAGATCTGCAGGAACACATGTGTTGCCGTTAAAGAAATGGTCTGTAACGATAAGGCCGCTGTAGCCCTTCTCCATCATGTAAGGTATATAATCTTCACCGTTTACACGGCCGCAGGCACTGGCCTGGCAGGTATGAAGATGTGTCTCGTACAAAAATCCCATAGATAAAACCCTTGATTCAATTTCCGCGACAATGCTAACACTCACGAAAGTTCAAATCAAGGGAATGTGTAATTAATTAGACTATAGACGTGATTGTGATAAGAAAAGTTATCACTTATAGTCATCGACGTCGAACTTCCTGTCCTTATAGTAGAAATCTCTGTCTGCTTCTGTGATCTCTCTTACAGGGCGGCAGGGATTGCCGTAAGCAAGCATGTTATCGGGGATATCCTTGGTAACTACACTGCCTCCGCCGATAACGACGTTGTTGCCGATATGAACACCGGGACATACAAGAACATTGCCTCCAATCCATACATTGTCACCGATCGTGATATTGATACCGTACTCATAGCCTGAATTGCGTGACTCAGGATGCAAAGGATGACCCGCAGTGCAGATCTGAACGTTAGGGCCGCACATGAATTTATCGCCGATCTTAACCTTGCCTACGTCAAGTACTATGAAGTTATAGTTTGCAAAGAAGTCCTTGCCCACTTCAATGTTATAACCGTAATCGCAGTGGAAAGGCGACTCGATACACATCCAGCCTTCAGGTGCCTTGCCTAATATCTCCCGAAGGAGAGCGTTTCTCTCTTCGAACTTATCCGGCGGCATGTTGTTATATTCATAAAGCTTCTTCTTGCATGCCATCCTTTCTTCACTCAGACCGTCAAGCCAGGATCTGTATGGAAGATTATTGAGCATACGTTCTTTCTGATTCATAATAGCCACCTCGTTTCTTTCGTGATGGGATCAGATCCCATCAAATGATAAACAGATTCAGACCTTATCTATCATTATCGGATATCTTACCGTAATATGATAGTAATAACCGTGTTCGGGTACTGAATACATCACATAAAAGGTTATATTATCATCTTCCCATCCGAGTTCTTCGTAAGTTACGGAATAATACTTAACTGCTCTCGATTCATCTATGTAATCGCTTTTATATGTTCCGTTCCAGGAACGGATCTTTTCTGCCAGTCTGTCATACATTTCTAAAGCAAGGTCTTTATCATCAATGCAAAGATAGATCTCAAAAAAATAAAAATCGGAATAATCTATCACTTGTGTATGATCATCTTCAGAGACCCAGTCTGTCGGATATGATAATCCCTCGATATAAGAATGGACATTTTCGTTTGTATAAAAGCAATACTCCCCGTGATCAGGCAAGCTGTCATCAGGATAATACGGAACAGGAAAACTTGAGGCGTATGAAGCCGGATCATCACCGTTATGAACAACAGCCAGCGATTCAAAGAGTTCCATCATCTCATCAGCTGTCATTCCGTCAAGTGAGAATGCCTCACCCTGAGGAGCGGTCCGCGGTGTCTCTTCCGTGCTCTCTTGTTTTTTCCCGTGAATGCGGCACGAACACAGATTTAATGCCAAAACAACTGCGAGCGCTGAACTGACAAATCTCTTCATAAGATCAGGTCTCTTCGATAAGCCCCTGCTTAGGAACAAGACGCAGCTCGAAAGTCTCTCTGTACTTAACGTCCTTTCTTACCGGCTGAGTCGAGATGTTGTCCCTCGTTCTCTCGATCTCCTTCGATGCAAAGTCGCAGAAGAATTCGCAGAAATCGTTATTCATGAGCTGTTCTTCGTGGAGGAACTCGTTCATCTGTTCAGGCGTGTAAGGAAGCACCGTGAAGTCAAACTTCGGATTGCCTCCGATCCTTCTGATCTCAACAGAATCACCATCACCGTTCGTGAGCTTAACTATCTGTGTATCAGTATGTGATGAGTTCTCTGCTGGCCTTGCGTAAGGGTGATATATCTTTCCGGCACCTGCGGAATACACGCCGAGCCTTGCGGCATTCTTACGGTCAACGTAAGATTCGCCGGGGCCTCTGCCGTACCATGAACATACGCAGTCATCCTTGACTATGGGGAATCTGATTCCGTATCTTACCATGTCATACTTGGGCTTGAATTCAAGAGTAACTCTCAAAGTATCTGCCTTCGGGACTTCATAGAAAACGATTACTTCGCCATGCATGGCAAATGACTTGTAACGTGAGATCATGGTAAACTCGCCGTCTCTGCAGCTGTATTCGCAGCCGACAAACTCTAACGACTCCTGAATATGCTCGTAATCGCTCTCTTTGGAGAATACCGTTCTTGCAAGGATGAAGCTCCTGTCGGTTCTGTCGATATTGGACGGACAACGGTAAAAGCTCGGTGCAAGAGGACCCTTGAGGAAGTTATAACCTGATATCTCCAGACTCTCAAGGCTTCCGGGTTCTCTTGAGAATCCGATCCTCAAGTTGCCCTTGCCTACATAAAGACCGTGAGGCACAGTCATTACCATATTGCGTGTGATGACCGAACCGATCTCCTCTTCTACGGGAGCTGTTCCGTCAACATATACTTCGGGCACATTAGAAAGCCCGTCGTTGTTTGTCATACGCTCGACTCTGCCGCCGTCTTCTTCGGTAAGAAGAGCCTGGTCCTCCATTCCTGAAGAAAGTCCGGCATCTTTGTAGGCTCCGGCATTCGTACCGGAACCGAGCTGCCTCATATCGTTTGCTGCAGGCTTTTCGCCGCTCCCCAGACCGGCCTTGGACAGATCTATCTCACCTACTGGGCTTGCGATCTGATCAGTCAGTACATCCTGATAGAAAGCGACTTCATAGCCTGCCTTGGCATAGTATGTATCCTTGTGGAGCTTTAAAGTGATATCGAAAACCAGCTCTTTGGAAAGAGCATTCATGTACATCTCGATGAACTCGGCCTTGCCCTGAGCCCAGCCGGGTGTCGTGAAGATATCCGTCGAGAACGGGAACCTCAATGTCCTTGAACCGAACGGTTCGATCTCGGGGATGATGCCCCTTCCCGACATGATCGTTCTTCCGCCCAGAAGGATCTTCCATTCGAGATCAAGTTCCTCGGTATATCCGAACTGGTTGGAATTGCGCATCGTAAGATTTGCGGGATCACCGACCGATGCGAAGATCGCGATAGTCTGGCACTGCTTCTTGATATCAAGATAGATCGGGTGCGGATTGCGCTCAGCGTCAACGATACCCTGACCTATGCAGGAATTCTCCTTCTGCTTGCCGCCTACGAGATCTGCGTGATGGATCCACTTATAGGGTGCATCATCATCTGTAAATCTTGTTCTTCCCGGTATGGTCTCGAAAAGATTTCTTCCGATCCTGTTAAGGTCAAATATCTTCTTCCTGTCAAGGCAGAGATCCTCCCACGGACCGAATACTGCGCCTGCATCACTCGGCAAAGGTCTCATATCGGAGATCTTGCCCATGGGCTTTGCCTTTTTGCCTGTTGCGGTAACGAGCTTGTTTACTTCACAGTACCACGGTCTTGAATCGTCGATCAGTATGCACTCATTCTTGACTCTCTGAGCTGTCTCAGAATTGAAGTTATACGTCTGGATACCCCACATAACGACCGAAGGATGGTTCATACATGCTTCGACATAATCTCTCATGTAGAAGTCAGCAGATGTCGCGATAACGTACATACCGTACTGGTCACAGAGATTTAAAAACTCGTCAGACAGCGGCATGCCGTCAGCTATGACGCCGTTGATGCCTGCTCTCTTCATGAGGATGATATCCTGACGCATACGGTCCTGAGGAACGGCGATACCGCCCTGGGGATCGAATTCGTAATACTTAACGAGCATCAGATTGACACGACGGTCATTGACATTGAGCTTATCCTGTACGATCTCTGTCGTTCTGAAACCGAATCTCTTCTTCTTAGCGCAGATGACCTTGCCTTCCGAGTCCATTACCTCGAAAACGATATCATACTGGACTGGTGTGCAGTCTGACCACTGGGCGACATCGAGAGCAACGAAGTCCGTACTCGCACGTGTCTCCTTAAGTGCATCCACAACACCCACTACGGGCTCGCTCTGGCCCTTGATGTTAACGAACGGGAGTTTATAAGGATCGTACTCGGCGCGTGCCTCCAGAAGCGAGATGCGGACCGAATAAGGGATCATGTAGTTTGTATGGTTGCGCATCGAGAAATCTACTTTGATCATGAAGTCGCCGTGGGGAACACGCGATACTGTCTCTCTTACAGCGAGTGCATCCATTTTCGCGATTTCCGAGATATAAGCCGAAGGAACATATTCGAGCTTAATGTGAAGGTTAGACAGTTCGAGCAATGAATCCTCAACGATCATGATAGGTCTGAATATACCGGAGAAACCGAAGTTCATCATGTCGAGAATGATGTGTCCGTCATCATCCCTGTCATAGCGGTTTACGATGATTGTGATGTGGTTGACACCTGCCTGGACCATGTCCGAGATAAGAAGACGCTTTCTTGTGAACAAAGCGTGCGAATTGCAAAGGAGCTGGTTGTTTACGAAGATCTTAAAGCTGCCGCAGATACCGGATGTCTCGATATAAATCGCTCTCTCGATCTCTTGGGGAGTAAATACAACTGTAGTTCTGTAGATACCTACTTCGTCATCATCATTGCCTGTGGACTTGAGGACATACTTATCGCTGATAGTCTCTTCATTACGTGCTGCATTCTCTGCAAGTCTTACAGGATAGTCGTAGATGAGGTTCTGCGGGAGACCGAAGCCCTCTGTCTGCCATGTCGAAGGACAGTTAACAAGCGGCCAGTCAGAATCATCAAAGGAATTATTCATGACACCGAACGGCACTTCTGACTGTCCGTTGGCTAGATAGAATTTCCATGTGGTAAGAGGCTTCATATAAGGAGATGCAACCTTGCCGAACTCGGGCATCTCACGTTCGTTGAAAATATAATCAAAAGAATCGTACGGCAAAAAACCGTCATTCGAATATGTGAATTCCAAGACTCGTACCCCCTTTAAGAGACTTTGTCCATAATAATCTACGCTAATTCTATCATTTTAAATAAAAGACAAAGTTTCAGGAGCGTTACAAAAACGAAGTATTTCTGTGGTAAAAGTGAGGAAATTCTATCCTGTTAAAAATGATCAGATCAGTACTGGATTCCGCCTATAAGCCACTTGCCGTTGATCTTTACAAAATACAAATGAACGTCTGTAGGAAGCACCTCAGGCTCATCAGAGCCCCAATACATCTGCATATACTGTTCAACATAAGCTTCCATGTAAACGACATCATCAGAGAAAACTAAGCAGTCACGTACTTCTTCATTATGTATGGAGACGCTGCCGTGGCTCGTAAAATACTGTCTTGCGGAATTTCTCTTGATATAGCTCAAAGCCTGGCTGCCGCTGGGGAAATACTTATCAAGAGCATGGTCACCGGCATCCTGCGAGATGTAATTTGCAAACGTTGAAGCAAAAGATATGGCAAGCTCGGATACCGCATCATATTCGTCAAAATCCTTGATAAATCCTACAGTGTAAGTGTCGGTATTCTCATCATAAACTAACTCACATGCATTGCCCCGGAAATCGACAGCAGTAACAACAGGCTTTACATAAAGCCCTTCGCCTTTATATCTGACCGTTCCGGGAATTGTTGCATACGGATCAACATACTGGTTAAGCTCGGATTCAGTCAGTTCATACGTCGAATTTTCCGGGCTTAATTCGATACCGTTAACATAGACCTTGTATGTCTCGGGAGCGGATACTTCAAAGCCGTATGTGGCAGCTGTATAAAATTCAAGTGTATTCTCCTGCCAGGACTTAAATCCGTACGGAAGATTTGCTGTCTTGTCTTCGGTAAGATTGAACTTGGCTACAACAAGTCCGTCGCCGGTCTTAACATAATACTCAGGAGCATCTTCCCTGAAATTCTCTGTTTCTGAATATACAAAGTTCTTGCCGCTGATAAGTTCAGTAACATAATCCCTTACTACCGAATCATCTTCAAAGCAAGTAAATACAGGCTTTTCTGTCATGTTGCCAAGTATATAATCCACATCGCCGTCATTGAAATGCTGCGTAACCTGTTCAGCTGTGTGATACGGGAGCGATGCCTGATACTGTTCTTCGTATTTACCTGCGAAATCATTAAACCTTATAAGGAACCAGGCTATCAGTCCGGTAACGATAACAAGCCATGCAATCAGAAAAACGAGAAAGAGATTTACCTTCTTCTTCCCGTTCTTCCCACCGTTATTATTCTTTTCGCTATTTTTGCCTGAAGACTTCATCTGACGCACCTTATGTCTGTTCGTCAGTATTCTGGGGCAGAATTACGAATGCTGTAGGCATCTGGCGTGAGACTCTGATAGATGAACTTGATACGAGCTCTTCATCACCAAGCCACATCGCAGATGACATACCGCCATCGAGGTTAGCTGCATTAACAGCACCGTATTCCAACATAATGTCGATAAGGTCTGCCATTGTGGCGCCCATGGAGGATGTCTTTCTTCCTTCGATAACGAGGAGCAGGATAGCTCCGTCAGCCCTCTGGCCTATTGCAGTTCTCGGATTGAGTCCGCCGCCGCAGCCTTTGTAATTGGCAGCAACACCGTTTACGATGAGTGCAGGTCCGAATGAAACGGCATCTCTGACACCCATATCCATTGCCTCCTGCGCAGTCATTGTGCCGACTACGAGAACGTTATCATTCGTAAGTCCGTAGACTTCATAATCGCAATTCTTAGCTCCCATCCTGAGCTCACCGCCTGAGATAACGATGCCCTCAGGCCATCCTCCGATACCCATACCGTTCTTATCTTCGTACTGGCCGCCGTTGATACCGCCGACACCGTCATACTTATCGATAAGTTCCTTGAGGGTAAGACCTGCGCCGCTGTGATTATAATTATCGATCGTACCGACGACTATTCTGGAAGGATCGTAAACTACGAGCATCTTGCCGTGATACATCGGGCCGCTGATATCGTGAACTTCGATGCCGTCTCCGTCAGGGTCAAGATCGTTTACAGAAGCGGCATTGGCCTTCTTGCTGTTCTGCTCTGCAGCCATTGCATTGACCAGAGTAGTATCAGTGATATCTGTGATGGCAACAGTCTTGTTGCTGTTCATTATCTCTTCGATCTCTTCGTCGGATAAGATCCACTTAGCAAGGATACCGCCAGCGGAAGATTCCATAACGGAAGGAACGAACTGGTCTCTTAAATGATTGGAAGGCCCCCTCATAATGATCCCCAGGAATGTATAAAGGCCTGCGATCACGAGGATCAGAGTGCATATTACTACTGTCAGAAGTCTTCCGACGCTCGTAAAGAAGAACTTTACAGCCTTCTTGGCGAAAACCTTTCTCTTCTCCTTACGAAGCTCTGCCTCTTCGGCTTCGATCTTTTTCTGTTCGATCTGTCTTAATATCTGCTCTCTTCCGTCTTTTGCAACGACAGGCTCAGCCCTCTTTATAGGCCGCTGCTGAGGTCTTGATGCTTTTGCGGGAGC
Source organism: Clostridiales bacterium (assembly GCA_017427465.1). Classification (GTDB taxonomy): domain Bacteria; phylum Bacillota; class Clostridia; order Saccharofermentanales; family Saccharofermentanaceae; genus Saccharofermentans. The sequence goes on along the minus strand of JAFRST010000046.1, from coordinate 1,479 downwards.
TGCATTCTTTTTTACCGGGTTTTTAACGATCTCGATCCTGTTGTCATCGGTATCGTTTCTGTAAGTGTATGTACGGGGTGTTCTTACCTCATAATCGGTTCTTGAGGGGCGGTCCGCCACACGGCCGCTTGCCGCAAGGACCTTAGGTCTTGCAGTTATCTCTATCTTGCGCTGCTCTGAGATCTCTACCATCCTGTTGATAACAGCCATGCCCTCTTCTTTGGACATGCCCTTAAGACGGCGGCAAAGTTCCGCCCTCTTTTCCGGCGGAAGACCTGCTACGATCTTTTGGAACTTGGCAATATTTTCGGACTCCATCTTGACCTCATAAACAGCAAAAAGTGCATATTTTTCCTAACTGTCAATTTGGAGTATAGCATATGGCCTTTATATAAAATGCGCGCGAAAACGAGATGTCAACAAACTGTAACATGCTTATATTACAGGCATTTGGCAGCTTTGTGTTATTGCCGGCGTTCAGGCTTATTAAGGAGTAACTCCGAGCATCTTCGGAACGAATCCGATTACAAGATGGATGAGTGTGCTGCCGTAAACAGACTTGGTCTTCTCGTAGAGATAACCTGTAGCTGCGCAAAGGATAGCTGCACCGAACATCATGGGGATATCGTAACCCATGTGGAGCACAAAGAAGAACAGCGATGTGACCCACACGGAGAAATGCTTGTTGTACTTAGTGCAGGCATCAGTAATGTTGTCCTCAACAACGCCCTTTACGAACATTTCCTGCAGGATGGCGCTGATGGGATAGAACCATCGCATATATGTTCCGAGATAAAGACCAAAGTAAGGTCTTGCAGCGATCTCCGGGAAGAATTGGTTCTGTACGAGTCTTATGATGAACAAAATGACGATAAGCGCTGCTGACAAGATAACGCCCCAGAAAAGATCCTTCTTGAGATTGGCCTTGCTTGGCTTAAAGCATTCAAAGTGGATACGGAGCTCTGTCGTGAACGAGAAGATCACGGTAAGTAGGAGAAGATATCCTTCCATCATACGGGTAAGGATGTATGCGTTGGGCTCTGTAAGAGGCTTGCCGACTACATGAGGGAAGATCTTTATAGCTACTACCTGGCAGGCTACTGCAACGAGCAAAAAGAGCATCGTAGACAAGGCCGGATTCAATCTTTTCTTTAAAGTCATTTTTCTACTCCGTTTAGTAAAAAACTCTTCCTTTTGCATCTTAACTATGACAAAAGAAAGAGTCTTAAAGTTTTGGTGCTCAGAGACAGAATCGAACTGCCGACACGGGGATTTTCAGTCCCCTGCTCTACCGACTGAGCTATCTGAGCAAGAGTTAGGCCGAACACCTTATAAAGTGTTCGGCCTAAAGTTAATGGCGACGCAGAAGGGGCTCGAACCCTCGACCTCCAGCGTGACAGGCTGGCATTCTAACCAGGCTGAACTACTGCGCCGTACCATTGGTGGAAACTACAGGGCTCGAACCTGTGACCCTCTGCT
>JAFRST010000045.1 GCA_017427465.1 Clostridiales bacterium | reverse complement strand
GTAGTTCTCGGCGATCTTTCTTAAGAGAGTTGCAGCAGCCTTCCAGTCAGGGAGACGCTCGCCTAAGAATGCATGGAATACCGTACCTGATGTGTAGAGAGTCTGGAGGTTATCCTGGACATCAAGAGCATCGAAGATGTCTGCTGTGTAGCCGACAGGAAGATGTGAGCTGTTGGTGTAATAGAATACGCCTGAAGCATCGTTTGCAGTGATGATGTCGGGATATCTTGCCTTGTCGTGCTTAGCAAGACGGAATGCCGTAGACTCTGCAGGTGTAGCCTCAAGGTTATAGAGGTCGCCGTACTTCTCCTGATAGTCGGAGAGCTTGTTTCTCATGTGGTTAAGAACGTCAGCTGCAAATGCCTGAGTCTCTTCATGAGTCAGATCTTTTCTGAGCCACTTTGCATTGAGGCCTGCCTCGTTCATACCGACAAGACCGATCGTTGAGAAGTGGTTGTTGAATGTTCCGAGGTAGTGTCTTGTGTAAGGATAGAGACCCTCATCGAGAAGCTTTGTGATAGTGTTTCTCTTGATCTTGAGAGATCTTGCAGCGATGTCCATGAGATGGTCGAGTCTCTTATAGAAGTCATCAACATCAGAAGCGAGATAAGCGATTCTCGGGATGTTGATAGTAACAACGCCTACAGAACCTGTGGATTCGCCTGAACCGAAGAATCCGCCGGACTTCTTACGGAGCTCACGAAGGTCGAGTCTCAAACGGCAGCACATTGAACGTACATCGGAAGGCTCCATGTCGGAGTTGATATAGTTGGAGAAATAAGGGATACCGTATTTAGCTGTCATCTCGAAGAGAAGCTTGTTGTTCTCTGTCTCTGACCAGTCGAAATCTCTTGTGATGGAGTATGTAGGGATAGGATACTGGAAGCCGCGGCCGTTAGCGTCACCTTCGATCATGATCTCGATGAAAGCCTTGTTGACCATGTCCATCTCAGCCTTACAGTCCTTGTACTTGAAGTCCATCTCCTTGCCGCCGACGATGCAGTTCTGCTCTGCCAGGTCGTTCGGTACTGTCCAGTCGAGAGTGATGTTTGTGAACGGGCTCTGTGTACCCCATCTTGAAGGTGTGTTGACACCATAGATGAAGGACTGGATGTCCTGCTTGACCTGCTTGTAGGAAAGGTTATCAACCTTTACGAAAGGTGCAAGATATGTATCGAAAGAGGAGAAAGCCTGAGCGCCTGCCCACTCGTTCTGCATGATGCCGAGGAAGTTGACCATCTGGTTGCAAAGTGTGGAGAGGTGCTTTGCAGGAGCAGATGTGATCTTGCCTACTATGCCGCCCAAGCCTTCCTGGATGAGCTGCTTTAATGACCATCCTGCACAGTAACCTGTGAGCATGGAGAGGTCGTGAATGTGAATATCAGCATTTCTGTGAGCGTCTGCGATCTCTTTGTCGTAGATCTCAGAGAGCCAGTAGTTTGCTGTGATAGCACCGGAGTTGGAGAGGATGAGGCCGCCTACGGAATATGTAACAGTGGAGTTCTCTTTTACACGCCAGTCTTCAACCTTGACATAGCTGTCTACAAGATTCTTGTAGTTCAAGAGAGCGGAATTCATGTTACGGATCTTTTCGCGCTGGTTACGATAGAGGATGTAAGCCTTTGCCACGTCCTCATAGCCCATTCTCTGGAGCGTAGCTTCTACGCTGTCCTGGATGGACTCGACGTCTACCTTGCCATCAACTGCTTTCTTCTCTGCGTCTGAAACCGCATTTAATGCGAGCATATCAATGATCTGATTGTTATACTCTCTCTTCTGTGCAACGAAAGCCTTCTCGATAGCTCCCGAAATCTTGCTTAAGTCGAACTCTACGACTTTGCCGTCTCTCTTGATGATTTGAAACATGTTCCTCTCCTTCAGCTCTCTCCGCGTATTTTAGCCTGCGGTATTATTTTTTTAGCACCCTCCAAAGCCTTTTCCAATTCTTCCCTCGGCATCTCGCTCAAGCCTTCGCCGTTTAAGAGGTCTCCCGAATCTACGAAGCTCTGCAGGAAGTAATTCTCAGTTCCTTCCACCTGCTTCGCGATAGTCTCGAAGTCCTCTGCCTTGTGCAAAGGCGATACCACAGTAGTTCTGAACTCGTGGGCTACACCGCTGTCTTCGATCGCCTTGATGCTCCTCTTTATGAGTTCAACATCGAAGCCCTTGATGCCGACTGTCTCCGCATACTTGTCAAAGGTGTTCTTGAGGTCCATAGCCACGTAATCGACATTGCCTTCAGAGAGGATCTTCTCCAGTCTGTCAGGAAATGTGCCGTTGGTATCAAGCTTTACCTTGAAGCCCATCGACTTGATCTTTGCGATAAACTCACCGATGTCAGAATGCAGAAGCGGTTCGCCGCCTGTGATCGCAACTCCGTCAAGGATCCCCTGTCTTTTCTTAAGGAAAGCGAAAAACTCGTCTTCGCTGATCCTCATGTCTTCCGGGGGATTGAAAACCAATGCCGGGTTGTGGCAGAAGGGGCACCTTAAGTTGCAGCCGACGGTAAATACCGTACAAGCCACGGTCCCGGGGAAGTCCAAAAGTGTAAGCTTCTGAAGTCCGCCTAAGATCATGCCCCACATACCTCGCTTTTGATTGAAAAATAGGTGCGAATGCGTTTCGTTTTCATTGAAACGCTCTTAAAGGATACCTATATGTTGTGGTTGTGTCAACGGCAAAACCCAATATATTGTGCTTGTAACAATAATGTAATAAAAACCATGAAAACTTGACAACCACTAGGTGTTTTGGGGTTTTTCGAACACTTTTGAGGTCATGTCTGAATGAAAAATGTAATATTTCTTTGTGGAAAATCGGTCCAGGATCAGGACGCAGGTTCGAGGCGCCAGGTGTAGTTCGGGTTCTCTGCAATGAAATTATCGTATTCTACGGTACCGAAAGTAAACGAATAGTCGTCTATGGCACCCACCTTCATCTTGTCTTCTTCAGGATCGATCATGAGGGCCTTGTCAGCTCCGAGGCAGATCGTATAAGTACCGTCATTATTCCTTAAGATGACAAATACCTCAGACCCGTCATATGAGAACCAGTCGGCTCCGAGCTCGCCGTCGCGGTAAGCCATGTAAATATCGCTGTCAGGATCGCTGCTGGTAATAAGCCTCATCCTGTACTTGCCCGCATATCTGATAAGCTCTACCTCGAATCCGTCATTCCCGTGGCCTTCGGCAACAGGTACCAGATAATAATGTCCTTCAGCGACCGGATTTCTCGACCTGTCCATAACTTCTTTATAGTAGGCCTTATACTCAGTACGTCCGTTAACGAGGAGCTTTCTGATGGTTCCGAGTCCTGCCGATGCGAAGAGGAACACCAGTACGCCAGCGAAGAAATACACGATCTCCGGACCGGGCTTGTATTGCACCTTGGAAAGCTCCTTGAACTTTATGCCTGATAACATCTTCATTAAGCTGATGATTCCAGCGACGCCCGTCGGGATCAGGAGGACCATGTAAGCCAGCGTATAGAAAGGAGCTGCTTCCCAGATAAGATGGAAGATATAGCCTCCGATAAATGTCATGAGAAGGAGCGTTGCAGATGAACCCGTCTTGCCGCGTCCCGCCTTGACCGCAGTCACGCTGCTTCCGGCGAACATCATGAGCTGGAATATCTTAAGGAATGAAGATGCAACGCTGATGACAGCAGGGCTTGCCATGAACCACATCAGGGGTGATGCGTTCTCTGCAAAATAAACATTCCTGCTTTGGAATTCAAACGCGCAATGCGTAGGATCTGACCACTGGATCAGGACCTTCCTGGTATAAAAGCCTATGGCGTAGTTCGGTTCTGAAGCAAAAGTCTTAAGGCTTGCGGCGATGCTGCTTTTCGCTGCCTCAGCCTGGACAGACGAATCGAAGTTAGCAAGATAATATGTGTACGCATTATATCCGTTATACATGCCTGCTTCTTCCTGCATGCCCATCGCGATCCAAGACCACTTGGACGCGCCCGATGACACTGCCTGTCCTGCCACAGCGCCCACGATAAGCGTGAGGACCGCATTAAGAAGGACCGAAGCCAGGATGACCGCTAATGGTATATAGATCTCACTTTTTCTCTTCTGCTTCAGGAGCTCTGCGGCAAGATAGATGGTAATACCGATCGAGAAGATAATGAAGTTATTCTTGAACACGCACGCTATCGCAGGGAAAGCTATAACTGCCAGGACCTTCTTAAGCGTGGGCTTCTTGTAAACGATATCAGTGGCATAACGCATCGCCTTAACCGCGAAGAAAAGTCCCGGCACGTCGCCGTAGATTATCAGGGTCTTGGCCTGCAAAGGCAGGAAAAGAAGTCCCGCGGTCATGACCATTATCTGTGACTTTCTTGTAAGGCCGAACCTGCCTCCGATGTAAGCGAGATCAGAATAAATGAACGGGACGAGCACCGCATAGACCAGCATCATGAAGAGGTTGTTGTAATGGCCCGTCACAAGGCTTAAGAGGTAGAGCACGACAGACATTCCGAGATTATTCGGATAGATGGACATGTATCCGGGAGGTACAAAAGTCTCTGTCTCGCCCCATGAATATCCGTAAGCTGCCTGCTGCACTGAGAGCTGGTCGACGCTCTGGCTCATGCCGTTGGCGCCTGCCACGAATATGAGGCACTCGATGAAGATCAGGACTTTGATCACCCTCATCGTGCGGCTGAATGTATCCTTATCTTCGAGCTTTGCAAACCTGCTTAATGCCTTCTGCTTTTTCAATACATATATGCCCAGCGCGAAAACAGCAACCAGTGCAAGTATTACTATCAGGATGGGATTTAAGAATAAAACGCGTACGCTTCCGATATCAGAGATCAGTCTGTAAGTCGCGACGAAGCATACGATCAGGAGATAAAAGCAAGCCATAAAGGCAGGGACTGTGACCACAGCCTTGTAGAATGAATAGAGCTTGCTTTGCTTCTTAGAGGTACCCATATATGTGGAATAATATATTATTTAAAGGCCCTTTTCAATTTTGAGGGGTCATTCCTTCTTCTTGACGATACGGTTATACTGTGGCCTTACTTCGACTTCGGTCACGGCGCATCCTTCGCGCATGTTGATGACATTTCTAACGCACTCGGCCGTATCTTCAGGGAGCAGATAACAGCCGTCTTCTTCAGAAGGCTCGAAATCCGCATTCCTGTAAAGCTTCGTCCCTCTTGTAAGATCCGGGCAGACAGTTACTACCCTGACGCCTGTCTTTCTGACCTCTTCATATACGCTTCTGCCATAGCTTCTAAGTCCCGCCTTGAGAGCACCGTAAGCAGCACCGTGAGTATTTATCCTCGTGGAAGTAACTGACGCGATGTTGACTATCATGCCTTTCGTATCCTTGAGCTTGGGAAGGAGCGCAGAAGTCAGTATCATCGGGACTTCGAGGTCTACCCTGCACATCTCTTTTATCTGGTCAGGAGTGTTAAATTCGGCAAGTCCGTAGAAAGCGCTGCCTGCAGCATTAACGAGCAGGTCGACCTTCTTTATCTCAGAGATCTTCGCGAGCAAAATGTCTGTGTCTCTCAGGTCGAGCGATAATCTCTTCTCGAAGAAGTCTGCGTCCTCGGGGAAGATCCTTCCGATGCCGTAGACACGGTAACCTTCTTCGGTAAGCATCTTTGCTATCGCAAAACCTATTCCGGAAGATGCTCCCGTCACGATCGCAGTTTTTAATTCCATGTGAAGATCTTCTCCCTTCCGATGTATTTTTCGAGCAGTCCCAAGACGTAATCCTGCATCTCTTTGTCAGTGTTCGGTTCGTACTGCGCAACGCCGTCCTTGACAGCATAAGGATACCACGCGATCTCCGAATCGGGGTAAGCCTTGCGCATCTTTCCTAAGTAGTCAGCTGATATCCTGAACGTACCGACACTGACGTCAGTAAGCCTGTTAAGATCGATCCTGTTGGCCGTATCTTCTATCAGTTTTTTGTAAGCTTCCTTGTAGTCCGGGATCCTTATCACCGGGTCAAAGCAGAGCCTTACTCTGGCGCCTTTCTCAAGCGCTTTGGCCGCTGCATTTATGCGCGCACTGACCGGTGCGGTGTATCGCTCGTACTTAGTAACGACTTCTTCGGGAGACAGCGTGAACGCATAGATGACGTTTGGTATGTCATCCGTTATCTCGGGTGCGGCTTTGGTCCTTAACTCGACCAGAATATCATCGTGCGTGCGAGCCACTTCCTTCCAGAAATCCGCGTGACCCGTAAGTCCGTTCATCGCGAGAAGATCGGTATCAAAAGATGCGCACAGATACATCGGCCGCCTTCCGGACATATCCTCTAAGTCCTGAATATAGTCTTCGAGATTAACGAAGACGACCATATAAGACGACGGATACATTCCCTTCAGGTAGCAGTACTCGCAGTCGAAGGGACAGTTCATCATGGAGCTCGCGTAGTAGAAATACTGATACCCGAACGACTGGCACACAGGCGCTCCCTCGAACACCCTGTTGCCGTCCCTCACCGCAATGATGAGCGCGCCATGATCTTTCTGTAGGGCAACGTTCTGTCTCTTCCTGTCGAAAACATCCTTGTAGTGCTTTATCGGCACTATGCTCGCGTCAGGAAGCTTGCTGATTATCTCTTTTGCGAGAGGATAACCGGAGGCTCTTTCCTCAACGTAGATATGAGTAAATCTCATTGAGTGCCTCCCTTCCGGTCTTCTTATCCTTTGCAGGGAGCCTGCCTTCACCGCGGAGCTTGTCCAGATAATCCGTTAGATCCTTTTCTCTTCCGGAGACAACGCAGTAATGCTCGATGTCGTCTAATTCATGTCTCATGTATTGTGTAAGATGCAGTTCTTCCGCGACGCTGTCAGGAAGGAACTTGTAATCTTTCTCAGTAGTGTTTCCGGTCAGAAGACGCGCGATCTTCTTCATCTCGGGCAGGTGAGATCTCATCACATCAGTAACTTCTTCAGCCGTCATGAAGTCCACGCCGCTGTCTGAAACGACCTTATAAAAAGCGATGTTCGAAGGTGGCAGGACCTTTAAGACTTTCTCACAAATGAGCGCAGCCTCCATGTCTACGAGCATGCCGTCTTCGACCTCGTGAACTATGCCTGAAGATGTAGTAAGAGGCATCTCTTCAAAGCCTGAATCGAAAAGTATATCCGGGTAGTAACGCCTGCCCGTCTCCATCGATGTGACCGCGTTAATCAGATAGCCCTTACCCTTGTTGCGTCCCGCGCAGATGCCTACGTTCATCACCTTATCGGTGGGCTTCAGGTCAAATGAATTCAATACATCATTAGCCCTTAAGCCGACGCCCGTGAAGACCACTTCGCCGGGCAGGCCGTTAAGGACAGAAGCTTCGCATTTGAGCGCCACAAGGATGTACAGCAACAAGTTCACCTGCCTTTCTTTTGATAATTATATTATAAAGTGTTAAGATTAGTCGTCTTGAAGACAACGGAGGTTATTTATGGACAGATTACTTACGGGCCTTCAGCCCAGCGGATCTCTTACCATCGGCAATTATGCAGGCGGTATCTCACAGATCGTAAACTATCAGAAGGACTATGAGACATTCCTCTTCGTCCCTGACATGCATGCCATCACGGTTCCACAGGATCCTGATGCTCTCCACAGGAACATCATCAACGCCATCGCTATGTACATCGCATGCGGCGTCGATCCCAACCTCGATAACATGCACATCTACATTCAGTCAGAGAATCTCTATCACGCTAATCTGTCCTGGATCTTCGAATGCCACACACCTCACGGCGACCTCACAAGAATGCACCAGTTCAAGGCTAAATCCGCTCTTCACGAGACTTTCACGGAAGGCCTTGTTACATATCCTGACCTTATGGCAGCAGACATCCTGCTCTATGATCCCAAGTATGTTCCTACAGGAATCGACCAGAAGCAGCACGTTGAGCTTGCCAGAAACCTCGCTATCAGATTCAACAACCGTTACGGCGAGCTCTTCAGGATCCCCGAGCCTTTGATCCCCACGATCGGCGCCAAGATCCGCGACCTTCAGACACCTACCCAGAAGATGAGCAAGTCCACCGATAACCCGAAGGCTTCCGTCTTCCTCTCTGATCCCGAGAAGACCATCAGAAAGAAGATCATGAGCGCAGTCACAGACTCCGACGGCATCATCAAGTTCGACGAGGATGAGAAGCCCGGTGTATCTAACCTCCTCACGATCTATTCTGTTTTCACAGGTTCTTCTATCGAAGATGCAGTCGCCAAATTCGAAGGCGGCGGATATGGTGACCTTAAAAAGGCAGTCGCTGACGCAGTTGTTGAAAAGCTCGTTCCTTTCCAGGACAAGTACAACGAAGTCCTCTCGAGCGGCATCATCAACGACATCCTCGATGCAGGCCGCGACTACACCAACGAGATCGCACGCGAGAAGTACGAGCTCGTCAGAAAGGCAGTCGGATTCGGCCGCGTGTAAACTTTTTTATCGCTAAAATTCAAACGCCGGAGCTTTTGGGCTTCGGCGTTTTTCATGGATTTTATTTTTTCGTTTTTTCAGAAAAGAAAACGGGCAAATCTTTTCTGAAAATACCGTATTTTGATTTTTGCGAAAAGAATTCCCCAAAATCTTTTCCTAAATTGAGACTTTTCGCGTTTTTGGGAAAAGAAATCCGCAAAATCTTTTCCCGAATTTCAAGTTTTCGCATTTTTGGGAAAGAAATCCGCAAAATCTTTTCCCAAATTTCAATTTTTTGCATTTTTGGGAAAGAAATCCGCAGAATCTTTTCCCAAATTGAGAGATTTCCGCTTTTTGGGAAAATCGGTTTTTGCAAAACAAATTCTTTTCACAAATTAGCTTTTTTATTTAATCGCGAAAAGTCTCTAAACCGCTTTTATTCCAACAACTTATACAGCGTCTTATACAGCGCGGCCGCTTCGCTCTTACTGAGCTTTACGCATGAACCGATCCTGGAGGGGATGTCCCTGGCTTTCTTGTAAAGCTCCTTGCCTTCATCTGTCAGAGTGATCACCACTACGCGCTCATCCTCAGCACTTCTCTCGCGCCTGATCAGCCCCTGCTTCTCGGTGTTCTTGAGCATCGGCGTTACCGTGCCGGTATCAAGCATCAGTCTTTTGCAAAGCTCCCCTACCGTTATCCCGTCCTGTTCCCAGAGCACCAGAAACATGATGTACTGGGTGTATGTGATCCCGAGAGGTTTAAGGTGCGGGGTGTAGAGGCTTACTATTTTTCTGGATGCGGCATAGAGCGGGAAACACAGCTGCGAATCAAGCTTCATCGATTCATCGATCTTCATTTAAATCACCTTCTCAGATCAGGCTCTCAACAAATTTTCTTACTTCCTTCATGTCTGCGGTAGGCTCGAATCTCTTAACGACGTTGCCTTCCCTGTCGACTACAAATTTGGTGAAGTTCCACTTGATGTCAGGCTTGGACGCATAATCCTTGTCCTGCTTGCTGAGCATCTTGCTCATTACAAGTGCTGTGGGGCCCTTTCCGAAGCCTTCGAAGCCCTTTTGGGACTTAAGATATGTAAATAAAGGAAGCTCGTTCTCGCCGTTGACGTCAGACTTCTTCATCTGAGGGAACTGTGTCTTATACTTGAGCTGGCAGAACTCGTGGATCTCCTCATCCGTTCCGGGTGTCTGGCCTGCGAACTGGTTGCAGGGGATGTCGATGACTTCAAATCCCTTGTCGTGGAACTGCTCATACATCTCCTCGATCGGCTTGTAGTGAGGAGTAAATCCGCAGCCTGTAGCGGTGTTGACGATAAGTATGACCTTTCCTTCGTAATCCTTAAGAGAGATCTCTTCTCCTTTGGGTGTGGGAACTGAATAATCGTAAATAGACATGTTGTGTTCTCCTTTCGTTTGTATTTGATAAAATTATATTGTGTCAAATATAAATTGTCTTTAGCACACACGTCTTTTTATGTTAAATTTCCGTCTACACTTAAAAAGGCACCCGGTTTAAGGATGCCTTTTTATTCTGTCTTACATCGGAGACGTAAACCACAGATACCCGAGTATCACGGCGCCCGTCACCATAACGGCTATCAGGATTATTCCTGCTGCCCGCTTCTTTTTCGCAAAGGCAAAAACAGTAAGTCCTATCAATAATATGTATAAGATAATAAGCCACGTTGTCGCGCCCATAAAACCTCCTAACGTATCTGATATCCGTCCTGGGCATTGCCCGTGAGAGTCAGCGTATCATTGCCGCCGAGCTTAACCGTACCGGTGTAAACGCTGTCTATTACAAACTGACTGCCATTCATTGAAGTAACTGTGAAATGTATCTCGACATCGAACGGTTCATCAAAATCGTATTTGTCATGCAGATGCATCTCCGGTATCGAGAGCTCGTAGACATCATCCTTCATCTCTGACCAGTCGGCATTGCGGACGCCGGCCGAGCCATTGGTATCTCCGTTTATCGTGAAATCCATTGCAAGCTCCATAACATCCTCTGCTTCGAGGTTTACATCGATCCTGAATTCTCTCATCTCGGAATAGCACCCTGAACTGCCCCACTCCTCGTATTCCAGGGAATCTATGTATCCGGGAGTAAAGATATCTTCACCATAAGTCGACATATCCCGCCAGAACTGCGGCTGCTCCATGACCCCGTTAGTGTTGATCATCACGATATAGTCATCGTACGGATCTTCACAGAGCGAATAGATCCTCGTGTTCTTGTCGCCATCCACATATCCCAGACATTCTCTGACATATTCATCTTTGAATCTTCCTTCAAGTGTTCCGTAAGGCGCGTATGTCTTACCGTTCACATCAATGAGCATCATGTCCACACTGTCAACAGAATACATATCATACGACGCGGCGTTGTCAGGAAGCCCCGGGATCCCCGCATACGCATTAAACAGCGAGCATCCTTGAAATAACAGCGCGAAAACCACCGCGCCAGCTACAGTTAATACCTTGATCTTCTTAATACATTTCATCTTTAATCTACCTCCCCATGTGAGGCTATCTTATCACTCTCTCCCTTGTAATGCAATAAAATTTTATTGTATTTCGATATATTTTTATCTTTCATCAGGAATCGCCGCATTTTCGTCGGCGGCTGTTGCCGTGAAAAGGGGAAGTACCCGAAATGGAGACTTTTCGAGCCCCAAATAGTCTCCAAAAAGTCTTTTTCGGCGAAAAATGACTAAATGGAGACTTTTCGAGCCCAAAATAGTCTCCAAATCGGCATCAAAGAGTACTGCGCCGGCGCAAAAAAGGGCACCCGCGAAGGATGCCCTTAAAAACCAAATTAACTTACAGATCAGTTCTCGTTCGGATATACCAGACGCCTGTCGGTATCAAACCACTTCGCGACCGTCCTGAACATGTTAACGATGAACTTGCCCTTCTCCGTAATCGAATATGTGCCGTCCGGATTCTCAACGATGGTGCCCGTGACGATCTGCTCGTTGAAGCGCTTCTCGAACGCCCCGTATTCTTCAACGTACTTCTGAGTGAAGACTTCGCCTACGGATTCCTGTGTAAAGGTCTGGTCGGAATTCTCCTCCATGTAGCTGAGCATAAATACAGATACGGAACGCTCGACCGTAACAGGAATAAGCGTAAAGAGAACCGTGTTCACGCAGCAGAAGATACAGAACATCATGATGATGTCCCTTACCGTTACGAACTTCCAGAATTTGCGGACGATCCCCATGATGACTGCGGCGATGATGCCCGTGATGATGATGAACACGATTCCTCTGTACATGAGGACTTCCATGCCCTTGAGGAGCCCGGTGTGGAACAGGCCGACGAACATCGCTGAGCATACGATATAGATGAGAGCGTAGATGCCTACGAGCCCTGCTATTTTCTTGAAATTACTTTTGCCGCTTTTCTCAGTTTTGGTCATCTGTCACGCCCCCGGTCTTAAGCCTGATATCTTCTTCAGCTTTAGCTCTTACCTTCTCAATAGGATCAGCAATATACGCGATGCCGCCGCTGCTTACCTGAATTGCAGTTCCGCAATACTCGCAAAATCCTGTCGAGTCTCTGCGGATGCGGTTGCCTGTAGCGCCGCAGTTAGGGCACTCGACAGCCACACTGTCGCGAGCGATCTGATCTTCCAGCAAAGTTCTTCTGTATATTGAATTCTCTTTAGTGGTTCTCTCTCTGGATGCTTCAGCTTCAAGTCTTGCGCTCTCGGCTCTTGCCCTAGACTGCTCGATCTCCTGCTGTCTTAAAATATGATCACTTACTCTCAGACCTATCCTTACGAGATTACCAAGGCCTATCCCAAACACATTAGTATCCCCCCTTTTTCCATTTTTATTCCAACGATTATTTTAACATGCCGCTTATCTCGCGCGCCAGTCTCGGCACGGGCAATCCGACCACGTTGGAATAGTCTCCGTTTAAGCATTTGACCAGTAAAGCGCCCTTGTCCTGAATGCCGTATCCGCCCGCCTTATCGTACGGCGAACCGCCGTCACAATAAGCTTCTATCAATTCTCTTTGGTAATCGTCGAGCGCGTTGAACTCGACGTAGGTTTCTTCCGTAAATCTCTTAACTTTTGACCCTGCGAAAACCGCAACTCCGGTCGCAACGACATGTGTCTTGCCTGACAAAAGCGACAGCATGTCCACCGCTTCCTGACGGTCTTTTGGCTTGCCGAAGATTATGTTATCCAGAACGACCGAAGTATCGGCGCCGATAACGATGGTGTTCTCTTTTTCGGGCTCTGACAAAGTATCGAAAACAGCCTTTGCCTTGAGCTCAGCTAAGCCTTCGCTCACTCTTAACGCGGGCACGCCCTTTTCCTCCATCCTTATCTCGGCGGAACGCTCATCGACATCGACTGTTATGACTTCGAATTTATCTGTGACTAAAGACAGCAATTCGCGCCTCCTGGGAGACGCGCTTGCAAGAATTATTTTTTTATTATTTTTATCTAATACCACTTATGTCTCACTGTTCTCCGGAGATGCGGGCGGATTGGCCGGTGCTTCCGGCTTAACAGGCATCTGAGGGATTATCGACTTAACGGGCTCTGCAGCCTTCGGAGCTTCCGGCTTGGGATCTTCAGAAGAAGGATTCATAGACGGAATAATGGACTTAACGGGAGCGTCTGCCTTGGGTGCCTCGGGAGCAGATGTACCGGCCTTCTCAGCCTCAGCCTTCTCCCTCTCAGCTCTTGCCTTCGCTGCAGCCTGTGCCGCGAAAGATGCGGGCCTCGAGCTGGCAGGTCTTGTATGGGCAGGCGCAGACGGTGCTGCAGGTGCAGATGTTGCCGGTGCAGATCCCGCAGGAGCAGTGGATGTTGCCGGCTTGGATGTGGACGCAACGGCGCTCTTTCTCTTAAGTCTTGCTTCCATAGCTTCAGCAGCAGACGTACTCTTCGGCGTGGCCTGCTGGACCGTAGCGGAAGCAGCCTGCGTGCCGCCTGTCTGGGCACCGCTGATCGTGTCGCTCAAGGATTCCTTGAAGCTGATTACATTCTCCGGAAGAATACCCTTGCTGTTGTCTTCGAAGCGTGCATCGGGATTTTCCCTGAAGAGTGTATATGCCTCACGCGGATTCTCCTTGTGAGTGATCTTGTAGTAGAAGTTGACGAGCTTAACGAGGGACTTGCTCATAACGAGCTTCGATGCGGTCTTGACCGGAGCATCGATACCCTTGATGTCGTTGACGTCCTTAAAGAACTCGCCGCTGGTCTTGTACTCACCGCTGATGATATAACCTGCGCCGGGCTCGCCCTTGTCAGCCAAAGTAAGCATCGCGTTCGCAACGACTCTTACGTCTACGAATGCGCGGCCGCCTTCCTTCGGAGGAGTCGTGCCGTTATTAATGAAGCTGTTCAATACTTTGTTGATCTCATAGTCCTGTGAATAACCGGGGCCGATGATGAACGTAGGCAGAACCATAACCGCATTGAGCTTGTTAAGAGCGACCTTCTCCATGACATAAGCTGCGGCCTCTGCCTTGGACTTCGCATACTCACCTTCAACCTTGTTACGGTCGAAGTGGATCGTTAAGTTGTCACCTGTGACCTCAGGGTTAAGAGCGTATGCAGAGCTTAAGTAAACGAGCTTGCCGATCTTGCGCTTAAGACACATATCGACTACGTTTTCAGCACCGATAACGTTAACTCTTCTCATTGTAAGATTCGTAGCATCGGAAAGCGATACATACTCGTCCGTATGGAAAAGAACACACGATCTCGGATCTTCGAGCTCGAAAAATTCTTTCATGGAATCTTTATCCGTGGAAATACCATAACAGATCTCAATGTTGGGATTGTTTCTGTATATTCTTGTATCGGAAAGTTCGCTCATGAGAATCCTTATCTTCTCACCGCGCTCCAAGAGCATACTGATAACGAACTTGCCTAATGCGCCTTCACCGCCTGAGACCAAATACTTAACCGACATACACTTTCTCCTTGACACACGTATGCTGTTAATTGCCCGAACACCGCATTAATTGCTGATATCATTTTACACTCTCAAGAGGAACTGTGCAAAAACTAAATGAAAATAAATGTTGACAATTATGTTTCATGAGTATATTCTGATGTAACATTTCGCTGGTTTGCGGAATGTATACAATTGAATAACTCTAAAGGCTGTGACGAAGAAAGCCGCAGAGATTCGTTCAATACAGAGAAGTGCTGTTACGCTGAGAGGCACATGACGATATTTGCAACAAGCTATCCCTTCCGAGCCGGCATTCCGAAAAGGTTCATCCCCTAGTAGACAGTGCCCGTGATGCTGCGTTAATGCAAAGGAGTTGTTAGACTTCGTAAGTGGCAGACAGTAATGTTTGCAAATTGAGTGGTACCGCGGATTTATATTCGTCTCAATGTCCAAGTAGGATGTTGGGGCTTTTTTTTTGCCCCGGCAGGGAACAGACAAGACAGATTGACAGAAAAGGAGAAAAAGCAATGTCAAATGCTAACAACAGCAACGTAGAGCTAAGACTCGCAGAAGTTGCAGACAGAGTTCACGGCCTGAGACTCGACATGGGTCTGACACCTGAGGAAGTAGCCTCAAAACTTGATATTACTACTGAAGAATATCTCAAGTTTGAAGAAGGCACCCAGGATTTCAATTTTACTTTCATTTATAAATTCGCAAACCTCGCGGGCGTTGAGATCTCAGATATCATGGAAGGTTCCTCACCTGCACTTACCGAGTATGCAGTAACAAGAAACGGCCAGGGCAGCCCGATCACAAGACGCACAGGCTATAAGTACCAGCGTTTGGCATCAAGATTCAAGAACAAGCTCTGCGAACCCTTCCGCGTCGTAGTGCCTTATTCTGAAGAGGCTTTGAACCCTCCGTATCACCTCGTTTCACATAACTATCAGGAGATGAACATCGTCGTTAAGGGCACATTGAAGGTAATCATCGGTGATTCCTCCGAAGTACTCCATGAAGGCGACTGTATCTACTTCGACTCCACACAGCCTCACGGCGAGTTCGCTTTAGGCGGTGAGGATTGCGTATTCTATGCGATCATCCTTAACCCCGAGGCATGGGGCAAAGGTGAGAACTACACCACACCTTACAACTCGGAAGAGATGCGTACAGAAAACGTTACCAACGTTGATGCGGCTAATATCAAAGATCCGGTATATGCAAAGTATCTGAACGGCGTTCTCGACGAGAACGGCACGATGGTAGATGTTGACGTCAATGTCCCTGCATGCAAGAAGTTCAACTTCGCATTTGACTGCGTAGACGTTATCGCCGACAAGAACCCCGACAAGCTCGCCATGCTCTGGGTCGCAAAGGACTGCGTAACAGAAAGAAGATTCACCTTCGGTGACATCAAGAAATATTCCAACATGACAGCCAATTACTTCAAGTCTCTCGGCATCGGCAAGGGCGACAAGGTAGTCCTCGTTCTGAAGCGTCACTACCAGTTCTGGTTCGCCATGATGGGCCTCGAGAAGCTTGGCGCCGTAGCTATTCCTGCTACCCACCTTCTCCGTGACCACGACTATGAATACCGCTTCAATGCAGCAGGCGTTAAGGCAGTATTCTGCACGGCAGATGATGATGCAGCAGACGAGTGTGAGAAGGCCGCCAAGGTCTGCGGAGTTGAGACACTCATCCTCTGCAACGGTTCAAGACCCGGCTGGCACGACTTCAACGAGGAGTTCAAGAACTTCTCCGATGAGTTCGAGCGTCCTGCCGACTATGCATGCGGATACGATCCGATGGTAATGTTCTTCACATCAGGCACAACAGGCTATCCTAAGATGGCTCTGCATTCATACATGTATGCTATAGGTCACATCCCGACAGCCAAGTACTGGCAGAATGTAGATCCTAACGGTCTCCACTTCTCCATCTCCGATACAGGCTGGGGTAAGGCACTCTGGGGAAAGCTCTACGGTCAGTGGCTCTGCGAAGCACCTGTCTTCACATTCGACTTCGACCGCTTCAAGGCTGAAGAGATCCTTCCTATGTTTAAGAAATACAATATCACTACATTCTGCGCACCTCCGACAATGTTCAGATTCTTCATCAAGGAAGACCTCTCAAAGTACGATCTGTCTTCACTCAAGTATGCGGTTACTGCAGGCGAGGCTCTGAACCCTGAGGTATTCAACCGCTTCATGGCAGCAACGGGTATCCGCCTCATGGAAGGCTTCGGTCAGACAGAGACTACACTCGCTATCGCTAACCTCGTAGGTGCTAAGCTCCGTATCGGTTCAATGGGTAAACCTAACCCGCTCTATGACGTTAAGATCCTTGATCCCGACGGCAACGTATGCAAACCCGGTGAGACAGGCGAGATCTGCATCAATACACAGAATTACCACCCGAAGGGACTCTTCCTCCAGTACTACCTCGCTCCTGAGCTTACTAACGAAGCATGGCACGACGGCTGGTATCACACGGGTGATACTGCATGGGCAGACGAAGACGGTTACTTCTGGTATGTCGGTCGTACGGATGACGTCATTAAGTCTTCCGGCTACCGTATCGGACCGTTCGAGATCGAGAACGTCATCATGGAGCTTCCTTATGTTCTTGAGTGCGCAGTTACGGGCGTACCTGACCCCCAGGGTGTAAGAGGCATAGTCGTAAAGGCTACGATCACACTCGTTAAGGGCACAGAAAAGACTGAGGAACTCAAGAAAGAGATCCAGAACTACGTTAAGGAAAAGACAGCTCCTTATAAGTACCCCAGAGTAGTAGAGTTCGTTGATGAACTCCCTAAGACATTCAACGGCAAGATCATGAGAAAGGCTATCAGATCTGCTTCCGAGGAACAGAAGTAATCTTTAATCTTTAAGAAGCTTTTAACCAGAGCGGCTCTATCGCAGAGCCGCTTTTCTTTTGGCCCGGTATGACCCTCACATCAAAGCGCTTGTCCCTTACAAAGGGCCACAGGTATTCATAAGCTTGTCTGGGATCTTTAAATTCAGACACCGGGTAATCGGATATGTCGAGCAGCATGTTCTGCCCGGAATAGCGCTCGAGAAGCAGATGGTGGCGCTTGTCGTAGACGATGAGATCTTCGATGTCGCGGCGCTTTAAGACGGGCTGTTTTATGAGAGGCAGTATGGAATTCCTCGGGTTGATCACGGAGCACGCGGCTTCTTCGCCCAGGTAAAAATCCAGCTCTTTCAGCACCGTCTGAGCCTCCCTGTAGAGGTCTCTTATCGCCATCTGTATGCCGTTCATCATCTCGCTCGAATAGTCTTCGGCGATCCGCGCGCCGTACTTGAGCGAGCAGAAGATCATCCGGTAGAGATTGATCTCAAGGCCCGTGCTGTCGGTAAGGAAATAATCGGATGTCATCTGCTGGACCTCGGCGCTGCTCCTGGAAGATATCATCGAATAAAGATACTGCGCGTCCCTTAGGCTCGTGGCGATATTGACCGCGCCGTCCGTGCAGCACGATCTCCTCCTGTCCGATATCGAAGCAGGCACTCTTCCTGATCTCAAGGCCGCAAGCACCGCGCATAAATAACCTTCAAAAGTGCCGTCGTATGTATATCTGATGCCCTGATCTGACATAATGTCTGCCCCCTTCACTTTAATGGTGCAGTCATTCTATCACCCCGAACATATGTTTGTAAATGCCGGTTTTCGCGCCTGTACGAATATTGGTACTAAAACAAAAAAATCCCCGGCATTTTATCTGCCGGGGACTTGGAATTTAATCTAAAACCTATTAAGACTGCGGCTTGGGGAATCCGAGATTCTTAATAACGTTGTCGATCTTCTCCTTGTCGCGCTTGCTGCCTTCAACGGAGAACACTTCGATGTAGACGTTGTTAACAAGATAAACGCCGCCGTAGAACTCAGCATCAGAATAGAAATAGAATGAAGAGCCATAGAAATAAAGCGGTGTGCTGTCTTCGAGCTCGCCGTTGAAAACTACGGTAGCAGCGTTTCTGGATACGCTTGCCTTGTGATAGCCTTCGAATGCGTCATCATCAAGAGCTTCTTCGAAGCTGTCATAGAAAGAATCTTCGAAGTAATCCATCGCGTCATCAGCATCCTTGAATCTCAAGTATGTATAGAAATTATCTCCGTCATGTGAGTAGATCATGTACTCGACCTTATCGCCGTTTACATAAGCGTTCTTCTCGTGATAGCAATCGTCATCATCGATCTTTGCGCCTTTATCAAGGGCATCGTAGAAAAAATCCTCATCCTGGAGCCTCTTGGCATTTCCGCAGCCCGTGAATGACAGTGCAGTAGCGCAGGCAAGAACAGCAGCGATAATTGTGCGCATCTTCTTCATAATATTCCCTCCTAAGCAAATAATTAAATAGCTTTAATATATTCTACGACAGGCAAAATGCCATTTCAACGAATAGTAGCCGACAAACTGACCTAAAAATGCCAATAAAAATCCCCGACATCAACATATGCCGGGGACTTCAAAATATCTTGTTTTACTGCTTTGCAAGAAAGGATCAGGCGAGTTTTAATCTGTGGTAATTCTTCTTACCCTTTCTTACGATAGCCTCGCCGTTAGCATCGAAGTCTGATTCCTTGAGCTCATAGAACTGGTCTTCAACAACTGTATCGTTGAGGTAAACGCCCTTCTGCTGGATCATTCTTCTTGCTTCACCCTTGGACTTCATGAGGCCTGCCTTAACGAGCGCGTCAGCGATCTGCATGCCGGCACCAAGCTCATCGTTTGTGATCTCAGTTGTCTTCATGTCCTCGGATCTTCCCGCATTCTCGAAAATATCCTCAGCTGTCTTTTTCGCGATCTCGGCAGCCTCTTCACCGTGAATGATCTTAGTAACTTCGTATGCGAGTCTCTTCTTTGCCTCATTGATAGCTGCATCAGTGAGCTTTGCATACTCGTTGATCTCGTCCATTTCGATGAATGTCAAAAGCTTCATGCACTTGATGACGTCAGCGTCATCGACATTTCTCCAGTACTGGTAGAAGTCGTAGACAGGAGTCTTCTCAGGATCGAGCCATACTGCACCCTTAGCTGTCTTACCCATCTTCTTACCTTCGCTGTTTGTAAGGAGCGTGAATGTGAGACCGTAAACGGAATCGCCCTTCTTACGGCGTACAAGCTCCATGCCTGCGAGGATGTTAGACCACTGGTCATCACCGCCGAACTCCAGGTTGCAGCCGTACTTCTCGTGGAGGTAATAGAAGTCATACGCCTGCATGAGCATATAGTTGAATTCAAGGAAAGAAAGTCCCTTCTCAAGACGCTGCTTATAACACTCGGCAGTAAGCATCTTGTTAACTGAGAAGTGCGTTCCGACCTCTCTTAAGAACTCAATGTAGTTGAGGTCTCTGAGCCAGTCAGCGTTGTTTACGATGAGAGCCTTGCCCTCACTGAAATCAACGACTTTGCCCATCTGCTTCTTGAAGCACTCAACGTTGTGGTCGATCGTCTCAACCGTCATCATCTGACGCATGTCTGTACGGCCGGAAGGATCTCCGATCATGCCGGTACCGCCGCCCATGAGAGCGATCGGTCTGTGGCCGGCCTTCTGCATGTGGCTCATAACCATCATCTGAACGAAGTGGCCTACGTGAAGTGAATCAGCCGTAGGGTCAAAACCGATGTAGAAAGATACACCGGGCTTGCTCAGCAAATCATAGATCTCGTCTCTGTGTGTAGCCTGTGAGAAGTAACCTCTCTCTTCAAGCACATCGAAAACATTTCTGTACATATATTCCTCCAACTATTTGTTTTGCTTCTTCAATCAAACACCGAGTTTGATGTAGTCGATAGCTGCGAGTGCCGCAACAGCACCGTCAGCGCACGCGGTAGTAAGCTGCCTTACCTTCTTTGTCCTCGCGTCGCCTGCAGCGAAGATGCCTTCGACATTGGTCCTGCAGTTCTCGCCTGCTTCGATATATCCGCCCTGCAGAGTGATCAGGTCCTTAAAGTCAGCCGTCTTAGGCTCCTGGCCGATGGCAACGAAAAGTCCGTCTACATCGACCGACTTCTTGCTGCCGTCTTCCTTATTTGTAAGCTCTACGCCGGAGAGCTTGGGCTCACCCGTAAGGCTCTCGATGACATAAGGCGTAACGATCTCAAGATTCGGCAGTGCCTTAGCCGCATTGACGAGGACCTCGTCAGCCCTGAATTCGTTTCTGCGGTGTATAAGATATACCTTGGCAGCAATACCTGCAAGATATATGGCGTCTTCGACTGCTGTATTTCCGCCGCCGTTGACCGCAACGACCTTATCCTTATAGAATGCGCCGTCGCATGTGGCGCAATAGGAGATGCCCTTGCCTAAGAGCTCGTCTTCCCTTGCGATTCCCAGGTGACGGTTTGATGCGCCGACTGCGAGAATAACTGCCTTGGCGGTATCTGTCTTTCCTGACTCTAGAGTTACTTCGAAGCCGGAATCTGTTTTCGAGACAGCCGTAACCTTATCGAACTCGAGCGCTGCGCCGAGGTTGATTGCCTGGTTATAAAGGTCGTTCGCAAAATCGAAGCCTGAGATCTTCGCGATCGCCGGATAATTCTCGATCTCGGGGGTGTTTATGATCTGGCCGCCGTACATCTCGCCCTCATAAAGGACCGTGTCCATGCCTGCGCGCCTTGCGTAGATAGCTGCCGAGAGTCCTGCCGGACCAGCGCCTACGATGATTATGTCTGCCATATTAACCTTCCTTTCCGTTAACGAGCTCGTCCATCCTCGCGTGCGCCTCGGGATTCGTCCTCTGCAAAGAAAGCACCTTTCCCTCACGGCTGATGAAGCAATGCTCGCTCGTTCCCGTGCATCTTACCTGCTCTGTCTCCTTATCAAAGATCGTATACTTGATATCGAATCTTACGCCCGTATATCTCGTGATCTCAGCCCTGATAACGACTGTGTCGCAATACTTGGCCATCGTCTTGTATTTTGCGGTAAGGCCGACGACCGGGCTGATGATGCCCATCTCCTCCATGCCTTTATAGCCCAGACCAAGTTCTTCAAAGAGCTTGGTCCTGGCCTCCTCATACCATCTTATGTAATTTGAATGATGGACCACGCCCATCTGGTCTGTCTCGTAATACTGTACGAGATGTTCGCAATCTGTAACTGCCGCCATTTTCCCTATTATCTCCATTCACGTAGATTGTTTAATTGTATTTTGAGAGGATAAAACTGTCAAATATTATAATATATGCCTCAAGTGCTCACGGGAAACAGAGTATCTTCAGCGGTTGGAAATCCACACGAGCAGCCTTATAACTCCATAAATCAGCAGATAGCAGTCAACTCCCAGGCATATCCAGAAAAGAAAACCTGCAGATTTGCCGCTTTGCACTCTCTTCCTGCGGATGATCAACATAAGCACGGAAAAAGGAATGGTGACTATAAATGAAAGCAAAGCATTCAGTGTGCGTGTTTTTGTTTCTTTCTCTACGCATTCTCTCTTTGCTTCTTCATACTGAGAAAGCACATCTTCATAATCTTTCAGCAGGCTTATGTGGATGGCATCTACATAAGCAAAATCATATTCGTCATAGAGTGATTCTATAGATGAAGCCCGGCCCGAAGTAATAATTTCCGCATGCTTTATCTGCCCGTTATTAAGATAAACAACTGCGCCGTAAAAATTTCTGTCAATAAAACCGTTTTCTTCATCTTTGACCGTATCCGTTGTGATCTCTTTTGTAAGCTTTATTTTCGTTCCCTTGGGAAACAGCACGGGTTCGGGATATTCTTTAACGTACTTAATATCACTTGTGTAGTAAACAACGTCTTCAGTGAGAGTTGTCTGCATTTCCCAAGTTATCGAGACACCTTTAATATCGATCCACGGATTAAAAAACATGCTTAGAGCGCCACTTGCGATAAATACCAATATCAAAACTATCAGCGGAACTCTGCCTGACAATCCTTTTCCGTTCATATTCATGTACCCCCCCTGCCCACATTATAATGTACATTGGCAGGAATAAACTACACCTGTCATTCCTCTCGAAAACATATATAATGTCTGCTATGGATACAGAACTCTTCATCTTGATCACCGACATCATCGGCACTGTGGCTTTCGCAGTGTCAGGTGCCATGGCAGGTATCCGCAAAAAGATGGACATCTTCGGTGTCAACATCCTGGCGCTCCTGACGGCCACGGGCGGCGGCATCATCAGAGACCTCGTCATGGGCGCGACCCCTCCTACGGCCTTCAAGAATCCGTTCTTCGTAATCATCGCGGCAATCGCCGCCAACATCACATTCATATTCGTCTACTGGAAGCACAAGAGCAAGAAGGCCTTCTCCGACAAGACCCTCGCCGTCTATGACAAGCTCTTCTTCTGGTTCGACACGGTGGGCCTCGCAGCCTTTACCGCAGACGGCGTCCACACCGGCCTCTTAAGCGCCCATTCCGGCAACGCCTTCCTCGTCATCTTCCTCGGCGTCATCACCGGCGTCGGCGGCGGTGTCTTAAGAGATGTCCTCTCATTGGAGATGCCTTATATTTTCGTAAAACACATCTACGCATGCGCCTCCATCGTCGGCGCGGCTGTCGTCTATATCGTCTACGTCATCACGGGTTCCGCCGAAGCCGCAATGCTCTCCGGCTTTTTCTTCATCTGCGTCATCCGTTACTGCGCAGCCCGCTACGGCTGGAATCTGCCTAAGGCATATAAGGACTGACTGCTATTTGCCTTTTTAGTCAGGCCGCTTTTTATACCAGCACCCCCTGAAAAAGATGCCTTTGGTATAAAATCCTGCCGATTTTTATACCAGTCACCCCCGAAAACAGCATCCCTGGTATAAAGCGATCCATCCGCTTTCAAAAGGAACAACATTTTTGCCCCAAATATCCCTCTAACAAAAAAGCCGCCCGAAGGCGGCCTTCAAAGTCCTATCAAAACTCAGTTGCTGTCCGGCACAGCCTTGATCGCTGCCAGGAGCTCAGAGAACTCCTCAAACGCGGGGATATCCGGATTATCTGCAATGATCTTCTCAGTGCTCTTAAAGAGGAACCCTGCCTTGGAAGCCTTGATCATGGCGAGATCATTGTAAGAGTCGCCGGATGCGATCGTGTCAAAGCCTATGGACTGAAGGGCGCGAACAGTCGACAGTTTTGAATCGGCAATCCTCATCTTGAAGTCTTCGATCATGCCGTCTTCGCCGACTACCAGGGAGTTGCAGAACAGTGCCGGGTAGCCGAGCTTTGCCATCAGAGGCATTGCGAACTGTGTGAAAGTATCGCTGATGATAATGACCTGCATGTCCTTGCGGAGCTCATCTAAAAATTCCTTTGCGCCCGGGAGCGGATCGATCGAAGCGATAACATCCTGGATCTCCTTCAGGCCCAGGCCGTGCTCTCTTAAGATGCCGAGTCTCCAGTGCATGAGCTTATCGTAATCGGGCTCGTCTCTCGTAGTGCGTGTGAGCTCCGGGATGCCGGTCTTCTTGGAAAATTCGATCCAGATCTCAGGTACGAGAACACCTTCCATATCAAGACAAACGATATTCATAAAATAAATCCCCCTTTAGATTCTTGCGTATATGAATGAGCCGGAATCGTAGCCTAAGCCGTACATTCCGAAAATAAGCGTTGCGATAAAGAGCACCATGAAGGCGGCCCAAAGTAAGACGATGCCCTTGCTCCTGAGCATGCCGGTGAAAGACCGGGGTTCTTCGTCTTCGCCCGGACGGTACTTGTAAGCGTCAACCAGTACGAGCAACAAAACACCGGCGCAAAGCACGATGAGGTTCGCGAGATCCAGGCCTGAAGCAGAGAAGTTTGCCCAGTTAAGTGCAACGCCCCCGCGGCGGAATATCGCCGCATACATGTCGACCGCATCTTTGACCGAAGCGGATCTGAAGAACACGAATCCCGTAAGCATTAACACAAAAGTGCGGACCGACTGGAAGATCCTGAAGTAGAGCTTGTCTGCTCCGATCTTCGGGCGGATCTTCTTAAACAAAGGCTCGAAGATCATTCCAAGCACGATATAGATGAAGTGCAGGATGCCTGAGCCGATAACGTAATTCCAGAGGCCGCCGTGCCAATAGCCTACAGCGAAC
This sequence comes from Clostridiales bacterium, assembly GCA_017427465.1. GTDB lineage: Bacteria > Bacillota > Clostridia > Saccharofermentanales > Saccharofermentanaceae > Saccharofermentans. The sequence continues at coordinate 45,003 of JAFRST010000045.1, read as the reverse complement.
CAGAGGATAAGAAGTGCGATGTAAGTGGGCACTTTCTTGCCGTTCTTCTTGCCGAACTTTGCCTTGGACCAGTCGCCGATCTTGATAAGGGGCGTGCTCTTTAAGACAGGATACATGAGGTAGTCGCGGAGCCATGCGCCAAGAGTGATGTGCCATCTTCTCCAGTATTCCTTTACGGTCTTCGAGAAGAACGGAACATTGAAGTTCTCGGGCAGTTCGATACCAAGCATGTGGGATACGCCGATGACGACATCCATGCATCCGGAGAAGTCGGTGTAGAGCTGGATCGCGAAGAAGAAAACGCCCAAAGGAACGTACCAGCCTGTGAAGTTAACGTGGTCGGCGTAGACCATGTTGACGACCATGGCGGCACGCTCTGCGATGACGAGTTTTTTGAAAAAGCCCCACGCTATCCTTACGGCGCCGTCGCTGATCCTGGAGACGGAGAACTTGACGTCCTTCATCTTTTCGAACTCAGCGGACAAAGAAGCGTACGTGTTCATAGGGCCGGACATGAGCTGCGGGAAATAAGTCGAGAACAAAAGTACCTTGAAGAAATTCTTCTCAGGGCTGATCTTCTCCCATCTGCAGTCTAAGATGTAGCCCGTTGTCTGGAGGACGTAGAAACTCATTCCGACAGGGACAGCGTAAAGGAAGAACGTATTGGCCTGTTCAGATGCGCCGAACAAGAGGTTTAATCTCTCGGCAGCAAAGCCCAGGACGTTATAGTATTTGACTGCGCAAAGAAGCGCGATATTGATTACTACCGTGATGACGGTCGCGGCGGTGCGGGCAGCGTTGCCCTTTTTGCCGCTTTTCGACGGGCCTGCTAAAAGGCCTCCGATATAGCAGAGCACGGCCGATACGGTCACGAACAGAAGTGTGTAGAAGCCGAGGAATGCCGCAAATGCGAGGCTCGCAGCGAGGACCACCCAGAAGCGGAAGCTCTTGGGCACGATGTAATACAGCAGGAGGACTGCTGCGACGAAAACCAGGAAAACTGCGGATACCAGCGACATTTAAGACCCTTTATCCCATGTGGGCGATGATCTTGTCTACCATCTCGCCGACATTCTTAAGACCGGTCGTCTCGCCCATCGTGAACTTGATGCCAAAGCATCTCTCGACAGCAACGATAAGATTGATGTGCTCTAATGAATCCCAGCCGTCGACATCAGATGCGACGGTCGCGTCATTGACCGTGATGTCCTCGTCGTCGAAAACATCCTGGAATACTTCGTTAAGCTTGCCGTAAATCTCTTCTCTAGTCATTTATGTGTCTCCTTATGTGGCACGCTCTTGGGGTCAGTTGACCTTGATCGCGACATTGCCGCTCTTGTGGGGTTTAGAGAGGTCGAGCTCCCATGTGGAAGCGCCCTCTTCTGTCTCGTTTATCTTCGTAAAGCCCTGAAGCTCGTAAAAATCCCTGACCATTTTATTCTTTGCGGTCGGATAATAGTAGCCTTTTATTTTGGTGATATTTCTGGATTTTGCCTCAGCTATGAGCTCGTCCATCATTGCAAATTCCATACCGCGCTTTAAGACCCTGCAGCTCATGAGCCACAGATCGATGTGGAACGTATCGCCCTCGGCGTGCCCGAAAGTCACTGCTACGACGCCGTTATCGCCGAACTTGTCCTCGAGCCTTCCGTACAAAGTGATGTATGAAGGGTCAGATGCGAAATTCTCGATCTCAGCCTGCGAGCAGCGCTTTGTCGTCAGGTTAAACTGGTTGCTCTTGTTGGTGAGCTCTGCGATCCTCGCCATATACAGAGGGCAGAAAGGCTTGATCTCGGCCTTCATCTCGAGCGACTTCAAGTACTCGTCGTAATTCTCGAATGAAGCGGATGCCTTGGCGCGCTCCATATTGGCCTTATACATTCCGCCGCGCTTGATGTCCTCTTCGGAGATTCCCGTGACTTCGAAGTATCCGTTCGAATCGATCACGTCGATGTATGTCTCCGGAGCGCCTACTTCAGGAACGCTGATGCCGGGTATCTGCTGCTCGACGAGGGCCCTCTCTACAGGGTTGTCATCTACGAAGACGAAGCTGTCTGCTCCGATATTGATCTCCTTGGCGGTGTTCGCGATATTGATGTCCTTGTTGTCCCAGTTGGCCTTGATGATGAGGAAGTCGTCCTGCTTCAGGGTGGAGTCGGGACGCGCAAGGCCAGCCAGAGCATTCTCCTCGTCGTTCTTGGAAGCGACGGTCAAAAGGATGCCCAGATCCTTATGCGCCTTGATGTACTGCTGGAACTCGGTATAGAGCTCGGACTCAGCGTCCTCGTGGCCGATCCTGATGTTCTCCGGACCGTCGTCGCCTACGATGCCGCCCCACAATGTATTGTCCATATCGAGAGCGAACGCCTTCTTGTTCCTGCCGTATACAGCCTTGATTATGCGCGCTAAGTTGAACGCAAAATCGGGGATCGCAGAAACGCTTAATGCGTACTTATATCTGTACCAGTCGCCCGGATCTGCCCACTTCTTGATGCCGTAGACAGCCGAGACATAGTTGATGTCGTTGATGAAGAAATTCTGATGGGTCTGCGCATATTGGCAGAACCTGTCATTAAGCCTGTTAATGAAGTTGAGCCTTCCGTGGATGTTCGTAAAATCGCTGTTGCCCAGGAGCCTGAAGAACGGCTGCTCGAAGTTATTCTGGATGACCGTGCACTTATACTTCTCCGCCAGGGACTTCCAGATCTGCTCAAAGCGCGCCATCGTCTCATCGAGCAATGCGTCTATCTGTTCCGGAGTATCCGTAACAGCCGGGTAGCTTGCGATATTTCTTGTCGTGGTGTGCACGAAAACCAGATCGGGCTTGAACTCTTCAAGCTCAGGATTGCCGAAGACGGCGTCTTCATAGTATTGGTTATACTCGGACTCGTAGAACTCGGGTCTGATACCGTAGTTTAAGAGGAAGAGCTCCAAGATGAGCTTGATATCGCTCGTAGTGGAACCGCCTAAGATAGCGATCTTCTTATCGATATACTGAACTCCCTCCCTTGCGAGAAGCTCTCTTCTGATCGCCTTCTTCTTGCGGAGGATATAGTCGGAATCGTAAGGATATTCAAGCTGTTTCATCACGAAGCCTCCAAGTTTACTGCTTACATCTGCATATAATAACATTTTTACGCCTAGACCGCCTAATAAAAACAATAAGTTTGTATAATATGCAATCCTCCATTTTATTTTTCGCGTGATATAACTAGGTGCGGTGGAATTCGGCAGAGTTAAAAACTCTCATATCGCGATTGGAAGTGCTAGCTTGGAAAGTATTAGATTTATAATTGATGTCGCCCTGATCCTGTTTGCCGCAAAGGCATTCGGCATCATCGCACGTAAACTTCATGCTCCTGAGGTAGTAGGAGAGATCATCGCAGGCCTTGTCCTGGGCCCTGCCGTCATCGGCCTTGTCGATCAGTCTGACTTTATAAACAAGATGGCCGAGATCGGCGTCATCATGCTCATGTTCGAAGCAGGCCTTACCACGGACATGAAAAAGCTCAAGGCAACAGGCCTTAAGGCTACGGCCATTGCATGCGCAGGCGTTTTTGTCCCTATCGTTCTGGGCGCCGTGCTCTTCATGAGTTTTTACGGCTTCGGCGAACCCGGCTCCGAGCAGTTCATCAAGGGTCTTTTCATCGGCACGATCATGGCGGCGACATCCGTCAGCATCACAGTCGCAGCACTTAAAGAGCTCGGCAAGCTCAGCAGCACGGTCGGAACAACAGTCGTCAGTGCCGCCATCATCGATGACGTCATCGTAATCATCGTCCTCACATTCGTCTTAAGCGCCAAGGGAACCGGCACTTCCGTATTGACCACGATGCTCAAGGCCATTTTGTTCTTCGCGATAGCCATCATCAGCGGCTTCATTGTCTATAAGGTGTTCAAGTGGCTCGACGCCAGATATGAACATACAAGAAGGATCCCCATCGCAGCCCTTTGCTACTGCCTGTTCATGGCATATGTCGCCGAGAGATATTTCGGCATAGCTGATATCACGGGTGCTTATGTCGCAGGCGTTGTCCTCTGCAACCTCCATGACGTTAAGTACGTTGAGCGTAAAGTCGACGTCAGCTCATACATGGTCTTCGCACCCATCTTTTTTGCAGGCATCGGACTTAAGGTCTCGTTCGAAAATTTCAATCCCACATTTCTTTTCTTCTCCGTTGCATTCGTTTTCGTGGCACTCATAGCAAAGATCATCGGCTGCGGCTCGACTGCTAAATTATGCAGATTTAACTGGAATGATTCGCTCAAGATCGGTATCGGCATGATGACCCGTGGCGAGGTCGCTCTCATCACCGCGCAGAAAGGCCTTGCGGCAGGCCTCATCACCTCCGACTATTTCACAGCGGTCATCCTGATGATCCTGGTCAGCTCGATCGCGGCTCCGGTCCTGCTAAAGATCTTATACAAGAAAAAGACGGCTTCATGAGAATGGAGCCGTTTATGTTAATATAAGCACAATGGAAAACGAACTTCTTAAAAACCGGGCGCTAATACCGATAGTCATCCCCTCCTATGAACCCGATGAAAGGCTCATAGCGCTGCTGCATGACCTCGATGAGAAAGAAATGGGCCCGGTCATCATCGTCAACGACGGTTCGTCTGAAAAATACGACGGAATCTTTAAAGAAGCCGAATCCATAATCTCAAAGCGCGGCGGCAAGTTCATCTCCTACCGCCCCAACCGCGGCAAGGGCCGTGCCCTCAAGACCGCTTTCTCATACATCACCGAGAATATGCCTGATGCTTTAGGCTGCGTCACTGCCGACTCCGATGGCCAGCACACGCCCGACTGCATCAACAGGATCAAAGATACATTGACCGCCAATCCTAATAACCTCATCCTGGGCGTCCGTAAGTTCGAGAAAAAGGATATCCCATGGAAGAGCTGGTTCGGTAACACGGTAACGATCGGCGTTTTCTCATACGTTGCCGGCATGCGCGTCAGCGACACCCAGTCAGGCCTTCGCGGGATCCCGTTCAAGTTCATGAAGGAACTGATAGACTGCAAGGGCGAGCGGTTCGAATATGAGATGCAGATGCTCTTGGAGTGCGCCGGAAGATATGACCTCACCGAGGTCCCTATCGCTACGATCTACGAGTCCAAGGAAAACCACCAGACTCACTTTAAGCCCGTAAGAGATTCATTGCGCATCTATAAGATCCTGGGTAAGAAGTTCGTGAAATTCCTTTTCGCGTCATTGTCATCATTTGTCATCGACATACTGCTATTCCATCTGTTCGTATTCCTCTTCAAGGATGCGTTCACGGCGCTCTACATCACGATGGCGACAGTCGGCGCGCGCGTCATCTCCGCGGTATACAACTATCTCATCAACTACAAATTCGTATTCAAGAGCCGCGCTTCAAAGAGCGTCTCTCTTGCTAAATATGCGCTCCTCGCGATCGTCCAGATGCTCTTGAGCGCAGGCCTCGTAAGCCTCATCGTTTTCCTGATCCCGGGCGCCTGGGAGACTCTGGTCAAGATCATCGTCGACACGGTCCTTTTCCTCCTGAGCTACTCGATCCAGCAGCGCTTTGTGTTCAGCAGCAAATCAAAATCATAACCTCCGAAAGGACTTTTAATGAAGATCTTCGCAATCGTAGTTTTCCTGATAATGTACCTTCTGATGATCGTACTTCCTAAGCGCCGTGCGATCGTCGCGCTGGCCGCAGCAGCCGTAATGCTCATCGCAAAAGTGCTGCCCCTCGGAAGCGTCCCGGACGCGATCGACTGGAACGTCCTCATGATGATCTTCGGCACGATGGTCATCGTCGATTATTTCATCGAATCAAAGATGCCCAACAAGATCGCCGAATCACTCTTAAGGCTCTCAAAAAACGTCATGTGGGTCACCATCCTGATGTCGCTTTTCTCAGGCATCATCTCAGCCTTCATCGATAACGTCGCAACCGTTCTCATGGTCGCTCCCGTCGGCCTCGCGATCTGTAAAAAACTCAAGATCAACCCTGTCCCGATGATCATCAGCATCGCCGTATCATCGAACCTTCAGGGCGCCGCAACACTCGTCGGAGACACCACTTCGATCATGCTCGCAGCCGCAGACAAAATGAACTTCAACGACTTTTTCTGGATGAATGGCAAGCCCGGCATGTTCTTCGCAGTCGAGCTCGGCGCTCTCCTCACGATCCCGATCATGATGGTCCTCTTTCGCAAAAACAAAGAGCCCGTAGACAGTAACGAACACACACAAGTCACCGACTACGTCCCGACCATCACGATGCTCGGCCACGTCGTCCTTCTCATCATCGCGTCATTCATCCCGAACACGCCCGAATGCACCAACGGCTACATCTGCATGGCATGCGGCATCCTCACGATCATCTGGGAGCTGTTCAAGCAGAAGTCCGCAAAAGGCATGGTACACTCCCTCAAGGCAATGGACTATGACACGATGCTCCTCCTGACAGGACTTTTCGTCGTCATCGCATCGATCCGCGAAGTCGGCATCGTCGATGACCTCGCGAACTTCATCGCAGGCTTCGGCGGCTCCAACAAGTTCGTCCTCTTCACGATCATCGTCTGGGGCTCAGTCGTCATCTCCGCATTCATCGACAACATTCCTTATGTCGCCACGATGCTTCCTCTGCTCGGCGGTGTAGCTTCAGCCATGAATGTCGAGCCGCACTTCCTTTACTTCGGTCTTCTGGTCGGCGCCACATTAGGCGGCAACTTAACGCCCATCGGCGCCTCCGCGAACATCGCCGGCGTCGGCATGCTCCGCAAGGAAGGCCACGAAGTCAGCTTCTCCGACTTCATGAAGATCGGCATTCCCTTCACGCTCACCGCAGTCCTCGCAGGCTACCTCTTCGTCTGGTTCGTCTGGGCACCGGCGTAAAGCATCCGGGAAGTCACTACTAAATTTCTGCGATTTCCCGTTTTCCGCACGTTGCTCCTGTATTGATTGCCGTTTAAGTGCTGCCGTGCGAAAATCGTGCAGTTTTTTCGATTTTTCTGCACAAAATCCGCATTTTCGGCCTCAAATTGCGAAAATCGTGCGGAATCCGCCTTTTTTCCGCACAAAATCCGCATGCACAAAAAAAGGCTGCCCGCCGGGGACAGCCTTTCACTTTTTCGATCTGTAAAAGTAATTTACCCTTCGCCTTCTCCGTAGAAAGCTTCGTATGCGGCCTCGGCCAAAGTGCCTGAAGCATTTGCGATTACCGTGCTGTCAGGTGCAAGCAATCTGTAAGATCTCTCACCCAGTGTGCCGATCGGCATCTGGCCGTCGATTCCCAAAAGGATGTTGTAGAAACAATCGGTAAGGACCGAATCAAAGACTTCTCTTAAGAGCTCGTCACTTGCTCCGGCTGCCTTAAGCTTCGCGATCTGCTCGCCTGCGACATTGTCAGAGCTGCCGAGATAATTCTCTAGCATTGCATCCTTCTCTTCTCTAGCTGCCTTAGCAAATAATAAAGCATCCATGATCGGCGTCCTCCGATTTCATAGGTTTTATATATTTTATCAAGAACCTGCCGCAGTAGTAAAGAGTTCGGGAGCGACGTACAGCATCACAGCAGGGAATACAGCTCGTTCAGCGCCTCATCGTAGCTCTGAAGCGTAACTTCCGGCAGATCAAGAAGAGGTGCCTCATTGCTGCCGGCAGTAATGTAGTAATGATTGGCCAGCATAACGTTTGCGCTGTTGATGTAAGAGAGCAGGCTGACTAAGTATTCTTCTTCCGTGATAGTCTCTTCGTTTGAATAGTACGAATTTTCTATGCGCATACTGTCATAGTCGTCTCCGTCGAAAACAATCTCTTCGTCATACTGAAGTTCTTCAATCACAAACCAGTCCAGATCATATGCGCAGGTATTGACGTGCCAATCCATCTCTCCTCCTGTTGCGGTCTGGATAACGAAGCCGCCCGGGATCGTGTAGAGCAGGACTGAACCGCCGTCGCCTGCCTGATAGCAGACATTGGGGACCTCTACTACGCACACAGCCTTACCGGCATATTCGTCGTAGTCGTAGATGTAGAGCGACCCGTTGTGAGTGGGGGTATCATCGCCCGCAATGAAGTAGAGCTCAGGGATGCCGTCCTTATCGATATCATAACTCCCGCAGGGATATAGATGGGTGTAATTATCTTCGATGTTCTTTATGCCGGTCCTGATCTCCTCAGACTCCAGCAATTCGATATAAGCAGCTATTGCCGCGTTGAAGTAATCATCAAAGTCAGTCTCATTGGGTACTGTAGTGACAGTATTATCTATTGAAGGATCCTGATCGATAAGGGGATAAGAGAAGCAGAAAAAGAACACATCACCGAGATTTGTGATATCAGTGATCTTCCACTCACCGTCGACTTTCTCGAGTTTGATCCTGCCCCTGATCTTTGCCGTGTCATCGCTGTCCTTGAGCTTGTCCAGAAGGTCATCCGGATCACGGGAAACCGAAAAGTATTCTTTCTCCCAATCGACCAGCTCGTACGTAACTTTCACGGAAGTTTTATCGCCTTCGATCTCGATGTCTTCGCTGTCGAAATTGACCTTGATCGTTGAAGCGATGTACCCCTTAAATGACTCCATATCTATCGTGTAATTGGCATCTTCGAAGAGCTGCTCGATATTCGCATAATCATCGTCACCTTCATCCCACGATGCCAGGTCAAGGACGGCATCACCGTCTGTCTCTTGAATAGCCGCTTCGTATTCTTTCAAGACCTTTTCGATCTCGGATGCAGACTTCTTGTTGCTGTTGCAGGCGCAGACGCTTGCTGTCATTGCGGCGCAAAGTATAACCGCTGTTGCCTTCTTAACCTTCATTTACTCACCTCGGAAATCAATATAACGTACTGATGTAATTGATCATGTCAGAGCAGATCATGTTGGCATTAACGGGCGTTGCCGAGAGCGGGTACTCCGGATCGGTATCCAGGAAGTAGTAGCACTTCGTCAGGATGATAGAAGACTCCTCTGCCAGACCGCTGATGACTTCCTTATAGTGATCGCCTTCAACAGCTGCGTCGTTCTCATAGAAATAGTATGTGAATTTGTCAATATTGTTTACCGGATCAAATTCCCAATATGTCTCGCGCTTGAGTGACGTCTGAAGGTTGAAGCCTGCGTCGTATATATCGGAGATATCAAAGAAATGTCCCTCTTCACCATCGGTATACATAATTACAAAATTGTAGCCGGATACATAGATGACGTAATCTCCGCCGCTCTCTGCCTGGAATGTCAGCTGAGGCACCTCGACGACGAGCTCTACCGTATTGCTTTGACGATTGTATGAATAAATGCAGAACGTGCCTGCAGGAGAGTACTCGTTCCACTCGACTTCCTTGAAGAAATAGAGATCAGGCATACCGTCGGTGTTGATATCGTAAAGTCCGCAGGGTTCTCTGTCGAAATCCATGTAGAAAGCATCGAGCGCTTCCTGATTTTCCTGGAGAACTTCGATATATCCGATATACGCAGCCTTGTAATCTTCAGCGGTAAAACCGTAGTCATTTTCAGTCGGTCCGGGATCGGTAGGCTGGATTTCCAGATTGTAAGAAGGAATAACACTAATAAAGCTGAAGAGTTCGTCAAGATTATCGATCTTGGAGATCTGCCAGCCATGATCTTTTGTATTGGTAAATTCGATTCTGCCGGGGATAGTTTTCCTGTCTGATCCGTGTGTGAGATTATGTTCAGCCGCCGCAAAATCCGGTGTGCTCTCATTTACGGCAGATTCCCAATCACTTATCTGATACATTGCTTCTACTACTGCTGTGTCCCCGTCATATTTGATATCATCATCGTTATAATGAAATTGGATACTGATAGTTATCAAATAAAAAACGTTAGCGTAGTTCTCACCGTACGTTTTCTTCAGATAACCCTGATCCATGTATTGTTGTAATTCTGTATACTCGGGATCGCCCTCACTCCAAACCGTCTGGCCTACCGCCTGCTTAAAATCGGCCCCCATAAAAGCCGTATTAAAGCTGTACATAGTAAGGTCGATGGCAAGTACAGAACCTGCGTCCTTTTTACATCCTGTAAAACATCCCAGGAGCATTACAACACCGAGAATAGCCGCGGTTAATCTCTTAAACTTCATTGTTCCCTTCCCTCCAAAAATTTTCGCCGGCCTCCATACAGGAGACCGGCTTTTGATCCTTAGTTACTTATGTTCATTGAGCTTTGCAATGATGTTCGGAAGTTCCGCATCCACTATGTCGTTATCAAGCTGGCAGGTACCCGCATTGGTGTGTCCGCCGCCGCCGTATGAGAGACAGAGCTCTCCGATGTCGGTCGTGCCCGCCTTGTTAATGATCGACTTGCCGATCATGACCGCGGTATTCTGCTTCTGGAATCCCCATGCTACATGAACGCTCATCTCGACCTCAGGCCACATGGCGTAGATCATGAATCTGTTGCCAGTGTAGATCGTCTCCAAAGGTCTTAAGTCAAGGACTGCAACCTTGCCTTCGATCCTGACATTATCTTCAAGCTGCTTCTTAAAGAGCTCCTGCTGTTCGAAATACATATCCGTGCGCTCCTTGACGTCAGGGAGCTCCAACACCTCCTGGACCGTGTGGTGCGCGCAGTAATCGATGAGCTCCATCATGAGCTGGTAGTTAGATATCTTGAAGTCGTGGAAACGTCCCAATCCCGTTCTCGCATCCATGATGAAATTCATCAGTACCCAGCCTGTCGGATTGAGGATCTCATCAACAGTGAAGTCAGCCGAATCGCCCTTGTCGACTGCTGTCATTATCTCTTCGTTTACAGTCTTGAACTTCTCAGCACCGCCGTAGTAGTTATAAACGACTCTTGCAGCAGACTTCTCGCAGAGGCAGATGAACTTGTCTCCGAAAGCCTCTTTGTTATTTCTTACGAGCTCGCTCTCGTGATGGTCAAAAGCGAGTCCTACTCTCGGATCGAACGGAAGGTTCGTCGTGATGTCATTCTCATTGATGTCGACTTTGCCGTCCTGCACATCCTTAGGATGAACAAACTTGATCTCGTCGATCATATCCAGCTCCTTAAGAAGCATGGCGCATACAAGTCCGTCAAAATCACTTCTGGTAATGAGTCTCTTCTTGTCCATTAGTCAAATCCATCCTTTCTTTTTTCCTATCGCGAAAACATGATTTCATCGCAAATATTCTAAACAAAATTTTACAAAAAATCAGGCCAAAATTCAATCGTCGCGGGCTCCGCCCTCAAACCCGATCTGCCTTTTATTTACGGCATTTCCACCTTGACGGTCGCCCCCTAGCCCGTTATTGTAAAGGTAGCAAAACAAAGGGATAAACAAATGGATAGATACATAACAAGAAAGTTAGCAGTTGCTTTGACACTCGTGCTCGCCCTCACGTGCCTTTGCTCATGCACTACCAGAAAGAGAGCCGTGATAGAAGCTGCCACTGTTTTCGGAGAAGCCATAAAGAGCGGTGACGCAAGCAAAATGATGCGTCTTACAGAAGACTTAGACCGTGGCTTCCGCCAGCACTTCAGGGAGTACATGAATGAAGACAATTATCTTGACGAAGAGAATAAATATGCCGAAGCCGTCTGCTCAACGATCGAGGTGGAAGTCATCGAAGATTCCGTTTATATCAAGAAAGATCAGGCCACCTGCGACATCGAAGTCACCATGGCTGACACCGCATCCCTTCATGGCGGCGATTATAAAGATGTGGAAGATCTCACAAACGCAGTAAAGAAGGCAAAGACCACTTCCACAGTCATCACTTTGGAACTCATCAAAGTCGAGAAAGAATGGAAAGTTACGAACCTTGACAGCAGCTTCCTGTCTCTTTTCGAATTCCGCAAGACCATGCCCGCGATCGGCAGATCCGCACTCATCGAAGCCGCTAAGACAGTCGCCGAATCAGTCGTTACCGACGATGTCGACCTCATCTTGAGCGTAGCTCCCCAGGACCCCGGCTCCACCATAAGAGACCACCTCATTTCGTATTACGGCAGTAAAGAAATGATGTCTGAAGAAGAGGAAACTTTCCGCACGGCCATGCTGGACTCGATGTCCTATGAAGTCGACGAATCAACACTGAATATCGAAGGTCCCGTCGGCTCCATCGACATCAGGATCACAATGGCAGACTACGCTTCACTCTCAGGCAAGGAATTCAAGAGAGCATCTGACATCAAGACCGCCGTTGCCGGCTGCGACCCCATGACCCTGACTTTCACCTGCGAGCTGTACCGCGACGGCACATCCTGGTACGCTACAAATCTCGCTTCCGACGAATTCACGAATCTCATCAGCTACAAGTTCTTCAAGATCAACGTCAAAAAGCTCGAAGGCACCTTCAAGTCAACGCTCGACATCACCGACAAGTTCATCGCTTACGTCGCATCCGAGTTCGAAGTTTCCGTGCCCGATGACCTCTCCGGCACCATCACCATCACGGCTGACCTGACCCTCAGGGACGGCAAATTCGAAGTAACTGTCGAGCGCGACGCCTTTATCAGGAACATCAATTCTTACGTCGAAGCAAACATCGACAAGATCATCATGAAAAAGCTCGGCACCACTTCTTCAATGGCCCTCGATACCCTCGCCAAGCTCGGCGGCTACGCTGACTACGCCGACTTGAGAAGCGACATCTTACGCCAGGTCACCGACAACGTAAACTCGATCGACACCTCTGGCCTCGAGAGCTCCGGCACCTATAAAGTCGATGACAACACGATCACTTTCACGTCCGGCAGCGATATCTTCTACGGCACAATCGACAGCTACGGCGCCATCACGGTCACATCGCCCGTCAAAGATGCGGACGCAAGGAAACTGTTAGGATCCGACACCGTCACGATGACGTTTAAGCAGGTGTGATTCCCTGATATTTTCAGTAATGAACTGCAGCATTAGAGTGTAATAAGCTCTAGTGTCCCGTTTGTACATGCATATGTACATACACACCTGTACATTTGCTGTTCATTTGGCCGCAAACCGGGTTTTTGTACATATAAATGTACATGCCAGCGAGTGCATTTGCTGTTCATCCGCCCCGGGAACAGCACCCTAAAACCAACAAAAAAGGACCGCCCCCGAAGGAGCGGCCCCACAAACTCAGATAATTATCTATTACTTCTTGATCAGCAGTGACTCGCCTGTCATCTCAGCAGGCTGGGGAAGTCCCATGATCTCCAAAAGTGTAGGAGCGATGTCGCAGAGGCGGCCGCCCTCACGGAGTGTGTACTCAGGATCATAGTTGTAAAGGATGAACGGAACAGGGTTCGTTGTGTGTGCAGTGTGAGGCTGCATTGTCTCGAGGTTCATCATCTGCTCGGCGTTGCCGTGGTCAGCGCAGATGAAGAGAACGCCGTTCATCTTCTTAACTGCTTCTACAGCGCCGCCTACGCAAGCGTCAACTCTCTCAACAGCCTTGATAGCTGCCTCGAGAACACCGGTGTGACCGACCATGTCAGGGTTAGCGAAGTTGATAATTACAACATCGTACTTGTCAGAGCAGATAGCTGCATCGAGCTTCTCGGATACTTCGGGAGCGCTCATCTCAGGCTTAAGGTCATATGTAGCGACTGCAGGAGAAGGAACGAGTGTACGGTCCTCATCCTTGTTGGGCTCTTCGATACCGCCGTTGAAGAAGAATGTAACGTGAGCGTACTTCTCTGTCTCAGCGATACGGAGCTGCTTGAGGCCGTTTGCTGCAAGATACTCACCAAGAGTGTTCTTGATCTCTTCCTTTTTGAAAGCAACGAACTTGTTAGGGATAAGCTCGTCGTAATCCTTGAAGCATACATATGTGAGGGGCATGAAGCCGTTAGCTCTCTTCAAGTACTTGATGCACTTTGTATCAGAAGCGTCACCGGGCTGAGCTGCAATATCCTCGTCAGAGTAGCAGAAAGCCTTTGTGATCTCTCTTGCGCGGTCAGGACGGAAGTTGAAGAAGATAATGGAGTCGTTAGGCTTAACTACACTGACGGGCTTGCCCTCTTCGTCTACTATAACAGTAGGAAGAACGAACTCATCCGTTACGCCTGCGTCATATGACTTCTGCATAGCTGCGATGCAGTCTGTATCCTTAACGCCCTCACCAAGTACGAGTGAATCGTAAGCTGTCTGGATACGGTCCCAGTTGTTGTCTCTGTCCATTGCATAGTAACGGCCGGACATTGAAGCGACCTTACCAACGCCGATCTCAGCCATCTTGTCTACCAATGCCTGGAGATAATCCTTACCGGATGCCGGAGGTGTGTCACGGCCGTCGAAGAAAGGATGAACGTAAACTCTGTCGAATCCCTCTCTCTTGCAGAGCTCAAGGATCGCATAGAGGTGTGTGTTGTGTGAGTGAACGCCGCCGTCTGAGAGAAGACCCCATACGTGGAGGTCGGAGTTGTTCTCCTTGCAGTTGTTGATAGCGCGGAGGAGGTCCTCGTTCTTAAAGAAAACGCCGTCCTCGATATATTTTGTGATGAGCGTCAGATCCTGGTATATGATCCTCCCGGAGCCGATGTTCATGTGGCCTACTTCGGAGTTGCCCATCTGGCCGTCAGGAAGTCCGACTGCGAGGCCGGATGCGAAGCCCTTAACGTAAGGGCACTCTGCCATAAGCTTGTCGATTACGGGAGTCTTTGCCATGGCGATGGCGTTGTACTCCTTTGTGTCGGAAAGTCCGAAGCCGTCAAGAACCATAAGTACTACAGGTCTGCGTTTCATTTGTATATCTCCTTTAAAATTGATTACTTAGCCACAAAACGGTTGAGGCCGGCGTCATAGATGAAGCCCGCATTTTCGAGTGTTCCGCGGATCGCGCCTTCATCCTCGCCGAGCGACTTCGCAAACTCTTCCAGGCTCGGAAAGTTGTCTCTAAGCTGCGTATTTACATAGCTCAAAAGCATGAACGGATCTTTGGGCAGGGACATCTTTATCACCTCTCATCATTTTGACCGGCGATAGTATAACAGATTATTCGCGTGCGTGCGCGAAAATATCTGCCCATTTATTGCGGATTCTTTGGGCTTCCTTTGTGAAGTTTTTTAGACTAACTTTACCGGTTGTCAACTTTCTCCGGATACATGTCGTGATTAAACAGTCTGTCCTCGGCGACCTTTTCCCACTTCGTGCCCGGCTTGCCGTAGTTGCAGTACGGGTCGATGGAGATACCTCCGCGTGGTGTGAACTTGCCCCAGACTTCGATATACTTGGGATCCATGAGCTTGATCAGATCCTTCATGATGATGTTCACGCAGTCCTCGTGGAAGTCTCCGTGATTACGGAATGAGAACAAATACAATTTAAGAGACTTGCTCTCGACCATCCTCTCACCCGGCACGTAAGATATCGTGATCGTAGCGAAGTCCGGCTGGCCCGTGATCGGGCAAAGGCTCGTAAATTCCGGGCAGTTGAACTTAACGAAATAGTCGTTGTCAGGGTGCTTGTTAACGAATGTCTCCAAGACTGACGGATCGTAATCCATGCTGTACTTAGTGCCGGCAGAACCGAGCTTTGTGAGTCCTTCTTTCTCGCGCATGTTATCACCCCTTCAAAATGTTGTACTTGATGCCTTCGTCGTAGACGTCGATGCCTTCGGCCTTCTTGACGAGCTTGACGACAAGGTATGTAACAGGTGTAAAGATCACTTCATATCCTACCTTGAACAGGTACTGGAAAAGGATCATCTGAAGGACGATGGAATTATCCATCGTGCCCCAGAAAGCGATAGTGATGAAAATGACTGAGTCTAAGCCCTCGCCTACTACCGTCGAGAGGATCGTGCGTACCCAGAGTCTCTTGCCCTTGGTAGCGACCTTGAGCCTGGACAAAAGGATCGAGTTGGAGAACTCTCCGAAGAGGTAGCCGGCAAAAGATGCTATAGCGACTCTCGGTGTCGTGCCCATTACGGTCTCAAAAGCTCCCTGGTTTTCCCAGTAACCCGGGTGCGGGAGAGCGATCGTGATAAGGTAGATCAATACCGCGAAGAAACTGCACGCGAAGCCCAGCCAGATGACCGTCCTCGCCTTTTTAAATCCATAGACCTCGGTGAATACATCTCCGATGATGTATGTCAGCGGGAAAAGGATAACTGCGGCAGGAAGCGTGATATTCTCCGTGACGGCCCACATCTTGCCTGCGATAAGGTTTGAGAGCAAAAGGCATGTTACGAAAACGATGCCGATGCACATAAATAATCTCGATACTGTTTTAGATTCACTCATAGACTTTCTCCAAATAAAAAATGACTCCAAAACAGGAGTCACATTCAATCAAACATGCACGATCAGCCGTGCAACTATGTCTATGATTCAAATGATTGTCCTGGTTTTGTTTTGCGACAGGATGGCACAAACGAACTGTCGGCGCGTGTTTTTGCGCACGGGAAATATACCATCTAATACTTGTAAAATCAAGCGAAAATCTTTACCTTCCGGCAAGTTCCCAGAAAGCGACGGCACTAGCGGCAGCAGCATTCAGTGAATCCACTTCGTGCGACATCGGGATGATGACCTTGTAATCTGCAGCCTCACAAGTCTCGGAAGTTAACCCGTTTCCTTCATTACCGATGAGCACAGCCAGGCGTTCCTCGTCCTTCAGGCAAGCATCATCAAGTGTTATCGAATCAGGCGCAAGACACATGGCCGCGGACTTATACCCGAGCGACCTCAAAGTCCCGCAGACATCCTCTTTAGGAATGAATGTCCACGGCAGCTGGAACATCGTACCCATGCCTACTCTCATTGCTCTTCTCTCCAAAGGATCACACGTGCCTCCGGTCAATAACACGGCATCGATATTAAATGCCGCGGCGCTTCTGAATACCGCGCCGACGTTGGTGGGGTTAACGATATTCTCGAGAACTGCGATGCGCGAACGCGAACCGGATGTACCCGCCAGAACCGAAGCCGCGGAAGGCATCTCAGGTCTTGTCATGCAGCAGAGTATTCCGCCCGTTAAGTGATATCCGGTGATGGATTCCATCACGTCAGAAGGCGCGCGGTAAACCGGCACATCACCGACGCGCGACAGCAAAGAAGCAACCTCATCTTTATCGAATACACGCTCATCGACCTGCACGGATTCCGGCTTCATCCCGCCGTCCAATGCTCTTCCTATTACCTTGCAGCTCTCAGCGATAAATACACCGCCGTCGGGGTCCCTGTAATGGCGCAATTGCGGCTCTGAAGAATTTATATAGACGGTTATCGATGTATCGTCAGGGCTGTTGATATCGATTATGTTCATGCTTTGTCCGAAGATCCTGTCAGCATCTCATAAGTGACGCCGTACTTCTTGGCGATGTCTGCAGCATATGAGGAGCCCTGCGGAGGAGCTACTTCGAGCTTGAATGAGCGCGTTCCGCCTTCACTCTTAACGATAAGTGACGCGGCCTTGGCAGCAGTATCCTTAGACATCTCCACGCAGTCGATTCCGAGCTTGTGCATGTGCGTGTTGTAGATCGTCCTGACGTTCTTGGTAAGGAGCGCCTTGATCGAATCACACGCGATATAGTAACCCTCTTCGAATGAAGTGGTGGAGAAGGTCTCGTTCATGAGCACCAGGCTATCGCTCGTGGAAGATGTGAATATCTCCTTGAAGCGGACGCATTCTTCGCCCAGACGGCCCAAGTCCATCGTCTTGTCCTCGTCTGCCGGGAAGTGCGTGTAGATGCAGTCCACAGGCGCGAATTCAAACGAATCCGCAGGCACATAAGCGCCGCCCTGCGCAAGCGCGAACAGGAGTCCGATGCCCTGTGTGGAAGTGGTCTTACCGCCTCTGTTGGCACCGGTCAGGATGTAGATGCGGTGCTCTGTATCAAAATCAAGATCGTTAACAACGAGATCTTTGGGATCAGTAAGGCTTAACGCGAGCTTGAAGTTATAAAAACCTCTGGCCTTCATGGTGACATCGCCTGCAGCGATAGCCTTGGCCTTGCTGAGCTTAAAGCCCTTATCCTCGAGCTTTTTCATGAACTCGGCGATCCTTATGTAGTAGACGAACTCAGGGATGATGTCAGCTATGATCGAGATCGCCATATCCGCATACTTATCGAGCGTGCGCTTAAGATTCTTTACCATCGTGTCGAGCATTCTGTTTAAGATGTTATCGAGGTAGAAGGTCGAGCTTGAAGCACTGTCGCCCGATGCGATAGAAGCGATCGTCTGGTTGCGTATGAGGAAATTGCTGCTCGCTGTTGCCGCCTGGAACTTCGCGACATTCTCGAACTGCTTCATAAGTCCGTGATCCTTGGCCGCATCTACCTGACGGTAATGCATGTCGCCGTTCCATTCGTTGCCTTCGTTTATCTTGTCGCCGCCGGATAAACTGTCGGCGAGGTTGCTTACGATATTGGACTTCTTGAAGGGCTTGCTGTTGACCGATACGAGGCCCATGCTGATGGCTTCGAGCCTTGAGTTGAGATTGACGCCGAGCGTAACGCTCTGGATGTCAGATGTCTCCATTGAGAGCTTTTCGAGGTCCTTTTTGAGCTCATGGAAATGCGCATCCGCATAGACTTCGTCAACGTATTCCTTGAAGCCCTTAAGGCCCGCAGACTTTATCCTGTCGTCACTCAGGCAATCCTTGAGCGCGTCAACGCATGTGATGTAATCGCGGTACTGGTTTAAGCGGTGCATGAGGTACCACAAGCCCTCGATCTCATCCTTGGACTTCCTGATGGTACCGAAGTTCTTGTTGAAGTCGATCTTATCGAAGAGCTCCTGGAGCTTTTTGCTGAAGTCAGGAAGGTTTTTGAGGTCCTCGAAAATATCCTGCCTGTAATTCGTGACCTCGGGATCAGGAGAAAACTGCGATAGTACATCGGCGATAACAACCTGTTCCTTAGGCTCAGATGTGATCTCCTTGCAGATCGTATCAAGACCCAGATCGTGGAATGCGGAAGGCTCAAGACTCTTATAGTTAACCTCTTTGCCCCTCGGGAAAAGAAGGCTGAATTTGCGATCGCTAATCATGTGAGTTATCTCCTTAATCGGGATTAAGGGGTAACGTCAGTCACCCATGCTTCTATAATACTCCTCCAGCCTGGGTTTTGCAGACAGATAATAACGTTCGAGTCTTTTATCGAAATGTTTTCCCATGCTCTCCATCATGATGCGGTCAGCATCGCCGAAAGAGAACTTGTCCTTATATACACGCTTACTAACGAGCGCATCATAGACATCGGCGATCGCCATGATGCGCGCTTCGATAGGGATCTCTTCACCCTTAAGGCCTTCTGGGTAACCCGAGCCGTCCCATCTCTCGTGATGATAGTGGGCTACGTTAACGGCAAGCTTGTGGAACGCTTCATTCTCGGTGCCGCCCAAGATCTGGTCTACTATACGAGCACCTTCTGCGGCGTGCTTTTTCATCTCCGCAAATTCTTCGGGAGTGAACTTGCCGGGCTTTCTTAACACGGCATCATCGACCGCGATCTTACCGAGATCGTGCATCGGCGCAGCCTGGATCATGTTCTTGCAGAACTCTTCCGTGAGACCCTCCTTGCCGAAGAGGAATCTGATATTCTTCCTGCCGTCGGCGGAATCTTCATCCTTGCGGATCTCATCTACAAGCACCTTAACGACATCGCTCGTACGTCTGATGTGGCCGCCTGTCGAGTTGTCGCGGCTTTCAACCATAGTTGCCATTCCGAGGATGAGCTTGTTATGCATCTTTACGATGTTCTCTGTCTTCTGTGCAACTTCATCCGAGAGCCGGTCGTTATAGTTCGCGAGGAGCTTCATGTATTTTCGCGAGTCCGTATCATCCGTGATGAAGAACTGGTAGCCTCTTCTGTGCTTGCCGTCGTAGAGATAACGGATCGTGACAAGATAGATCTTGTCATCTTTTTCATAGTAGAAGTGGTCGTTCGACTCGCTCTTTTTAAACTCGTCGAGCCACTTGAAAATCGTGTTCTTAACAGCCTCGCTCTTGCCGGGATATGTGTCTACCTTGATATCTTTCAAGACCGGGAAGATATTCTGAGCACTCTCGTTGGATCCTAGATACTTGTCATCAAAGTCAAACGACATGAAGCCCGTGTCGCCTTTTTTTACAAGCGAATCAACACCCAGGTCTGTGATCTCGTAAAGGCACAGCCTGTGCACGATGATGAGATACATTATTTGCGCGAAAACATAAGAGAACGGCATCGCGTCGATACCGGCAGGAAGCGCTTTTCCCGCGAAATAACTTAAGAACGAGAACGACATCGGGAACATCAGAAGAACGATCGTATTTGTCGATACATCCTTCTTTTTGACCAGACCGTAGATCATCGCGGCAGTGCTTAAGATCACGTATACGGTGATGATCGCATATGTGATGGTGTGCGCGAAGCCGTATGTCTTTACGAGCATTCCCATACCCTTGTTGATCTCGAATCTTACGGTCTTATAAAATATCTGCGAACTGCCGATCGTAAGAACAAACGAGAAGCTTATTATGCAGACTATTGTGAGCAGCGCATTCATCCACCGCTTCAGCTCGATGTGGCACAGGCTCAGGATGCTCTGCGTGATGAAGAGCGTTAAGAAGCACCCTCCGATATATGTAACCTTGGTGGCCGTCAGTGCAGCCTCAAGGTTCCTCGAATGTGCGAGCATCGCATAGCCGAGATTCGCAATCGGAATGATCGTGAAGATCAAAGAGATGTGCACGTCAAAATGCTTGTGCCATATAGCGACATATATCAACGTCAGAAGAACTGACAGACCGAATAATAACTCGTAATAAGCAGTCACTTGTTTGTTCCTTCTTTATCCTTTTAGTCAGATTTTAACACCCTGATTGCCGGGACATAATAAGCGGTTATTAACAGGTTTTCACAGTTTCGTAAACTTTAATCTGTGCATCTGTATTTGTAACAAAAGAACCGTCGATCGTTTTCCTGAATAATAGAGCGAAAACAACTCCTATTACCAGCGCTATCAGGTGGATCACCATGGAAGGGATCCCCGTCACACCCGCAATATCGGGTATAAAAGATATCGCTACCGTAGGTATCGCGATCAACATCAGAACGTAGAATGATATCTGTTTAAGCAGCTTGCCAAATCCGTATTTCCTGCCCATAACGAACAGGATATAGACACCGACCGGCATGAATGTGAATGCCAGTCCCGAAGCGCCTGACACTCCGAAAATATCACCGTTTCTCGTGTAGATATAACCCATGATGAGCGTTGCAATGACGTCAGCCACCCACGACGCGGCGAACAGCATAAGGAACCTCCTGCTGCCGACCACCTTTTCGACAAGTATCCCGAAAGGAAGTATAAGCAGGAAATTATATCCCAGATGTCCAATCGTTAATTGCATTGCAGAATACTGAAAATCTGCCGGCAACAGTTCCTGAGGGGCTCCCTGCAGGAATATGTATGTTATCAGCTGCCACGGATACTGCACCGGATACATTAATTTGAATGCGGTATATGTGGAAGGGATCAGCTGTGAGATCATTGTAATGATTATGCACAGCAGCGCGATCGTTATCGATACTGCAGGCACTTTTTTATTCAGATAGATGTTCCTGATCTTCATTTTCTTAACCCCATTTTGCGGCTTAAATCACCAAGCCGCCGGACCTTTGGGGGCCCGGCAGCTTATGGCAATTTCCTATCCTTATCCTTATTCCAGATTCTCCGGGCCGAAGCTCTCAGGTAAGAGCTCTCCCAGGGTGAATTCCTTATAGTCCTGCGCGCTTTTGGCAAGGTAGATCCTGAAGGAGGAATTGCAGAATTCTCTCATCACCTGACGGCATACACCGCAAGGAGCGCAATACTGCAAATCTCCGTCTCTCTTACCGCCCGCGATCGCAATCGCAACAAGATCTTTGTGACCTTCGCTCACAGCCTTAAAGATGGCTGTTCTTTCAGCACATATGGAGGGGCCGAATGCGCTGTTCTCGATGTTGCAGCCTGTGTAAATGCTGCCGTCACCTGTAAGCACTGCGCTTCCTACGAGAAAATCCGAATAAGGAGCATAACTTCCGGACCTCATATCGATCGCCTTTTGGCAGAGATCGGGAATTGCATTATTGTCGATCATTTCTTTTCCTCCTTTTAAGATCTGCCTTGCCGCTTTTTCGAATAAACAGATATTTATCTGTATTCTATACCCTTATTTCGCGCCGGTAAGATTAATTAACTTCGATATTTCCCGCATCGACGGAGACCGTGATGGTGCCTGCGCCGTTGCCATTCTGATGGATCTCTCTTCCTTTCGTCGAGCCGACTCTCGAAGACCCTGCATCGACTTCACAGTTGACCTCGTAATCAGCAAGATTATCAACGCCCTTGATCTCAACATTACCGAAGTTGACATCGATCTCAACATCTTCCATTACCGTATTGTTGATCTCGATATTGCCTGCATCCGTGCTGATATAGACTTTATTTAATGTAGAATCATTGATGCCGTAGTTGCCTGCATCAACATCGAACTCGACCTTTCTGAAATCGCAGTTGCTGATCTCGATGTTTCCGGCGTCGATGTCACCATAGACATACTCTGCACTGATACCGTTGAACTTGATGTTGCCTGCGTCGATATCCATCTCGATGCTGTCGAGGTTTACGTCCTTGCCGATGACGATCTCGAGCTTAGGGCCTGTTGTGGAGTGAATGCCGAAGCTGAATCCCGAGCCCTTCTGTGTAGCAACGAACTTACCGTTATCGCAAGTGATCGCCGGCTTAAGCTTGTCGCTGCCCGTATACTCTACACTGATAAGTCCTGTGCCCTCTGCCGTACGGATGTTGACCTCGCATGCAGACAGCTCGAACTTCATTGATTTTACAGTATCACTCATTTGGTCACCTTCTCCTATCTCATATGTTGTTGCAACTGATTCAGAATTGTCTCTGATCGTTAATACACCGTCTACGATCGTATTAAAGATACCGATTCCGCACATGACCAGTGCGATCACAACAACTGCAACAGCACTGATGATGATGGGAGCCTTGTTGACCTTGCGGTCTGACTTCGGTACGAATTCCTCAGCCATCTTGCCTGACTCATTGAGTTCAAGGAGTCTGTCGTAGCCCTCCATCTTTATGTGTGAAGATGTGATAAGGAATACGCCGATCGCGATGAAGAAGAAGAACAAAACTGCACCGAAGCTGTCCGGGATGTAAGGGATGCTGCCGATGATCATCGGGTTTACGATGCTTAAGATGCAAAGTCCGATACCGAATGAAGACATAAGGCCGTAGCTTGATTTAAAGCTCCTGCGCTCGGATCTTACATACTCTGCACACTCGATACTCAGTGAGCACTGCTTCTTTCTGACTTCGGAATATTCTTTTTTCTTGTTTGCCGAGATAATGAACAAAATGACTGCTGCTGCAACAGCTAAGAACATAAGGCTTACACCGATCGCACCGACATTTAAGTGAAGCATGTCTGCCAGGATCGTGAATGCGGGTGCAAAGATGCAAAGTCCGATTCCCAAAGGTGCCAGAATCGAACGCTGGCTGTTCATCGTAAGGTAATCCTTAACTCTGTCCATGGAGAGCATCGGCTTATCTTCGTCAGGATTCTCCGTGACTGCTTCGGTGATCCCCAAAGTCTCAGCGAGCTCATCAAGATTGCCGAACTCTGAGATTACGATGCCTACTGCCTCATTCTCGGTCTTGCCTTCCTTTATCAGCTCCTCGTATTTGTCTTCCATCATTTCGAGAAGCTCTGATTTGGCTCTTCTGACTTCTTCCGTATTAGGAAGATTACGGAACATATTGTCCAGGTAATTCTTTATGGCGTTCATACAAGTGCCCCCTCATCCGCAATAAACTTTTCGATAACTTCTTTAGTAAGAGTCCATTCTTCGCGCTTCGAACGGTAATGCTCCCTGCCGGTCTCAGTAATGCGGTAGTAGGTCCTCTTCTTTCCGCCTGCCATATCCTCATCAACAAAGGATTCGATAAATCCGTTCTTCTCCATTCTCGTGAAAGCGGAATAAAGCGTTGTCTCCTTGATGATGTACTTTCCTTCGGACAAAGTCTTGATCTCCTTTGAGATCTCATATCCATAGGACGGTTTGGACAGAAGCAGGTACAAAATGATTATGTCGTTATAACCTCTGATGACATCGCTGCTTATCTCTGCCATAATCTATCTCCTTCCGGGAATTGTTACGACTGTCGTTGCTACGATTGGCGTTGTTATGTCTGTCGTAGTACGTCTGTCGTAGTAAATATAGCATCGACCGAAAATGATGTCAACAACGAATTTAACACTTAACAAATTCTTCAAACATTTCGGCAATATTTGATGTGATATTCTTAATTTAATATCACACGCGAAAAGAGGTACCGCCATGGACATTTATGTAAACATCAAAGCCCTTACCAGCACATGCGACGGCTCAGAGGCCAACCCCTTCCGTACTATCTCCGAAGCTGCGGCGGTCGCCAAAGCAGGCGACACGGTCCACGTGGCACCCGGTGTATATAGGGAATACGTCTCCCCCGCTAACGGCGGTACCGAAGACGCCCGCATCACATATGTCAGCGACGAACCTTTGGGCGCCACCATCTCCGGTGCGGAGCAGATCAACAACTGGAAGCCATACGACGGTGATGTCTGGGTCTGCCGTGTCGACAACAAGATCTTCGGCGACTATAACCCCTACACGACCTTCTGCTACGGCGACTGGTATTTCGCAGGCAAGAACAGGCACGTAGGCTGCGTCTACATCAACGACAGAAGACTCTATGAGGCAGCTTCAATTGAGGAAGTTATAAAGGCCCAGGTATACAAGTGCTCCTGGGTTCCCGAAGAATCCAAGTACAAGTGGTACGCTGAAGACGAAGGCACAATGACAGCCATCTACGCCAACTTCGGCGGCCTTGACCCCAATTCCGAGATGACCGAGATCAACGTCAGAAGAATGTGCTTCTTCCCCGCTGAGACTGGCCGCAACTACATCACCGTCCGCGGCTTCAAAATCTGCAAAGCCGCTACCAACTGGGCACCTCCGGCCGCATGGCAGGAAGGCATGATCGGTCCCCACTGGTCAAAGGGCTGGATCATTGAAGACTGCGAAGTCTATTTCTCCAAGTGCTCCGGCATCGGCCTCGGCAAGTATCTTGATCCCGAGAACAACCACTACTTCACATATCAGCACTTAAAGAGCCCTACGCAGATGGAGCGTGACGCAGTCTGCCGCGGCCAATACCACGGCTGGCTCAAGGAAAACATCGGCAGCCACATCATCCGCCGCAACAACATCCACCACTGCGAGCAGGGCGGCATCATCGGCCGTATGGGCGCAGTTTTCTCCACTATCGAAGACAACCACATCCATCACATCAACAACATGATGGAATTAGGCGGCGCAGAAGTCGCAGGCATCAAGCTCCACGCAGCCATCGACGTCCTCATGCAGCGCAACCACATCCACCACTGCGTCATGGGCATCTGGACAGACTGGGAAGCCCAGGGCACCCGCATCACCTGCAATCTCCTGCATGACAACCAGCGTCCCGAATACGCAGCGCCCCTCAAGGGAGGCATGGGCAGCGAGGACATCTTCGTAGAAGTCGGCCACGGCCCTACTCTCATCGACAATAATATCCTGCTCTCAGACGCTACTCTCCGTATCGCTACCCAGGGTGTCGCAATGGTCCACAACCTCATCTGCGGCGCATTCACATCCGTCGGCGAAGGCACCGATTGGCGCTACACGCCCTACCACTTCCCTCACCGCACAGAAGTCATGGGCTTCATGACGATCCTTCACGGCGATGACAGATTCTATAACAACATCTTCTTCCAGAAGCACCCGAAGGAGTCATTGATCTCCCGCTTCGACGATGGCGAGATCTGGGAAGAAGAGCGCGTCGTTGGCACCCACGTATGGGACCACTATCCCCTCTACGAAGACTGGATCAAGCAGTTCGACATGGAAAGTGACACACCCGACATGATGAAGATCGCCAAAGCCCACTTCGACCACCTTCCCGTCTGGATCGAAGGCAACGCTTACCTCGGTGGCGCACAGCGCTTCTGCAAAGAGAAGAATTACCTCATGGATTCGAAGACTGAAGTCTACGTAAACGTCCGCGAAGAAGGCGAAAAGGTCTACCTCGACACCAACCTCGCAGACGCAATCGGCTCGTTCACATCTGACCTGGTCACCACTGATGTCCTCGGCAAGGCATTCGAGCCCCAGCAGCGCTTCGAAGACAGAGACGGCAACGACATCATCTTCGATACCGACTACTTCGGCGCCAAGAGAACTTCGATCATCCCCGGTCCGTTCGCAGGACTTGATATCAGTGATGTAAACGTAGTTCTGTAAGCGATAATAAATACTTAAACTATAAACGGCTGCCTCCCCATAAGCAGCCGTTGTTGTTTTGGTAGCACCTTTGCCGCTCAGCCGTCAAGGGACGTTTCACTCGCCCTCCAGGCGCCCTTGACTGCTCGCTCAAATGTGCAGTTTGGTGTTCAAGAGGTGCAAGGCACCTCCATGCATTACCATGCCGGATATATGTGTTTCAAAACCTTAATTCAACGTATGTTTTTTGTCGGCTTTTCAGAGGTGTTTGCCGGTTCTTGTGTATGCTTTTGTCTGAACCTTGTATGATTCTGTATTTTTTGTATGAGACCTTGTATGAATTTCTGCAGGTTTGGTTTCAGGTTTTGTCGCAAGCGATGCCGCAAGGCAGCACCGACAATCCGACAAAGGTTACCTACAAGATTTCATACAAGGTTTTGCTAAAACGCGACAATAGCATACAAGGATCAGACAAAACCCCTGAAGAAAAACGACAATCGTATCTGAAATACCCCTAAAAAACCGACACTGAATTATGGTCCAGGGACACAATATTTGGGGGCATAATTCAGAACCAAATAATCGGCGGATTCATCGTCAGATGAGAGCCGGGGCATCCCGGCTCTTGAACACTATAAAGCAACTGCAAAGGCGAGCGGTCAATGGTGCCAAAGGCAAGGTTTACCGTCCATTGACGGCGAAGCCTGCAGGTGCTAATTGATTGGGTTTATTGGTTTAATTACTCTTCTGAAGTTTTTACGGAAGCAGCCTCTTCAACTGCGGTCTCTTCTTCTGATACCTCTTCTGGCTCGGCATCGTCAGATGATTCGTCCTTGCCAGAAGACTTACCACGCTTCTTACCCTTGCCGTCTTTGCTGTTCATGAAGCCGTCAAGGATGCCAGATAAGTAGCGGCCGACAGTCTTGTCGATCTCGAAGACCTTGATGACCTGGATGATGATGATCGCAAGGACAGGGCCTAACAGGAAGCCGACAGGTCCCCAGACATAGACACCGGCTGCCATCGCAAGGAGCGTGATCAGAGGGTGCATCTTGAGGGACTTGCCGAGGATGGCGGGCTCGATGAAGCGGCGGATGATCGACATGACGATGAAACCTGCGAGGAGGACGCCTGCGGAGACGTAGTTGCCGTTGCAGATCTGGTAGATGATCATGGGGATCATCGTTACGCTGATGCCTAAGATAGGCAGGAAGTCAATGAGCGCCGTAATGATACTGAGTACGATGGCGTATTCGTGAAGTCCTGCGACCCAGAATACGATGAGGGATTCAAATGCCGTGATGATGAACAGCGCAAGGTAGCCTCCGAGTACGCGGAAGACCATGATCGCGAGTTCATTAAGGAGCGTGAAGATCCTGGTGCGGAATGTCTTGTTAGGCGTGTTCCTGACATAGAATTTCAGTACCGCCGGAGCGTCATTGATGAAGTAGAAGCCGCTTAAGATAACGCAGATTACAACGAAGACGCCGTAAGGGAGATTTCCTACAACTTTCCATATCTTGGAGAAGGCGGAGCTTACGAACGCAGGGATGTTTTTCGCGAGAGTCTGACCCATGTTGGCGATGCTGCTCTCGATCGATGCCATCATGTCATCTGTAAGGAAACCACCGTTGGATTCGCTGAAACGGTCGAGAATGTGCGTGGAGAACAGCTCGGTGGGCTTAAAGGACTTGGCGGCATCTGCCAAAGTGACGAGCAGACTGTTCGCCTGATAGACGAGTCCGATAAGGGTCAATATGATTATTATGAACACGACAATGTTCAGGATAACGTATATGACCAGGGCCGTCTTGGTGTGCGTGGACTTGCGCCTGCCGGCACGGATCTTCTTGGCATCCTTATCGAAGAGCTTCGACAAAGGCTTGGCGATGATGTCTGAAGTCTTTGCGAGTATGAAGCCGATAAGGAACGGTATCAGTATTATCGCAACGATCTTGCCGACGTAGAGCAGGCCGACGGTGATGCCGACCGCGAGGATGAACTTGAGCATCGACATGACCGATGCTTTGTCTCTGTTGTATCTTTCCAAATCATTCATATCCTGATTCCTCTTATATTCCCCGAAAATTATATTCTGGCGCCTTTGAAAAGAAGGATCCAGAAAATCACACAGATAACGATACCCAAAAAGAGCATGAGATTAAAGCCCTTGTACATTTTGTTGGCCTTGCCGCCGTCTTTCTCGGCAGGAAGCCTGGAGTCGCCATAAACATCGTTGCTGTAAGCATTATGGAACTCACCGAGAGTCTTTCTGAAGAAGGCCATGAGGATTACCGCGACGACGATGGCCGGGATCGACGAATAGTAGAACGTCGTCGGGATATCGCTGAAGGTCCTTACGGTCGTGAGGTCGATCTCGATGACGACACTGCCGATAAGGATGCCGGTAAACCTTGCGCCAAGGAGCGCCAGGACAGGTCCGTAGATGTTCTCGGTCCTGGATCTGACGATGCAGAGCCACCATCCGATGACGAGGATGGCGGGAAGGTTCATGAAATCAAATGAATAGAGCGCGATGAGGAGCGGGATCACGATAAATGCCCAGCGCTTTCTCTTCTCGCTGAAGCCCTGCCAGACGGTGCCCAGGAAGAAAAATGAGACTCCGAACGCAGGAATGATGGTGTCTACAAGGATGCTGAGGAACAGCGTCAGTCCGTTGACATCGTCCAAGTGGTAGAAAATTGCCGGGAAGATTACCGAGCCGCCGTTCTTGAGCCAGAAGGCAAGCATCAGATTGTGTAATGCAGCCTTTATAAGGTAGAGCGGCGCGCCGGACAGGAATGACAGGATCAGGGCTCCGATGCCGGTATAGCGGCCGGTGACGTCGAGTCCGCCCTTCTCTGCGATCAGGACTGACGGGATCAGGAAGGCTGCCATTACGAGCAGAATCACGATGACCGCACAGCCGATAAGCGATGTCGATGAGAACGTGAATGCGCCCGTGAACATGAGCTTGGACAGCAGTACGGTGAAAACGAGGCCGCAAGAGCCGAAGAATACGGGATATCCCCAGTTAAAAGGCTTAGGATATTTGAATGAGTGAACGAAGAAGTCTTTAACTGCCTTCAAAACAGCCATCAGAAATACACTCCGAGAAGATTCATGGTATCGAGCATCTTCTCAAAGAAGAAGGGCTCCATGATGGCAAACACTGCGCAGCCCAATGCGAGGAAAGGACCGAAAGCCATGTAATCCGGGTCTTCTGCGAAGTGGATGGCGGCCTTCTCCCTCTGGATCTTGAGCTTTTCTTTGCGGGGATCCGGCGATTCTGCGATCCTCTTCTTCTCTGCGGCGATTCTCTTTCTCTTCCTGATGAGGAGCGGGATAGCAAAGATCAAAGCGGAGAAGATAGATACGTAGATAAGAACGATAAGGCCGTAGCAGCCTGTGATGAGGCCTGTCGCGAACAAGAGCCACATGTCGCCCATTCCCATGCCTTCACGGCCGAGGAAAGTGATCGACAGGAAGCCGATGAGCCAAATGACACCGCCTCCGACGAGGGACGCGATGACCTTGTTGAGGATCGGGACATACCACTTAACGCCGTCGGAGAACCAGACGGAGCCTTCAAAGAAATCAGAAGCTACGGACAAAACACCGCAGAACGCGATGTAGGCGGTGAACTGGTCCGGGATGATCCTGTTGAGCTTATCTGCCATCATGACGAGCAACAGCACAGGGATCACGAGGAAGATCACAGCGAGGTGCATGGGCCTGAAGTGGCCTTCGATATAGGCATTTCTGCAGAAGAAGATGGCTACACAGTAGCATGCGACGCAGAAAACAACTGCAATAAGACCTTCCGGGAAAGGTCTCATCCTCTTAGAGGGCCTGTAATCAGGGTCTTGCGGGGTTACCCCGTAATCCTGGAGCCATTTATCGGGAAACTTCCCGAAGAGCCAAGTGACCAGGACACCTGCAAGTACGCCTGCCACGACTGCGAAAACATAATAAAGTGCAATATTCATAACATTTGAAGTTTAATATAGTAGGCGAAAAATTACAATTATTATAAGTAATAACCGCCATAATATTACCTCAAACGGTCAAAATGAGACTGATGTGTAAAAAATCAGTTAAAATCGGTGATTTTTGTCATTTTCGAGTGATTTTCGTTGTCAAAAAAACACCTAAAAATAGGGCTTTTCGGACTGGTTTTGGTTAAAAAATCGAACTTGGTTTAAAAAATTGCTAACGTTCATTAATATTGCTAAAATCAGACTTGAATTATTTTGGAGGTAAGTAGGTGTCTTTACGGGTAAAAAGGGCACTGAAGCTTAGAAAATGGCAACAATTACAGCTAAAGCGCTTGAACAGATGATGCAGGCCCACGTAAGGGCTGAAACGGGCATGAGTCTTGAGCAGGCAACACCCCGCGATTACTGGACAGCGCTCTCGAAGAGCATCGTTGAGATCATCTCCGAGAATTGGATGGCAACAAGACACAAGTACAATCAGGGCCGTCAGGCTCACTACTTCTCGGCAGAGTTCCTCGAGGGCCGCTCAATGCTCAACAACCTCGTAAACTTGGGCATTTACGACCAGGCCAAGGAAGCTCTCGCTGCTTTCGGACTTGATATTACTGATATTCTTGAACAGGAGACAGACCCCGCTTTGGGTAACGGCGGCTTAGGACGCCTTGCAGCATGCTTCCTCGATTCATGCGCAACGCTCAACCTCCCTGTTACAGGCTACGGAATCCTCTATCGTTACGGCCTCTTCAGACAGGCTATCGAGAACGGCTTCCAGAACGAGTATCCGGACTCCTGGATGGAGCACGGCTACCCCTTCATCCTTCCCAGATACGACCGCAAGGTTAAGGTCCACTACTCAGACATCGATGTCTGGGCAGTCCCCTGCGACCTCCCCATCACAGGTTACGGCACAAAGAACGTTAACCTCTTGAGACTCTGGAAGGCTGAGCCCGCACAGGAATTCAACTTTAACCTCTTTAACTCACAGAGGTTCGATGATGCCGTCATCGAGAGGAACCGCGTTCAGGACATCTGGAGAGTCCTCTACCCTAACGACACTTCCTACGACGGAAAGGTCCTCCGTGTAAGACAGCAGTACTTCTTCGTCTCAGCTTCACTGCAGGACATCATCTACAGATACAAGAAGTATCACGGCGACGATCTCCATGATTTTGCCAAGTACAACACGATCCAGCTCAACGACACACACCCTGTTGTAGCTATCCCCGAGCTCATGAGACTCCTCGTTGACGAGAACGGCATCGAGTGGACAGAGGCATGGGAGATCGTTAAGGAGACTTTCGCTTACACCAACCACACCATCATGGCAGAGGCATTAGAGAAGTGGGATATCTCCATCTTCCGTTTCCTCTTCCCCCGTATCTTTGAGATCATCGAAGGCATCAACAACCAGTTCCGTGCCCAGATGTACGAGGCAGGCCTCTACTCCGAGGTCATCGACCGCATGTCCCCTCTTGCTGACGGCAAGATCCACATGGCTTGGATGGCAATCTACGGCTCACACTCCGTAAACGGCGTTGCCGCCCTCCACACGGACATCCTTAAGAACGAGACACTCAAGGACTGGTACGCAATCTACCCTGAGAAGTTCTCCAACAAGACAAACGGCGTTACACCCAGAAGATGGCTCAGATCCTGTGATCCTGACCTCGCTGACCTCATCACTTCACTTCTCGGCAACGACAAGTGGGTCACAAACCTCGATCTTCTCAAGGACCTTGAGAAGTACAAGGACGATGACAAGGTCATGAAGAAGTTCATCGCCATCAAGAAGGCCAACAAGAAGCACCTTTCCGAATACCTCGAAAAGACAAAGGGTATCAAGCTCAACCCCAACTCCTGCTTCGATGTACAGATCAAGCGTCTCCACGAATACAAGAGACAGCTCTTAAACGCCCTCTATGCATTGAATCTTTACGACAGACTCAAGGAAAATCCGAAGCTCGACATGCCCCCGGTAACGATCCTTTTCGCTGCAAAGGCTGCTCCCGGCTACTTCAGGGCTAAGGCAATCATCAAGTTCATCAACGAGATCGCCAAGCTCATCGACTCCGATCCTGACATGAAGAACAGGCTCAAGGTCGTCTTCGTCGAGAACTACAACGTCTCCGTCGGCGAGAAGATGTTCCCCGCAGCAGACGTTTCCGAGCAGATCTCCACAGCAGGCCTCGAGGCTTCCGGTACAGGCAACATGAAGTTCATGATGAACGGTGCCGTAACCCTCGGTACTTTGGACGGCGCTAACGTTGAGATCGCAGAGTGCGTAGGCGACGACAACATCTACATCTTCGGCTGCCGCTCACAGGATATGGCCGCTACCAAGGCTTACTACAACCCGAAGTGGCAGTATGAGAACATCCCCGGCCTCAAGAAGTGCCTTGACCGCCTTGTCGATGGCTCATTCAACGACGAAGGCACCGGCATGTTCAACGACCTCTTCAACGGCCTCATCTACGGCTCCAACTGGCAGCCCGGCGATCCTTACTACGTATTGGGCGACTTCGACGACTACAGAAAGCAAAGAGACCGCCTCTACAAGGACTACCAGGACAGCCTCGAGTGGGCAAGAAAGTGCTGGGTCAACATCTGCAACTCCGGCAAGTTCTCCTCCGACCGTACGATCAAGGAGTATGCGAAGGACATCTGGAAGATCAAGGCCCAGAAGATCTGATAGCCGCATTTCTCAAAAACTTACAGGCCGCTCCATCACGGGGCGGTCTTTTTTTTGTGGGGTGCGGGGTGGGTGCTTTTTCGGGGTGCGGGGTGGCACTGCTCGGCCTGTGACTGCTTCGCGGCTCGACGGGTAAAATCGTGTGAAATGGTTGATTTACCCGTCGGTTTTCTTTCATGTCTGCGTGCTCGACGTACTAAATCACGAAAAACGGCTGTTTAGTACGTCGGATTTCCTGCCAGGTAGTATGCATAACGGATAAAAACGAGAAAATGGCTGGTTTTACCCGTATTTTTCCTCGTGAAGACATCTGTAAGACGGGTAAAATCGTGAAAAACGCCTGTTTTACCCGTATTTTTCATTTCGAAGGCGCCAAAACGACGGACTAAATCGCGAAAAAAGCCATTTTAGTACGTCATCTCCTACGCGAGACCAAAAACACTACGGATAAAAATGCGAAAAAGGCAGTTTTTATCCGTCATCTCCACCGCGGGACAATAAACACTACGGATAAAAACGCGAAAAAGCGACTCTTATCCGTAAGCCTCTTGCTTAGACCGACCCCCTCCCGCGCATATGACCTGC
Source organism: Clostridiales bacterium (assembly GCA_017427465.1). Lineage (GTDB taxonomy): Bacteria > Bacillota > Clostridia > Saccharofermentanales > Saccharofermentanaceae > Saccharofermentans. The sequence goes on along the minus strand of JAFRST010000045.1, from coordinate 11,488 downwards.
GCGAAAACCGGGCGCAAATCTCAAGAAATCCTAAAATATTATATATAATGACATTCTGCCCCCTTTTGTTGTATAATCTTCTTTAAATCTTTTAAGGAGGAACTTATCAATGCCTATATTCCAGGATGCTAAGGGAAAGAATATTTCCAACTTCCAGAAAATGATCGATGAGAAGAAGAATACCATCCGTAAGTATTACGATGAGATCGGGCATTTGTACTATGGACAGTACAAGGATGTCAACGTTGACGTTACGAAGGACATCAATGCCAGATGCGAATCCATTTCCAACCTCTACATCGAGATAGACGACTTATACATTAAGATCCTCCGCGAAAGGGGTCTCAAAAAGTGCGCCGTTTGCGGAACGGAGAATAACCTCTCCAATGCTTTCTGCTTTAAGTGCGGTGCCAGATTTGATGACAGCGACGCAGTTCCCGCTGACGTGATCGCTCCTCCGAACGCTTCTGCCACACCTTCAAGAAAAGTAGCAGAAAAGCCCGTTCCCGCTCCTGTAGCAGCACCTGTCCCGGCACCCGTTGCAGAGCCCGAGCCCGCAGAAGAGCCCATTGAGGAACCCGCCGCTTATGAACCTGTTGCAGCTCCCGTAGTTGAAGATCCTTCTTTCGAGGAATTCAATCAGGCAGCACCTGAGTACGCAGAGGCAGCAGAAACTGACGCTAATTATACGGATCTTGAATCCGAAGATGATAAGGAGGACTAAGGAGTAGATGGCACAGATTTTCGAACAGGAATCAAGAACATTCTCTGAGTACCTTTTGGTACCTAATCTCACAACAGAAAAGAACACACCTGATCAGGTGGACCTCTCAGCGCCTGTCGCGAAGTACAGGAAGGGCCAGGAAGAGTCACGCCTTAAGATCAACATCCCTATGGTATCTGCAGTTATGCAGGCTGTAAGTGACGACGGTATGGCGATCGCACTCGCAAGATGCGGCGGTCTGTCATTTATCTTCCAGTCACAGTCTATCGAGTCACAGTGCGACATGATCCGCCGCGTCAAGAAGTACAAGGCCGGCATCGTTGAGTCCGACTCCAACCTCTCTCCCGAGGATACACTCGAGAAGGTTATCGAACTCCACGAGAGAACAGGTCACGGCACTGCAGCCGTTACTGAAGACGGTACGGCCGAGGGCAAGCTCTTAGGCCTCGTTACGACACGTGATTACCGTGTAAGCAGACTCTCACTCGATACCAAGGTAAAAGAGTTCATGACTCCTATCGAGAAGCTTGTTACTGCTCCTGAGGGCACATCCCTTAAGGAAGCAAATGACATCATCTGGGACAACAAGATCAACCAGCTCCCTATCGTAGATTCTGAGGGAAGACTCGTTGGTCTCGTTTTCCGTAAGGACTACGAATTCCACAAGGCTAACCCTCATGAGCTCTTAGACTCTGAGAAGAAGCTCATCGTCGGTGCCGGAATCAATACAAGAGACTACGAGCAGCGTGTTCCCGCGCTCATCGAAGCAGGCGCTGACGTTCTCTGCCTCGACTCCTCCGACGGTTTCTCCGTATGGCAGGAAAGAGCACTCAAGTGGTGCAAGGAAAACTATCCTGACGCTATCGTAGGTGCAGGCAACGTTGTTGACGCTGAGGGATTCAAGTTCTTAGCTGACTGCGGCGCAGACTTCATCAAGATCGGTATCGGCGGCGGCTCCATCTGCATCACACGTGAGCAGAAGGGTATCGGCTGCGGCCAGGCTTCCGCTGTACTCGCAGTTGCCGAGGCTCGTGACAAGTACTTCAAGGAGACAGGCGTTTATATCCCTCTGTGCTCTGACGGCGGTATCGTTCACGACTATCACATGGCATTGGCACTCGCTATGGGCGCTGACTTCCTCATGCTCGGCAGATATTTTGCTAGATTCGATGAATCCCCTACGAGAAAGCTCCTGGTAGGCGGCTCTTACGTTAAGGAATATTGGGGTGAGGGCTCCAACCGCGCACGCAACTGGCAGCGTTACGACGACGGCGGCAAGGGCGGCAAGATGGCCTTTGAGGAAGGCGTTGACTCTTACGTTCCTTACGCAGGCAACCTCAAGGACGGTGTTGACACTTCCCTTGCGAAGGTCAAGGCAACAATGTGCTCCTGCGGATCTTCCTCCATCGAAGAGTTCCAGCAGAAGGCACGCCTCGTTGTAGTTTCTTCTACATCCATTATCGAGGGCGGCGCACACGACGTTATCCAGAAGGAAAACGACAGAACAGCTAGATAATTGAAATATTGATATACATCTATACATTACAAGGAGACAGAAAATGGCTGACGAAATCATCAAGAAGCAAATTACCAAGGAAGGTTTTGACGAATTACAGAACGAGCTTTCAGAGCGTAAGACAGGCAAGAGAAGCGAAATTGCCAGAAGAATCGAAGACGCTAAGGCTCAGGGCGACCTCTCGGAGAACTCCGAGTACGATGAAGCAAGAGCCGAGCAGGCAGAGAACGAGTCACGTATCGAAGAGCTCGAAGCTATCCTCAAGGCTGTTGAAGTTGTTGACGATTCCAACCTTTCCACAGATAAGGTATCCCTGGGTTCCACAGTAACCCTCCAGAACACTGCAACAAAGCAGGAATACAAGTACAAGCTGGTCGGCGAGTCCGAGATCGACTTCAAGAAGAAGAGAATCTCCGAGAACTCTCCTGTAGGCAGAGCTATCTCCAACCAGAAGAAGGGCAAGACAGTTTCCGTCTCAACACCTTCCGGCATCATCAAGTACAAGATCATCAAGATCGAGAAGTAATCCTTGTACCTGATTTTCGAAAACTATAACTAGAACAGAGAGTAACTATGGCTAAGAAATTCGTACCTCAGACAGAACCTTTAAGTGCAGAAGAGATCCAGGAACAGACCAGATTCCGTATGGAGAAGCTTAAGGCCCTCCAGGCAGAAGGCAAGGATCCTTATGAAGAGCTTACATACGACGTCACAAACCACTCAGTAGAGATCACCGGCGATTACGATTCTTTCGCAGGCAAGACCGTAAGAGTAGCAGGACGTCTCATGAGCAAGCGCGGCATGGGCAAGGTATCTTTCTGTGATCTCTACGACAGAAGGGGCAAGATCCAGATCTTCACAAAGATCGACAATCTCCCTGAGGAAGAGTACAAGGAATGGCAGAACCTCGATATAGGCGACCTAGTCGGTGTTGAAGGCGAGGTCTACATGACAGAGAAGGGCGAGGTATCCATCCTCACCAAGTCTTATAAGCTCCTTGCCAAGTGCCTCCACCCTCTCCCGAACAAGTATCAGGGGTTAAAGGATACAGAGATCCGTTACCGTCAAAGATATCTGGACCTCATCGTTAACCCTCAGGTAAAGGAGACTTTCGAGAAGAGATCAAAGGTCATCAAGGAGATCCGTAACTTCTTAGCTGACAGGGACTTCATGGAAGTTGAGACTCCCCTGCTCGTAACAAACGCAGGAGGTGCAGCTGCAAGACCGTTCACAACACACTTCAACGCTCTTGATATCGACTTGAAGCTCCGCATCTCACTTGAGCTCTATTTGAAGAGACTCCTCGTAGGCGGCTTCGAGAGAGTATTCGAGATCGGCAGAGTTTTCCGTAACGAAGGTATGGACACACGCCATAACCCCGAGTTCACACTCATGGAGCTCTACCAGGCATACACAGACTACAACGGCATGATGGAACTCACAGAGTCCATGTTCCGCTATGTAGCAGAGAAGGTATGCGGCACGACTCTTATCAAGTACGGCGACCTCGAGATCGACTTCGGCAAGCCTTTCGAGAGACTTACAATGAACGATGCGATCAAGAAGTATGCCGGTATTGACTTCGATACTGTTGACGGCGACGAGGCAGCGAAAAAGCTTGCTGACGAGCACCACATCGAGTATGAGACATGGCACACCAAGGGTGATATCGTAAACCTCTTCTTCGAGGAATACTGCGAGAAGAACCTTCTCCAGCCGACGTTCATCATGGACCACCCTATCGCCATCTCCCCTCTTACCAAGAAAAAGAAGGGCGAACCCGAGAAGGTCGAGAGATTCGAGCTCTTCATCAACACATGGGAAATGTGCAACGCTTACTCAGAGCTCAACGACCCTATCGACCAGCGCGCAAGATTCGCTGCTCAGGACGCTACAGCTGAAGCAGGCAATGACGAAGCTGACCATACTGATGAGGACTTCCTCAACGCGTTAGAGCTCGGTATGCCCCCTACGGGCGGCATCGGTTATGGTATTGACCGTCTCGTAATGCTGCTTACGGATAGCCCGAGCATAAGGGATGTGCTGTTGTTCCCGACCATGCGTCCCTTGGACTAATTTCACGTCCTGAAACGCCTTTATTTATTGCGTTTGCGATTTTGAGGTATGCCGCTTAGGATGCCAAAAGGATGCCAATTGGGTGCCAATCCTCCCAAACCCTAATAAAATCGCACATTTGCAATTTTCGATTTTTCCAATACGCCGTGAGAATAAAGGCCTCGCGGCGTATTTTCATTAGGATATAACCACTTTTATACAGGGTTTGCAAGGATGTGTGAGACTAAGTCCCGTTTACATCCGAGGTCTCAATCGCACATTGGCATTTTTCCAGTCCCTTTCTTATTCTTACTTTAAGAATAATGGAGGTTAAGATAATGACTGTGATATGGGCTGGAACACTTGCTGTTCTCCTAAATCGATTTAGGCGAAATCTATTTCGGGTAACTAAGGTCAGGTACGACATTGATGCTCAGATCAAGAAGATCGGCGTCTATTTCATGTGCATCGACGATCTTCCGTTATGAGGCGAAAGTCCCTGTTCGAAGAAAGACCGGACCTTGCCTTACAATGGTCCCCTGAAAATGAACTCTCTCCTTCTGATGTTTCCTGTGGTTCACATAAGAAGGTTCTGTGGATCTGCGAGAAAGGTCATACTTGGGAAGCTACTGTCAAAAACAGGGTGCTAGCGGGCAGCGGCTGTCCTTATTGTGAACACAGAGCCGTACTCAAAGGCTATAACGATCTGGAGACGCTCTTCCCGGAGGTGGCTAAGACATGGTCACCTGATAACATAATGAAGCCTTCTGAGGTATCTTCTTCGTCTAACAGAGAAGTTATGTGGGTCTGTGAGAACGGACATGAGTGGAAAGCACGTATTGCCGACCGCACCGAAGGACATGGCTGCCCTTATTGTACCGGTCAAAGAGTCTGGAAGGGTTTCAACGATCTGGCTACAACTCATCCTCAGCTTATTCCTGAGTGGTCCGATAAGAATAAGACCCTTTCTCCGGAAAGAATCACCTATATGAACCGATCTAAGGTCTGGTGGCACTGTAGCAGATGCGGTAACGACTACCAAGCTGTCGTCTATTCCAGAGCCCAAGGCCGTATGTGTCCTTTTTGCGTAGCTAATGAAATAAAGCTCCTGCGCGAACAAAGGTTGCATATTAAGAAGATATCCAAGGATTTCGAGTATCTGCTTCCTCAACTGGCAGTCATATACTATGCCGGGAAGAACGGATTAGGAACTATTACAGATTCGGAAGATCCTGTTGGCATTCCTATAACAGCTCTGGTTCCGGATATCGGTCTGGCTATTGATGTTTGCTGCTCAGACAAAGTAATCTGCGTTAAAGAATACATATGCAGGACCAAAGGCATTGTTTATGTAAACATTCCCGGAAAACTCCCGCCTATTGAAACGGTTAATCGAGTCAGAGCGGCATTTTTACAGGTCCATATTCATTTCGATACCAGTCCTGAAGCTGACCTGGAGATCCTGAGAAACAGGTATTCTCAATGGAGAAAGAAATAAGTTCCTAACATAACAAAGCCCCTGGGGGTGAGTGAGGGGCTTTGTCGTGGAGAAAGGAGCAATATGTCTGAAGGAATGTCAGTTCCTTATGCAACTCTGTCCTTGAGCTGGTCATATGCTCTCTTGGCAACTTGCTTAACATTTGTGTCAGTTTCTGTAAAAGCCAGTTTCTTTACGTACTCCTCACATACTTTCGCATGTATAGCAGCTGCAGATTCACATGCTGTCGCTCTTACCATAGGTGATTGGTCTCGAAGCAAGGGTATCAAAGCCATCCCTGAATTATAAGTAGCTATCATGCCCAAGGCTATTGCTACCGTTACTCTTATGTCTTCATTGGGATTGCCGGAATACTTGATGATGGCATCAAGCTTCTGCTTAGATCCCAGCTTCAATATCTTATCTTTCAAAGCGTCTACTAATGCCATAATCTGATCCCCCTTTGCTTTATTCTTATATTCATTATAGGGGCGACTATTATTCCTATAAATCAATACAACTTTAAATATATGTAAACTTTTTTTGGTAGTTTCTCTTCTTTAATAGTTCTTTGTTTTATATAATAACCACGTTGTCGGCTTCTAACGGCTGCCCGACAGTGTATTAATAACATTTTTTAATGGAGGTTCTATTATGAATAGACAAGAATTAGTTGAAGCTATGGCTTTAAAGGCTGGTATTTCCAAGACAGCTGCGGACGCTGCAGTTAAGGCTTTCATCGAGACAGTCGGTGATGAGCTTCAGAACGGCGGAAAGGTTCAGCTTATTGGCTTCGGTTCTTTTGAAACATCCAAGAGAGCTGCAAGAACAGGACGCAACCCTCAGACAGGTGCTACAACAAAGATTGCAGCTTGCACAGCTCCTAAGTTCAAGGCTGGTAAGGCTCTCAAGGACAAGGTTAACACAAAGCCTTCTAAGAAGAGCAAGAAGTAATTCTGTTCTACTGAATATGAGTTAAGAAATGGGTGTCCGCCGGGCACCCGTTTCTTATTTCCGACAATATAATATTATTTACCACTCTAAAGCAATATAACCGTTGCGACCGCAACCATCATTTGACATATAACATTTGAAATCTCGATAACCCAGTGTACCTTCGGGTTCTTGAGATCAGCTTTTATTCCGATTACGCAGAGCATTACAAATAGCAAAATTGCTATTGCATACATGATGATCGGTATTAAGATCCCGGTTTTAACTGAGAGAGTTATCAATGATACGTACAGCATCAGATATCCGACTGCCCCCGTAAGTACAGCAATCGTATTCATCTTCTTTGTCTTGCGATACAAAAGGAACAAAAGCAGCACTATGATCGCCGCCATTATCGCCAGAACAAAGACATGCATGTTCATCATGTATTTGCATACCATGAGACCAGACAGAAGTATTCCGCTGTTCACTGCGAACACAAGACTGACCGGCATCTTGAACTCGATAATTCCAAGTCCGACAATTACCTTGCCCGTAGGGATAACAAAACCGAACAGGATAGATATCACGGCACCGATCACCATTATGATGTTATACGGGACACCCACAGCACCATAAGTATTTCTTATGATCGTTACTATCGTGATCGTATAGAAGATAGGATTAACATAATCGAGTAATCCTAACGGGACTGAAAACTTATTGAAATGCTTTTCCATATCATTAATCCTGTTTTGAGTTCTGACTGAATGACCTCAAACCTTTTCTCTAGCTTCTGATCTTATTTGAAATAATTATATCATCGCAGTCAAAAACAGGTCCCGGAAACAGCTTCCCGAGAGCTTGCTCTTCGTCGAGATAATTGATTATCTTATGAAAATCAAAATTCGTATACGCATATAGAGAGTGGCAGAATCTTGTCCAAATTGATTTGTGCTTCTTATATCTTTAAAATAATAAGTATTATGTTCATCATTTGTAGCATAGCCTTAAGTTACAGAAAGGGGATGGCTTATGGCAATTAATAACTATTCAAAGATCACACCTGAAATCCAACGTCTTGCGCAGATTTGTCAGGACAATGTCATAGATCCTGAGCTCTACACCACTTACGATGTCAAGCGAGGCCTGAGAGACATTAACGGCAAAGGAGTTCTTACAGGACTTACCAGAATATCTGAAGTCAACGCTACTAAAACCGTTGATGGCAAGACTGTTCCTGCACCCGGCGAACTGTTTTATCGCGGAATCAACGTAAAAGATATAATTAAGGGACAGCCCGAAGAGATGCACTGCGGTTTTGAAGAGACCACTTATCTTCTGCTGTTCGGAAAACTCCCTAACGAGGAGGAATTAAGAAATTTCCGTGCACTTCTTGCAGAATCACGCTCCAAGATGCCAAAAAACTTCTTCAGGGACGTAATCATGCAGAAGCCTTCATCAGATCTGATGAACAACATTCAGAGAGGTGTTCTTAACCTCTATGCTTACGATACGCAGGCAGCTGACACATCGATTCCCAATGTTTTAAGACAGTCTCTGGAATTGATCTCCATCTTCCCCAGCCTTGCGGTACATAGCTACAATGCTATGAAATACTATCTTGACCGTGACTCACTTGTAGTTCACAGACCAAGACCGGACTTATCCACTGCAGAAAATTTTCTCTACATGTTAAGACCTGACAACAAGTTCACTCCTCTTGAAGCAAAGATATTAGACGTTTCTCTCATGCTCCATGCTGAGCATGGTGGTGGTAACAATTCCACATTTACGACCCACGTCGTAACAAGTTCCGGAACTGATACTTATGCAGCCATTGTTGCTGCTTTGAGTTCTCTTAAGGGACCTAAGCACGGCGGTGCGAACATCATGGTCGTCAAGATGTTCAAGGAACTCGAGAAGAGCATCTCCGATTGGGAAGATAACGATGAAATCCTCGCATATCTCGAGAGGATCCTGCACAAGGACGCTTTCGACCATTCAGGCGTTATCTACGGCATGGGCCATGCAATCTATTCGATCTCAGATCCAAGGGCGCAGATTTTCAAGAACTACGTTAAGGAACTTTCAGCAGAGAAGGGCCGCACTAAGGAATTCGAATTCTATGAGAGAGTCGAAAAGCTTTCTGCTGATCTTATCGCTGCCGAGCGTAAAATCTACAAGGGAGTATCGGCAAATATTGATTTCTACAGCGGATTCGTATATTCAATGCTCGGTATTCCGATGGAGCTCTACACTCCGCTCTTTGCCATAGCAAGGATTGCCGGATGGTCAGCCCACAGAATCGAAGAACTTAACGGCAAGGGCAAGATAATCCGTCCAGCTTATAAAAATGTTCAGCCTCGAGTTGATTATCTTCCAATTGGAGACCGTGATTAAAGAAAACAATCGAATTACTTTCCGAGACCCTGCTCTTTGTCGGTTATTTTGCGACAACAGTGTCGAAATAACTATATGCTATGATTACCGTGCCTGGCACGGCTTGGTCTTTCTTCGTTGCGAGGAATGCTGTTTGCTATCTCAAGTATTTCGATCTCCTTTGTTATTACATCAACATATTGATATACATATGTCTTGGGAGGTTTCGCATTGCGATCCTCAACTTCAAACATGTTAGCATATAAAGCTTTGATAACTACCGGAAGATTAGTAATCTCTCCCTTTTTATGGTCTTTCAACTTGATATTTACGTGAACGTTCGGATGAACCTTGTATAAGGCTGCTATCTTACTTTTAACAATTTCTAACTGATTCATTTTTACCTCACTTAAATCTACTCATTTGACAGGGCAATATCACCTTCTGATAATCCTTTTGCCTTTTTGACAGGTTCTGTTGCACAAACACTCTTAAGTGTTTTCATAAGAAATACGAACCCGATAACTGCTGATATCACGTCTGATATCAATGCTGCCCAGAGCATGGTTACGATGCTGTGCGAGACACTGGCAAGTATAATCGATGCCGGCACAAAAATGATCACATCCCTTAAGAGTGCCAGTAACGTTGATCTCACGCTGTTTCCCATCGACTGAAGCATTATCGCAGCTGATTTGATGAAACACGTGAGGATTATTCCACTAAGGAAGATCCTGATGCAGAGTCTCGCATACTCCATATACTCCGACGTATTTTGGTTTCCGAACAGAGAAATGACTGCATCCGGGAAGAGTTCGAATATCAGGAAAGCCACAAGACCTACTGCAAGAACGAGCTTGGTAATCGTTATGATCGTCTCTTTCACTCTTGCATTATTACCGGCGCCAAGATTAAATCCGATTATCGGTTGTCCGCCAAGACTGATACCGATAACGATCGATACAACAATACCGAAAACTTTCATCACGATACCGACTACTGCAAGAGGCGTAACGGCACCGAATGCATCTCCTGTGCTTGCAATCGTCTCATAGCCGTATTTACCGAGAAGGTTATTGTTTACAGCGATAATGATCACTATCGAGAGCTGAACTATAAGTGACGCCATTCCTACCGTAACGATGTTGCCGATAGTTTTAAGATCCATCCTGACTGCATCACGGTCTAGCTTAAACAGTTTGGATCTGAACAAATAAATGACACTCATGGCAAATGTGAGTATCTGACCAATAACGGTTGCGATCGCTGCCCCTTGTACACCCATACCAAATACAAATATGAAGACGGGATCTAGTACGAGGTTCGCTATGGCTCCTGCCAAGGTACATGCCATGGCGTATTTCGGAGAGCCATCAGCTCTTATACTGCCGTTAAGGCCCTGACCTATCATGTAGAAGGGAAGGCCGCCGCATATTATCAGGAAGTATTCTGTAGCATACCGGTAGCAAAGTTCCTCTTGTGGGTCTGCACCGAACAGTTTTAATATCTGTACTCGAAAGGCAAAGCCTACGATGCACAGAACAATCGCCAGCCCTATAAGCATAACAAGACCGTTACCGATATTCTTATTTGCCTTTTTTCTATTATCCATACCCAAGGCAATACTGAAACCAGCCGCCGCACCATCGCCAATTAGAAGGGCGAGGCCCAAAGCAAGGACTGTAAATGGATATACGATATTGGTCGCCGCATTTCCAAATGCACCTGCTTCACTCCAGCCTATGAATATCTGATCGACTATGTTATAAAGTGATGCAACAACCATGCTGATAACACAGGGGACGGAAAACTTCGCTATAAGCCTGTTTATCTTTTCCTTACCAAGATCTAATTCGTTCACTATTATTCATCTCCGTTTCAAATATAAAAGAGCAACAAAAAACGCAAGTCCGTAATCGGACTTACGCTTCAATTGCTACTCATTACGGAGGTAAGTATATCATTTTTTCGAAAAATGCATAAGAAAATCTTTTCCTAATCAAGATAATCGCCGACAGCGCTATAGTTGTACTGCTTGATGATCTTGATCATGACAGATCCGTCAGACTGAGTATCTTCGCTAACGATTTTATACTTAGTATGATTCCTATCAAGAGAAGACTTGTACTTCTCGACCTCTTCCTTTACCAATCGGACAGCGTAATCATGGGGAGCATCCTCTTTGAGCAGGAAATGCAATGTCTGGCAAATACAGGCTGATTCTACACGTTTCATAGTTATTCCTCCATATCAATAAAATAACGTGTGCATCAACCGGACTTACGCAGATGATGCTACACGTTGCTATGGATTTATTTTACCGCTATGCAAGGAATACAAGACTCGTTGCTCTTTTTCACAAAATATAAGGCGGTATTGTTTGTTCAAGTTGCCATTCGAT
>JAFRST010000044.1 GCA_017427465.1 Clostridiales bacterium | reverse complement strand
GGTCTTGGTTTCATTGATCGCGTAGGAGCATCTCTTTGTTCCGCCTTGATCAAAATACACCAATGTGCGCTGCACGTGGATGAGATTCTTCTCAAAGTCAACATCTTCCCACTGCAATCCCGTGAACTCTCCGACACGCATGCCTGTCCACAACATGATCGTGTATATAGGCTGCCAGGTCTCATAGCGCGGATCCGTGTTAATGAACTCTTCAAAGAGATGCATCTCGGGAACAGTCAGAGCTCTTGCAGGATCTTCCTTGCACTTTTTGCCTTTCTTGGATGACCGTTTCAACTCTTGCAATGCTTTGTCTGCAGGGTTGGCGCGGATGTAGTCGTCCTCAACTGCAAGCTCGAAGACCTGATGGAGAACTGTGTGGATGTTATCCAGCGTGGTAAGCGCAAGACCCTTATCCTCATTGAGATGGTTGTAATATGCTCTTACATCCGATCTTTTGATGTCGGCGATCTTCCTGCGGCCGAAGTCCGGTTTTACAAACATCTCATACATATATTTATAGTTATGAAATGTAGATTCCCTGAGACCACGCTTGACCTTGACCCACTTGTCGTAAACGTCGTTTACGGTCATGTTATTGTCGAGTTTGATGCCGTCAATAACATCCTTCTGAATTTCTTTCTCAAGCTTGCGGAGTTCCTCAAGTGTGTCAGCGTAGATCGATCTGCGCTTGCCGTTACCGATAGGATACTTATACTCGTATCCGCCGCCTTTTCTTACCGATTCATACTTCTTCAGTACGCGGTTCTTATCATCTTTTCTTCTTATCTCTGTAGCCATTAATAACTCCTTTCTCCGTGACTACAAAGATCATTATGAGGTCATTATAACCCCATGATGTCTTTGAGTGTTAGCGGAATTTGCGTGTGAAGCATCTGTCCCCAACCTGGGGACAGATTCACATCAAGAGAATCGTCCACAACTTGCGGATGATTTTAATAAGCCCTTGGTTTGAAATTGTCCCTCAACTTGGGGGATTATTATCTCGGTATCAGACCAGTTTTTCCAGCTGCTCTATAAGAACAGGTAGCTCATCAAAAACAACATCACAGATGATATTCCAATTCGTTCCTTCATAATCATGAACAAGGCGGTGTCTCAAACCGGAGATCATTCCCCACGGAATATCCTTATGTGATTCTTTGAATTCGTCTGACAAGTAATATACGTGTTCACCGATATTGTATAGAGGAGTAGTAACTAACCATTGCAATGAGACTGTGTTTATCAGTTCTTCGCGGGTCACATTATTCTCCGACAGGTAGGCTGTAAGTTCTTTTGCTTTTGCTATGATCTTTGCAAGACGGTCGTTATCAGTATATTTCATGCTACAAGGACCCTCTCTGACATTACGTGATCATAGAAGTCGCTGCCGACATTGATCTCGCTGATCTCAAACATATCAACATCCTTATCAAGAATCTGTCTGATCTCTTCTGCAAGTGCAAAGATATTAGCCAGCTTGAAGTTACTGCCGCCGAAAACGAGCAGATCGACATCACTATTGGAAGTTGCTTCACCCCTGGCATACGAACCGAAGACATAGATCTCATCTACGCCGTACTTTCTTGCAACAGGTGCAATCTTCTGCTTTATATAGTCTAATGTCAGTACATTGCTGTTCATTCGGGCTACCTCCTATATAGATTATAAATCATAACCGCAATATTAGTCGACAATTATTTGATGAGCTTAGAATCTGCCACAACTTGCGGCAGATTCTTAAGCTACCGGATTTCACACTGAGAACTGATCCATGATATACTTCTCGAACTCTTCACGCTTGATCTTCCTGTGACCGCCGATCCAAAGGACGAACGGGCAGTCATCACCGGAAGACAGTTCGCGGATCTTAGTCCTGCCGATCCCGAAAAGATCAGCTGCTTCCTCGACTGTGAGGAGCTTCTTTTCCTTTAGCTCAGCAATGCGCGAAGCTTTTTCTTCGCTGTTTCTTTGCTTCATGAGCAGCTGAAAGAGATACCCGGTATCCCTTTTCTCCTTGGTTGTGTCGCTTGTGTTCTGGTCTACGATAATGCTGAAGTCGTTCTTTTTCATGTTTATATTCCTCCTAAAATTTATGCTGTTTGTGACGACTGTGACGATGTGACGACTTTATTGCCACCGTAACAGCGAAGTTCTATGGTGTAATCATCAGTTACAAGATCGAACGGATAACATCCCAGAAGCTCTGTATCAAATCCTTTTTTGGCCTGTGGATCGACTCTGGCAAAGGTGAAATAAGTCCCATCTCGTTTGTGGTCACGATCAAAACTGAATCCCAGTTTTGCCAGGTCACTGCGCCTGTTCCACATCTTTCCGCTGATCGACTGAGGCTTTTTGCTGGCCTTTATCAGATCACAGAACTCAGTAGCTTTACCGTCAAAGGATCCGTGTTCCTTAAGATAATCGAGAGCTTTCTTAAGATCTTCATCTGTCTGGAAAGCATCTTCGACCGGAGTATTCTCCTTGACGAGCTCCCAATGACTGAGAGTGCTGTTAAACCTGACTGTAAGGACGCGTTCTTCCATATCACGGCTGCGAATGCGAATCTTAACATCCGAATCATCTGATTCTTTGCGGAAGATGAACGCTCCGTCTGACGCTCCGAACAGACCGTTAGTACCCAGGATATCATCGAATGGATCAACAGATCTCATCTTTCGCGTGTGATGGATGAGCAGGATCGTGACGTTGTGCTCTTCGCAGAAATTGTGAAGAGGCGCTATAGTGTTGTAATCTCCCTGATAAGGATCCTTTGTATTAATATCTGCTTTGTTCCGTTCGCAACGGACGGCGGCAAGTGTGTCTATAATGAACAGCCCGATATTCGGATGAGCTTCCAGTGCATCTTCAAGCTGTTCTTCAAGACCGCCACCGATCGGAGCAGCTTCCGTGCTATACATAAACTCCCTAGGGCAGTCATTAGCTATGCTATATAGACGGTCCTGCAATCTGCGCTCGCCATCTTCAAGGCAAAGATACAACACTTCTTTTTTCCTGGTATCATAAGTCCAGAGATTCATGCCTGTACTGACACAAAGAGCGATCTGAAGTGCCAGCCATGACTTACCGACTTTAGCGCTGCCGCAAAGAAGATATAAGCCTTTGCCCGGAAGAAAGTGATCAATCAGGGGATCGATGGTCTCGAATTCCTTATCGGCAAGGTTTTTTACATTGTCCACTACAAGCGGTTTAAACTGTTTTTTCATACTTACGATAACTCCTTATTATTATCTTGCCCGGCCGCCACGGCTCTTCTGTTGCTTTATGAACTTCGGATTCATATCAGGCAGCTTGTCGTTTTCTGCGATCCTGTCACAATCTGTTAAGCAGCTGTCACATAGCTTGATCTGGTGCCGTACTTTTGCGATCTTTTCTGAAAGATCTCCGATCCTCTTTTTAATGTATTTAATTTGAACCGGATCGTTCTCCTTTTTAGCCTGGTCCCTTAACGGGTACAGTTCTTTGCGCTCTTCCTGGAGTTCCACGAGATACGACACTAAATTTGCACGAAGCTGAGGTATGGAATCCTTTGATTCGACCTGATGCTGATACAGGAAATCCAACTGCTCTATATATCTGTCCAGCTTTGCGATATCCTCTCTTATAGCCATTGGGATATACTCACGTCTTCTGTTGGATCTGCTGACATAACAATACAGTCTGTAGCAATAACGCCTGTATAACTTAGGAAGACCTGTCATTGGTTTCAGGGACGGCTCCCACTCTTTGACCTGCGGTTCGTAACGGGGGATCGGAAGATATCCGGGCACTACAGTGTTCTTTATGATCCTTTCTTTGATCTTCCACGGATCGTAGTTCTTACCGAGCCCCTCGTATCTGAAGTATCCTTTAGCTCCGGGTGGTTTAAGCCCTGGATGGGCCAGCTCCTGACCATCCTTTCCGAAATACTTGAATTCATATCCGAGACCGATCATGATATCAGCGAAATCGTCCCAGCTTCTTGAAAGTGCGACGGCATAATCGATATCCTCGCGGATCCTGCCACGAACCGTATATTTACCTTCACGTTCCGCTTTCCACTCGGCGTAGGATTTGCCTCTTGCAGGAGACTTGTCTTTGATGACATGTAATCCGCGCTGCAGACACAAACGGTCACTTGCTTCCTGCATGCGGCGGTAATCGGAATTCATTCGATAAAATTTGTAACCGTCCTTGAAAGATACTGAATTCAGGACAAAGTGATTATGGTAATGACCTGTATTAAGGTGAGTCGCAACGACTACCTGGAACCTGTCGCCCCATAATTCTCTTGCAAGTTCCACGCCGATCTCGTGAGCTTCTTCAGCTGTGATCTCTCCGGGACCTTCAAGGAAAGCCTGGTAACCGTGATAAGCTAGACGGCCACCTTCCTTGTGCCAGTACTCCTTTACCTCCATAAACTCCTGATAGGCGGTATTGGGATCGCAGTTAACACCTGTGACGAACATCATCTGGTCTGTCTTATCCTCATCGCTCGCGTAGTCGATCACATTGCTGATCGCCAGGCGGGCAGCAGAGGCTTCGGCATCAAGTTCCGGACGCTGTGTTGTCTTCTCGGGATTCTCGATATAGTCAATTGTGGCACCCATATTGGATTTGACTGCCCATACGGAAGTTACTGCCATTTTCAGCTACCGTCCTTTCTTATCGTCTTCCCGAAGTGTGATGGAGTTACGGATCCTTCCCGGTATTGTGCGATGGGTCTGTTGGTAAGCAAGCTCCGGAGAACTTCCGATCTGGACAGTCCGGACTTATCCGCAATGCTCTTCAGAAGCGCTGCTTCCTCCGGGCTCAGCATCACTTTGAACTCGATCGTGCGCTTCCTGTTCGGTTTGATTCTCATGTTTTTGATCACCTCCTTGGGTTGAATGATAGAACGCATCTTGCGTTCGTCGGGGTCTCAGGGGTCGCTCCCTGACAAGCTTTGTATTTTCGTGTTCCCGAAAATACGTTGCTTGCTAATACATAGATCCACTTCGTGGGGCGGTAGAGTCTGGGTATAGCCGCACGAAGTCCCGCCGCAAGATTGGTATAGTTCTTTCTCTTGCAGTTTTGGTGTTTCCCGTAAAAATGGCCGACTTATACAAGCGCACAAGCGTGACCGCTTTTGCGAAAAACTGTTTATGATGTGGTGGATCCTATGTAACCTTCAGGAGACTATCCCGGGCCACTGGGTTTGATCAGATCGGGCAGGACAGGAGAGCTCAGCAGCGTTAATAACATCCTGATAACTGAATCATGTATTGTTTTTATGATCGCTATAAGCATCTGTCCTTCACCTCTCTTTCTGATAAGTTACGAGAACTTATGTTCGATTAAGTTCGATTATAGGGGCGGTAAATTCAGATTGCAATACCTTTTTGAGACCATGTCCCCTAAACGGGCAATTAGGGATATTAAACGGACAGAACAGCGTTTTTTCAGCTGATGATATATGTGATTTTAGATTTTTAGAGTTTGCTGGTAATTTCACTGTTATAATTATAAATAAGAAGAAAAATATCATACTTGAACACATAGTATTACGAGAATGAAACAAAGGGTGGTGAAAGATAATGGCCAAGAATGCGGGTTTACAAGCTGCAAATAAAGCGAAAAAGGATGAGTTTTATACTGCATATGAAGATATACAATTAGAGATGAATCACTACGAGGACAAGTTCAAAAATAAAACTGTCCTTTGTAATTGCGATGATCCGTTTGAATCAAATTTCTGCAAGTTTTTTCTCCGGAATTTCAATTATCTTGGTCTGAAAAGACTTATTTGCACATCATACAGAACCTCTCCCATTGTTGGAGCACAAATGACGATATATGATCTCCTTGACGAACCAGTACAGAGAGGAAATGGATATGTCATGGATATCACTGAAGTTCCTATGTCCAATGGCAGAGGTGTTTCTGATGATGATATAGACAAATTGCTTAAGTCGAAAAAACGCGGAGTAGGAAAGCTGGCAGGCGATGGAGACTTTCGTTCTGATGAGTGTCTCGAGTATCTGAAACTAGCTGATATTGTGGTGACAAATCCCCCGTTTTCGCTTTTCAGGGAGTTCGTTGCAACTCTTGTCGAGTATAACAAACAGTTCCTGATCATTGGTAATGTAAATGCTATTACTTATAAGGAAATATTTCCCTTAATCAAAGATAATAAACTTTGGCTTGGTGCGAGTATACATAGCGGAGATCGAAAGTTCTATGTTCCTGATGATTATCCTCTTAATGCTGCGACCTGCGGTGTTGACGATGATGGACGCAAGTTTATTAGAGTCAAAGGTGTAAGGTGGTTTACCAATATTGATTACGCTATGCGACATGAGGAACTAGATTTATATCGTAGATATTATGGACACGAAGATGAATATCCGAAATATGATAACTATGATGCCATTAATGTGGATAAGACATCGGATATACCTTGTGACTACTTTGAAGATATTGGCGTTCCGATTACTTTTTTGGATAAGTATAATCCCGAGCAATTCGATATTATAAAATTCCGAAAAGGCAATGATGATAAGGACTTGACATACACTGTTGAAGGCGACACAATCGCTACAGACAGACAGACAGACAGACAGAGAATCACGCCGTACTTCAGAATCATCATCAGGAGGAAGCTGTAATGGAATCATCGGAGTTCCTATCACCTTCCTCGACAAGTTCAACCCGGATCAATTCGAGATTGTCGGAGCAACTGAAAGCGAAGGAAAGGGTTTCTCAGCTGGATTGTGGATTGAAAGAAGCGGTGTCGCTCAACCCCTTGTTGGAGGAGAACGCAAGTACAAGAGATTATTCATCAAGAGAAAGATGTAATGGAGTTATGGGCGTTCCAATAACGTTTCTAGATAAATACAACCCTGATCAATTTGAAATAGTTGGTCGTGCTGATGCAAATATTGCAAAAGAAGGTAATCCTTACCACATTGACGGAATTCCGGATAAAGGTGGTGCACCACTGATAAACGGAAAGTACGTATACAAGCGGATTCTAATCAAGAGGAGAATAAGCAATGGATATCAAACTACATAACATTAAGGTGAAAGATATATTTGACGGGTTTGAGGATGATGGCGAAGATGGAGTTTTCGCATACGGCGGAAAATTAACCATAAGACCACCGTACCAGCGTGAATTTGTTTATGATCTCAAGCAACAGGAAGCTGTCATTCATACCATTCTCAAAGGATTTCCTCTTAATACTATGTATTGGGTAAAGACTGGAGAAGATAAATACGAAATACTCGATGGACAACAAAGAACACTTTCAGCTATGTCGTTCCTCAGTCACAAACTACAGATTTCTTTAAATGGCAAATCATATTACAATGACTCTCTCCCCGATGATTTATATGATAGGCTCATGAATTACGAATTCATGGTGTATATATGTTCTGGAACTGAATCCGAAAAGTTAGAGTGGTTTGAAGTTGTAAACGTAGCAGGTGAAGAACTTACTCCTCAGGAGCTTAGAAATTCAGTTTATACCGGAGCCTGGCTTTCTGATGCAAAAAGGCATTTTTCTAAGCGCACATGTGCTGCTAAGGGCTTAAGTGATAGATACATTAACGGAGATCCAAACAGGCAGGAACTTCTTGAAAAGGCATTACAAGGCATTTGTGAACACCAAGGTTATAACAGCATAACTGATTATATGGCTGCACACAAGTCAGACGCGGATGCTGATGAATTATGGCAATACTTTCAGGATGTTATCCATTGGGTTGAAAAGATATTCCCAAAGTACTATAGCGACATGAAAGGCTTAGATTGGTGCCATTTGTATAACAAGTATCATGATAAATCGTACAATTCCACGCAGATGGATGCTGAGGTCAAACGTCTCCACGAGGATGAGGAAGTTCAAAAGAATAAGGGGATATATGAATATCTCTTAAGCCGGGATGAGGATCCGTTTGCAGCTAAATTGTTAAGTTTGCGTTCGTTCACTGAACGCGATAAGCAAGCTGCGTACTCAAAGCAGGGCGGTACCTGTGCTCTTTGTAAACGAGTGTTTGCTTATGCTGAAATGGCAGGGGATCATATTAAACCGTGGAGTAAGGGCGGTCAAACGGTACTTGAGAATTGTCAAATGCTATGCAAAGATTGTAATAGCAAGAAGTCTGATATGTATTGAAGTGCATTATGTGAAGCTACAATATTATCAAAATCTCTTAACTTGCTTGTTATAATTACTACGATAGAGGCAGATGCTTTTGTCGAGAAAATCAACAGTATTATAGGATAGTAGTCTGAAGTAAATGGTGGTAATAACAAAACAATGATTTCAATATACAAGAAATATCACATCGCATACTGGTGCATCGGAATTGTCGAAATCATAGGCATGATCATAGCGAACATCTGGTTCTGCAGACACACATGGGTTCCTGCGATACCGATAACGGCCGTGACGATATTACTGGTCTTGGTTGATGCATTTATCTTTACTAAGCTCACATCGAAAAAGCTCTCTAACGAAGTATTGCCTCTCTTCTACAATT